>NZ_JBFTSX010000001.1:0-1022101 GCF_056400265.1 Pseudomonas sp. 01L34
AGCCATCCGATCACTTTGGAATGGCTGCGCCCGGTGTTCGCCGAGTACGGCACCAGCCTCGGTTACGACCAGGGTGTGATCCGTGGCGACCGCTATAACGGCGATCAGCACGGGCGCATGTCCAGCGATTCCGTGGAGTTGTTCGCCCGRGGTCAGCAYSTGGCCGCCAGCGTGACYTTTGCCCATTCCCTGGAACGYCCKGACRYSCTGACCGAGCGCGAAGCGCCGATCTAYTTCCGCSTGGATTTCTTCCTCTAATTTCGCTGCATCGGGACCTTTCACATGGACGTTCGCCACTACGCTTTTCTCGCTCGCCAACCTTCTGCCGCCGTGAAAACCCGCGAGCACTTCCTGGGCATGCCCAAGCGCGGACTGGCGTTCCTGTTGGCCAACGTGATGTTCTGGCAACCGATGTGGGCGTAGGCCGATGGCATCGTCGTGGCTACACCGGGCACCAGCCTCGGGCAGGCGGGCAATGGCGTGCCGATCATCCAGATCGCCACCCCCAACGGCACCGGCCTGTCGCATAACCAGTTTCAGGATTACAACGTCGGCACCCAAGGCGTCATCCTCAACAACGTCGCCGCGCAGACCGGCGCGACGCAACTGGGCGGCATCATCGTCGGCAACCCCAACCTGACCAACCGGGCCGCGGCGCAAACCATCCTCAACGAAGTCGTCGGTGGCAGCCCGAGCCAGTTGCGCGGTTACACCGAAGTGGCGGGGCAATCGGCGCGGGTCATCGTCGCCAACCCGTACGGCATCAGCTGCAACGGTTGCGGTTTCATCAACACGCCACGCGTGACGTTGACCACCGGCAAACCGGTGCTCGACAACGGTCGACTGGATCGCTTTCAGGTCGATCAGGGTAGCGTCACGATTGATGGCGTCGGGCTCAATGCCAACAACGTCGACAGCTTCGAAATCATCACCCGCAGCGCGAAGATCAACGCCGAGATTCAGGCGAAAAACCTGACCATCGTTGCCGGTCGCAACGACGTCAACGCCGACAGCCTCAACGCCACTGCTCGCGCCGATGACGGCAGTGTCAAACCACAACTGGCGATCGACTCCTCCGCGTTGGGCGGGATGTACGCCGGGGCGATCAAACTGGTCGGCACCGAGGCCGGGGTCGGGGTGAAACTCGATGGCAACCTCGCGGCCAGTGGTGGCGATATTCAGATCGATGCCAATGGCCATCTCAGCCTGGCGCAGACTTCTGCTGCCGGTGCGGTGAATGTCAAAGCCGCCAGCCTTGATGCCCAAGGCCCGGTTTATGCCGGCACCTCCGTCAACGTACAAACCCAAGGCAACCTGACAAACCAGCAAACCCTTGCGGCGCGAGACAGCATCGTTCTGAGTGCCGGTGGTGTGCTGACCAACAACGGCATCATCGAAGCCGGGGTCAATGCTGATACCAGTCGTAATGCCACGGGCGATGTGAGCCTGAGCGCGCAGAATCTCAACAACAGCGGCAAAAGCGTGGTTGCCAGTCGCAATCTCACCGCGAATACCGCGCAGACCCTGACTAACCAGGGCGGTACGCTGAGCGCCGGGCAAACCGCCAACATCACCGCCGGGACCCTGGATAACCAGAACAAAGGTCGGGTGTTGAGTAACGGCAGTCTCAATCTCGCGGCCAATCAGGTCCTCAATGGCAATGGTCTGATTACCAGTACCGGTAATCTCAACGCCACCCTTGGTTATCTGAACAATCGCGCTGGCGAACTCTCGAGCCTGGCCGCCGCGACGTTGCGCATGGCGACTCTGGATAACGTGGCAGGGCTGGTGAACGCCGGTCAGGCCTTGAGCATCACCGCCACGGCGACGGTGAATAATCAGGGCGGCAAACTCACCAGCCTCGACGCCCTGAGCCTCAATGCCGGCAAGGTCGATAACAGCAGCGGGGGCCGGATTGCCAGCAACAAAGCGCTGACCGCCAGTGTCGCCAGTCTCGATCAGCATGATGGTGGGCAGCTCACCAGCGCTACGTCGTTGGCGCTGGATCTGAATCACGGCGAGCTGAACAACCAGAACGGTTTGATTAACGCCCCGTTGCTGGTGCTAAAAAACCTCGCGCAAGTGGACAACCGCAACGGCGAAATATCCAGTGCCCAAGCGTTCACGCTGGCGGCCGACAGCCTCGACAACAGCAACGGCAAACTGCTCGGCAACCAGGCCGTGACCCTGCGCGTGCAGCAGTCCCTGACCAACGTCAAAGGCGTGGTCGCGGCGCAAAGCGTCGATGTACAGGCCGGAAGCCTGAACAACAACGAGGGCACCCTTACCAGCCGCACCAACCTCGATCTTCGGGTTACCGGCCAGCTCGATAACCAGGACAAGGGGCTGATCAACGCCACCCAAAACCTGAACATCAACGCGGCGAGTTTGAACAATCAGAACGGTAGCTCGTTGCTCGGCAGCGCCATTACCATCGACTTCAGCGGCGTCATGGGCGACCTGAACAACGCCAACGGCCTGATCACCACCACCGGTCAACTGAGCATCCGCAACCTGCGGGACTTGAACAACCGCAGCGGTGAACTCTCCAGCAGCCAAAGCTACACGCTGACGGGCCGCAACCTGGACAACAGCGACGGCAAACTCATCAGCCGTCAGCAACTGGACCTCACCGCCGATACCACCACTAACCTCCATGGACTGATTTCCGGTTGGCAAAGCCTGAGCCTTCTAGGCGGCAGCCTCGACAACCGTAATGAGGGCACGTTGTCGAGCCGCGACGGTGACGTGCTGGTGGACCTCACCGGCGCTGTGCGTAACAGCAACGCAGGCGCTCTGGTCAGTCACGGCACGTTGAAGGTCACGGCGGCCAGCCTCGACAACAGCGACAACGGCATTCTTTCCAGTGCCGGTGCGCAAACTTTAGTCATTGCCGGAACACTGAATAACGCCCAGGGTGGTTTGATCGACAGCGGCGCCGCTCTGGATATCCAGGCCCAAACCCTCAGCAACGCCGATGCAACCATCAATGCCCAGCAGGACATCAGCTTCACCGGTACCGATCTGAACAACAGCACCGGTACCTTCGCGGGCAAGGGCGCGATCACCCTCGATTTGCTCGGCACCCTGACCAATACCAGCGGCAAACTGGCGAGCAACGGCCCGCTGGTGATTCAGCGCGCGCAGCAGGTCGACAACCAGGGCGGCCAGCTTGCAAGCCAGGCTTTGCTGAGCCTGTTGACCGGTGGCCTCGATAACCGCAATGGCGGCACTGTCGCGGCCAGTGAATTGTTGACGATCACGGCCAGTGGCGTCGTACAGAACAGCGCCAACGGTCAGATCTTCAGCAGCAACGCCGGCCTGACACTCAACGCCGCCAGCATCGACAACGCCAAGGGCACCCTGCAAAGCCAGGGCGACCTGACGGTGAAAACCGGCGGCGCCATCGATAACCAGAGCGGGCGCATCGTTGCCAAGGGCGGCAACCTCGACATCACCGCCGCCAGCCTCGACAGCCGTGGCGGTGTGCTCTCCAGCCTGCAAGGCGCCTTCAGCAGCCATATCTCTGGCGTACTGCGCAACGGCTATGACCTGAACAATAACCGTCAGGGCGGGGTCATTCAGGCCCAGAGCCTGAACCTCAAGGCACTGGCCGGCCTCGACAACTATGGCGGGCGTATCACCGCGCAAACCGGTGACGCCATCGTCGACACCGGCACCAACGGCAACTTCGACAACCGCAATGGCGGCCTCTACGCCAAGGGTCGGGTCAGCGTCACCGGCAATAACTTCGACAACAGCGGCGACAACGACGGGCAGATCGGCGGGCAACAGATCGACCTGAGCCTGCGCGGTGCATTGAACAACCGCCTGGGCATCATCGAAAGTGAAAGCACGCTGACCATCACCGCCGCCAGCCTCGACAACCAGACCGGTCAACTTCGCGCACTGGGCGACAATGGTAAAACCGCGTTCGCCATCGGGGGCCTGTTCGACAACCGCAATGGCACCGTGGAATCCGCCAACACCAACCTGACCCTCACTGCCGGTAGTTTGCTGAACGTCAGCGGCAACGTGCTGCACGTCGGTACCGGTATTTTCGATATCGCGACGGGTCAAATCGGCAGCGCCGGCGGCACCTTCGTCACCCGTGGCAGCCTGACGCTCAACGCCGACGGCTGGACCAACAGCAGTGTGATCCAGGCCGATCGCCTGACCGTCAACGTCAATAGCCTCAATCAGACATCCGGCGGCCAATTGTTGGCGGTCAGCCAATTGACCGGCAACGGCGGCAATTGGAATAACGATGGCTTGATCGCCAGCGATGGCAAACTCAATCTGACCCTCTGGGGCAACTACAGCGGCAATGGTCGCACCAGCAGCCTCGGTGATCTGACACTCAAAGCCAATCAACTGACCCTCAACGCGGCGACCAGCATCGCCGGTGGTGGCAATACCACGGTTAACATCAATGGCGAGTTGAACAACCAGGGCCGTTTGACCTCCAGCGGCGACCTGATCATCAGCGCCGCCAACCTTAACAACTACGGCACGATCGGTTCCGGTAAAGACCTGACCCTCACCACCGGCGCACTGCTCAACAGTCGCGGCCTGATTTCCAGTGGCGGCGATATGCGGCTGCTGCTGTCCAGCTTCACCAACGCCTATGGCCAGGTCTATGGCCTGAGCAACGTGCATATCGGCCGGGACCGCGACAGCGGCAAGGCCGACTTGCTGGACAACCGTTCCGGCGATATCTACAGCGCGCAGGACCTGACCATCAATGCCCTGACCGTGAACAACGTACGGGACATTCTGGAATACACCGCGCATGAGAAAAGCTCGGTGGTTATCACCGAGCTGGATTGCAATCTGATCCCGATTGCGGGGTGCGACTTCCGTAGCGGATCGCGTCGTAACGGCCATTGGGAGATTGCCGAGACCGACCGCCTAAAGGTCTCTGACAGCAGCGCGGCCGCGAGTCTGACCAGCGGCGGCAACATGACGATCAACGCTCAGGCGTTGAACAACACCAGCAGCACCATCGCGTCCACAGGCAACATCACCGTCACTGCCGACACGATCAATAACACCGGCCTGCAAGAGCAGGACATCATCACCAAGCGCACTTTCTGGAACTACGTCGACCAAATCTTCGCCACGGTGCCCGCGGCGGCGGCTTTCAACGATAAAAACAGTCCGACACCCTCGGCCACTGTCGAGTCGGATCTGAGCTATTTCATCAGCCTGCTGGGCGGCGGCATGCTGACCGAAAGCACCACCACGGTAGCGGGCTCCGGCAGTTCCTATGATGCGGTGATCCAGGCCGGCGGCAGCATTTCACTCAACGCGACGCAAACCATCGACAACAGTGTGGTGCGTCCTTATTACAGTTACGTCGCTGGTGGAAAGACCAACACTGACACGGGGGCCGGCAACGGCTACTCCACGCCGGTAACTATCAACGCGCAACTGTCGCCGGATCTGGCCCAGCAACAAGTCAACCCGCTCACGCTTCCCGGCTTCAACCTGCCCACCAGCCAGAACGGTCTGTTCCGTCTGAGCCAGGAAGGCAGCAGCGCCCCGACCTCGACCGGCCCGCAGAGCTGGACGCTTAGCGGCGGCAAAGTCACCGCCGGTGCATCGTCTACGCCGGTCACCCTC
This sequence comes from Pseudomonas sp. 01L34, assembly GCF_056400265.1. Lineage (NCBI taxonomy): Bacteria > Pseudomonadati > Pseudomonadota > Gammaproteobacteria > Pseudomonadales > Pseudomonadaceae > Pseudomonas > Pseudomonas sp. 01L34. Next base: position 5,626 of record NZ_JBFTSX010000001.1, read on the forward strand.
AACCGTGTCCAAGGTCTGCCAAGCAACGCCGGCAAATCCCAACCGCACAAATACCTGATCGAAACCAACCCGGTACTCACCGACCTCAAGCAATTCATGAGTTCGGACTACCTGCTGTCCGGCCTGGGCTACAACCCCGACCAGAGCGCCAAGCGCCTGGGCGACGGCCTCTACGAGCAGAAACTGATCCAGCAAGCCGTGGTCGCCCGCACCGGCCAGCGCTTCATCGACGGCCAGACCTCGGACGAGGCGGTTTTCAAGTACCTGATGAACAACGCCATCGCCAGCAAGAGCCAACTCAACCTGAGCCTCGGCGTAACCCTCACGTCACAGCAAGTCGCGGCCCTGACCCACGACATCGTCTGGCTCGAAGAACACGAAGTGAACGGCGAAAAAGTCCTGGTGCCGGTGCTGTACCTGGCCAACGCCAACAACCGCCTCGCCGCCAACGGCGCGTTGATCCAGGGCAGCGACGTGACCCTGATCGCCGGCAAGAACCTGAACAACGCCGGCACTCTGCGCGCTAGCCAGAACCTGGAGGCGACGGCCAAGAATGATCTGGTGAGCAGCGGGTTGGTGGAGGCCGGGGAACGGTTGAACTTGCTCGCCACCAATAACCTGACCAACAAGGCGGGGGGCATCATTGCCGGGCGAGACGTGACGCTCAAGGCCACGAACGGCGACGTCGTCAACGAACGCACGGTGACCTCCCACGACAGCAGCGTCGGCGACTACAGCCACGCGCGCGACTTCGTGGACAGCGCCGCCCGCATCGAGGCCGCGAACAAACTGGTGATCAACGCCGGGCGCGACGTCCTCAACACCGGCGGTGTGTTGAAAAGCGGTGGCGACATGACCATCGATGCCAAGCGCGATGTCAGCATCACCGCCGTAGAAGAGCGCCACTCCGACAGCCGTACCGACTTCCTCGACTCAACCCTCACCCAGCACGGCGCCAGCGTCAGCGCGGGCGGTGGCCTGACGGTCAATTCCGGCGGCGACGTGACCGTGGTGGCGAGCAAGCTCGACGCCAAAGGCGACGTGACGATGGACGCCAAGGGCGACCTGCTGTTCGCCACCGCCGCCGACGAACAACACAGCTACTTCAAGGACAAAAAGGAAACCCGCCAGGAAGACCACGTCAGCCAGATCGGCACCACGCTGGAGGCCGGCGGCAAACTCACCCTCAAGTCCGGTAAGGACATGACCCTGGTTGCCAGCGATATCAGCGCCGGCAAAGAAGCCTACCTGCACGCCGACGGCGACCTGCAACTGCTGGCTGCACAGGACCGCGACTACACACTGTACGACATGAAAAAAAGCGGCAGCTGGGGCAGTAAAAAGACCCAGCACGATGAAGTGACGCAGATCACCCACATCGGTACGCAGATCAAGTCCGGTGGTGACCTGACGCTGTCCAGTGGTGGGGATCAGCGGTATCAGGTGGCGAAGCTCAATAGTGATCAGGACATCATTCTCGACAGTGGTGGAAACATCACGTTTGAAGGTGTGAAGGACCTTCACGACGAGAGCCATACCAAAAGCGATGGGGATCTGGCCTGGTTTAAGGCCAAAGGTTCGGGCACCACGGATGAAACCCTCCGTCAGAGTCAACTCGTCGCCCAGGGACGACTGGTGATCAAAGCGGCTGGCCAGATCAGCATCGACATCAAACAAGTCGACCAGCAAAGCGTCAGCCAGACCATTGACGCCATGGTGAAAGCCGACCCGGCCCTTGCCTGGATGAAAGAGGCTGAGGCTCGAGGCGACATCGACTGGCGTCAGGTGAAGGAGATTCACGAGAGCTTTAAGTATGACACCTCAGGGCTTGGTGCCGGCGCAAAAATCGCCATCGCCATCCTGATGTCTTTCATCATGGGGCCGGCGGGACTGGGCTCGGTGGGCGCTGGCGCCGGGGGAGCAGTTGTCACCAGCCTGGCGACCACTGCGGTCACCAGCACCATCAGTAATAAAGGCAACCTGGGCGCGGCATTCAAGGAAACATTCAGTGCTGACAGCCTCAAAGGCGCCGCCATTGCTGGATTTACTGCGGGCATGCTCGATTACGCGGACGCCAATTGGTTTGCCGGTGCGTCGGAAGGTACAAAGTCCATTCTCACCAGTACCAACTTCACCGACATTGCGACACGGGTGGCTGGGCGTGCGGTGATTTCCAGCGGCATCTCAACCGCCATTGGGGGCGGCAGTTTTGGCGACAACCTCGGTGCGGCACTGGTGGGGGAGGCGGGCAATGTGGCCATGGCTACCGGGTTTAACTGGATTGGCGACATTACGATCAAGTTCCCGGAAGGCAGTCTCGAGAAAGTAGTCGCTCATGCGTTGATGGGCGGCTTGCTATCGAAGGCGATGGGGGGCGATTTTGCCACTGGCGCAGCGGCGGCGGGGCTCAACGAAGCGATGATGAATCAGCTGATCAGCCTTGCGAATGGCAACGATCAATTGCAAGTAATGATGTCGCAGTTGACGGGGCTTGTGGCTGCTGCGGCGGTAGATGGGGATCTTCAGCAGGGAGCCAACATTGCGGAGAATGCCACGACCTACAACTATCTCTATCACCGTGAGGTGAAAGAAATGCTGGCGGAAATGGATAGCAAGGAGACTGAGGAAGAGAAGCGAGCTGTTAGAGATCGATACACCGCCCTCGACGAGCAGCGTGAGCTGGAGCGTGATGAGCTTTGCAAGCGGTCCCCCGAAATCTGTCAAGCAATTGCTCATGGCCTGGTGGATGATGATCAGAAACTGACAGCACTGATTGAGCAACTGAGAGCTGAAGGTAAGGGGGGGGCAGCTTTCTACGTAGGTCATGTACAGGAAGGGAATCTAAGCTCCGCAGGGGCCATTGCCGCGGATATTCAGGGGGGCGAGGGTGGAATATGGACTAAATTAGCGACAGGTGTTGCGACACTGGGAGCAGCCATTTTCCCTAGTAAGGGAGGCGGGAAGGCGGGCGTCCCCCCAAAAGACATGAGTCCTCCTGGAGCTGGTCGAAGTGGCGCTTTTAACGAAGCCAAGCGTCAATCAGGTATCCCGACAAGCCAGCAACCAAGTCGCGTATTGCCGAACGTCGATAAGCGCGGCAACCCTCAGCCAGGGACCATTTATGAATTTGAGGTTCCGACACCTGGCGGAGGTATTAAAACAGTTAGAATCCGTGATGATGCTGGAGGACACGATTTCGGTGACGGAAACTCACAAAATCGCGGTCCACATTTTAACGATCAGCCAGGAAATCATTATGACTACTAGCGTTCGGATTGTACGAGTGACTGATGTTTTTTCGGATAATGAAGTAATTAATGTTCATGGTGTGATACCGGATTTTGATATTGGTGTTTCAGCGCGAAGTTGGTTGCTTGAGAGTCCTTCGTTGGAGGCGATGCTGAGGCTATTTAGGGATATATATATATTGGTGGGTGCTGGGTTTTCTGGTTGGGAGGGGTGGTTGATTGTTAGAAACTCTGCTTGGCAACCGAATACCAAAGTTGTATGGCATAGAAGGTTGTGGGCTGCTTTGAAGTTTCGTGGTTTTGATGTTTTGGGTGGAAGTGACTTTCAAGAGAGCTCAATTGAGAGTGTATTAGGGGTTAAGTTTTCAGGAGCAGTACGTATCTCGAATGTTTCTGTTGAGTCTGTTGTTAAAATTCTACTGAGCGAGCAGTGCTCCTACATTGTTTTTTTGCCGGAAGCAAATATAGCTAAAGATATAATTAATGCAGAGTGGTCTGGTGATATCAGTAAAGATATTAAGTTGATCTGCTCTATTAGCGCGGTTAAGGGGATGCTTTTGGATTTGGTGGGTGAGTTTGATGATTGTGAAAAAGGGTATTCGATATTTGGTTCTCCGGATATGATAAGTCGACTTTCGTGAAAAGGAATAGAAAGGAGTAAGCGGGGGCAGACCACGTTTTTTTTGGGGCAGGGCGCTTTCGATTTGAACGTGGTCTGTCCCTGTATCCCTGTATCCCTGTATCCCTGTATCCCCACTAGATCGGTAAATTTGACGATGCTGTGAATAAATAAGGTGATAAGCGAGCTCCGATAAAAGCGGAGTTGGAATGGTTTAATAGTATTAAGTGGGACTGATGAGATGATTGACTCAAAAACGGGCGAGCGAATTTTGGTTCAATTGGATGAGGTTTATGGTCCTTATATTCGCGTGTCAACATTTCAAGATGGCGGCGCGCTGGAAGAGATTTTTGATGAGGTTTATTATGTGCTTTATTGGAAGGGGGCTCCTGAAGATCTAAAAGATTTTGGCGGTAATGAATATTACTTTGGGGGTGCCGCTGATCCGGTAAAGTTACAAGTTATTCTGGATGCCATTGAGTTTCACTGATGGTGATGGGAAAAGAGGGAAGGGGACAGGAAAGGGGGCGAATTTATTTGTTTGGTTTGTCCGTTGGTCAGAAATTAAATCTGTCCAATTTTTTAGGGGAGTAAATGTTAGTTATTTGGCACAGAGGAAACTTGTAAGGGTTGGAGTCTTCAAGAAAGCGGGGACAGACCACATTTATCGAGGGGCTGGATAATGCTCCTTCAATTTAATCGTGGTCTGTCCCCGTTTTCCCCTCGTCGACTGTTGATAGCGTAAATCAGTCGACTCATATTGGTGGGAGTAAGATTAAAGTGGTTGATCCTGCGGCGTATAGGCCGAAATTTTATGAGGGTAAGCCTATTTATGATGTAAATACAGTTTACTTGAATCCACAGGGTCAAAAAGTAATGTTTAACCCTGCTAGCAATACGTGGGTGCCAAAATGACCCTGTCTAAAGAGTTTTCAATATCGTGGGTGGCGCCAATTGTGCCATCTGTGTCACTTGCAGGAATACCGTTGCATGTCGATGCGGATGTATTGAAGTGCGTGTTGTTAGGGTATTTGGTTGATGAGAGTAACTCTCTATACCAATTCGATGGCTCTCCAGTGCTTCGTTTAAAGTTTTATAGTTTGGACGAAAGCGGAAGTGGTGGCTATTCTTTTGCTCTGGCGGATGTAAGTGTTGTTAATGATTTAAATAAATTTATCCCTGCTTTATCAGTTGTGATTAAAAGTGGTGAGGTGTGCGCTGTTAAAGTTTATGATTTTAGCTTTTCTGGTGAGCAGGCTCAAAGTTTAATTTATAAGGGTGCCTTGCCGGAAAGTATTGGTTTGGGTGGTTTGGTTTCGGATTTATTGCCATTTACAACTTTAGAGTTTGACGAGGCTGAAGAGTGGTTTTATACCGACGAAAACTATGGTGGGCTTGAAGTTACCGGCTGGGGAGTTTCTCTGGAAGATCATCCCAATCAAGTTATTACTGCTTTATGTGTGATATAGGAAAAAAGGAAAAACGGGGACAGACCACGTTTATCGAGGGTGGGATACTGCTCCTTCAATTTATTTGTGGTCCGAAAGCGGGGACAGACCACATTTATCGAGGGGCTGGATAATGCTCCTTCAATTTAATCGTGGTCTGTCCCCGTTTTCCTTATTGAATATGCTTTCAGTCAGCTTCTGAACGGTGGTGAGAGTGAGGATGTTGCTGTTCTCGCAGGAGGGAGATATCTAAGTGATGATGAGTTGCTTGGGGTTGTCTCAAAACAAATAAAAATATCAGATGATGTCGCTGATATGGATAAGTGGCGTTTGGCTTTTTTACTGTGTATTGATTTGTCAGACGATAGTGATGAGCGCAAGATTGATAGACTTCAGGAGGTCTATGCGGATTTTTGTTATCCAGAAGATATGGCTTTATGTAGCATCTATTCTCAAGGTGGTGCTTGTCCGCTTGTCGTTATGCGTGAAGTTGTAGGGAAGTTGAAGGCGGAATTTTTTATTGATTAGTTTGCAGAGGTTGTAAAAAGGGGACGCCCATTAGCCTTGACTCGAGACCGGCTAATGGGTGTCCCGAATGGCAGTCAAATTCGTACAAGAGTCAGAACATGGACCTCAGGAAAAAAACACTCATCGCCACCTTCTCTCTACTCACCGCCTGCAGCATCAAACCACTGGAACCCTACATCGAACCCGCGTCGGACGTTCCGACGGCGAAGCTTCGGGTGATTACCAATGGTTATGTGCGTGGCAATGCATACACGGGGTGTAGCGCAGATACCAAGGTGTTGGCGAAGGCGGGTCGTTTTTTCGGTGAGCATCAGCCTAGCGTGAACTACCCACAGATGCCTCTCGTGCCACAGCAACTGAATATGGTTACGCGCTTCGCACCGAAAATGCCGGAGTATCTGGGGGCGACGAGAATGGCTGAGGGTGCCTACACCGAGATGGCCCCTGAATACCTTGTCCCTGCGGGTAAGCCTTTTTTGTTGGAACGTTTGAAGCTTTTCGCTGGCAGTTACGGCAGTACGTACCAGTCCTGCCCCGAAGCCACGCGGCTTTTTGTCTTTGAAGAAAACAAGAGCTATGAAGCCTATATCGGCCTTGTTTATCGGCCCACCGCTGAGGGTAACGGACAGGCAATATGTGCGTTTAGTGTGTATGAGGTGGTCCCGTCCGGGAAATCTAGTCGTCCATTGTCGAACGTACTCAATTTTGAGCCTCCCGCTGATTCTAACTGTGGCCGGCACTGACCAGATTGTCAGGCTAACGAGAAAAGGGGACGGTGTCCCGTCCTGAACAAGGTTTACACCTTCCGATCTCTTTTTCAGGAGAGCGTAATGGAATCAGGACCAGACACACTTGTGTGGCCGCAGTATGGCCTTGCCAGCCTGGACGTTGCATGAGCCTGTGTGAGGGTTTTTCGATGATTTCGGTGCCGTAATATTCCGGATTGCCACGATTGACAGCCCTCACGACTTGTAGGAATTTAGCCGCCCGCAGGTAAGGGATATCTGTTGATGGCCAAAAGATGGCCGTTGTTCACCACACAAGGGATTGTCTATGCAGGGTTCAAACACCGTTGCTCAACAGGTGTGCGGTCAGCTGGTGCACGAGCATCAGAACACCCCACACATGAACATTGCCGAGCAAATCCTCGAATGCCTGTTTCGCCGTCGTAGCCTCGCCCCGGGGCAGGATCACGAACTTTCGTCGCAGGTGCTGGAGCCCCATCTGACCAAGGTCATGCAGGCGGTCGAGAGCGGTCGCAAGATTGAAATGGTCTTGCCAGCCTTTCCCGGCAAATCGCCCAGCCGCAAGAAAACCCTGAGTCATCTGCCCGATCTTGCTGAACATCATGCTATCGATGAGTTAAACCGCCTGTGCACAGAGATCCAGGAGATCTACGCACCGGGGGCGCTGATTCATATCTGCTCCGATGGCTATGTGTTCTCTGACTTGGTGCATGTTCCCGATGCGGACGTTAAGGCCTACACCGACGCTATCCAGGACTACGCCGAACAGCACTATCCCGGCACGTTCGCCCATTTCGACCTCCAAGATGCCTACCCACAGCTGGATTGTCTGGACGCCATGCGTGAAGAGATGATGATCGAGCACGGTCAGTCATTGATCTTGTTGCAGCAGCGCTTCAAGGATGATCCGCACATGATGTTGATGTACTGCGGCATCCATCGCTTTCTTTCCGAGGATTACTCGGGACTGAAAGTATTCGCTGGCATGAGCCTCAACGCAGTGAAGAAGGTCGCCAAACCGGCCTCGCAGCGGGTGATCCAGCGCAGTGAAGCCTGGGGTGCGCTGTTGCAGGCGCGTTACCCGCATTGCCTGCGCCTGTCGATTCACCCGCAGCTGGCGGTCTCGACGAAGATCGGTATCCGGTTGGTGCCAACCAGTGACCTGTGGCGTACGCCCTGGCATTCGGTGGCCATCAAGCGACGGGGTGTGGTCACCCTCGAAAAACGCAGCAATGTCGATGAGCGCTATCACCGCCTGGTGTTCCGCAAGGGGCGTCCTTGTCACTACGCCAGTGCTCAATGATGGCGTCTCGGTTGCGGGTCGAAGCCGTACTCTTCGATTTGGACGGGACTCTGGTCGACACCTTGCCCGACATCACCTGGTGCTTGAACCAAGTGCTGCTCGAACATGGTTGCCCGGCGCTGACCTCGGAAACAGTGCGGGGGTATATCGGCGGCGGCACCACGGCGATGAGCGAGCGGGTCGCCGCGCAGTTTGGCATAGTCGATGCGGTCGCCTTGCACCAGCGCTATGTGGCGCTCTATCAGCACAACCTGGTTCAATTTTCCCGTCCATTCAGCGGTGTCTTGGAATTGCTCGAAGGCTGCCGACAGTTGCAGCTACCGTTGGCTATCGTGACCAACAAGGCCGAGGAAATGGCGTTGCAGGTTTCCAGAACGTTGCTGCCGCAGAATGCTTTCGGGCCAATTCTGGGGCATCGCGCAGGCAGGTCGCTCAAACCGCAACCGGAGGTGGCATGGGAAGCCGCCCGGCGGTTGTCGGTTGATCCGCAACGCTGCTTGTTCGTCGGTGACACGGAGATCGATCTGCAAACGGCCCGTGCTGCAGGCATGTATTCGGCGGCAGTCACTTGGGGTTATGGCCTGACACCAGACTTGCAGACCCAGGCCCCGAACTTGTGCTGTGAACACCCGGCCGAATTGCTGCGCGTTTTGCAGCGAGCCTGCGGGGCTGCGCATGCGTTCACCGAGCATGGCGACACCGTCAAATCCTATTGATACACACACCCTCAAGGAAGTTGTTCTATGGAACATAGAGATGCCTGGATCGCTGCCGTCAGCGATTTGCTGGCCGGTTATCTGCTCAAAGGCACGGATGATTGTTTCGACACACAAGGCAGGGCACACCTGGCGCTTCGATTGGGGCACTGCTTCGATCAGGGCCTGCCAGTGCGTCTGGTTTTGCCAGGCTTTCCCTGCAAGTCGCCAAACGCCAGCGACCAGACCTTCGGCGTGCTGCCGGACTACGGCGAGGTCATGGCCATCGAGCGCCTCGACCAACTCGGCCAAGCCATCGCCGCGTTGCACGCACCGGGCTGCGTGGTGTCGATCCTCAGCGACGGCACGACCTTCAATGACATCGTCGGCGTGGCCGACGACGTTCGCGCCGCTTACAACCGGGCGTTGCGTGAACTGTGCACCACCCACACGATTGAGTGGGTCAGCATGGAAGACCTGTTTCCCCAGGCCCAAAGTGCCGAGTCGGTTCGCGCCAGCCTGATCAAGCAGGCCCGTCTACCGTGGAAAAACCTTGGTGACCTGATCGAGCAGAGCCGCGACGATGAGTCCCTCAGCCGGGCGCATGACAACCTCTGCAGTCACCTCTACAACGACCTGCGTCTGTGCCGCGAAGAAGGGCAGAGCGAGGACGAGTACCTGCAACAAATCAACTTCAAAGCCTACCAAATGATGTATCGCGGGCACGCATTGAACGCGGCAGTGGACCGTTTCTTCGGCGATGACATTCGCTTGTCGGTCCATCAATACAGCAATGCCGGCCCCAAATTCACCTTCGGCCTGGCCGAAGGGCTGACCCGCGCGGACAGCCCTTGGCATGCCGTGCCGGTGTGCAACCTGGATGGCGGCCAAACCCTTCGCGCCCGCGCCCAGGTCGACCTCGACCACCATGTGCTGGTCACCTATGAGGGGCGGCCATGGCTCTACCATCAAACAGAAAACCCGCAGGCCCAAGGCTTCGAGTACGAACTGCAAAAACTTCCGCTGTTTGGCCTGGTGGTGCGAGACCCGTTGGGGCTGGGGTTCGAACGACTGTCCACCGGCCTGCTGGAAGCCCTGGTGGAAACCTTCGGTTTCGTCTGCCTCAAAGGTTGCCGTTTCGACGACCAGGATAGCTTTGCTCGCAGCTGCGAACGCTTCGGCACGCTCTACGAATGGGCCTTCGGTGCCGTCCACGTGGTCAAGCCTGCGGACAAACCCCAAGGCGTGGTGCACTCGCTGGAAAAAACTCCGTTGCACTGGGACCTGAACATGCTGCCCGACAGCGACGCGCAAGTTCAACGCAACCCGAAATTCTGCGCCAGCAAATTCATGCTGTACTGCAAGACCGCGCCGCAGCCGGGCGAGGGCCAGACCACCATCGTCGACAGCCGTAACGTACTGCGCAAAGTCGGGCAGCAAGTCGCCCGACAATGGCAGGGCGTGAACATCACCTACTACACCAAAATGACCTACTTCGGCGGCTCGCCGCGCATGTACAGCCTGGTGGATCACCACCCCCGCAGCGGCGAGCTCATCCTGCGCTACCAAGAGGGCACCGACTCGACATTGCAGACCTTGAGCCAGTCGGTGCAGGACCATGACGAGCAGGCTCAGCAGGCGTTGCTGGAACAGGTCAATGCACTGGTTTATGACCCGGAGTGCCTGATTGCTCATCAATGGAGTGAGGGTGATCTGGTGCTGATCGACAACTATCGGACGTTGCATGGGCGACTGCCGATGTCGGCGGGTTCTTCGTCGCGGGAGTTGTGGCGGGTGCAGGTTTACTGATTGTTGTTGTCAGAGTCGGAGCAGGAAGCAGAAAAACCGCAGTAATGCGGTTTTTCTACGACTGAAATTTAATCACTGCCCCTTGGGCGTATCGAACCCACGCTGCTCAATCACCCGAAACACATCGCTCACATCCTGAACCATGATCCGGGCGATGTTGGTGACGGTGTTGATGTCGTGTTCGGCGTAGTCGGGGAGGCTGGTGCAGGCCATGAGGTTGAGGTATTTGAGGACGGCGTTGAGGCGTTCGCTGAGGCAACTGTGGAGTTCGCGTATCGGAGCGTCGGCGTCGATGAGGAGGACGGGGTGGTCGGTGGCGAAGTGGGACATTGGGGAGTAGTGGCGGAGCGGGTTGTTCATGGTCATTGGTAGTTCTCTAAGAAAGTAAATAGAGGTGCCACCTTTTCGCTGCGAAACAATTGGGTGGCAGCTGTACGCGGGTTCGCAGACCGAGAGATGACCTAAACCCGGCAGACTCGAAAGTCTCCCACGCACAACCGCCATGAAATGAAACGCGGCGAATTTTGCCAGAGTTTTCATTCGACGGTGAAGGTCATCTCTTCTTGGGGCTGCGAAACCCTATCGCTGAATTCGCTCAGCGACAGACCCACTCTAGGCAGTGATTTTGGTAGCCGCAACCGGGCTGTAGGACCACACGCGGTCACTGTGGCGAGGGGGCTTGCCCCCGTTCGGTGGCGCAGCCGCCGCAAAACCGGGCGTTGCGGTGTGTCTGAGGAAACGGGCTAGCAGGGTTTGGGGCTGCTTCGCAGCCCAACGGGGGCAAGCCCCCTCGCCACAAAGGGCAAATTCCTACATATTTTGCAGACTTCAAAATCCTGGCCGCGCCGTTACGGCATTTAACCCAAGGAGAATCCCATGAGTCAGACACTGGAACGCGCCATTGCCATCGCCGCCGCGGCGCATGAAGGGCAGGTGGACAAGGGCGGGGCGCCTTACATCCTGCATCCGCTGAAAGTCATGCTGCGGGTGAACACGCTGGAAGAGCGCATCGTCGCGGTGCTGCATGACGTGGTCGAGGACTGCGGCATCAGCGTCGACGATCTGCGCAAGGAAGGTTTCAGTGAAGCGGTGCTGACGGCGATTGCGTCGGTGACCAAGGTGCCGGGCGAGTCCTACGAGGCGTTCGTCGAGCGCGCGGCGAAGAACCCGATCGGGCGGGTGGTGAAGCTGGCTGATCTGGAAGAGAACAGCGACTTGTCGCGGATTGCGCAGCCGTCCTGGGACGATCTGGAGCGCGTGGAGAAGTATCGGCGGGCGATGGGGGTGTTGCGTTCGTAGTGAATGCCGACCATTCCGGGACTTGGCGACAGGATCAAAAGATCGCAGCCATCGGCAGCTCCTACGCGGATCGAGTTTGCATTTGAATTTTGGACAGTCCACGATTTTTCCATTCAGGGGTTTCTGAAATCATGGTCTGCCTCATAATTTTTCATAAATCACTTCATACTCAGGTCCAAGTTCGGTTTGGATAATCGTGAGCAGAGCGTTCGCGGCAGAATCAAACCGTTCGTACTCTTCCATTTCCCAAGGGCCGGGATCTGGTGGGTAGTCCCAATTCAGGGACGTGTCATGCCAATGTGTCATTTCGTCCAGACACGTTCGGGTTTTGTCAGTAAGCGCCAGTCGATCTTCAATTGGGCCTACCGAAAACTGTTCGCGTGCGGCTTCGTTCCCGCACCACAGAACCCCGCCACCCCATTCGAACATCAAACGTATAAGGAATCGTTGTCTCATCAAGCTTTTCCAGTGGGGGGGATGTCCAAATTGTAGCCTTGATCGGACCACGGTCTTTCCGGTCAACGGTTTCTGAAATTGTGGTCTGCCCCAGTATTTCGGTGTTAGCTGATTTGGGCATCTACGACAGCAATTTCTGTCTCAGATAAACTCCGCCAGTCTCCTGGGCCAATCCCATAATCTGAACGGGTCGACTCGAACGCTTCTTCAAGTGAATGATAAATGTGATCACCCTCTACCACGCCTGTCTCGTAGTCGACGTATCTGATAAGCAGGTAGAGCGCATCACCCTCGGTGCTGACCAATCCAATCAAAACGACAGATGTCACACCAAACTCGCCCGGCTCTTTGCACCGTGCGAACGAATATTCAGGTTTACTCGCGCTGATCACATTACTTCTCCGAACGTGCGGTCCGCATACTTAAAGCTACGAGCTAGCTGAGCCCTGTCGATAAAACGATAACCGATGATGCCTGAATCCGGGGGGCGAGTATTCACGCTTTGCCCATCTGTTGGGCTGAGTCCGGCTTTCGGCGCTGAAGATCAAAAAATCGCAGCCTTCGGCAGCTCCAGAGGAATGGCTTGCCGGCGATGGCGTATTTGAGGATGTCTTCGCCGGCAAGCCTGGCTCCTACAGGGTTAGAGGCTGTTGGCCAGTTTTCCGGTAGACAGCCGACGTCTGTAAGCCGTGTCACGATTCGCCAACCACCAGTACAACGGCGAAGTCACCAACAACCCCACCACCCAGGACAAATCCGCCCCATTGATGTGCGCCGAGATCGGCCCGACGTACAGCGGTGTGTTCATGAACGGAATCTGCACCGCAATCCCTATCGCATACGCCAACAACGCCTGCGGGTTGTATCGGCCATAGATCCCGCCATCGACCTGGAAGATCGAATCAATGTCGTACTGACCTTTATGAATGGCATAGAAGTCGATCAGGTTGATCGCGGTCCAGGGCACCAGCACCACGAGCAACACCAACACCATGTCGACGAAGTGGCCGATGAAGTCGGCGGAGGCGCCGACGGCGGCGAAGCAGCAGCCGGCGAGGACGATGACCGAGAGGACGGCGCGGCTCTTGGCGGTGGGGATCCAGCGGTAGACGAAGGTTTGTACCAGGGTGATCAGCGACAGCACGGCGCCGTAGAGGTTGAGGGCGTTGTGGCTGATGACGCTGAGCAGGAACAGCACGAGCATCAATGGGCCGATGGAGCCGGTGGCGAGTTTGACCGCGTCCATGGTGTCCATGCCGACGGGAGTGGCGAGGACTGCGACGGCGCCGAAGATGAACGACAGGCTGGAGCCGAGTGCCGAGCCGAGGTAAGTGGTCCAGAACGTGGCGGCGACGGGCACGTCTTTCGGCAGGTAGCGCGAGTAGTCGGACACGTAAGGGGCGAAGGCGATTTGCCAGAGCGCGGCCAACGATACGGTGGCCAGCCAACCGGAGATGTTGAAGCTGCCACGGGTGAGGAAGTCGGCGGTCTGTACGTGGGTGAGGATGTAGCCGAAGCCCAGCACGATGCCGATGCCCAGCACCCAGGTGCCGATGCGGTTGAGCACGTGGATGAAGCGGTAGCCGATGATGCCGATGATGCCCGACCCGAGCGCGCCGATGACGATGCCCACTGGCACCGGCACGCTGTCGACCACGCCGTGCAGGGACTTGCCGGCGAGGACGATGTTGGAGGCGAAGAAGCCGATGTACATGATGCCGGCGATCAGCACCACCAGCAGGGCGCCGAGGGAGCCGAACTGGGCGCGGCTCTGGATCATTTGTGGAATGCCCATCTGCGGGCCTTGCGCCGAGTGCAGGGCCATCAGCACGCCGCCGACCAGGTGGCCGACCAGAATGGCGACGATGCCCCACACCAGGTTCAGTTGGAACAGCTGCACGCCGAGGGCGCCGGTGACGATGGGCAGCGGCGCGATGTTGCCGCCGAACCAGAGGGTGAACAGGTCTCTTACCTTTCCGTGGCGATCTTCCGGGGGGACGTATCCAATCGTGTGTTTTTCGATGAGCGGAGCGGAGGGTGTTGCTGCGGTGGACATGGTGAACTCCAAGGCAAGGATGAGTACGTGGACGTACTTCGGTGAGCGCCGCGCGAGCGACGCTTTTCTTGTTGGAGCGATGATGTGCAATGCGTCGGGATAGATAAATTAGTAAGTTTGTTGCTTCAAACCTTAAAAAATATATGCCCGGGGTTTTGATGTGTCGGGTATGTTCAGCCTTGATCCTGAGCGTCCTTGGATACTCCGTAATGCCTGGTTTTGTTACCTGTGGCGAGGGGGCTTGCCCCCGCTCGGCTGCGAAGCAGTCGTAAAACCGCTGCATGCGGTGCACCTGATACACCATGGTTGCAGGTTTTGGAGCCGCTTCGCGACCCAACGGGGGCAAGCCCCCTCGCCACAGAGTTGTGCGTCGACTGATCCCGCAGGCTTCGCCAGCTCTTACAGTAATTGTGTTCCGCGGAAGTTTTTTGATTTTGATGTGTTGTGTCTGGAGGTCCCCATGGCCGCTTACAACCTGCGACAGCTCAAGTATTTCGTCACCACCGCCGACTGCGGCAGCGTGGCGGAGGCTTCGCGCAAGCTTTATATCGCGCAGCCGTCGGTGTCGACGGCGATCAAGCACCTTGAAGAAAGTTTTGGCGTGCAGCTGTTTATCCGGCATCACGCCCAGGGTGTTTCGCTGACGCCGAGTGGGTCGCGGTTTTATCGCAAGGCGCTGGAGCTGCTGCGGGTCGCGCATGAGTTTGAGCAGAACGCGCTGGCGGACAACGACGTGGTCGCGGGGCAGATCGATATTGGCTGTTTTGAAACGGTGGCGCCGCTGTACCTGCCGCGTTTGATTGCTGGTTTCAAGGAGCGTTGGCCAGGTGTGGAGATCCGCATTCGCGATGGCGAGCAGCAGGAACTGGTGCAGGCACTGACCGCCGGCAGCATCGACCTGGCGATGCTGTTCGAACACGATCTGGACAGCACGATTGAGACAGTGCCGCTGATGCCGCCGCAACAGCCCTACGCCTTGTTGCCGGCGGATCACCGCTTCGCGCAACAGGCGAAAGTGTCGCTGAATGACCTGGTGCTGGAGCCGATGATATTGCTGGACGTGGTGCCGAGCCGGACCTACTTCGTGAGCATTTTTGAAGAGCGTGGGCTGACGCCACACATCGTGTTCAGCTCGCCTTCGATCGAGATGGTGCGGGGGATGGTCGGGCGCGGTTTTGGCTTTTCGATTCTGGTCACCAAACCGTTTTCCGAATACACCTATGACGGGCAGAAAGTCGTGTGCATTCCGCTGGCCGAAACCGTGACCGGCTCGGGTCTGTCGGCGGCATGGTTGAGAAGGTCGCAGCTGACCAAACCGGTACAGCTGTTCGTGGATTACTGCCAGGAAGAACTGGCCCGACTGTACACCTGAGCGTCGGGCCAATGATCAGCGGCTGATTGATAGCAGCATCCGTTGCAGCATTTGGTCGCAGCCGTTCAGTTGTTCGAGGCTGACAAATTCGTCCGGCTTATGACCCTGATCCATGCTGCCCGGACCGCACACCACTGTCGCAATTCCCGCCGCGTCAAACAGACCGCCCTCGGTGCCAAATGCCACCGTACCGAACTCCCCAGAACCGGAAAATGCCGCGATCAGCTCAGCGGCTTCGCTGTGCGCATCGGTCGCCAAACCGGGATAGGCCGACAATTCACTGAAGCGGATTTCACTCTGATCACTCACGGCGCGCATGCGCGGTAGCACTTGTTGCTCGGCGTAGGTCTGCAATTCCTGCGCAACGAGGCCAGGGTCTTGTGAGGGCAGGGCGCGGATTTCAAAGTCAAAGCGGCAATCGGCGGGGACGATGTTCAAGGCCTTGCCGCCGGAGATGACGCCGGTTTGCACAGTGCTGAACGGCGGATCGAAACGGGTGTCGTGATGCTCCGGTGCCTTGAGCCTGTGGCCAATCCGCCCCAGTTCGCCGATCAGTTCGGCGGCGTATTCAATCGCATTGACCCCGAGCGGCGCGTACGCCGAATGGCAGGCTTCGCCATGAATGTCGCAGCGCATCGCCAGCTTGCCCTTGTGGCCGAGCACCGGTTTGAGCTCGGTCGGTTCGCCAATGATGCAGAGCATCGGTTTGACCGGGCGCTGTTCGAGGGCTTTCAAAAGCGAACGAACGCCGAGACAGCCGACTTCCTCATCGTAGGACAGCGCGATGTGCACCGGCAGTCGCAACGAGGCTTGCACCAGTGAAGGGACGAGGGCAAGTACACAGGCGATATAGCCTTTCATGTCCGCGGTGCCGCGACCGTACAGGTTGCCGTCGCGTTCGGTGAGCTTGAAGGGCGCAACCGTCCATGGCTGGCCGTCGACGGGCACCACATCGGTGTGCCCCGACAACACGATGCCCGGCTGATCCGCCGGGCCAATGGTGGCGAACAGATTGGCCTTGCTGCGTTCGTCGTTGTAGATCAGTTCGCAAGGCACCTCGAAGCAGGCGAGGTAGTCGCGGACGAACTCGATCAGCTGCAGATTTGATTCGCGGCTGGTGGTGTCGAACGCCACCAAGGCTTCAAGCAAATCGCGGCTGTTGCTCATCGATCGTCTCCGGCAACACCGTAGCCAGGGGATTTGTCGGGGGCGAGGGCGCGGTCGATGTAGTCCTTGACCTGTGGGCGATAGGCGTCCCACAACTGCTGCAATTTGCCTATCGGATCTTCATCAGCCCAATCGACCCGCAGGTTGATGATCGGCCAGGTCAGTTCGCCGACCACTACAACGGCAGCCGAATGCACCGGCCCGGCTTCACCGCCTGCGACCACCGCCGCTTTCATCGCGGTGAGCAAGCGGTCGGTCAGTTGGCCCTCGCCATGTTCGTACGCCTCGACCATGGCCTGGATCACGGCTCGGTCCGCGAGCATGTTGCCGGCGGCCACGCATTGCTCGCCCGACACGGCGTTGTGGTTGCCCAGGGTTTCTGAGCCGCTGAAATGCGCGGTGCGACCGAGGTGGTCAATCGCCGTGATTTGTCGGTATTGGCTGTAGCCGTTGCGGGTCAATGCCTTGTCCAGAGCCTCGGCAGGTGAGAGCCCTTGTTCCATGAGGGCGAGGGTTTCCGGGCCGAGGGATGGCAGGGTGATATTTTGTGTGGAGACCGCGCCGACACCGGGCAATAGCCAGGGGCAGCGGGCGCCGACGGCGATGCTTGAGGAACTGATTGCAATGCCGAACTGACCGGTTTCGGGGCAACGGGCGGCGATGGAGAAGGTCATGGTTTTGCTCCTTGGTTGGCCTTGGCAAAGTTGTTGTCTGTGCGGGCGTCTTCGCGAGCAAGCTTCGCTCCTACAGATGATCAGGGTCGTTCATGAAACAGCGATCTACTGTAGGAGCGAAGCTTGCTCGCGAAAGCCGCGACTCGGTCTACCTGCTTACTCAGGAATCACCGCAATCACATCAATCTCCATCAGCCACTGCGGCTGCCCCAGTGCCGACACCACCAACCCGGTGGAAATCGGAAACACCCCTTTGAGCCACTTGCCCACTTCCCGATAAACCGGCTCGCGGTAACGCGGGTCAATCAAGTAAGTGGTGGTTTTGACGATGTGGCTGAGGTCGCTGCCAGCTTCCTCCAGCAACTGTTTGACGTTGCGCATGGCTTGCTCGGTTTGCGCACGCGGGTCGCCGAGGCCCACCAGGTTGCCTTCGAAATCGGTGCCGACCTGGCCGCGAACATAAACGGTGTTGCCGGCCCGCACGGCCTGGCACAGGTCATTCTCCAGGCTCTGGTTCGGGTAGGTTTCCTTGGTGTTGAACATGCGAATACGGGTATGGGTTGGCGTGGACATCTGAGGCTCCTGAAGAACTATTCGTTAAGCGCTGACGGTGGTTTTATGCGCGACGGGGGCGGTTTCAGCTTCGCGTTGCAGGGCATCGCGGTAGTCGTGGTATGAGCGCTGAATGGCGATCTGATCAGCCACGTACTTGGCGTCGTGCCAAACACCCCAGATGAACGAAGAGCCGCGACGCGATTGCCATGGCAGGCCGAGGAAATACACCCCAGGCTCGCTCGACACTCCGCGCTGATGCTGCGGCTTGCCGTTGTCGTCGAACGCGTTGACCTTCAGCCAGCTGTAATCCGTGGCAAACCCGGTGGCCCAGATGATCGACGTCACGCCAGCCTTGGCCAGGTCGAGTTCAAGAATCGGGTTAGTGACGCAATCCGGATCCGGGAAGGTATGCCTCGCCTCAGGTTCTTCCGGCAGGTCCAGGCCATTGCGCTCGACGTAGGCGTCGGCGGCATTGAGCAGCGCCAGATAGTTCTCATCGCCGCGTGCCAGGTTGTCGGCAAGGTTGGGCTGGAACGTCGCCACACTGCCATTGAACGATTGGGTCAGACCCACCAGCGTCATTCCGCGATGGGCCAGCCCACGGAAGTCCACCGTACGGCCACCATGGGCGCCGCTCACCGCGATGGTCACGTGTTCCCGGCCGGGTTTCATCGCGGCCTGATCCCACTCGCCGAGCACGCCCAGCCACCAGCAGAAATCACGGTTGCGATAGGCGCGAGGAGGGCGATCGTGCGCACCCACCGAGAGGTAAACCTGCTTGCCGGCACTCTGTAATTCATCGGCGATCTGCACCCCGGACGAGCCGGCGCCCACCACCAGCACAGCGCCTTCTGGCAGTTGCTGCGGGTTGCGGTATTCGGCGGAGTGGATCTGGGTGAATGGCTGATCTTTCGGCGCGATCGGCGGAATAACCGGGCGCTGAAAAGGTCCGGTGGCGGCCACTACGCGGTTGGCCTCGATCACGCCTTCGGAGGTTTCAATGGTGAAGCCTGGACGACCGACATTGCGCTCGACTTTCTTCACGTCCACGCCGGTGCGGATGGGGGCGTTGAACTTCTTCGCGTAGGCTTCGAAATAATCCGCGACCCGTTCTTTCGGGGCAAAGCTGTCGGGGCTGAGATCGTCGAACTCAAGGCCCGGAAACCGATCGTGCCAGGCCGGGCCGTTGGCCACCAGCGAATCCCAACGACCGCTGCGCCAGCGCTCGGCGATGCGGCTGCGCTCCAGTACGAGGTGAGGCACGCCGAGTTTGCTCAGGTGTTCACTCATGGCCACGCCAGCCTGACCGGCGCCCACAATCAGCGTATCTATTTTTGTTTTTTCAGTGGTCATCTCTATACCCATCGAAGTTGGAATCAGGTCGGTTGTGGCCTGCCATTTCTTGGGTCAAGACTAGGGATCACCCCTGGATCGGTAAAATATTATAAAGCTGGCATTTGAATACAAATTACCGATGTAGCGCCTGCAAAGATTGCGGGCGTGTTGGAGGCAGCGCGGAAGCCCGTCTCGCGGCGTTAGTATTTTTCCATTTACCCATCATTTCCCTTGAAAAAAATCAGTCTAAAAACCCCGACCCAGGCTTCGAATGGTTTGCTATTCTGAGGTTGTAGGTGAAGACGCAGACTGATGCGCAAAGGGATAGCGAGGAGGCGTGGGGCGCGCTCCCAAGGGTACACGGTTAGAAAGATCTCCGCGCTGAGATCCAGCCCTTATGCCGTGTGAGGCAGAACAGCCCAAAGCTAAAAATCCTGTTCTGTGAGAGGCCCGATAAACCTTGTAAGCCAGAGACCAGCGCTGGCCACCTACTCGATTTCCAAAGCCCGCCTTGTGCGGGCTTTTTCGTGTTCGCCTTAGCAGCTGTCGAGCTTGCGAGGCTGCGTTCGGCTGCGCAGCAGTCGTGAATCCGGCCGACGCGGTCTGCCTGACACACCGCGAGTTCTGGTTTGACGACTGCTTCGCAGCCGAACGCAGCCTCGCAGGCTCGACAGCTGCTACAACGAGTGTGTTGCCTGTTTGATGTGAGCCGCAAAGCCCGTCTGATCTGCAGCAATCTCATCACGCAATGTGAGTTGCGGAATGTCATACGCCCCTGAATTTTGCGGTCGGAACGCAATCGGCGCGGTTTCCCACAGGTCATCCAGCCGTTGGCCGAGCGCCTCACAAGTTGCTGAAAATCTCGCCTCATCCATTCGGCTGGTCCGATAGATCACGAACGGTGGCAGCACGTCGAAGCCGGGGTAGAACAGTACGCCGTGCTGGATCGGGAATAGCACATCGTCGATCGGCCCGTTGATGCCCCGTGGGCTGTAATGAGATTCCCAGCCACCCGTGGTGACGATCAGCATCGCCCGTTTGCCCGCCAGCGTGCCTTCCCCGTAACGGTCGCCCCAGCGCGCATCGGAATGCTCCCCTACGCCGTAGGCAAAACCATAGGCATAGACGCGTTCCACCCAGCCTTTGAGGATCGCCGGCATCGAGAACCACCACAGCGGAAACTGCAGGATGACGGTATCGGCCCAGAGCAGTTTTTCTTGTTCGAGGACGATGTCCTGGCGTTGCCGGCCTTCTTTGAAGGCACGCTTGGAGTCTTGCGACGGATCGAACCGTGCGTCGGCAGGCCGGCCGAAACTGTCATCGGCGTCCAGCGAGGTTTTCCAGTCCATCGCATACAAGTCGGAAACCTGTACCTGGTGGCCGGCAGCTTCCAGGCGTTTGACGGCAAAGTCCTTGAGCGAACCGTTTAACGATTTGGGTTCGGGATGGGCGTAAACGAGCAGAACATTCATGGGCTGAGTCTCCGTTGTCAGAAGCCAGCAGAATCAGGTCTTACCAGGTATATTGGAAATGAATAACCAATATGCCAGGTATTGTCATGAATAATCTGCGACGTCTGGACATCAACCTGCTGCTGACGCTTGATGTCCTGCTCTCGGAACACAACGTGACCCGTGCGGCGCAACGTCTGAATCTGTCGCAACCTTCGGTGAGCGTTCATCTCGCCAAATTGAGGGATATTTTCAACGATCCGCTGTTACTGCCAGGGCCACGGGGCATGCGGCCCACGGCTCGGGCGGATGAGTTGCGCGAGCCGTTGCGCCAGGCCCTGGAAGCCCTGGAGCGCGCGGTGTCGCCCGCCAACCCTTTCAACCCGGCCGAGGCACGGCAGACGTGGAATGTCATGGCGTCGGACTACGGCGAGTCGACCATCATCTTGCCCGCGTTGGCCGGGCTGCGTTCGGCGGCACCCGGCACGCGTTTGGCGGTGTTTGACCTGATGCCGTCACAACTGGCCAAACAAGCGGAGCAGGGCGCAATCGACCTGGCGTTTCATACCACCGAGGATGCTCCCCCAGGCTTGCGACGTCGTGCATTGTTTACCGAACGCTATGTGTTGGTGGGGCGTACTGGCCATCCGCTGTTGAGAAAGCGACCGACACTCGCGCAGTTCTGCGAACTCGACCACGTCATCGTATCCCGGGATGGCGGAGGCTTTCAGGGTGTCACCGATCAGGCGCTTTCCCAGCTGGGCATGACGCGCCGAGTGGTGCTTTCGCTCCCCCATTTTCTGTTTGTCCCGTCGGTGGTGGAGAGCACCGACATGGTCGCGATGCTGCCAGCGCGCCTGGTTCGCGATACGCACGCCTTGACCATGGTCGAGCCCCCGCTTGAAGTGCCGGGATACGAGATGTCGATGCTCTGGCCCGAGCGCTGTCACCGCGACCCTGGGCATCAATGGTTGCGTGAGTTCATCGTGAGTGCCTTGTGATGGGTATCAATCAAACACAATCCCTTGTGGGAGCGCCTGTGGCGAGGGGGCTTGCCCCCGTTGGGCTGCGAAGCAGCCCCAAAATTTCTGATGCACCAAAGATCTTGTGAGTGCTACGCACTCAAACGGGGGCAAGCCCCCTCGCCACAGGCGCTCCCAGAGAGGTTCCGCGCCTTGTGTTCATTGAGGTGTTTGGCTAATCTCGCACAAACACGCAAAAACAGGCATAACCATGCAAGCCGAGCATTCCTCCGCCGAACTCCCCCAACTGCGCCGCCAAAAAATCCTGCTGATCCTCGAACGTGACGGCAAGGTCATGGCTTCCGAGCTGAGTCAGCATTTCGCCGTGTCCGAGGACACCATTCGCCGGGACCTGTCGGAGCTGGCCAGTGCCGGGCTGGTGCAGCGGGTGCACGGCGGGGCGTTGCCGCGGCCCAAGGACACGGGCAAGGATTACTTCACTCGGGTCAGCGAAACCGACGAGGTGAAAACCCGGTTGGCGCAGCTCGCCGCGCGCCGGGTCAAGGACGGCCAGATCGTGATGTTCGATTCCGGGAGCACCACGCTGCAGATCGCACGCTCGCTGCCTTCCGACATTGTCATCACGGCCGTCACCGCGTCGCCGATGATTGCGATCACGCTGGCCGAATACAAAGGCATCACGGTGATCGTCGCCGGTGGTCAGCTCAACCCTGCGACGATGTCTTCCAGCGGGCATGAAACCCTGCGATTGATCGAGGGCATCAAGGCCGACCTGGTGTTCACCGGGGTCTGTGCCATTCATCCGGAAGTCGGCCTCAGCTCGCTGCATTTCGATGAAGTGCCGGTGAAGCAGGCGATGCTCGCCAGCGCCTCCCACGTGATTGCCGTGACCACCGCGGACAAACTGGGTGCCGTGGAGCCCTTTGTGGTTGCGCCTTGTGCCCGTGTGCACACGCTGATCACCGAACGTCATGTGGCCTCGGGCAATCTCGAGGACTATCAAAGACTGGGGATCGAGGTGGTGCAGGCAGACGCCTGAGCGTCATCGCGCCCGGCGCTGCATGGGTTACGCTGATAGCAACGACGGGAGGAATGCAGTCATGACTGAGCGTCATATAACCCACTCGGAAACGCTGTCGAACGGATGCACGATTGAGGTCAAAGCCGAGATATTGAGAGACGGTTCGCTGAAGATGTTCATGGGGGTCTATTGGCCGGACGGCTCGGCCATTGTCGAGGACAAGCACCCCTCGCCGCATCTGCTGGACATGGAAGCGGCGATGGAGTGGGCCATCGAAAAAGCCAAAACCATCGGTAACAGCCAGAGAACGCTGTAAGGCCCGGTGATAACGGAATCATTGACCGGCTTGAGGGTCGTAATTATGGGTTTGAACGCACTGCGATCGATTCGCCGCTAGCGTCACCTCATCCCCGTAGTTCTGACCTTTTAGGACGTTAAAATGAAGCGCACCGCGATAATGACCCTGGCCATTGCAAGTACTCTCCTGCTGGGAGGTTGCTTTCCTTACTGGGAAGAGGGAGACAGGTACGATCGGGATCACCGTGAATACCGTCGCGACCATGATCGTGGCTATTATTACCGTGATGATCGTGGGTATGACCGGGATTATGATCGTCGTGATGATCGCCGTCGGCACCGCGACCATGACGACCGAGACGATTGACCTGTCTCTGCCCAGCTCCAGAGCGGCCATCACCGCTCTGATCTCCTGAGGAATAATCATGCGAAGGCTGACTGGGCATATTGTTGCACCCCTCACTCAATGGCTGACGGCGGCAGGTATCGGCCTGACTGCCGTGGTGTTCAATGCACAGGCACAAATCCCACCTCAAGCCACTCAGGAAATAAACAGCTTGCTGGACTTTGTCGAGCACAGTGAATGCCGGTTTGTGCGCAACGGAAGCGAATACGGCGGCCCTCAAGCCCGGGCGCATCTGGAGAAGAAGCTGGAGTACCTTGAAGAACAGGACAGGGTGAACAGCGCCGAAGACTTTATTGAGCTGGCGGCCACCCAAAGCAGCATGAGTGGCCGCGCCTATGAAGTGCGCTGTCCGGCAGGCATACAACCGGCCAACCTCTGGTTGAAGACCGAGCTACAGCGGCAACGGCAACGTCATTGATGGTGTCTTGATGCGCTAGCGCAGCACAATCAAGCAGCCGCCTTTACGGCGTGCCAAACATCGCCGTCCAGTAAATACCCGCGTCACTCTTCGGGTCCACCGCATAGGCTGCACCCAATTCGCGAAATTGTGGGTTCATCAGGTTGGCGCAATGCCCCGGGCTGGCCAGCCAACCATCGACCACCTTGCGCACTGTGTCCTGCCCGGCGGCGATGTTCTCACCGACCTGCTGGCCGGCGTACCCCGCCAGTTCAGCCCGATCACCCGGCGTGCGGCCGTCGCGGTCCTTGTGATCGAAAAAGTTTTGGTTGGCCATGGCCCGGCTGTGGCCCTCGGCGGCTGATCCCAGCGTGGCGTTCCAGACCATCGGCGTGGTGGCGGCGAAGGATTGGGTACCGCACTGGCGCGCTTGCGTGCGGGCGCTGTTCATCGCTTCAAGGAGTTTCTGTCCCTCCGCCTGCCAGTCGCCCAAGCGCCCCGTCAACAGCGGGCGCGCCAGCACGATGCGCCACTCGCGGCCCTCCCGGCTGACGCCGATATCGACAAATTGCGGGTCCAGCACCACCCGGCAGAAGCTCTCCTGAATCGCCTTCATCGCGGCGGGCGCATCACGCGGGCCGGACAAGCTGATTGCCTGCACATTAACCATCGGGTACGCCGCGCGGGCCAGTGCCTGCTGCAGGTCGCCGATGCTGTTGGCGGACAGCACCAGGCGCGGATCGCTGGCCAGCGGTGGTAACTCCGAAGACGCCTGTCCGGCACAGCGCTGTACCTGGCTGCGGTAAACGTTGATCGACTCTACCAGCTGTTGTTCATCGGCCGCCGATGCGATGACGCTGAATACCAACCCGAATGACAACACGCCAAGATGCAAAACGGATGACAGGCTGAGCATGTAAATCTCCCTTGAACGATCTGTACCCATGATGCGCGATGTCCCCCCTCCCAATGCAATGCCTTTTCGCGCTCAAATGCAGTTTATTGCCTGCCTGTCGGTATGAATTCCGGCTACTACAATCAACCCAGGTCTGCGATCGTTTCGTTGCTCACGAAGGTTTCAATCAGAAGGGTCGGAACATGCGATTCAAAGGGGTAGCCACCTGCTTCGCAATCAGCCTTCTGTGCGGCCAGGTGTGGGCAACCGACCAGGAGCAAAAAAAGGAAGTGGCCGAAGAAAAGGCGCAGGTTCTGGAGCAGAAAGCGGCAGAGAAGGGTAGCGAAGCTCCGGTGCCCAAATCCGAGGTCATCACCCCCTCCGAAGCGCAGGCGGTCGATCCGGCGGGCACGGCGCCGCTGGAGGATGCCATTACGTGCCTTGCACGCAGTATCTACTGGGAAGCCAAAGGGGTGACTGCTGCCGACATGGAAGGCGTCGCCAGCGTGGTCATGAACCGGCTGGGTCACGAAGGTTTTCCGGATACGGTGTGCGCCGTGGTCAAGCAAGGTTCCGAAAAGCATGCCTGCCAGTTTTCCTGGTGGTGCGACGGGCGTGCGGATCAGGTAAAGGAAGACGACGAATATGCCATCGCCAAGGAGATCGCGCGCAAGGCACTCAACAAGCAACTGACGGACCGCACCCACGGTGCCTTGTATTTCCACGACAGAACGGTGAAACCCGACTGGGCGAAGCAGTACATCAAGACGGGCGAGACCCGGAAGTTTCTGTTCTATAAACCTGGTGGCGGAACGGCAAAGTAGGTGCGAATCGCTTCGCACCATCTGGAGCCAACCCTCTACTGGCCGCTTATGCTACGGGAGGGAAACGCTACGGTGATGGTCAGCCCCTCGCGCTTCCAGTCACGGCGGATTTCGCCGTGAAGCTGGCCATGCACGGTCGCTTTGGCGAGAAGGGTGCCGAACCCGGTGCTGTCGGGCTCCCGGTCAATGAGCGGGCCATTCCTTTCGCTCCAGACCACGGTGAATACCTCCTCACTCTCTCTACAGGCAATATCCAAAAGCCCTTCAGGCAAAGAGAGCGCCCCATATTTCGCGGCGTTGGTTGCAAACTCATGCAACAGCAAAGCGAAGCTGGTGACTGATGCACCGTCAATCGTTATGTCAGGGCCGGTCACGACGGCGCGTGACTGGCTGTTATCCCCGCTATCGGCATAAGGCGCGAGAATGGTTTGAATGAGGGCATGCAATGTCGTTGGCTGCTCGTTACTCAAACCGTGCGGTATGGTCAGGGTATGGGCTCGCGCCAATGCGTTCAGCCGTGCGCAAACGGCGGAGGCGAGTTCACCGGGGGTCGTTGCCGAACGGGCGCTCAGTGAGACCACGCTGTTCGCCAGGGTGAACAGGTTTTTCACCCGGTGATCCATCTCTCTGATGAGCAGGCTCTTTTGTTCTTCCGCCTGTCGTCGCTCGGTGATATCGCGAGCGATTTTGGCCGCTCCGACAATACGGCCTTGCCGATTTCTGATGGGGGAGACGGCGAGAGAGATCTCGACCAGGCTGCCGTCTTTGCGCCGCCGGAGGGTTTCATAGTGTTCGATGCGCTCGCCTCGACGGATGCGCGCCAAAATGCCGGGTTCCTCATCCCGCCGATCCAGGGGGATGAGCATATCAATGGGTTGGCCGACCGCTTCCTCGGCCGTGTAACCGAAGAGTCGCTGGGCGCCAGCGTTCCAGTTGGTAATCGTGCCGTTCAGGTCTTTGGCGATGATCGCGTCGGCGGACGATTCGACCAGCGCGTCATGGATCAGCGCGGCTTTGTCGGCGACGGTTTGGTCAGTCAGATCGATCAGCATGTTAACGGCGCCTATCAGGCTGCCTTCTGCATCGAAGATCGGCGAGGGGCACGCCAGAAAACGAACGCGTGTGCCATCCGGACGCTCGGCGATGGCTTCAATCCCTCTGACAGGACGTTGTTCCTTCAATGCCATGGACATGGGGCATTCATCGTGGGGCAGCGGCGTGCCGTCAGGCCAATAGAGCTTCCAGGAGCCGCAAAAGGTGCTCTCCCCAAGCGTCGGGGTCACTCCCCACAGTGCCACCGCTGCACGGTTGTAAAAGGTGATCAGACCCTTGGCATCGGTGGTGTAGATGGCCTCGGGCAGTGCCTCAAGGACATCGCTCAACCCCAGGTCATGAAGGGACGGGGAGGTTTGCTCGCTACCTTCTGAGGGTGTACAGGTAGGTCCAATAGCGGTGTCGTCCTCATGGACAGGCCCTTGGCTCATTCGCAAACTCCATGCTGGTGGTGCCTTGGCACTCGATTCAGGTGATTCGGGTTGAAACACAGGATATAGCGATGTGGCGAGGTCCCGGAAAGAACCTTGCCTCTAATTAAGGACTATTTTTGGTCGCGCACAAGAAGCTTGATCGAAATTCGCTCGCTGCTGCCCGTACATTTTTACGCTTTCTTTACGGTAGGTGTTTTCCCTTGCGAGGATACTTGCCGCGTTTTTTTGATCGTCGACAGGCCTGCAAACTCTCCAGGTCGCTTGAACGAACGGCATGACACCCATGGACTAATCTCATTATCAAGCCGTGGGGTTTCAAGGCTGAGTTCCAATGTTTGCCCGGTAGCCCCGCAAACCCTCTTGCTCGAAGGTGGCATGCCATTTATTTCCTTCAATCTCAGAGAAGCTACCCGTGAGCGAAACAGCGATCCCCGCCCATGAAAACTCCCACGCCAAAACATCAGGAGTGGGCTTGCTCGTCGCCGCGGTCGGCGTGGTTTATGGGGACATTGGTACCAGCCCGCTTTACACCCTCAAGGAAGTGTTCGCCGGCCACTATGGCGTCCAGGCCAATCAGGACGGTGTACTGGGCATTCTGTCGTTGATTTTCTGGTCGCTGATCTGGGTCGTCTCGATCAAGTACGTGCTGTTTATCCTGCGCGCCAACAACCAGGGCGAGGGCGGCATCATGGCCTTGACGGCACTGGCACGCCGGGCCTCGGCGCCTTATCCGAAAATGAGCCGGAACCTGGTGTTGCTCGGGCTGTTTGGCGCGGCACTGTTTTACGGGGACAGTATGATCACCCCGGCCATTTCGGTGCTCTCCGCGGTTGAAGGTCTGCAACTTGCGTTCGAGGGCATTGGGCATTGGGTCGTTCCGCTGTCCGTTATCGTCCTGGTAGCACTGTTCCTGATCCAGAAACATGGCACGGCACGTATCGGCATCCTGTTCGGCCCGGTCATGGTGCTGTGGTTCGTGGTGTTGGGCATTCTCGGTACATTCGGCATTCTGCAACGCCCGGAAGTGCTGCAAGCGCTCAATCCTGCTTGGGCGGTGCGATTCTTCGTGGTTCATCCGGGCATTGGCATCGCCATTCTGGGCGCCGTGGTATTGGCATTGACCGGTGCTGAAGCGCTGTATGCCGACATGGGCCATTTCGGTCGCAAACCGATTGCCCGTGCCTGGTTCATGCTGGTGCTGCCTGGCCTGGTGCTCAATTACTTTGGCCAGGGGGCGTTGATCCTCGGGAACCCGGAAGCGGTACGCAACCCATTCTATCTATTGGCACCCGACTGGGCGCTGCTGCCGATGGTCGCGCTGTCGACACTGGCCACCATCATCGCCTCCCAGGCGGTGATTTCCGGGGCGTTCTCACTGACTCGCCAGGCTATTCAGCTGGGTTACGTGCCGCGTATGTTTATCCAGCACACCTCCAGTCAGGAGCAGGGGCAGATTTACATCGGCCTCGTGAACTGGGCGCTGATGGTCGGCGTCGTGTTGCTGGTCATCGGCTTCGAGTCGTCCAGTGCGCTGGCAGCGGCGTATGGCGTGGCGGTGACGGGGACCATGTTGATCACGACCATCCTGTCCTCGGCCGTGGTCCTGCTGCTGTGGAAAACACCGCGCTGGCTGGCGATTCCGATGCTGTTGGGTTTTCTCGTGGTCGACAGCCTGTACTTCGCCGCCAACATATCGAAGATCTTCCAGGGCGGTGCGTTCCCGGTAATCGCCGGTATTGCCCTGTTCGTTTTGATGACCACCTGGAAGCGCGGCCGCAAGATCATTGTCGAGCGACTGGACGAAACCGCTCTGCCGCTGCCGTTGTTCATCAGCAGCATTCGCGCGCAACCACCCCATCGTGTGCAAGGTACCGCGGTATTTCTGACGGCCAGATCCGATGCCGTTCCCCATGCGCTGTTGCACAACCTGTTGCACAACCAGGTGCTGCACGAGCAGGTGGTGTTGCTCACCGTGGTGTCTGAAGACCGCCCGCGTGTGCCTGCGGATCAGCGGTTCGAGATCGAGTCTTTTGGCGAAGGGTTCTTCCGGGTCAGTCTGCACTTCGGTTTTATAGAGGAGCCCGATGTGCCGCTGGCGTTGAGTCTGTGCCATTTGAAAGAGCTGGATTTCAGTCCGATGCGCACCACCTATTTCCTCAGCCGCGAGACGGTCGTCCCGACCAAGCGTATCGGCATGGCCCGTTGGCGCGAGACCCTGTTCGCGTTCTTGCTGAAGAACGCCAACAGCAACCTCAAATACTTCAATTTGCCGCTCAATCGTGTGATTGAGCTGGGTACGCAGGTTGAGATGTAGCGACTCATCCCTGTGGGAGCGGCGGTGCGCTGCTCCCACAGGTAGACCTCGCCGATGGCACGCTGCGCAGAGTCTTGCCGCTGTGGCAGGCTCCGCCCGTCTCGGTTTATGCCCTCACCGAGACGCGACTGTTACCGGCGAAAACCCAACGGTTCATCGAGTTTCTGCGTGAGAAATTGCAGGATGCTTAGCGGGTGGTGACTGCCTTCCACTAGGCAAGACCCGCGGGAAAGCGGACGTTCAGCCTTCTCTCTAAAAGACCGCGAACAGAGTTAACGATGAAATTTATGCCCGTGGATTCGATTGTGGGCTTTAATGTCCGTGCTCACTATGCAGCCACGTTAGCTTCGACTCTGTACGAAGGTGGATGCGCCTGACGGCGGATTCAGGTTGCTGTGCACTTGTCCAATCAAGGAAGAAACGACATTGAAAATAGCTTTTGGCGCCCTGTTGTTGATCTGCCTGACTACTCTCGCACTCGCTGACGAGAACCCTGTCGGCTTCCAATCTTCCACACTGCCGGACCCGCACAGTGACCGCTCACTGGAGATGGTCGTTTGGTACCCCAGTGCGACTACCGCCGCCACGCAATTGATCGGCGATGATGTGGTGTTTGTCGGTGCTTCTGCCGTTCGTAACGCGCCGCCCGCTGCTGGCAAGCATCCCTTGTTGGTGCTCTCCCACGGATACAGGGGGAACTGGAGCAACCAGATCTGGCTTGCCAGTGCTCTGGCTCATAGGGGGTACATCGTCGCCGCAATCAATCACCCTGGCACCACCACTCATGACCGTAGCCCTCAAGCTGCGGCGCAGTTATGGCAGCGCCCGGTTGATTTACGCCGAGCCATAGATGCGGTCACGACTCAACCAGAAAAATTCGGCTTGGTCGCCAATGACCGAATTGCAGTAGTGGGCCATTCACTCGGCGGCTGGACCGCCCTGGAGATCGCCGGTGCTCGTTTCGATCCAGACCGCTTCGCCCTTGACTGCAAAGCTCACCCGCAGTTAGCGAGTTGCACCGTCTACGAAACGATAAACCCTTCAAGCACCTCAAAATCAAAGGCCGCGTTGGCCGCCGATTTGCGCGATAAACGCGTCTCTGCTGTGGTCACATTGGACCTGGGCCTTTCACGGGGCCTGACCGATGAAAGCCTGGCGGCGCTGCCGGTACCAACGCTGGTGATCGCTGCCGGTGTACCGTCGCGCGAGCTTCCTGCTGAGTTGGAGTCTGCCAACCTGGCCAAACGCTTGCCTGCGGCGACAAGCCGTTACGTCGAAATCAGCGACGCAAGCCATTTCAGCTTCTTGTCGATGTGCAAACCTGGCGCGCAGAAACTGCTCGAAGAAGATGTACCAGGCGATGGCATCATTTGCCTGGATGGCGACGGCGGTCGCTCACGTGGGGTGATTCAGCAGCAGATCACATCGCTGATAGCAGAGTTTCTTCAGTCATCCTACAAAGAAGCAAGTTTGTAAACTCATGGTGCGGGAACTGCTGCAGCTCAACAAAAAACCGCTGTAGCAGTTTTGGCGTCCGCGCGATCTGTCAGATCGGTTGGGCAGGGAAGTGGGCTCTGGGGCGGAAGCGGTCGGTCGCGAAGGCTAGGTAGATCAGCTCTCAGCGCAAGTGATTGAGTCCTGACCGGCTTCAGCCGCCAGCTTCAATCGGTCAGCTTTACTAATGTATTTAGTCTTGCTTTTCGGTGCCAGTTTGGCGCTGGCCTTTTTGGCGTTAGCCTTTAATAACTGATTTATTTTTTTACGACGATTCATATTTTCTGCTCGGTTTGTCAGTGCTTGAATGATACCAGCTTAAAATTTCAGGTAAAAATTGATACCGGTGCGGCGGCCTGCGAATTCCACTCCGTCCGCAATGGCCGTTGCGGCGGGAACTTCAGGGTACTGGTCAGGTCAATGGGGGCCCTGTGTCGCAGATGCCGAGCAGTGCTGGTGGCCTGTTTTACGACAGTGCCGTCCGAGATCAGCTGAGTCCGCCCCCTGATGCCAACCAAGATTTCTCTGCCGAGCCTCCTCCTGGCGTTCTGCGCCGTCACGTCGCTTTGTTCGGTTGCTGCCGAGCGAAGGGCGCCCTCGCAAAGCAACAGCGCATCAACCACCCTGATCGAAACCGCATCGCGGCAGTATGGAGATGGCCAGTTGGACCAAGCCGCTGCCACGCTGGAGCGTGCTCTGCATATCCAGCCGAACAATCCCGCGACGCTGCATTATCTCGGTGTGTTGCGTCTTCAGCAGGGGCAGTACCAACAGGCTGAAACGTTGGCGGTGCGCTCGAACATGAGAGTTGGTAGCAACGTAGCGTTACGCAACCGCAACTTCCAATTGATCCAGGCGGCGCAGCAGGCCACCGCATCGAGCACCTCACCCAACGCCAAAGAGGACCAGGTCGCAGTACAGAAGGGGCTTGAAGAGGAGGCCCAAAGGCTGCGCGAAGCAGAAATGGCCGCTGCTGAACAAGCCGCTCCGGATACTGGGCGCGATGCTGGCAACTTCGCTCGCGCAATGCCCGAAGGAGAGTTGCAATCGGCTTCCGCCGAGCCAGCGCCCGCGTACGATGGAGTTGAGATTCCCCGCGGCCATTGGCCGCCTCCGGGTAAATGCCGAATCTGGTTTCCTGATCGTCCGCCCGGGCATCAGCCCCCACCGGGCAAATGCAAGAAGCTACGGCATCGGGTTCCGTTGGGAGCCTATCTGGTACACGGATGAGTTTCTGAGTGTCTTCTGGCGGGTCGGCGACGGTCCAGCTTCGACCGTCGCGTCACATCAATTGTCAGACTTCCGTCTGTTCCGCCATTCCCAAGGCATCATCGATATCTATTCTCAGGCTAGCGACGATAGTAGCGGTGATCGTCCTCGTAGCGGTGCCGCATGGGCCGATCATCGTGGCGCTCCCAATAACGATGGCGTTCAGCTTCTCGACGGGCTTGCTCTCTGCGCCACTGTTCTCTACGCCATTCGTCTCGGCGCCAATCGTCTCTACGATCGTGCCAACGGCCGTCATGCCAGTATCGGTCGTCATGGGCCAGCAAGGGGCCTGGCTGTTTGCCGGCCGTACTGGCCAAGGTTGGCCAAGGGTTACCGGCGGCCTCGACCGGAGCCTGAACGGCTGCCACTTCAGTTGCGAAAACAGGGGTTGAGGTCTTCATTTGTGTTGCTGATGCGGAGCCCATTGCCGCGAACGCGAACAGGCCGAAGAGCACCATCCGTGGGTCATGGAATTTCATGAGCGAAGACAACCTCTGATTGACAATGGACGTGTGGCCATCTGACTGCGGGAAGCCTGCGAGGTCGCGCTTACCGAGGATGTGCCTGTCCACATAGACCGATAAAAAGAGAAAAGTTCTAGGACCCCGCGGCTTAAATAGCCGACGACCTCATTGTTCGGCTTCTTTGAGGTTTGTTATCTAGTGGATTGGGTTAATTTGAGATTTATTACTTGGTGCAGGCGCACCTATCCCGTGACCGGTGGCCCTTGCGGTAAAAGTTTGGCCAGCCGGCGCAGGTTCTGCACTGCGGCGGCCAGCGTGAACTCATCGGTTGCGCCACTCATGCCACGTAGTCGTAAACGATCCACTTTCAAGATGCGCTTGAGGTGGGCAAACGACATTTCAAGATTCTTGCGTTCGTGGCGAGAGCGCATGTACTCCGGTGTCGCTGCAATATGCCGAGCCACATCCCGCTAGGGCAGCGTGTCGCGCTTGGCGAAGATGCTTGCCACTTCCGCCATGTTCTCGGTTCCCCAGGTGCACAGCGGGATGATCGCGTCAGCCAGGCTGCGACCGAGCGGGGTCAGCGTGTAATCCACGCGCGGCGGCACTTCCTTGTAGTCGGTCCGCGCCAGCACGTGATCGGCCTCCAAATCCTTCAATTGCTGGATCAGCACCTTGTCACTGACGCCAGGGATCAAACGCTTGAGTTCGCCATAGCGCTTTGGGCCGTCGCGCAGGAAAAACAGGACCAGCGGTTTCCACTTGCCCGAGATGATGCGCAGCGTGGCGTTGAGCCCGCAGCCGGGGTCGCAGGTTTCAGAAGGTGTGGTCATATTGGGTACTTACCTAAAAGTGCATACTTGTCGTTAGGTTATTAGATCCGCATAGTCGTTCTCAAGCAAGCAGCTCCCTGCTTCCATACAACGCTTAGGAAGGATGTACGACATGACCAGACTGAATGGAAAGACCGCTGTGATCACCGGTGGCGCTACGGGCATCGGCCTCGCCGCTGCAAAACGCTTCATCGAGGAGGGCGCCTTCGTCTTCATCTTTGGCCGCCGGCAGGAAGCGCTTGACGCCGCTGTGGCCGAACTTGGGCCCAATGCCCGCGCGGTGAAGGGCTCGGTCTCCGATGAGGCCGACCTCGACCGACTCTACGCGGCGGTGAAGGCCGAGCGCGGAACCCTCGACATCGTTTTCGCCAATGCCGGGGCGGGAGGCCCGCTTCCGCTCGGCAAGCTCACTGCCGAGCACATTGACGAAACCTTCGAAACCAATGTGAAGGGGACGATCTTCACGGTCCAGAAGGCGCTGCCGCTGATGGGCCAGGGCGGTTCGATCATTCTGACCGGGTCGAGCGCCGGCACCACGGGCGCCCCGGCATTCAGCGTCTACAGCGCGAGCAAGGCGGCAGTGCGCAACCTCGCGCGGACCTGGGCGGAGGACTTGAAGGGCACCGGCATCCGGGTAAACGTGCTGTCGCCCGGGCCGACGGCGACCGAACTCGCGAAGGCAGCGCTAGGCGAGGAGGGCATGAAGGTCTTCGCCTCGATGAATCCGCTCCAGCGCATGGCCGATCCAGCGGAGATCGGAGCGGTGGCTGCCTTTCTCGCGTCGCAGGACAGCAGCTTCATGACCGCCAGCGAGGTCGCCGTCGACGGCGGCCTGGCGCAAATCTGACTCGCCACGCCCGGTCCGCTATTTGGCGCCGCCGGGCGTGGTAAACCTGAGGAGAATATATGAGCTACGCAATCATCGGTTTCGGCAATATCGGCCAGGCCCTGGCCAAGGCGTTTGCCCGCAACGGCATCGAAGTAGCCGTTGCAACCACGCGCGCCCCGGAAAGCTTTGCATCCGTCGCAGCAGCGATCGGACCTCAGATCATTCCCAAAAACCTGGCGGACGCGGTCAAGGCGGACATCGTCTTTTTGGCTGTCCGTTTCGAGTCGCACCCGGATGTCGCTAAGGCGTTGCCGACCTGGAAGGGGAAGACCATCATCGATGTGACCAATGCCTACGGCGTGTCCCCTGAAGAACTGGGAGGAGAGCCATCTTCCAGAGTCGTCGCGCAGGCCTTTACTGGTGGACGACTGGTCAAGGGCTTCAATCATTTGGGCGCTGCCGTCCTTGGCCAGGATCCGGCCGTACAGGGTGGCAGGAGAGTCGTGTTCCTGGCGAGCGACGATGACGGCGCCGCAACGGAAGTGGGTGCGCTTGCAGAAAATCTCGGTTTCTCGCCGATCAAACTGGGCGGGCTTTCGGAAGGTGGACTGCTTGTGCAGGCGCGCGGAAATACCTGGGGTCAACTGATCTTCAAGGACTTGGTCAAGTTCGGCTGATGAATCGCGATCGTAAATGTTGGTGCGGTCCTGGCCACAACTTATACGAGTTGGTAAGTGCTCAATAATGAAGGAGAGGAATGATGATGCTTGATAATGAAAGAATAATCAGAGAACTCTGCGCCGCCGCGGAAGGGCAGGGAACGGATATCGAGAAGTTTGTTTCCATGTTCTCTGAGGAAGGCTACATGTGGGATATGGCATCCGGCATGAAGTTTCGCGGCAAGGCCATTGGTGAGTCTATCGCGGGTATGGTCAGTGCGTTCCCCGATGTCCACCGTGAGATATTCAACGTCCATGTCGCGGGAGACGTCGTCGTTGTCGAACTCGCGATTCGGGGAACGCACAAGGGTGATCTGCCACTTGCTTCAGGGACGCTAGCTCCCACGGGCAAGAAGATAGATGTCCCGTCATGCGATGTTTTCCACCTCGAAGGCGGGAAGGTCAAATCTTTCCATTGCTACAACGAGGCTTCTGCGATGCAGCAACAACTCGGCCTCGTCCCCCGCTGAATGACGGACACTACGCGATCCTTTGTAAGAGCAAGGGAGAAGTCTTTATGAGCAATCAAGAGAATATCCAGATTGTGAAGGACTTTTTTGCAGCAATGGGCAGCGGCGATAGGCAAGGTCTGCTGGCGTTGTCTGCCGAAGATATCGAGTGGATCATTCCGGGAGAGGGGTGGCCGCTGGCCGGCACGCACCGCGGGCACGCGGGATTGGCAAACGTGCTTCAGAAGGCTTGCGCAGAGATGGAAGTTTCCTCCCCGCAGCCCCCCGAGTTCGTAGCGCAGGGAGACCGGGTCCTGGTCGTCGGCTTTGCTACGGGGAAAGTCAAAACCACGAACAGGACGTTTGAGGACCATTTTGTCTTCGCCATCACTGTTCGCAATGGCAAGCTGACGAACATCCGGGAGTACGTCGACACGCAAGCATTGGCGCGGGCCTCGGAAATGGTCGCGAGCCCTCGGACCTGAGTCATCGGAACTGATACCAACTCATTTGCGCGCTGTGACAGGGCGCGTTCGCTGCCTTGTTCATCCCCCGCTCTCAGGAAAGAGGCACCCGCCATTGCGGACCAGCGCCTTCACTTCCTCGCTCACCTGCATGGGGTTTTGACTTAATCGAGCAACTAAGTCCTCGTGGCGCCGCACGTACGACTTCGAATCATGCTTCGCGCTCCAGAGCACAATGTTGATAACGATGGGAATGAGGTCCAGGCCCTTCTCGGTCAACGTGTAAAAGTCCTTGCGTCTGTCGTCGGGGCTGGGCGCCTTCGAGAGAACGCCTTGCTCCTCAAGAAAGGCAAGTCGGGAAGCAAGAACATTGGTCGCGATTCCCTCTTCCGATTTCAGAAACTGGCCATACGTCTTCTTTCCAACAAAAACGATGTCGCGAATGATCAAGAGCGACCACCGGTCGCCAAAAATCTCCACGCCGTAGTTCACCGCGCAATGGGATCGAAAGTCTTCTTTAAGAGTTGTCTTCATGGCTGGATCTTAGCATCGCTTGCATGTCGCAAGTAAAATTCCATAGATCACTTGCTATTTGCAAGTAAAGCGACCAGCATGGATCGCACGTTGAATGAGTTCGCCGGATCGCACCAGCAGCCATGGAATGATCAACCCCCATACCTGCAAGGAAACTGCGCATGAGCACTATCAGCATCATCGGCTCAGGTGGAATGGCCGCAGCGATCGGCGGCCTTGCCGCCAAAGCCGGATACACCGTCGAGGTGATGAGTCGTGACGCCACCAAGGCGCGGGCGCTGGCCGAGCAGATCGGAGCCGGCGCGACGACAGGAACGTTCGGCGCCGCGCCGGCCGGGGATATTGTCATCCTGGCGGTTCCCTATTCAGCCGTTCTCGACGTGGTGAAGCAGTACGGCGAAGAATTGGCAGGCAAGCTTCTTGTCGACATCACCAACCCCGTCGCCCCCGACTTCACAAGCTTTGTGACCCCTGAGAATAGTTTCGGCGCGCAGGAAATCGCCAAAGCAGCCCCAGCCGACGCCGAAGTCATCAAGGCGTTCAACACCCACTTCTCCCACGTCCTGGCTGCCGGTCCTGTCGAGGGCCACCCGTTGGACGTATTCATCGCTGGAGACGACGCGCAGGCGAAGGCACGCGTCTCGGCATTCATCGAGAGCCTCGGATTACGCCCGATGGACACCGGGCCGTTGCTCATGGCGCGAACGTTGGAGCACGCCTGCCTGCTTTCGCTGGGCCTCATCGCCCACTCCGTCAAGCACACCCATTTCTCAATCGGCGTCAGCCTTCGCGGCTGAGTGCACCCGCAGCACCATTTTTTATTCCACTTACAAGGAACACCAACATGCGCGTTTTCGTAACTGGCGGGACCGGCCATTCCGGTCCATACATTATCTCCGACCTCATCGCTGCCGGCCACGAGGTCACCGCTTTGGCCCGGTCAGACAGCGCGGCGGAGGCGATCACTGCGCTCGGCGCAAAGGTGCGTCGCGGTGATCTCGATGATCTCGAGGGGCTCAAGGAGGCGGCTGCAGCCGCCGACGGCGTAATCCACGTCGCGCACCGACAAGACCTGCTTCCGGTCGGCGGGATCGACGCTGTTGCCGCAGCGGAGGTCCAGATCATGCTCGCATACGGTGATGCACTGGCTGGAACGGGAAAGCCGCTGGTCGTGTCGGGCAGCATTGGTTCGCCGACTAACGAGGGTTGGCCGGTTCCTGGGCCGCTCCAGAACCGACCGGCGACCGAGGAAGATCCGGCTCTTTCTCCGGCTGGCGATCAATATAAGGGCTCCCTGCGGGTTCGTAACATCGTGGAGCTGACTGTAATCGGTCTCGCAGAGCGGGGCGTACGGTCTTCGGTCGTGCGCATTTCTGAAATCATGCACAGCTCAACCGACAAGGCCGGTTTCCTTCAGGTCCTCATCGGGCAAGCAAAGGAAAAGGGCGTCGTTGGCTTCCCCGGCGACGGCTCCAACCGGTGGGCGGCAGTGCATGCCCGCGACCTCGCTACCCTGTTCCGCCTGGCGCTGGAGAAGGGGCCCGCTGGCAGATCCTGGCATGCGGTTGCCGAAGGGGCTATCCCGTACCGCGAGATCGCGCAGGCCATTGGCAGCCGTCTGAACCTTCCCGTCGTGCCCATTCCTGCGGACGTAATGATGGGGCCGGGTTTCTTCGGCTTCCTCGCGAACTTGGTGACGCTGGATACCCCGGCGTCGAGCGATATCACGCGCCGGATGCTCGGCTGGACACCAATGCAGCCGGGCCTGTTTGCCGATATGGACAATGGCCATTACTTCCCTGCCGCCTGAGTGAGCTGAGGCTGTTCGCCGGGTCGCAACGAGCCCGGCACAACACGGGATACCAACCGGGGGAAGCCCGTTCAGAGATTGCGGGCAATACCCCAACTCATTTGGAGATTACACATGAGCACTATCAGCATCATCGGTTCAGGAGGCATGGCTGCGGCCATTGCCGGTCGTGCCGCCAAAGCTGGACACACCGTCGAGGTGGTCAGCCGCGACCCCACCAAGGCGCAGGTGCTAGTCGACAAGCTCGCAGCAGGAGCGACCACAGGAACCTATGGAGCCGCGCCCGCCGGCGACATCGTCATCCTCGCCGTGCCTTACACCGGTGCGGCCTCGGTGGTGGCCGATTACGGGGACGCGCTCGACGGCAAGGTGATCATCGACATCACCAACACGGCCTCGCCGGACCTCACGGGTCTCGTCTCTCCCGCCGGCAGTTCTGGTGCGCAGGAGATCGCCAGGATCGCCCCCGCCAGCGCGCATGTCGTGAAGGCATTCAACACCCTTTTCGGCCACGTCCTTGCCAAGGGAGGCCCCCTCGATGCGTTCATCGCCGCCGACGATCCGCAGGCCAAGGCGCGCGTCTCGACGTTCATCGAAAGTCTCGGGCTGCGTCCGTTGGATGTTGGTGGCCTGCACATGGCCCAGACGCTCGAGGCGCTCGGCCTGATGATGATCGGCCTGGCGAAAAACGGCGCCGGCACTTGGGACATCGCCTTGAAAGTCGATATCGGCTGAGTCTCCGACACCACGCCCCTCACCGGCAGGTCCACAAGGTATCTGAGTAGAACGGACGCGAGCAGATGCGAGAGAAGCGGAGAGATTTTGGTGAACACACAAAAGAATGTTCAGGTTGTTAAGGACTTCTTTACTGCAATGGGCCGCAGCGATAGGCGAGGTCTAATGGCGCTGACTTCCGAAGATATTGAATGGATCATTCCGGGCGAGGACTGGCCGCTGGCTGGCACGCATCGCGGGCACGCGGAATTGGAAGATCTGCTTCAGAAGGCTTCCGAAAAGATGGAAACCTCTGTCATGGAGTTCCATGAATACGTGGCGCAGGGTGACCGGGTTCTGGTCGTCGGCTTCGCCAAGGGGAGAATCAAAGCCACGAATAAAACGTGGGAGGACGATTGGGTCTTCGCCATTACCGTGCGAAATGGAAAGCTGACGAACATCCGGGAGTATATCGATACGCAAGCACTGTCGCGGGCCTGCGAAATGGACGTGGGCTCCAGGCCCTGACCCATCGAGAAGAACTGTACGCAGCCGGGGAGGGGAGCGGGGAAGACATCGCGAAGTGTGTCTCCTTCTTCTCGGATAAAGGAGAGGATTGCTAAACCAGTTGGCGAATCCCCAAAGACAAAATCAACCCACCGCACAGTCGATCAATTGCTTTTTTCCTCCCTTGATACCCGGCAGCGATCTTGGGTTGCGAAAGAGCGATTGCGACCATTCCATACCAGGTCATTGAAACCACCACGACAACTGCCAGCATCGACAAAAACGTGCCTGGCGAAACGTGGGCGGGGGCTGCGCTGAAAAGACAGCGGCATAGAAAGCCATGGACTTGGGGTTGCCAATATTGGTAACCACACCCTGAATGAAGGACTGCCGGCAGCTGCCGGCGACGGCATCATTTAGCGGGCCAAGCGCATTCTTCCCTGCGTTGATCAGCAGTCGGAATCCGAACCACATCAGGTAGGCGGCGCCCAGAACCTTTACAACAAGCGCAGCCCAAGGGAGCGCAGCAAATACAACCCCGAGACCTGCAATTGCACAGGTGGACCAGAACAAGTTGACCAGTACGATGCCCGCGACCAAAGCCAGAGCTTCTGACCGCGTAGCAGCCACCGCTTTATGGACCACCGCAACGAAATTTGGCCCGGGGATAACGACGCCGGCCAAGTAGACCAAAAAGACTGTCAAAACGGCGGAACCATCGATCATGTGCTTCCTCGCGAGTCCAGTGGACGGTGATCGTCACGGGTGAGATGTACTAAGAGCTAAGGTCGTTTGTGACCTCAACGTCCATCGAAATAAGAGTCTTGCACAGCGTTATCGAGATCAGGGGCTTTTTACACACTTTGGACCACTGGCTGCCAGTCAATTGTGTCCAAAGAATCAGGGACAATTCATAATGCTGTCCATCTCCACTAACACCTCCAAGATCGACACCCATGCCTGAAGAGTTCGAAGTCCCCAGCCCACACGAGCAACACATTGAGCACACCACCCATCATGCGCATGCACAAGGCGACAGCTTTGCCAGCAAGATTGCGGTGATGACAGCCATCATGGCGACCGTCGGCGCCCTGATGAGCTATCAGGCCGGCTCAACGGAGAATGAGGCGGCCATGGACAAAAACAACGCCGCCATCCAGAAAACCGAAGCCGCCAACGAGTGGAATTACTACCAGGCCAAGTCCAGCCGGCAGAACCTGTCGGATCTGGCAAGCCATCTCCCAGGGCTGGATTCCGCCCATTATGTTGCTGAGGCGCGGCGGTACGGGGAACAGAAGGAGGAGGCGCGCAAGAAGGCTGAAGCATTCGAACAACGGGCAAGGGAGTGGGACGAGAAGTCAGAGCAGGCGTTGCATCAGCATCACCGCTGGGCCCAGGCAATGACAGCGATTCAAATAGCAATTTCACT
The DNA here is from genome assembly GCF_056400265.1 of Pseudomonas sp. 01L34. Lineage (NCBI taxonomy): Bacteria > Pseudomonadati > Pseudomonadota > Gammaproteobacteria > Pseudomonadales > Pseudomonadaceae > Pseudomonas > Pseudomonas sp. 01L34. The sequence continues at coordinate 46,526 of NZ_JBFTSX010000001.1, forward strand.
GGCGGCCATTACCTTGCTGACGCGTAAGGAATGGCTCAAGCGGCTCTCGTTTGGGGCCGCGGGTGTTGGCGTCATGCTGGGTTCGCTGGCTTGGCTGCATATCTGAGCGAGGCGCTCAGACGTTCACCTGTCGAATGCGACCGCTACTGGTCGATTTCTGCCCTTCACGAACGGCAGAAATCGGTCAAAAGTGGACGGTGGACACGGTGATGGCAAAGCTAGACAAGGACTTACAGGACGACAAGGAACTTTATACGGCACGCCATCGCGACATGGCATGTCACCTATAGTAGTTATACGCTTGCAAGGAATCGCAATGATCACCGTCTATGGAATTGACTACAATTTAAATGCCAAAAAAGCACAGATGTCCGATGTGCTACATAATTGCATGACTACCGTTCTTGGGTTACCCGAAGACAAGCGTGCTCACCGTTTCGTCCCGCTAGATAAAACTAATTTCTATTACCCCGGCGGCAGATCTGAAAAATACACAGTAATCGAAATAAGCATGATTTCTGGGCGAACGGAAGAAACAAAAAAGAAGCTCATAAAGCAAATATTTACAGACTTTGAGCGAAACTTGGCTATAAATCCGGTTGACGTTGAAATCACAATATTTGAGCAACCAAGTCATTGCTGGGGATTCCGAGGGATCACAGGCGATGAGGCAACCTTGAGTTACAGGGTTAACGTATAACAAGCGGTTCAAGCCGTTCGCTTCGCTCTCTGGGACCGCGTACCGCGGTTCCTTGATTTATTTTCTCGACTCAAATCATCCACTTTTTGGCCGGTTTAGGTCTTCCGGGAACGGCTGCTATTCAATCGGCCAAAAGCGAACACTTGGGCACGCGCGACCATATCCGCTACCGGGAAACTCCCATTTCCCCGGCCGCTCGGCCATCAACCAAAGCCTGGATCTCTGCGAAGACACCCGAAGCAAGGCTGGCCGGGACGCCCCAATAATCAAATATCCCGCCCTCATCTCTGTTTTGGCCGCAAGTGACGAAAACGCCAGTTCCAAAATGCCGCTTCAGACGCATCGCCAACCAGCCCACGAATCCGCTGTTGTCTACGTTTTCAGGGAAATGGAAACGGAAGACGCCGAACAGTTCTCGCTCGATGTCGTCGCAAGGGACCAGTTGACTCCATACCTTGTCGTCTCGAACGAGCGCCAGTGCGTCGGGATATGCCGCACCAGGAAACGATGACAAGGGAAACTCCAAAAACGTATATGTGCCAGGAAAGAACCGGACGCGCGCCTGAGAGGTCACGTGCAGCAGTCGGCGCTCGGTATCCGCTGCCGTTTCATGCGATATGTTCACCAATTCATAATCTCCGCTCTACGAAGCGCAAGGCGCTATTACTTTGATTGACCAGAGGCATGATGAACAGCAAGATCTTGAAGATAAATGCTCAAGATTTAATAACATTGACAACTAAAGGTTGTAGATATGGACAAGCTGAAAAGCATGGCAGCGTTCGTGGCGGCAGCCGAATCAGACTCGTTCTCGGCAGCCGCTGCCTTGTTAGGCGTGACCCCGCAATTGATTGCCAAACAGGTCGGCAATCTGGAATCTGAGCTAGGCCTCAAATTGATCACGCGAACCACTCGCCGTCAAAGCTTGACTGCCGTGGGCAGGGAATATTACTCACGCTGCAAAGCCATTCTGAGCGACGTTGATGACGCCGATGCTCTGGCCTTGGCAGCGAACTCAACACCGCGAGGAAAAATAAGGATCAGTGCGCCGTATAATTATGGCTCTCATCGACTGATCCCGTTCCTCACCCAATACCTGACGCGTTACCCCGAAACGGAAATCGAGTTGGAGTTGACGGACAGGTTCGTGAATGTCGTGGAAGAAGGCTACGAAGTCGTCTTCCGGCTGGGAAAACCTCAGCTGGCCGACAGTGCAGCTCTGGTTCAACGCGGTTTGAAACCTTTCAGGATGTTAGCCTGCGCATCCCCCGCTTATCTCTCGCGCAAAGGGGTCCCGCTCCATCCTGAGCAGCTCGTGGACCATGACTGTCTGGGCTACCTGTTTTCCGATCGAATGACAGACAAGCTCTGGCGATTCACTAAAGATATGCAGACGTTCACGATCCCCATTGCGAGTCGACTGAAAGTAAACAACACCATGGCCAAGGTGAACGCCGCATTGTCGGGTTTCGGTATTACGCTCTGCGTCGAGGACGTGCTGACGCCCTACGTGCGACGAGGTGAGTTGGTCGTGCTTTTTGAGAACTTCGAAGGCCCCATCTACCCTGTCAACCTGATCTACCCCGCCGACCGTCGCCCTTCAGCAAAGCTCCGACACTTCGTGGATGAGGTCATCCAAAGCTTGGGTTGACCGCAGCTAGAGCTGATTGCACACAGCTTGAGCGAGCGTGCCAGTCGATGGATGGCGAGCACTGCGTGATCATGGATGTGGAACCCACACCGGCTCATCGAACCCCAGAAGTCGAGAGCACCAAGACGATAATCGATCGGGTCGAAGTGCAGTTCGACATCAAGCCAGAGCGCCTCATTGGCGACACCGCTTACGGTACTGCGCCGATGCTGGCCTGGATGGTGGAGAAAAAAGACATCGAGCCGCATATGCCGGTGTGGGACAAAACTGAGCGCAAGAACGACAGCTTTTCGAGTAACGATTTCCACTGGAATGAAGAGGCCGAGGAATACCGCTGCCCGGCCGGCAACGTATTACGCAGCGAATGGCGAGCCTTCAAGACGAGCGTTCGCACGTCACCAACACCATCATCTTCCGATCCAGGCAGACCGACTGCGCGACATGCCTGCTGAAAGCCAAGTGCTGTCCGAACACCTCGATTCGCAAGATTGCTCGCAGCGTCCATGAAGCCGCTCGTGATGTGGCTCGACGCATTGCAGCAACGCCGGAGTACGTGCGCTCTCACCATGAGCGCAAGAAGGTCGAAATGCTGTTTGCCCGCTTCAAGCGCATCCTGAAACTGGATCGCCTGCGACTACGGGGCATGAGTGGTGCGGCCGACGAATTCACGCTGGCCGTCGCAGTGCAGAACCGGCTATTGATCCTGCACGCAATGATGGCAATATGACTCATCTTGGAGAAAGTAACATTCGGCGCGAGGCGAAGCCGGATGTCATGCGCATAGGGATAAGGAATATGGTTTCGATTCAGGTGGATGGTGAGGACAAGACCGCAAAGATCAGCGACTGGGCGATTCGCTGGAGCGACAAGTACGAAGCCCTGGAACTGACCTGTCACTTCCCCTCCAAGAAAAAATACACCCGTGCGCTCAGTAACTGCCAAGTTTCGCCCACCCGCGAGTTGACCAATGTATTGCTGCACAAGCCCGGCAGCACGATCGTCACGCCCATTGCCAAAGCTACGATTTACGGCGAGCGATATGCCGTCGTGCACTACCCGGGCGCCGAAAAGCCCTATGTCTACAAGATGGACGGTATCGGCTTTACCGCCCCGACATCGATGAAGGAAACACCGGTCTTCCGCTATTTCACTCTCGTGGCGAATGCCCGACAGGATCACGCTGAGTTGAAAACTGATCGTGAAATTGCCGACAATGTGGTGCGCCAGCTCGGAAAACTGCCCGCCATCGCTGGCACTGCCCTGCAAGCCTATTGTACGGGGCGCAACGGCACGCTGGCGCCGGGTCAGGGGCTCATCTATCCGTTCGGGCTTAACGAGAGTCAGCTTCAGGCGGTCGAGCGGGCGTTCAGCGCGCAAATCAGCGTGATCGAAGGCCCGCCAGGGACCGGCAAGACCCAGACGATCCTCAACATCCTCGCCAATATTCTGTTACGTGGGCAGACGGTAGCGGTGCTGTCCAACAACAATGCTGCCGTGGAAAACGTCTACGAAAAGCTGGAGAAATACGGCCTGGGCTACTTGGTCGCCAAGCTGGGCAACCAGGACAAACGTGAGGCCTTCTTTGCCGATCTGCCTGCTTGGCCATCAAGCGCGCCCGAGCCGGCACCATCCCTAGATGAAACCCAGGCCTTGCTGATCCGCTTGAAGCAGCACCTGCAAGACCACAACAGGGCGGCACAACTGCAAATCGAGCTGGACGAGCTGGTCATCGAGCGGCGCTACCTGCAGCAGTGGCAGGCAGAAAGCGATGTACAGGCCACAGTCTCGCTCGACAAGTACGGCCTGACACCGCGCAAGACTGCGGACCTCATGGCCTACCTGGCGTACCTCGGCGAGCAGCGCATTCATCTCAAAGACCGTATCGAGCTTCTGTTCAAATTCAGAATCTTTCGCACCAAGCCATTCACCGAGGGCGAGGCGCGCATGGCCGTTTTCCATGCACTGCAGATGCATTACTACGACAAGTCGCTACGGGACAAGGAAGCGGAGCTGCGGGCGTGCCGTGAATCGTTGGCACGCGCGAATTTCACGGCCCTGCTGAAAGAACTGACAACAGCATCGATGCACCATCTCAAGCAGCATCTGCAACTTCAGGTACCGCCGTCGGACAGCTTTGATGTCAAAACTTACCGCAGGCATTTCGATGTCTTCTTGCAGCGCTTCCCTATCCTGGGCAGCGGCACGCACTCCATCGTCAATTCGATCGCGCCGGGAGCGGTCCTCGACTACGTGATCATCGACGAAGCCTCTTTGCAGGACATCGTGCCGGGCATCCTGCCACTGGGCTGCGCAAAGAACCTGATCGTCGTTGGAGACAACCGCCAGTTGCCGCATATCCCTGTGGCACTGGGGCTTCAAGCGCCCGCCGAAGTCTACGATTGCGAGCACTACAGCCTGCTGGATTCGTGCATTGCCGTGTTTCAGGACACGCTGCCCAGAACCCTGCTGAAAGAACATTACCGCTGCCACCCCAGGATCATCCAGTTCTGCAACCAGCAGTTCTACGACAACGCACTGGTGCCGATGACCGAGGACAAGGGCGAAGCCCCCCTGCGCCTGGTGGTGACAGCCAAGGGCAACCACGCCAGGAAGAACACCAACCTTCGGGAATTGGACTCCCTGCTGAAGGTGCTTGGGGACGAGGGGCCGCCCGTCGGTATGGACGGCGAAGGCCGCGGTTACATCGCCCCGTTCCGGGCGCAAGTCAACCTTTCCGACACGCACTTGCCGACGGATTTCGTCAAGGACACCGTGCACAAGTTTCAGGGGCGCGAATGCGACGAGATCGTCTTCTCCACCGTGCTGGACAAGAAGCGCTACAACCAGGCGCGAACACGCCTGGATTTCGTCGACGACCCACGCATGATCAACGTGGCAGTTTCGCGGGCCAAACATCGCTTCACCCTGGTGACTGGCGACGAGGTGTTCACTGACAACAATGGCCACATCGCCGCGCTGATTCGCTACATCAGCTATTACGCGCAGGACGATCAGATCGTACGCGCGCCGGTGGTGTCGGCATTCGACTTGCTGTACCGCGAGTACGACCAGTCTCTGGCACGCTTGGACGCCCGCCTGCGGCCCGAGGATTCACGCTACAAGTCCGAGCAGATCGTGGCACAGTTGCTGCGTGAAGCGCTGTCAGCCCCGGCGTGCCAGGCATTGAAGTACCACACACAGATCCAGCTGGATAAGCTTGCATCGCCGGGTAGCCTCGACTGGACGGAGCCCCAGCGGGCGTTCATGAGGCGCGCCAGTTGCGATTTCGTGATCTATTTCAAAGTGGGTAAAAAACCGATAGGGGTGATCGAGGTTGATGGCGGGTACCATGACCGACCCGTGCAGGCAGCTCGGGACGCCATGAAAAATGAGATTTTGGCTAGAAGTGGCATTCCTATTCTGCGGCTGCGGACAGTTGAGAGTGACATTGAGCGGAGAGTTGGCGACTTTATCGGGCAGTGGGCTAGTCCTACGCATGGCGCATAAGCACTGGGTCAGAGGTCGTCAGTCGTTGATGGTAGCAATCGACCCGAAGCTGCCTGTAGCCAAGCCGCAAGCTAGCCGATCGAAGGGTTACCGAAAGTATTCGCGACTCCTGTGGGAGCGGGCTTACCGGAGTGCCGCACCACCGCGAACACGGGCGAAGCCCTTGCCATCCAACACGATGCCAGAGACAGCATTTCGCATGTAAGGATCAGGCTTGGTCAGTAATCGCTTCAGGGATCGGGTCGAAAGCAGCCGCTGGTGAGGGACCGCTTTCGACCCAGGCTGTGTAAAAACGTTTTAGAGCAGGTTTGAAGGTTCGAATCGGAACGAAAACCGCGTTCCTACGCAAATTTCAGGACCACTGAACTGATCTGCCAATCACGGTCAGATTTTACGTAGCGACACAGACTTCAAAACGAGGCCTGCGTTTTTACACAGCCTGGACCCATAGCGGACACTCCAGCAGCCAGTCAGATGTGTCTACGAGACCAGAGGGCCATTCAACTTACTGGAAATTGTCTGCCCCCGACCTAGGCAACCTCATTGCGCACTTGACGGCAACTCTTATCCGGTATGGCGTGGCTTACAACCTCCTAACATCAGGCATTAGGTACTTTAAGGTCGAACAACAGCTCATCGGTTGCGCGATCAAAATGGTCGGTAAGGAAATCCAGCAATACACGCACGCGGGGAATCCGGTAACGATTGCCGTGTAATACCGCGTAGACGCCGGCCTCTCGGACACAAAAGTCAGGTAACAGGACCTTCAGTCGTCCAGCACGGATATCGGCTGCCGCATCCCAAATGGTCTTGCGTGCGATGCCATGTCCAGCCAACGCCCATGCGCGCGCGAGGGCGCCGTCGTTGGTTTCCCATGCCTGGCTCATGGGAACGGTGTGGTTCCATTCCTGACCATCCACCACAAAGTGAAAGGTGTTCAATGGACCTGCAGACGTCACCAGCACGATGAACTTGTGGCTAGGCAAGTCAGTAGGGGTTTGGGGTTCACCGTATCGCGCCAGATAATCAGGCGAAGCGCACAGTACTCGCCAGTTGGGAGCCAACTGCCTGGCGATCATCGAGCTGTCATGCGGCTGTCCAAACCGGATTGCCAGATCGACATCGTCCTGCACCAGATTTGACACCGAGTCCGACAACGTCAGTGCGACGTACAGTTCCGGGTGCAATGTACTGAATGTCTCAAGCCAGTCATTTAAAAGATTGCGGCCAAAATCGGCGGATGCGGATATCCGGACCTTGCCACGCACCTCTGTTTGACTGGCTTGAAGTCCAGCTTCCGCCTCATCGATAGCCCGCAATGCGACCCAGCATTGCTGCAAATAAAACCGACCTTCTTCCGTGAGGCGCAACTGACGCGTTGTGCGATCAAACAACTTGGTGCGCAGCGCCGCCTCAAGCTTGATAAGTCGCGCGCTGGCCGCGGCCGGCGACAGCGCCAGTTTGCGCCCTGCGGCAGACAAGCTGCCGAGTGCTGCCGCTTCGACAAACAAACGCATGTCGCCCAATCGGTCAGTAGCCATATTCAATTCAAATTTGATGGTTCATCAAATGGTAGACCAATTATCAAATCCGTAGCAATTCATCACACTCACGTCTCCCATTCCTCTGAGCACAGGTCATGACCAGCAAATCGCAATTTGAAAATGGCTCTTTCACGACATCGGGCAATACCGAATACCTCACTACTGGGCGTCTCCCATTGGCGGCCCTGTTGGCGCTGACAATGGGGAGCTTTATCGCCACCGCCAACGAAACGGTGCCAGCAGGACTTTTGCCGCAAATCGCCGAGGCATTTGGTGTGTCGCAAGCGTGGGCTGGTCAGATGGTGACCCTATGTGCGCTGGGCTCAGGGTTAGCGGCTATTCCATTGACTCTCGCGTTGCAGGGCTGGCGTCGGCGCTTGGTGCTATTACTGGCTGTCGGGGTGTTTTGCGCCTGTAATGCGGTGACCGCCCTGTCGCCCTGGTTTTCATTGACGCTGGCTGCCCGCTTCGTGGTGGGTATCGCAACCGGTCTGGCCTGGAGCCTGCTGGCCGGCTATGCCAGACGATTGGTCGCCCCACAGCAGCACGGTCGCGCAATGGCGCTGGCCATGCTCGGCATCCCTTTGGCACTTGCCCTAGGCGTACCGCTAGGTGCCTGGCTCGGCAAGCTGCTGGGATGGCGTTGTGTGTTCGGGACTCTCTCAGGACTCAGCCTTTTGCTGATGGCCTGGATATATCTGAAAGTGCCTGATTATCCCGGACAACGCTCCGATCGACGCTTGCCGCTACGCAGGGTCCTGCAAACCCCAGGCGTGCGGCCCGTGCTGGCGGTGGTCATGCTCTGGATCCTGGCTCACTACACCCTCTATACCTATATTGCTGCGTTCCTGGCTTCTGTTGGATTGGCCGATCAGATAGATCGGGGCCTCCTTTCATTCGGTATTGCGGCCTTGTTCGGTCTATGGATGATCGGCACGCTGATTGATGACAGGCTTCGGAGTCTGGTACTGCTCAGCCTGACAGCATTCATCCTGGTTTCGTTTGCCCTGGGCCTGGGTGACCTGCCCGTCAGTGCGATCTATATCGGCATCGTCCTGTGGGGGATGAGCTTCGGTGGTGCGCCAACCTTATTGCAAACCTCCTTGGCTGATGTTGCCAGTGACGGCGCTGATATTGCGCAATCAATGTTGGTGACCGTCTTCAATCTGGCGTTTGCAGGCAGTGGTGTGATCGGCGGCATTTTCCTGGAAACATGGGGGGCAGGTGCTATTCCCTGGGTAGCGCTGGCATTGTTACTACCAGCGCTGTTGATTGTTTCGATAGCCAAGGGGCATGCTTTCAGGCGTTAACTACTGCCGAGGTGTTGAGGATTTATCAACCCTAAGAGGGTGGGCAGAGGTGATCATTGAGGCTTCATTTGATTTGGCCTTGATACACCCTTGGTTTAAGGGCGATCCCTTCAATGAGCCTCCGTAGTTGTGCTCGCGATCGCCCTCGTGATGAGCAAGTGACCGATCTCTACCTATAAACGCGGTCAGCTGCTGGTCGATTTCTATCCGCGAAAGGCTGTTTCTGGTCGCTTTCTGCCTATCACGACTGACGGAGATCGACCCGTTTTCTGCCTTTCAGCATAGGCAGCTATGGCTCAGCATCAAACCGCACAAATCTTCTAAACGTTCTTTTCAAAAGCGCGGTAATTTAGTCGCCCGCACAGTTCAAAGCTGAACCATACCTCTGGAGCCTTCCGTGGATAAACGCAACTGGATTGAGCTGTCCCAGGATGCCGATACCGGGATTGAATCGATTCGTGCCCATTTTCAGGGGCATGCCTACGATCCGCACTGGCATGACAGTTTTCTGGTGGGGGTCACCGAACAGGGGGTGCAGCAGTTCAATTGCCGACGCGTTCGCCATCTTAGTACGCCGGGCAAGGTATTCATGCTGGAGCCGGGGGAAATCCACGATGGGCATGCGCCGACCGAGGAAGGGTTTACCTATTCCATGCTCTACCTCGATCCGCACTGGCTTGAACGGGAGTTGCATGCGTTGTTCGAGCACGCGCCAGCCGATAGTCAGCCGGGCTTTGCCGACACCCTGAGCCAGGATCCGGGCCTGGCCACTGCCATTTATCAAGCCTTCCACGTGCTCCATGAGGGTGACTTGCGCATCGTGCGCCAGAGCGCCATCGATACCTTGTTGGGGTCGCTCACTTGCCACCTTGATTGGCGCAAGCGGCAGGCCTTTGATCCGCGTCTGCCGTTGGTGGCCCAGGTTGCGCGTGACTATCTGCATGCCCATGTCTACGAGGACATCGGGTTGGATGATCTGGCTCAAGCCTGTGGTGTTGATCGCTTTCGCTTGACGCGGGCCTTCAAGGCAGCCTTTGGGCTGGCGCCTCATGCTTATCTGATCCAGCTGCGCCTGGCCAAGGCGCGGCAGCTACTGGCGCGGGGCGAGTCGCCGGCGCAGGTGGCCAGTGCTCTCGGGTTCTCCGATCAAAGCCATATGGGGCGCTGGTTCCGCCGTGCCTACCAGCTCACGCCAGCGGACTACCGCAAGCGCTGCTCAAACCTTCCAGACTGAATCCCGCTGACCCGCGACCATGGCCTCCTATCTGATCAAGGAGTCCATGCCATGTCTTTTTCGCTGTTCCTTTCTGCGCCTTCGATGTGTCCTCAGGGAGTCTGAGCCATGGAATCGTTGTTGCCTTTCCTGCTGTTTGCGTTCGTTGCCTCGATCACCCCGGGGCCGACCAATATTCTGGTGCTGAGCCACAGTTCGCGGTGGGGGCTGGGCGCTACGCTGCCGATCATTTTTGGCGCATGCGTGGCGGCGGCGCTGATTGTGTTTGCCGTCGGGCTCGGCGTGGGCGAGACGCTGCTGCGGTTTCCGCGAGTGCAGCAGGCGATGGCCTGGATCGGGGTGTTCTGGTTGAGTTGGCTGGCCTGGCAGATCTTTCAAAGCGCGCCGCCGTCCCTGAACCCGACTACCCCGCGCGATGAGGGCCTGAGCGTGTTCGGTGCCGCCACCCTGCAATTGCTCAACCCCAAAGTCTGGATGATGGCGGTGGCGGTGGTGAGCGTGTTTGCCGGTGGCGGCGACAAGACCATGCGGTTGGTGTTGTTGTCGCTGGTGTTCCTGTTGGTCTCTTTGCCGTGCATGACTCTGTGGGCGTTGCTCGGCGTGGGTAGTGCTCGGTTTTTTGGTTCGCCACAGGCGTTCAAACGCGTGAACCATGCACTGGCTTTTTTGCTGCTGGTGTCGGCCTGGTTGACCGTGCTGGTGTAGGTCGAGCATGCCTGGGCAGGGCGCTTTAATCAGCAGCCAGACCCCGCCTGTCACGACAGGCAGAAAACGACCCAAAGCTGCCGGTGGCGATAGATAGTCAAAAACGGCCAAGTGCGGACTGACACACGGATTCCGTCCATTTGCGCGAGCCAATGGGCACTCCGTAACAACCGCTGAACCTAACGACTTTCGTAGAGAGGCTGCCGATGCAGGACATTCCAACCATGTACGGTACCCACACGCTACGGAGAATCAAGGTATCGCTAATCTATCGCAGGACGAAGAACCTGAGAGCAGTGCAACTCCTGCTTGGCCGTACGAAGCTTGAATGTACCGTTAGATACTTGGGGATCGAGGTCGATGACACCCTGGAAATGGCGGAACAGATGGACCTCTGACCACCCACTGCAACGGTCGAGGCTAGACCGTCGCAGTCTCTTGCCAGGCTCTAGGTTGCCAATGCTATATGACCAGTAGGAAGGATTTGTTCAAGCATTGCTTGGCGAGGCACCAATCGCTGCAGATCTTTCATCGTGACGTTCCAGCTATCCAGGCGTCTATAACTTCGTAGCCAAGGTTGGCTCTCATCCTGGAAGAGGGAGATCTTTTATGATCATTAAACCGCGCGTTCGCGGCTTTGTCTGTGTGACTACCCACCCCACTGGCTGCGAAGCCAACGTCAAGAATCAGATCGATTACGTTACTACGAAAGGATTGATCACCGGGGGGCCAAAGAACGTACTGGTGATTGGTGCATCGACCGGATACGGACTTGCTGCGCGGATAACGGCAGCTTTTGGTTGTGGCGCCAGCACTCTCGGTGTGTTTTTCGAACGTGAAGGCGATGAGGGCAAGCTCGGCACCGCCGGCTGGTACAACACAGCGGCCTTTCACACGTTTGCCGAGTCCGACGGCCTCTACGCCAAGAGCATCAACGGCGATGCTTTTTCCGATGAGATCAAACAGAAGACTATCGACGTTATCAAGCGCGACTTCGGGAAGGTCGACCTGGTTGTTTACAGTCTTGCCGCACCGCGCCGGACACACCCCAAGACGGGTGAAGTATTCAGTTCTACCCTTAAGCCGCTCGACAAGGCCGTGACCTTGCGGGGCCTGGATACTGATAAGGAAGTGGTCAAGGACACCACGCTACAACCCGCGATCCAAAGCGAAATCGATGGCACGGTGGCCGTGATGGGCGGCGAAGATTGGCAGATGTGGATCGATGCCTTGCACGAAGCGGGTGTTCTGGCTGATGGGGTGAAAACGACCGCGTTCACTTATCTGGGCGAAAAGCTGACTCATGACATCTACTGGAACGGCTCCATTGGTGCGGCCAAGAAGGACCTGGATCAGAAAGTCCTTGGTATCCGTGAACGGTTGGCTGTTCTGGGAGGTGACGCGCGGGTCTCGGTATTGAAAGCGGTGGTTACCCAGGCAAGTTCAGCTATCCCGATCATGCCGCTGTATCTGTCATTGTTGTTCAAAGTCATGAAGGAGCAGGGCACACACGAGGGATGCGTCGAGCAGGTCTACGCGCTCTACAAAGACAGCTTGTACGGCCATTCTCCAGTTATGGATCAAGAGGGTCGCCTGCGCGCGGACTACAAGGAGCTGGCTCCCGAAGTCCAGGACCGGGTCAAGCAACTATGGGATCAGGTCAGCAATGACAACCTTTATGAACTTACTGATTTTGTCGGTTACAAGGCGGAGTTCCTGCGTCTCTTCGGTTTCGGGATCGAAGGGGTGGACTACGAGGCTGACGTCGATCCGGACGTCAAGATCTACAACCTGCTCCAAGCTTAGGTCGTAAGTATGGATAGCTGCCTCGATGCCCATGCAGAGGCAGCTGCTGCCCAAGAGGGGTTGTAACGGGATGTCTGTTTTTGACCGGTTGAATTCACAGCCGAAAGCGGTCCTTGGATGAACGTCCGTTCTTGGCCAGCCCCCTTCGATACCGACAAATTTATCCCTGCCGAGCGGATCTCTGGCAGCGTATAAGAGGCCGCCCCCGGCAGCCCAATCCTCAGAGCGACCTGCCTAAGCGCCATACCTCTAACTTCGCAACCCCCTCAAAGCAACCGTTCAATGGCAGAATCTCCTCAACTTGATCGTTTTGGAGAACACCATGCTTCGTGCGTTTGAACGAAGGCTCGACCCTTTTCCTCCTGACGAGGTACCACCGCCACCCGACGGCCTGGCTCGCTTCCTGTGGGCCTGTACGCGGGGTGCCCGCGGTTACATTCTGGTGTTTGCGCTGCTCAGTGCCGGTGTGTCGATTTACGAAGCCTGGCTGTTTTCCTTCCTCGGGCAGGTCGTGGACCTGCTCTCGACCTGGCAGGCAGGCGGTGAAGCGGCTGCGCAGGAAAGTCGCGTGTTGTGGGGCATGGGCATCATCATGGTGGCCAGTGTCGGGCTGGTGGCGTTGCGCACCATGGTGCAGCATCAGATATTGGCGATTAACTTGCCGTTGCGGCTGCGCTGGGACTTCCATCGCTTGATGCTGCGGCAAAGCCTTTCGTTTTTTTCCGATGAGTTTTCCGGCCGGGTCACGACCAAGGTGATGCAGACGGCGCTAGCGGTGCGCGACATGCTATTCACCCTTATCGAGATCGCGCCCGGGATCGGGGTATATTTCATCGCGATCATCGCACTGGCCGGCGGCTTCGCCCTGAAACTGATGCTGCCTTTCATTGCCTGGGTCGTGTTGTTCGGGCTGGCCATGTGGTACTTCGTGCCCCGCCTGGGGAAAGTCGGGCAGGAACAGGCCAATGCGCGGTCGATGATGACCGGGCGTATCTCAGACGCCTACACGAACATCACGACGGTGAAGCTGTTCTCCCACTCCAATCGTGAAGCGCATTTCGCGCGTGCAGCGATGGAGGATTTCAAACAAACCGGCTTTCGCCAGATGCGCCTGGTAAGCCAGTTCGAGATCGTCAACCAGGCATTGGTGGTGGCGTTGATCATGGCAGCAGGGGGGTATGCCCTGTGGCTATGGCACCAGGGTGAGGTCGGCGCAGGAGCCGTGGCGGCAATCACCGCCATGGCGTTGCGTATTAATGGCATGTCGCACTGGATCATGTGGCAAATGACCTCGCTGTTCGAGAGCATCGGCACTGTGCAGGATGGCATGGCAACCTTTACCCGGGGCCCAAAGGTGCAGGATGCGCCGGACGCGGGCGTGCTCGTGACCTCCGGCGGCGCGGTCACCTTCGATAAGGTGAGCTTCAACTACAATGGCGAACGTCAGGTGCTCGATGGCCTGAGCCTGCACATCCGTCCGGGCGAAAAGATCGGTCTGGTTGGCCGCTCTGGCGCCGGCAAATCCACGCTTATCAACTTGCTGCTGCGCTTTTATGACGTCGACAGCGGGGAGATTCGCATCGACGGCCAGAACATCGCAAAAGTGACGCAAGACAGCCTGCGCGGCGCCATCGGTATGGTCACGCAGGATACCTCCCTGCTGCACCGTTCCATTCGTGACAACATCGCCTACGGCCGCCCCGATGCGACCGACGCGCAAATCCGCAGCGCCGCGGCCAATGCCCAGGCCGACGAGTTCATCAGCCAACTGAGCGACCGGCAAGGCCATACCGGTTACGACACCCTTGTGGGTGAGCGCGGCATCAAGCTGTCGGGCGGCCAGCGCCAACGCGTCGCGATTGCCCGGGTGATGCTCAAGAATGCCCCGATCCTGCTTCTTGACGAGGCCACCAGCGCGCTGGACTCGGAAGTCGAAGTGGCCATACAGGAAAGCCTCGATGAAATGATGCAGGGCAAGACGGTGATCGCCATCGCCCATCGACTGTCCACCATTGCGGCCATGGACCGGCTCATCGTCATGGACAACGGACGCATCATCGAGCAGGGCACCCACACCGAATTGCTCGGGAAGAACGGGATTTATGCGCGGCTGTGGCAGCATCAAAGCGGCGGGTTTCTGGGTGAGGATCAGGGAGTGGTCGAGGCTATGGATCAGGTGTGAGCGTGAAGAGGGCGCAGCCGGGGGCGATAGGGGCGGGCTACGACCGTTGCCACTCGGCGACGGCTGCTGTCGGCCCAAAGTGGGCAGATCGGTCCTGACTCGGACCGGTCTGTCGATGGCGGTTAGAAACACCAGTCCTCAGCATATACGACGCGACAGAATGGTCCCGCCAGAGTCGCATTGTGATGAGCAACAATCTCTTCAGCCTTCAGCGCAGGGGTGCTGTTGCAGGTGTGGCCATCGGCGATCAGCACTGCATCGAATCCAAAATCCCGTGCAGCGCGGCAGGTGCTATCGACACAGTATTGGGTCTTCATTCCGGTAATGACCACGCCCTGAGCGCCACAAGCTCGTAGCTGATCGGCCAGAGCTGTCTTGGTGAAGGCGTTGGGTCGGCTTTTCTCGAAGATCACTTCGTCACCCTGTAGCTCCAGTTCCTGCACCAGTTGCGTCAACGGACTTCCGGACTCGATAGGCGAACCAGGTGGACCAATATGGCGTGCGAGAAAAATCGGCGCACCTGCACGCCGGGCTTTACTCAACAGGTTATTCAACGTGTCTAGCAGCGCTTCGCCAGCCCATGGTTTTTCCGGACCATGAAACAACCCAACCTGCATATCGAGAATCAAGAGTGCATACATAGTGCTTTTCCTTGCGTTTGGGCCAGCGACACAAGGGCAAAAGAAAAGGCCCTATCCATCACTGGCGGGCCTTTGAAGTTCGTGTGTTATTGGCTCACGACACCTCTCACGACCCGCCTCTGGCGGTCGTGGTAGTCGTGGTCAAGGCAATTCGTGGCTGATTCATAACGCTGACAGTAGCTGCACGGCACCGGGTTGGCAAATGAGCGCATGAAGGTGAGGACTGATTCACCATCGTTAAGGTTCGCTGTTGGCCGATAGCCGTCCGCTGTAAAGCACAACTAACGGCCCTGGATCGAAAACGCGGTCAGCACAACAACTTCTGGTAATAGAGCCGGGTATGTCCTGGTGGATAGTCTGCCAAGCGTCCGAATTCGGAGTAACCCAGTTTTCGATAAAAACCGGGAGCCTGAAAGCTGAAGGTCTCCAACCAGATACCAATGCAGTGTTTTTTCTGCGCGACTTCTTCAGCCATGCGCATTAGCCGTTCTCCGATACCCTGACCGCGCATTGACTCGGGAACGCTGACAAGATCGATGAGCAGCCATCGATAAGAGATCTTGCCGTACAGCCCACCAATAACTTCGTTACTGTCAGCGTCTCGTAGCAACAGAGCAAAAGTTTCATAGGCGTCGTCGCCACCGTTGGCCAGGTTATGGGCCAGCAATGGGGTCAAAATGCCTAGTCGCTCTGCTTCGGTCGCATTTTCCGAAAGCTGGATTTCTACAGACATGGCGCTCTCCCTGAGCAGTGAGTAACGGGGTCAACAAGGTATGATTCTTAAGTCCTGCGCGCAGAGCAATACTCCACAATGAGTTGAGTGACCGCTGCCACAATCGCCTGATCCGCTTCAGGAGCGCTGAACAACCGAAACTGCGCATCGGGCAAATCCGGCAATCCTTGTTCCGCACCAAGAACCGCCAGTCCTTGCCCCAACTGGCTGACTGGCATGGGCGCTACCGCGAAGCCAGCAAGCGCCGCGGCTCGCAATCCGGCCGTGCTGCTGCACAACATCGCCGTTCGTTGGGCGATCCCCGCCCGAGCCAGTTGTGTCAGGGCCACCTCGCGATAAGGGCACGGCTCGGGGAACAGGGCCAGCGGCAACGGCGTCGGTAACTCGGTGACGGGCTGCGCCGACCAGGCCCACACCAGCGGTTCTTGCCATAGCAGCAGCCCCGTGTCGCTGGTTTCGCACAGAGAGCCGATGACCAGTTCCAGATGCCCTTGCTTCATCAAGGCCAGCAATGTGCCCGGAATGCCCACCTGCACGTCGATCTCCATCCCCGGGTACTGCGCCGCGAAATCCTGAAAAGTGCGCATTAATCGCGACTCGACAAAATCTTCGGATACCCCGATCCGCAGTCGCCCGTGAAACGGCGTGCGCGTCAGTTCAGCCCAGGCATCACGGTTCAGCGCAAGGATGGTGCGTGCATAAGCCACCAGGCGTTCGCCATCGGGCGTCAGTCGCTGGGAACGGGTGGTACGCCTCAACAGGGGTTTACCAATCTGTTCTTCCAGTCGTCGCACGTGCCCACTGACCGCGGACTGGGTCAGGTGCAGCTTCTCGGCTGCACGGCTGAAGCCTTCTTCATCGACGACTGTGACAAAAGTCTTGAGTAGCAGAGCATCGAACATAGTTTGATATGTGATTAATGGCTTATTTATTTACGATTTATATTCCAAATAAAACTATGTTGCAATGTTTGCCGCCCCCCATCTCCCATTACCCGAGGCGTGCCATGACTACTCTTCTACATATCGAATGTTCCCCGCGCAAACAGCGCTCGGCCTCCCTTGAAGTCGCCCGCAGCTTCATTGCGCGCTATCAGGAAAACACCCCGGACACCGAAATCATCACCCTTGACCTTTGGAACATGGCGTTGCCGGAATTCAATGATCTGGTCATGGAGGCCAAATACGCCGGACTCAACGGCACGTCCTTGACCCCGGCGCAAGACGACGCCTGGAACACCTTGAAAGCGCTGGCCGCGCATCTGCACAGCGCGGATGTGCTGGTGATGTCCGTGCCACTGTGGAATTTCAGCATCCCGTACAAACTCAAGCACTTCATCGACCTGGTGTCGCAGAAAGACATCCTGTTCAGCTTCGACCCGGAGCGCGGTCTGGAAGGCATGCTGCACAACAAAACCGCTGTGGTGATGTATGCCCGCGGCCTGGATTTTTCGGCGCAGTCGATCACCCCGGCAGAGCGCTTCGACTTCCAGAAGCCCTACGTGGAAGCCTGGCTGAAATTTATCGGCGTGACGGATGTGCACTCGGTGACTGTAGAGAAGACCATCCTGGGGGAAGACGTTGACCTCTGCGCGCGTGAGGTCGCGACTCAGCAGGCCAGGAGATTGGCGGATAGTCTTGGTCGCTGACGCTTCCACTGCACCGTAGGCTATTCAACGCCCAACGGGATATTCAAACCCAGCTTCACGGTGCTCATCGAAACAAGGGTTTTGAAGCGTTTGACGTTGTTGCTCTCAAAGAACAACTCGCGGGTCAGGTCGGTGTGCTGCTGCATGCTCCTGACCGCAACAGCGCCAGCAGGCCTGGTTGCGAATGCACAAGCCTTGCTAGCTCCCTTTGCAGGTAAAAAACTCTGCGCTGTTTAGATCGATTATTTCTTTCGGTTCTTTATATAGCGCTGGGTCGAATATCCATAACCGACAAAACCACGTCTTCGCTTTGATTCTGTCTGCGATGAATTCCATAGGGGCGCTATAGCAGACAGCGGCGTCCCCGCCACGGCACTAAAGCGGTTTCAACATCAATTTCTGCTGCTCGGCCATCATCTTGTCGTCCCTTCGCCAGTCCTTAGAATCCGCCCCCATCAGCTTCGTCCAACTATCGAATCGCTTAGGGAGTTACACCATGATGAACGCCATGCAGATGCCAATGCCGATGATGAACGCCAACATGCCGATGATGCCTATGATGGGCATGCCGATGATGATGGCGACCATGAGCTGCGAAATGATGGATGACGGCATGATGTGCAAAATGATGCCGGCTGCTGGCATGGACATGGCGATGTTCAAGAACAGCGCTGAAATGATGCAGATGATGATGAACTGCGGCATGCCGATGATGATGCATTGCGGCAACATGAGCATGATGTGCATGTCTCAGGCAGGCATGGCCATGCCGATGATGAACATGATGATGGCAATGCCTACGATGGGCATGCCGATGCCATCGATGAAGTGCATGATGGAATGCACCATGATGGCCGACGGCATGATGTGCAAAATCATGCCGATGGCCGGCATGAACATGGACATGATGAAAAGCTGCTGCGCCCTGATGATGAAAATGATGAACGATTGCAGCATGCCGATGATGATGAGCTGCAACGGCATGCCAATGATGTGCTGCACCTGCTGATCCCTGGCAGCAGACATTTAAAAGCCCCCGCGACCTGACGGTTGCGGGGGCTTTTTCGTGTGGCGCTGATAAAGCTACTGTGTGAGCGAGTTTGTGTGGCGAGGGGGCTTGCCCCCGTTCGGCTGCGCAGCAGTCGTAAACCATTGCATGCGGTGTACCTGATGCACCGCGATTGCAAGTTTTGGGGCCGCTTCGCGACCCAACGGGGGCAAGCCCCCTCGCCACACAGGCTCGTTCCAACAGGTTCATGGCTTCTGGGGGTTAGTCCAGGCGCTCCGGGTAGGTCACCACCAGATAAGCCACGGCCTCACTGTCGGCGGGGTTGCGATAGCGGTGGGGCTGGTCGGCGTAGAACAGGATCGAGTCGCCGGTGGACAGCAGGTAACGCTCATCGTTGACGCTGATTTCCAGTACACCCTGTGACACCACCAGGTTCTCCTGCACACCGGGGCCATGGCCCTCGGAGTGGTCTTCGCCCAACGGGCTCAAACGCAGTTCGTAGAATTCCGATTGGCGTGCCACGTCGAACGGAAACAGCGCGCGGCTGACGAAGGCGCCACTGGCGCTGACCAGGCGTTTGCTCTGGTTCGCTGACAGCACGGCCACACCTTCGAAAGCCCGGTGCTCGAGAAACGCCGCCACCGAAACCTTCAAGCCCTTGGCAATTTTGCACAGCACTTTGATCGACGGCACGCTGCGTCCGGATTCGATCTGCGCCAGCATGGCCCGACTCACGCCGCATTGCCGGGCCAGAGCGTCGAGGGACAGATGACGCTTGCCCCGCAGCCGCTGCAGGTTCTGCGCGACCCGCTCGCAGATCGGGTCTTCTTCCAGTTGTTCGAGGTTATTCAAGTCCGTCACGGGTTCGCCTGCGCTCACCAGAAAGCGCGAGGGTTGCTGCGCGTTCATGCGTGACGGGTCTCGGTCGACTGGGCGGCCTGGATCCACTGAAAGGCCTGTAGAGCGGCGTTGCGTGCGTACATTTCCCACATGGCCCGTGCCCGTTGCTGAGCCTGTTTGCGTTTGCGGTAGCTGGCGAAGTCGATGAGGTTGTCAGTCGGATTCATGGGGCACTTCACTGTGGTGATGAATGACGGGATGAGCTGAGAGTACGCGGATATTTTTATAACGATAAATACTGAATTTGTATTTATTAATGCTATTTAGTTCTTTAATGGCCGCGTCAAAGCCCTCGACTGTTCCTGATCAACTCATAGGCCCGACGCACCAGCGGGTTCACGGTGTTGGGCCGAATCCACAAGTGGTAGGTCACGTCCGGCAGCCGTGGCAGGCCATCGTTTTCGCCGAGCACGCGCATGTCCGGGCCAAGCATTTCCATGCTTCTGGGCGTGACGCCCAGCCCGGCGCGCGTTGCGGCCTTGATGCCGATCAGGTTCGACGCCAGGTACGCCTGGCGCCATGGAATGTTGGCGCGCTCCAGCGCCTCCAGGGCGTAGCGACGATAGATACTCGGTTCATCCACCAGAATCAGCGGCAAGGGTTCTTCGGGCGTATGAATGTACTGTGCCGAGCAGATCCACCACACCGGTGAGGTGCGCAAGGCGAAGCCTTCGAGCGTCGGGTCTTCGCGGGTAGAGATCACCATGTCGACCTTGCCCCGGTGCAGGTCATCCATCAGAAACGGGCTGCGGCCGACATCGATCTCCAGGCGCAAGCGCGGGGCCGAGCGGGCGATATGGCTGAGGATCGGCGGCAGGATGGTGTCGGCGATGTCATGGGGCGAGCCGATCCGCAGCACACCGCTCAAGTTGCTTTCGCGCAGGGAATTCAACGCATCGTCGTTGAGCGAGAGCATCTGCCGCGCATGACGCAACAACTGCAAACCGGCTTCAGTCAGTTGCTTCTGACGCCCGCGCTTCTCGAACAGATTCACCCCCACTTGTTGTTCCAGGCGTTGCATGTGCTGGGTGACCGACGATTGTGTGCGGGCCAGTTGCGCGCCGGCCTCGGCAAAACTGTGGTGATCGACCACGGCAATGAAGGTGCGCAGCAATTCGAGATCGAGGGTAGGTGAGGTCGGCATGGCCATTTCCGGGCTGTTTTTATATCAGGGCTGCAAACATAAACATTACATTTGTTTATGTATTTTTGGCGATATTTTAGTGCTAGTGCGGTAACTACGGGCGCTGTGAGGATTTTCGCTTAGCAGCAATACGGCAAGTTATAACGATATTAGATATTTGAATTTCCGTTACTTCAGGACTGTACCTAGGATGCCGCCTCATCAGGTCGGGGAACGCCGATCATCCATGAGGGGAAATCCATGTTGCTTGAGCGCTCACCTGTAAAACGATGGTTGCCTGTGATGCTGGGCGCCTTGATCTCATTGGCTACCAGTGCCGGGGCTCAGGCTGATGCCACGCTGGACAAGATCCAGCAACGGCATGTGCTGACGGTGGGGGTCGTACTGTCCGGCGGCCCCTTCGGCAGTATCGATCCGGGTACTCAGAAACCTCGGGGCTTGAACGTCGACCTCGCTCAGGAACTGGGTCGGCAGTTGGGCGCCGAGGTGCAACTAGTGCCGGTATTGCCTGCCAACCGCGTGCAGTTTTTGCAGCAGGGCAAAGTGGATTTGTTGATCGCCAACATGGAATGGACCGCCGAGCGCGGTGAGATCCTCGGTTTTGTGCCAACGCCTTTCTACCGTGTCGGCGGTACCGCGGCGCTGCTCAAGGACAGCAAGATCAGTCGTTGGGAAGACCTCAAGGGCCAGCCCGTCTGCACCTCCCAGGGCAGCAGCTACATCAAGCCGCTCACCGAGCTGGGTGTGGAGATCAAGGCGTTCAAGAGCTCGTCGGAATCCTTGCTCGCGCTGCGTGGCAACAACTGCGTCGCGGCAGTGCATGACGCCACGCTGATCAACCCGTTGATCGCCGACAACGCCGAATGGCAGGGCTATCGGGCGCTGAGTCCGGAGCTCAACCCGGCCCCTTCGGTGATCTGGACCCGACCTGGCGAACGCGACACCCAGGCCCGGCTCGACCCCATCGTCAAGGAACTGCACCGCAGCGGCTGGCTGATTGACGCCCAGGCCCGCAACCGCATCACCCCTGCGTCACCGGCCTTGGTGGAGTTGCAGAAACAGTTCCAGGCCAACGGCGCCTGAGCGGTTCACCTTATCGTTTTCAACAGGCAGTCGAAGAACTCGGCGGTCGCTCAAGGAATCACCGGATGGAACTGTTCGTCCACTGGGCCGCCGGATTCGGCCTGAACTACGGCTTTCTGCTGGACGCTTATCAGCGCGGAACCCTGGAGAAGGGCGCGCTGACCACGGTGCTGCTGTGCCTGTTCACCATCGTCGGCAGCCTGCTGGCGGGGGTCGGTTTGGCGGCGATGCTGACCTCGGGTAAAACCTGGCTGGCAAAACCTGCGCGGGTGTTTGTCGAAGTCACTCGCAACACGCCGACGCTGGTGCAGCTGTATTGCGCATTTCTGGTGCTGAACATGCTGCTGACCCAGGCCGTTGGCGCGGCCAACCCGCTGACGCCGTTCGCCTGGGTGGTGATCGTGATTTCGCTGCACAAAGGCGCGTTTCATGCCGAAGCCTTGCGCGCCGGGATCGAAGCGGTGCCGGCGGTGACGATGGAGGCAGCCAGTTCGCTGGCGTTCAGCAGCCGCCGGTTGTTGTGGAATGTGCAACTGCCACTGGCCTTGCGCTTCGCCTTGCCGTCGCTGATCAACAACCTGATCGACCTGGTAAAAATGACCGCCGTCGCCTCGGCCATTGCCGTCGGCGACATCACCTACGCGGCGATCATGATCTGGACCCAGAGCGATAACGTGTTGGAGCTGATGATTCTGATCCTGACGTTTTTCGGCTTGCTGAGTTTTACCGTCAATTGTGTGGGACGCCTGCTCGAAGCGCGCCTGAGGATGCCCGGTTATGGCCATTGAATCGTCCGTCACCGCGCCGCGGGCCTGGCCGCGTCGGCATGTCGGCAAGTTGCTGCTGTTGGTGGGGGCCGTGCTCTGGCTGGTGTATTTCGCGCCGCACAGCCCGGTACTCAAGGCTTTGCTGCAATGGTCGCCAGCCTTGGTCGTCGGGTTTGGCCAGAACATTCTGATCAGTCTGGTGGCGATCGGGCTGGGCTCGTTGCTGGGGTTGTTGGTCGGTGCCCTGACGTTGTCGCCGTTGTGGCTGCTGCGCTTGCCGGCGCGGATCTGGGTGCAGATTTTTCGCAACGCGCCGTGGCTGGTGCTGATCTATTTCACCACCTATGTGTTCCCGTTCGAGATCCACATCGGCAGCGCTTATGTCGCGTTCCCGGACTGGGTCAAGGTCACGATTGGCCTGGCGTTGCCGGCGAGCGCCAATGTTGCGGAGATCTTCCGTGGTGCCGTCGCCTCGATCCCCAGTACCCAGTGGGAAGCGGCGCGATCCCTGGCCTTCACTCGCGGGCAGATTTTCCGCTCGATCATCCTGCCGCAGTGCTTCAAGCGCATGTTGCCGCCGTGGATGAACCTCTACGCGGTGATCACCATGGGCACCGCACTGGCGTCTTTGGTGGGCGTGCATGACGTGATCGACACCGCGCAAATCGCCAGCAACACGGTGAATCTCACCGGCTTCACCGTGGTGATTTACCTGAGCCTGCTGGTGCTGTTCTTTGCTTACTGCTACCCGATTTCCCGACTCACCCAACGCCTGGAGCGACGTTATGCCTTCTACTGAAACCGTCGCCGAGCCCTTGGTCAGCCTGCGCGACCTGCACCTGTCATTTGGCAGCAACCCGGTACTCAAGGGCATCGACCTCGACGTGCATCGCGGCCAGGCCGTGTCGATCATCGGCCCGTCCGGCTCCGGCAAGTCGACGATCCTGCGCTGCATCACCGGTTTGTTGCAGCCCCAACGCGGCACCATCCGCGTCGGCAGCACTGAGGTTCACACCCTGGCCCAGGAAACCCAGCGCATCGAGTTACGCAAGCGTGTGGGGTTTGTGTTCCAGCAGTACAACCTGTTCCCGCATTTGTCGGTGCTTCAGAACCTGGTAATCGCCCCGCGCAAAGTGCTGGGGCGCAACCGCGCCGAGGCCGAAAAAGACGCCCGCGCCTTGCTGGCCAAGGTGCGCATGGAGCACAAGGCCGATGCTTATCCGGGGCAACTCTCCGGCGGTCAGCAACAGCGGGTGGCGATTGCCCGGGCGTTGGCCATGCGTCCGGAATTGATCCTGTTCGATGAGGTGACTTCTGCCCTCGATCCGGAGACCGTTGGCGAGGTGCTGACGGTGATTCGCGAGCTGACCGAAGAGGGCATGACCTGTGTGTTGGTGACCCATGAAATGCGTTTCGCCGAAGAGATCAGCGACATCGTCTACTTCACCGAAAACGGCGTGATTGTCGAACGCGGCAGTGCCGAGCAGATCTTCCAGTACCCCACCAGTGAGCGGACCCAGGAGTTTCTGCGTCACGCCCTGGGCGATCCGGGACGCCGTCCCCGTGTCGCCAACGATCCGTATCTGTTGAGTAACCTGAGCCGCTACAGCCTGTCCGTCTAATACCGAGGAGTCTGTTCATGAGTACCGATAACCGTGCCGCCGTCATCGAGGATTTCCTCAAGAAAATCCGCGTCATCCATCAGCGTGGCGTCGACCGCGCCGCGTTGACGGAGATCGTCGCCTTGCTCGAAACCCTGGCCGAGCGTCGCGATCTGTTCAATTTCGACGTGTTCCCGGCGCCAGTGCCGGGGCAGGGCAGCACCGCGTTTCGCTACCGTCTGAACGACGATGGCGACACGCCGACGTTGTACCTCAACTCATTGTTGCCGGGTAAAAGTACGATCCCGCACAACCACGAAACCTGGGCAATCATCAGCGCCGTCGAAGGCCAGGAAATCAACTACGTCTACACCCGTGATGACGAGGGCCGCGAGCCTGGGTTCACCACGTTGCACCTGGAAAAGGAAGTGATCGTGCAACCCGGCACATCGATCTCGTTTCTCGGTGAAGACCTGCATGGCATCCGTGTCGAAGGCGAGCAGCCGACCCTGCATTTCCACCTGTACGGTTTGCCGCTGGAATCGCTCAACGGCCGTTACGGGGTCGAGGCCGACGGGCGCATTCTCAATTACAACGCCTCGCAAATGGCGCCGTCGATCAAGGCCTACACATGAGCCAGACCGTAACCCCAGGGCAACTGCAGCAATGGCTGTTCGACGGGCAGGAAATTGCCCTGTTTGATGTGCGTGAGCATGGCCAATATGGCGAAGCCCACCTGTTTCACGGGGTGAACCTGCCCTACAGTCGCCTGGAGCTGGAGGTCCGACGCCTGGCGCCGAATCCTCAGGTGCGGCTGGTGATCTATGACCAGAACGGCGGGGACATCGCGGTGCGCTCTGCTCGGCGTTTGCAGGCGCTGGGGTACAGCCGCGTGCATATTCTCGACGGCGGTGCCGATGCCTGGCAGGCGGCAGGCCTGCAACTGTTCGCGGGTGTGCATGTGCCGTCCAAAGCCTTTGGCGAATTGGTGGAAGAGACCAGTGATACGCCGCATGTCACCGCCAGGCAGCTGGCTGAATGGCAAGCCCGGGGCGAGCCTCTGGTGGTGCTGGACGGTCGGCCGTTCGACGAATACCGCAAGATGACCATCCCCGGTTCTGTCTGCTGCCCGAACGGCGAGCTGGGCTATCGCGTACAGGATCTGGTGCCGGACGACAGCACGCCGATCGTGGTCAATTGTGCCGGTCGAACCCGCAGCATTATTGGCGCCCAGACCCTGATCAATCTGGGATTGAAGAATCCGGTCTACGCCTTGGAAAACGGTACGCAGGGCTGGTACCTGGAAGATTTCCGGCTGGAACATGGCAGCACCCGCCGCTATGCCGATGAGGTGTCATCCAAGACCTTGCCGCAACAACGCCTCGCCGCGGCACAACTGGCCGCACGGGCCGGGGTAGAAACCGTTACGGCGGCGCAAGTCGAGCAGTGGGCCGGGGAGGCCGCACGCAGTTTGTTTCTGTGCGATGTGCGCACCGCCGAGGAGTTTGTCGCCGGCAGTTTGCCCGGTGCGCAACACACGCCGGGCGGGCAGTTGATTCAGTCTACCGACCTGTATATCGGCGTGCGTCAGGCGCGGTTGGTGCCGATCGACAGCGATGGCATACGGGCGCCGATCGTTGCCAGTTGGCTTCGGCAGTTGGGGCATGAAGCTTATGTGCTGGAAGGTGGGGTGAGTAGCGGTCTGGCATTGCCCGCGCTTGAGGTATCCGTTCACGAAACATTGCCCGTGACCACCGCGCAAGCCCTGGCCGATGCGTTGAAGGATGACGCGGTGGCATTGATTGACCTGCGCCCGAGCATGACCTTCCGCAAAGGTCATATCGCCGGCTCGCGCTGGTCGATTCGTTCGTTGCTGGCAAGTGAAGTGGCCGGTGAACAGCGACCTCTGGTGTTGCTGGCCGATGACCCGCAGCTGGCAGCGTTCGCGGCGCTGGAATTGCCCGATGTTCAACGTGCGCAAACCCGGCTGTTGAGCGGCGGCGTTGACGCCTGGCGCGAGGCGGGTTTTGCGTTGCAAGAAGATGCCAATACGCCGCCCGATCAGCAGTGCATCGATTTTCTGTTCTTTACCCATGATCGCCACGCCGGCAACAAGGACGCGGCGCGTCAGTACCTGGCCTGGGAAATCGGCCTGTTGGCGCAAATGAGCGCAGACGAAATCGCCAGCCTGAAACCGCTGCGCGCGCCGTCTCAAGCGACTCGTGATGCGCGGGTGCGTACCCGTCTAGTGCAGGCGGCGCGTACCGAAAAGGGCAGTGGCAGTCGAGGTGTCAACGTGCCCGTCACTCGTTTGAGTACGGTGCTGTTCGACAACCTGGCGCAGATGCGCGATGCCCGTGCTCGCCGTGACCGGGAGCGGGTGCTGAGCTATGGCGCTCGGGGCAATCCGACCGCTTTTGCCTTGGAAGACCTGGTGACGGAGCTGGAAGGCGGTTATCGCACCCGCTTGTTTGGCACCGGGCTGGCGGCGGTGGCGCAGACGTTCCTGGCCTACCTGCGGCCCGGCGATCATGTGCTGATTACCGACGCGGTGTATGCGCCCGTGCGGCGTCTGGCTCGGGAGCTGCTTGGGCCGTTCGGCATCCAGGTCGGCTACTTCGCGCCTGACGGCAGCGGCCTGCAAGGGCAACTGCAAGCCAATACAAAAATGGTCTACACCGAAGTGCCCGGCTCGCTGCTGTATGAACTCAGCGACCTGCCGGCCATCGCCGCGCTGTGCAAACCACGAGGCATTCTGCTGGCCGTCGATAACACCTGGGGCTCGGGCTACCTGTACCGGCCGCTGACGCTGGGCGCGGACATCTCGATCATGGCGTTGACCAAGTACCTGTGCGGCCACAGCGATGTGGTCATGGGCAGCGTCTGTACCCGGCAAGAAGTCTGGCAGCCGCTGGCGTCCATGAGCGACACCTTTGGCAGCGCCGTCAGCCCTGACGACGCCTGGCTGGTGCTGCGCGGCGCCCGAACCCTGGCGCCACGCCTGGAGGTGCACGAACGCCAGGCCCTGGAAATCGCTCATTGGCTACAAGCGCAACCGCAGGTGAAACGGGTGTTCCATCCGGCGCTGGCCGATCATCCCCATCATGCCCTGTGGCGACGGGACTTCACGGGCAGCAACGGCTTACTGTCCTTCGAACTGCGTGATGCCGACGCTACGTATGTAGAGCGCTTCATCGATGCGTTGCAGGTGTTTGGTCTGGGTGCGTCCTGGGGCGGCTATGAAAGCCTGGTCACCGTCGCCGACACCCAGGATCGCAACAGTGCGGCAGATCGCGCATTGAACCCGGTGCTGCGGTTGCACATTGGCCTGGAAGATGTCGACGCGTTGATCGAGGATTTGCAACGCGGGTTCACCGCGATCGCGGACTAGGACTTGCGCAACAGGAGCAACGCCAACGCCGCAGCCGCCAGCACCGCCCCGGCGATGAAAGTGCTGGCGGAGCCCGAGGTTTCCCATAGCGCGCCAGCCAGTACGCTGGCGATCAACAGGCACACGCCGCTGATCAGATTGAACAGGCCGAACGCCGTGCCCCTGAGATGCTCGGGTGCGGTGTCGGCGATCAGCGTCGCGAGAATGCCCTGGCTGAAGCCCATGTGCAGACCCCACAGGGCTACGCCCGCCAGCATGGTCATGATTGAATCCGCTTGCGCCAGCAGCAGGTCCGCCAGGATCAGCAGCCCCATGCCGACACACAGCAACTTGGTGCGGCTGATCCGGTCGGACAGCCAGCCGGCCGGGTAGGCGGACACCGCATACAACAGCGACATGACCACCATCACCATCGGCACCCAAGTGGCCGTCAGACCTGTCTGCTGCGCTTTCAAGACCAGAAAGGCCTCGCTGAAACGGGCCAGCGTGAAGAGCCCGCCGACGATCACCACCCACCAGTAACCCTGGGAAAACTCCCGCAGTACCTTCCAGTGGATAGGCGAGCGAAAGGTGTGTTTCCCGGCGACATCGGTAGGCTCTTTAACGCCACCGACAATCAGCGCCACCGATATCACCGCCGGGATCACCGCAAACCACAACACCAGATGGATCTGCCCGAGCCAGAGCATCAGCACGATCGCCAGAACCGGACCCAGAATCGCCCCCACGGTGTCCATCGACTGGCGTAAGCCGAAGCAGGCACCACGGATTTCGGCGGGGGCGACATCGGCGACCAGCGCATCGCGCGGCGCGCCACGAATGCCTTTGCCGATGCGATCCAGAAAGCGCGCGGTGAATACCACATCAACCGAGTGCGCGAGGGGAAACAGCGGCTTCGACAACGCCGCCAGACCGTAGCCCATCAACAGCAGGCCTTTACGCCGGCCGATAAAGTCGCTGATGGCGCCGGAGAATATCTTGACCACCATCGCCGTCGCCTCGGCAATGCCTTCGATCACCCCGACGGTCAGTGCGCTAGCGCCTAAAGTAGTGACCAGAAATACCGGCAACAGGCTGTGCACCAGCTCTGACGAAAGGTCCATGAACAGGCTGACAAAACCCAGGGCCCAGACCGTGGAGGGGATACGCAGTGAGGCTGGTCTGGGTTTTGCTAGGTTGTCCATGCTGGTTTCCGGGCTGAATACTCATCGAGTATTGATAGCGCCAACCTCGGCTATCAAAGGTTCTGACTTAAAAAGATCAACGTATTGCCATGCGCCTCGGCCGCCGCCCGTTGGTTGTAGCTGTCACGGTGCGAGCAGTTGAAACCATGTTCGGCCCCCGGATACACCTCGATATCGACATCGTCGTTGAACTCGAAACGCTCGGCGATTTGCTTCACGGCGTCGATGGGGATGTGGCTGTCCTGTTCGCCGAAGTGCATCAGCAGCGGCACCTTGATTTCACCGGCCCGATCCAGTTGGTTCTGAATGCCGCCGCCGTAATAGGCGATCGCCACGTCGACGAAACCGTTGGCTGCGGTGTTGTACGACAGCATGCCGCCGAAGCAGTAACCGATGGAGGCGATCCTGCCGTCGAGCCCGGTATGCGTCTTCAGGGTATCGATGGCCAGTTTGATGTCAGCCTGGGCTTTATAGCGGTCGGTGGCGTTCATCAATTCGACGGCGCGTTTCCAGCCGGCTTCGTCGTAGCCCAGTTCGATACGGTGGCCGTGGCGCCAGAACAGATCCGGCGCTATGACCAGATAGCCATCGGCGGCGTATTGCTCGGCAACCGAGCGAATGTGTTCGTTGACCCCGAAGATTTCCTGAATCAGCACGATCCCCGGCCCTTTACGGGTGTGGGGGATGGCCAGGTAAGCGCCGAAGGTGCCTTCGGGGCTGCTGATTTCGATCCATTGGCTGGTTACGCTCATGATGGCTCCTTTGCATAAGTTGGATGGGGTATCGAGACGCTGGCGTCTCAGCGGTGACTGCGCCGCCAGAAGAGTCGAGCCAACAACGCGTCCATGCTGAGTTTGCCGGCCCCCGAGAACAACAACGGCATGAGGGCTGCGAGGTAGATCAACGGCAGCTTGAAGTTGCCGTGGCCTTTGTTGCTGATGGCATAACCCTGGGCAAGTTCACTCAATGTAGACCAATCGGCCGGCCAGTGGACGGCAGCGGTCGCGACGACCGTGACCACCACGAGAATAATCGCCGAGAGCCGTGTCCCGAGGCCTGCCAGCAGGGTGAGGGCGCAGATCAGCTCGGCCCACATCGCCAGTTCCCAGTTCAGCGTGGCGGGAACGTGGTTGAAGGGAAACGGGAAGCGGTCCTGGATGTCGGCGAACCAGTTCTGGCCGTTCCATTTTTCCAGGCCAGACTCGAAAAACTCCCAGGCCAGAAACAGCCGCAGGGTGAGGGGCGCGATCCAGTTGCCGACGCGGTCGAGGTTCAGGTGCAGGCCCTGGATGGCTGATGAGAGAGAGGTGTTCATGGTTTGAGCTCCAAGGGATTCATTGTGGGAGCGGACTGTGGCGAGGGGGCTCGCCCCCGTTTGAGTGCGTAGCACTCACAAGATCTTTGATGCATCAGAGATTTTGGGGCTGCTTCGCAACCCAACGGGGGCAAGCCCCCTCGCCACAAAAGCCCGATCCCACGGGGGATTGGTGGTGTTGAGGTTTTATTCGGTCAATAGCGTGTTTCTGGCGGACCGTTTGTACTTCTGCGCAATCGTGCCCAGCAGCCGAATGACAATCGCTGAAAACATCAGGCCGAACGGCAGGACGTACCAGGCGCTCAGTGGGATGCGTTTGAAGTTGGAAAAGGCGAACACCGCCGCGATCACCCACATGCCGCAGGTGTGCAGGGCTTTCCAGGCTTTGGGGCCGATCAGGCGCGCCGTGGTTTTGAATGAGGTCAATGCCATCAACAGAATGAACAGGTAACCGACCGAACCCGGAATATTGCCGACCGTGGTGCGGTCGGGCCAGAACTCGGGGTTCAGTTGGCCGTAGCTGTAGATCAGAATGGCGTGGACCAGATGGGAAAACGCGAAGGCCAGGCCGATGAAGCGTCGTTCACGCACCAGCGAGTGGCTGAAAGGCGAGGGCACCAGCACCGCCAGGGCCGATGCAGTGAATGCAGCAAGAAACAGCGCAAACGAAGTGCGTGCGGTGGCGCGAATGGCGCTGCGGGTGGCTTCTACCAGATCGGGGTTGAGCAGCAGAATCAGGCCGGTCATCAGCAGCACCAGCATGGCCAGCAGGCCAAACAGCGACCAACCATGGTAACGGGGGACTTGGGTCATCATGACAACACTCCTGAGCAAGGGCTGATCCGGTTTGCCGGTGGTCAGCGGACGACAGAAGTGTTGCAATCAGCTGTATTGGCGATATGTCTGAAAGACCACCCGGTGCAAGTTGGTGTATCCCGGGCCGCGACAGATACATTCCCATACAAAACTGTGATTCAACGCCGCTCAGCGGCGTCTAGCGACAGTGTCCCCGCAATCCCATGGGGCGAGACTTCGGAACCCGGCATGCAAGCTCTGTTGAACGAGATCCTTGACGCAGTCCGACCGTTGATCGGTCAGGGCAAAGTGGCTGACTACATTCCCGCCCTCGGCGAGGTACCGGGCAATCAATTGGGCATTGCCGTCTATGGCAATGACGGCGAGTTGTTTTGCGCGGGGGACGCCGACACGCCGTTCTCGGTGCAGAGTATTTCCAAGGTGTTCAGCCTGGTGCAGGCCATCGAACACTCCGGCGAAGCGATATGGGAACGCCTGGGCCACGAGCCGTCGGGCCAGCCGTTCAACTCGCTGGTGCAGCTGGAATTCGAGCGCGGGCGCCCGCGCAATCCCTTCATCAATGCCGGTGCGCTGGTGATCTGCGACATCAATCAATCGCGCTTTGCCGCTCCAGCGCTGTCGATGCGCGATTTCGTCCGGCGCTTGTCCGGCAACCCGAACATCATGGTAGACGGCAAGGTCGCCGAATCCGAATACCAGCACCGCGCGCGTAACGCGGCCATGGCGTATCTGATGCAGTCGTTCGGCAACTTCCATAACGATGTCGAGGCGGTGCTGCGCAGCTACTTCAGCCATTGCGCGCTGCGCATGAGTTGCGTGGACCTCGCCCGGGCGTTCTGCTTCCTGGCCAACGACGGCTTCTGCAAACACAGCGGCGCACAGATCCTCAGCGCCCGCCAGACCCAACAAGTCAACTCGATCATGGCCACCAGCGGGCTGTACGACGAAGCGGGCAACTTTGCCTATCGCGTCGGTCTGCCGGGCAAGAGCGGCGTGGGCGGGGGGATCGTCGCGGTGGTGCCGGGGCAATTCACGGTGTGCGTCTGGTCCCCGGAATTGAACGCTGCCGGCAACTCTCTTGCGGGTATGGCGGCGCTGGAGTTGTTGAGTCAGCGGATTGGCTGGTCGGTGTTCTGATGGCGCTCCTTGACTTGCACCGGGTGGTCGCTAACGTGAAGTAGATCTTTTGACTGCTCACCCGATCGGGTGGAGGCGCGGGTGAATCCATGATGAAGTTCGGTTCCGCGCTTCTCGTCTTCAATGAGACGGACGCTCATTTGCGCGACGGGTTGTCTGCCGTGGTGCAGATTGGCAATACCCTGTGGGTCGCCAATGATGAATCCTTGAGCCTTGAACGTTTCACCCAGCGCGAGCGCGCCAGCCCGGGCGAATTTCTGTTTGATCAGCAGAAGCGGTTCCCGTTGGCATCCCTGTTGACGCTGCCGGTCATGCCGGACGTTGGCAAAGAAGACGTTGAAGCAGACCTGGAGGGCATGAGCTACGACCGCGACACAGGGTATCTCTGGATCGTGGGCTCTCACAGCCTGAAACGGAAAAAGCCCGATAGCACCAAGTCCCTGAAGAAAAACGCTGAACGTCTGGCCATTGTCAGCCGTGATGGCAATCGTTTTCTCCTGGCCCGGATTCCTCTGGTCGAAGAAAACGGGACGTTCACTTTGGTGAAGAGTACCGCCAGCGATGATCGAGTCGCCGCTCAATTGGCCGGCAATCAACTGGGTAACGAATTGCTCGATGAACTCAAGGACGACGAACATGTCGGGGTATTCCTGCACATTCCCAGCAAGGACAACGGGTTCGATACCGAAGGCCTCGAGGTCAATGGCAAGCGTGTTTTTATCGGGTTGCGAGGGCCTGTGCTGCGGGGATGGGCAATCATTCTGGAGGTCGAACCCGAAGACCATCCCAAGCTTGCTCACACACTGAGGCTGAAGAAAATCGGGCCGGGTGGGCGAAAGTATCGAAAGCATTTCTTCCAGCTGAATGGGCTCGGCGTCAGGGACTTATGCCTCGATGGTGACGATATGTTGATCCTGGCTGGACCGACGATGGACCTCGACGGGCCCGTCACTGTATTTCGATGGCGCGACGGCGCCAGGCCAGCAGATGAAGGTTTCGTTTTCAGCGAACAATTGACGTCGGTCCTGGAGGTTCCTTACGGGCAAGGAGAAGATAAAGGCTGCGATCATGCCGAAGGGATGACCTTTATCGGCACCGAAGGCGTAGAAGAGCCCTTGTTGCTGGTGGTTTATGACGTGAATTCGGATAAGCGTAAACAGGGTAGCAATGGACTGGAGCAGGACGTATTTCGACTTGCGAAAAAGTAACCGCCACCGCGTCCCGGTGAATGACGCTCCACGGATTTTCCTATACATTTTCCGACCGCCCCCCTGCATGGTGAAACCGCTTCATGTCTCTTGCGCTCGAACGTCTAGTCGCTGGCACGCCGATCCCATTTGCCGGTAATCGTGTCACGGTCGTCAGCCCCGAACTGGCGGCGCGCTTTCAGCCCGGCGACCATCTGCTGGTGGAGCAGGTCAGCGGCGAGTTGTTGCTGATCCCGGTGGCGGATCAGCAGGCGGCGACGGTCGCCATCGAGCGCGCCGAGGCGGCGTTTGCCGCAATGTCCAGCGTTTCGGATCACGCCATCAGCGAGTTCTTCGATCGCTTCGCGCAACGCCTGGAAACCCCGGAATGCTGGGCTTTGATTGCAGCCGCCAACCTGGCCGACATCGAGCGGGCCAAGGCACGCGGGCGTTCCACCACGCGATTGCTGGCTGATGAGCGCATGCGCCGCGACATGATCGCCGGCCTGCGGGCCTGGCGCGATGCGCCGGCCACCCGCGGTCAAGTCGTGAGCTGCGTCGAGCACGACGGCTGGAAAGTCGAGCAGGTGGTTTCGCCGCTGGGCATCGTCGCTTTTGTGTTCGAAGGCCGGCCCAATGTCTTTGCCGACGCCGCCGGTGTATTGCGCACTGGCAACACCGCGGTGCTGCGTATTGGTAGCGACGCGTTGGGCACCGCTCAGGCCATCGTCACCCATGCACTGAATCCGGCACTGGCCGATGCCGGGTTGCCGAGCGGTGCAGTGTCGCTGGTCGAAAGTGTCAATCACGCCGCCGGCTGGGCAATGTTCGCCGACCGGCGCCTGTCGCTGGCCGTGGCCCGTGGTTCGGGGCATGCGGTCAGCCAGTTGGGCAGCATCGCGCAACAGGCCGGCACCGCCGTCAGCCTGCATGGCACCGGTGGCGCCTGGCTGATCGCGAATAAAGATGCCGATGCCCAGCGCTTCGCCGCCGTGGTGCGCAATTCGCTGGACCGCAAAGTCTGCAACACCTTGAACGTTTGCCTGATCCACCGCGACCGAGCAGCCGAACTGGTGCCGCTGTTTCTCGATGCACTGCAACAGGCTGGCACCGCGCGGGGCCAGGGCTGCAAACTGCACATCGTCGAGGGCAGCGAGCAGCATTTGCCGAGCGATTGGCGCACCGCGAGCGTCGAGGTGTACCGCGCCGAAGGCTATCAGACCGAAGCACAGGCCGAACCGCTGCCCGAGGACCAATTGGGCCGCGAGTGGGAATGGGAAGAAACCCCGGAAGTCAGCCTGAAGATCGTCGACGATCTGGATCAGGCCATTGCCTTGTTCAACCGCTACAGCCCGCAATTCACCGTGTCGCTGATCAGTGAAGATGCCCAGGCGCAGGCGCGGTTCTACAACGCGGTCAACGCGCCTTTTGTCGGCAACGGGATCACCCGCTGGGTCGACGGACAGTACGCGCTGAACAAGCCGGAACTGGGGCTTTCGAACTGGGAGAGCGGTCGCCTGTTTGCGCGCAGCGCGATTCTCTCGGGTGATGGCGTGTTCACGATCCGCAGCCGCATGACCCAGACGAGTCTGTCGGTCAAACGCTGAGACGCGCAAACCTGTGGGAGCGTGGCTTGCCCGCGAAAGCGGTGTGTCAGGCGACATCAATGTTGACTGACACTCCCTCTTCGCGGGGATTACGTGTGAGAGGATTGCGCCATGAAACTTCATGACTTCCAACATTACTCCCATGGTCTGGAAACGGTCGTTCACGACACGTGGATTACCACCCGGGTAAAGTCGGCCCTGGCATTGGCCGATACCACTCTTGGCCTGAATGTCCATGTCAAAACCCATGCGGGTGCGGTGGCATTGAGCGGTCGCGTCAATACCCATAGACAGTGTGAGCACGCTGTTGCACTGGCCCGTTCGGTTCCTGGTGTCGTCAACATCGATGCCAGCGAATTGCTCACTCATGTGTTCACCCCAGGCAGTTTTCCAGAAGCGCCCAACGCTGAAGACACACCTGAACGTCGGCCACAATCGTCAGCCAAGACGGACGACAAATAACAAGGGCGATCGTGTGAGTGGCACATCCCCGGCCGGGAAACGAGGACGGGCGCAGTAGCGCGCCTGTCCACTTTGTAACGCTGCGCCAAGCCTGGTACAGCTTGTGCGGTCGACACCTTCAGGCGGCTTCGACCGTTTTGCCGTGCACAGCGCAAGTGCCGGGGTGTTCGGCCAGCGACACGAAGCTGTGACTGCCGGCATCCAGGGCGTCGACCGAGCCGGTTTCGATGTCATAGACCCAGCCATGCAGGTTCAACAGGCCTTTTTCCAGGGCCAGGCGCACGCTCGGGTGGGTCTGGATATTCGCCAGTTGGGCGATGACGTTTTCCCGCACCATCGAACTGACCTTGGCCGCGTCGCTGGCATGAGGGCGGGCTTCGTTGATCACCTTGGCCGACTCGGCGTGCTGCAACCAGCCGCTGACGGCGGGCAGGTGATCCATGCATTTGCACTGGGCAATGGCGGTCATGGCGCCACAGTCCGAATGCCCGCAGATCACGATGTCTGTCACGCCCAATACCGCGACCGCATATTCCACCGTGGCCGACACGCCGCCCGGATGCGGGCTGTAAGAGGGCACGATATTGCCGGCGTTGCGCACCACGAACAGTTCGCCGGGCTCTTGCTGGGTCAGCAGTTCCGGTACCACGCGGCTGTCGGAACAGGTGATGAACAAGGTGCCGGGATGCTGGGTGGTGGCCAGGTGTTTGAACAGGTCGGTACGTTGCGCAAACGCTTCTTTCTGAAACTTCAATAAACCTTCGATGAGCGCTTTCATGGCGGACTTCCTTGCAATGAATGAGGGGGCGTAGCAGCTGCCGAGCCTGCGAGGCTGCGTTCGGCTGCGAAGCAGTCGTGAAATCAAGCAGCGCGGTCTTTCAGGTAGACCGTGTGCACCGGGTTTACGACGGCTCCGCCGCCGAACGCAGCCTCGCAGGCTCGGCAGCTGCTACGGGGTATCGCTTGCTAAAGGTGGCCAGTTACTTAGAACGGACGCAGCGGCAGGAACTTGCCGTCCAGGGTAATCACGGCGCGGGAGCCGCCTTCCGGGTCTTCGACCTTTTTCAGGTCCAGCTTGAAGTTGATCGCGCTGATGATGCCGTCGCCGAACTGCTCGTGAACCAGGGCTTTGAGCGTGGTGCCGTAGATCTGGATCATTTCGTAGAAACGGTAGATGGTCGGGTCGGTCGGAACACCCGACAGGCTGCCGCGCAGCGGGATGATTTGCAGGCGGGCCACGGAGTCGGCGTCCAGCTCGAGTTTTTCGCCGATTACTCTGGCGGCGGCTTCCGGCAGTGGATGCTGGCCGAGCAGGGCGGCGGTGACGTAGGCCAGACCCAGGCCGGTGCCGTCGGTCAGATCCTGCCAGGACAGATTCTTGCGCGCCTTGGCATCGAGGATCGAAGTGGTCAGGGCCAGACTGGTGTCCTGGTAAGCGTGGGACTGTTGCATGGTGTGACTCCTATCGGTTGTGGCTGGAAAGTTGAGCCATCTTCGGTTGATTGATCCATAGCGTCCAAGATCGATATACAATGCTTTGCATAAGTCCTGCCTATAGATGATGAGCCCCATGCTGCTCCGACATTTGCGCTACCTGCTGGCGGTCGCCGACCACGGCGGCTTCACCCGCGCTGCGGAGGCGTTGCACGTCTCCCAACCGACACTGTCCCAGCAGATCCGGCAACTGGAGGAAACCCTGGGTGTCAGCCTGTTCGACCGCACCTCGCGCACGGTCAAAGCGACCGACGCGGGGCAGGCCTATATCGAATGCGCCCGGCGGGTGCTGGTGGAACTGGAAGCGGGCAAACGCGCGCTGCATGATGTGAAGGACTTGTCTCGCGGCACCTTGCGACTGGCCATGACGCCAACGTTCATGGCGTATCTGGTGGGGCCGCTGGTGCGCGATTACGCGGCGAAGTTTCCGAACATCCATCTGCAGATTTTCGAGTTGTCGATGGATGACATCGAGACGGGGTTGCTTGATGACTCGCTGGACATTGCCATTGCCTTCACCCCGGTGAGGAGCCCGGATATCGAGTGCGTGCCGGCGTTTGTCGAGACTCTGGGTGTGGTGGTCGGGCACCGTCATCCGTTGTACGAACGGCAGATCCCGCTATCGCCCAAGGAGATGGCGCAATTGGAATTCGCGTTGCTGACGCCGGACTTCATCACCCGATCCTCAGTCGACGAGTATTTTCGGCAGCAGAACATCACGCCCAAGGTGGCGATCGAGGTGAATTCGGTGAGTACGTTGCTGGAGGTCATTCGCCACACGCCGATGGCCACCATCCTCCCGGAGCCCATCGCCACGGCGGAACGGGCATTGCGCCGAATTGAATTACAGGGCGAGGCACCCCGGCGCGACGCGGCATTGCTGCGCAGGAAGAACAACTATCACAGTGCCGCGTCTGTGGCGTTCGCGAACCTGGTGATGGCCGGCAGCACCAGCGTGTGAATCAATCATCCACCGACTGGCAGATGCCATTGCCGCCTTTCTTGCTGGTATAGGTCACGGCTACCGTGTCGTCATCCGCGATGCTGATCGAGATCGTCACATCCGGCCCCTTGGCCTCGAAAAGGCGATCATTGATCATTTTGGTCTGGGCTTCTTTGCTGTTGATCATCACCGGACCATCCTGGTCGGCGTGGACCATGATTTTCCCGGGACAGTCCACATCGAAGGCGGGAATGCCGGGGAGACTGTTCGCATGGGCTGCACTCGCCAATGCCAGTAGCATGAATGTCAGGGTTGTTTTCATCGCAGACCTCCAGCGGATAAACCGATGTCCAGCGCACTGTTAACCATAGCCCTGTTCTTTTGACCCGGTGCAAAGTCAGAGGTGCAGACGGTGACGAATAAAAAAGGCCCCGCTCGATAAAACGAGCGGGGCCTTCTTGTGTTTGGGAGAGATCAGTACAACCGATCAATCACCCGAACTTCATTCTGGTTCTGCAGCGAGGCCCACGCCTGTGTCAGCGTTTGCAGCACATTACCGATGAAGTCCTTGTCGGCCGCGGCTTTCTTGCCGACATAGCCCTGGCCGCGACGGTACATCTTCATGCGGGCCAGCAGGTTCTGGTTGTTCTTGTCGAACTCTTCTTCGTGGGCATGGGGCGACAGGCAGTCGATATGGACCTGGCCCGATTTGCTGATCCACAGAATATGGCTGTCATGGCTGTCTTTTTGCGCAGCGAACAAACGAGCCAGTTCATCGATAGTAGGTTGATTGTTCAGATTCATTGTAAGCCCCTTGACCATTTGGTGATCTTTCAAAGTTGATTCGCTAATACAGGTAGCCCATCGGTTAGTTGATCCCTGGCACCGAAACCAGGACGTCAGCGGTCGACCGTCAATACGACGGGGTCGCGCATCTGTTGCATGTAGTCGTGTTGAATAACTGCTACGCAATAGCGTCACAACGAAGAGAAGCAGCGAAAACCTGGAGGCCACTGCCGACGTTTTCAGGGTCGGCCACAAGCTTCATGAGGATTGATCGCTAGCGTTTCTCGCCCTTGTACTGGACGTTCAGGCCAGGTCAGCTTCTTCAATCTGCCTTGTGGGCAGCGTGTATCCGGGAAAAACAGCTCGGCGGTCAGACGAACTTGCTCAAACGTGTTGCCTGTACTCCCGATCGGGGAGACGTCTGCATCATGCAAGGGCAAATCGGAGGCGTCAACGGTTTTGTAGTGATTATTTTTGTTCACTACATATTGTCGGACAAAGTGGTTTTGGAATTAGAAAGTCAGCGTGGCCACCGTTTGGAATCTTCGGCAGCGCTTACCCCGGCCCCGTAGGCGTTGCCGAGGGCTGCGATCTTTCAAAGCGGTAAACGGTGCATGGATAACCGTCGATCGGCAGCTGATGCACGGTGAACACTCCGGCCGTGAGATCGGGCATCACCCTGGCCCAGAACAGCCGCGCAGGCTGGTTGGCATCGATGTGGAAAATCTGCCATTGACCGGGGAAGCGGCTCAAGAGGGCAGAGACGACAAACTTCGCGACACCTTGGCCACGAAAGCGTCGACTGACAAAAAAGTAGCCGATGTTGTACTCGGCGCCGACGATATGGGTTTCGTTATCCACGGTCACGAACCCTGCCAGCTCGCCGTCGACCTTGATCAGAAACGGCCGGGTTGCCGGGTTGCGCCAGTAGTCCAGTTTGGGCTGGATGTTGAAGTAACCATGTTCCCCGAGCTTCAGCGGCAGCCATTCGCTGAAATCGTACATGTAGAACTGCATCAGGTTTTCGATGGTTTCCAGTTCGTCGCGCTGGGCGGCGTGCAGTTCTATCGAGGGCTGGCTCCTGATTGTCGCCATGGTCGTACCTTCCGTGTCTTAACTGACATTGAAGAACACTAGACCATTTCGATTCGCTGCCCTCAAACCTTGCCCGCCGGTTTCGCCGCGCGCTTGGTTCCAGTCGAAGGCTTGCGTTTGGCGGGTTTGCGTTTGTTTTTCCACGGTGTGGCGCCACGCCCGGCCGGGCTTGCCGGCCCGCTGATGGTCAGGTTCAGGCCGGCGCAGCGTGCCACTTGCTTGCTCATCCACGCGGCCTGTTTGGTGACGAATTCTTCCAGGCTCATTTCACCGCTCTGCACCATGTCCAGCGCCTGTTCCCAGATCGCCGTGGTGCCGGGGTCGGCAATCGCGCGCGGCACCGCATCGATCAGGCTGAAAGCCGCCGGCGTCGCGGCCAGGGCCTTGCCGTTCTTGATCAGATAACCTCGGTCGAGCAGGCCCTGGATGATCGAGGCGCGTGTGGCTTCGGTGCCGATGCCGGTGGTGTCCTTGAGCTTTTGCTTGAGCTGCGGATCTTCCACCAGTTTGGCAACGTTCTTCATTGCCTTGATCAGATCGCCTTCGGTGAATGGCTTGGGCGGCTGGGTCCAGAGGTCCTTGAGCTTCACGTCGGCCACCGCGCAGTCACGCCCTTCGGCCAGTGTCGGCAGTGTTTGCGGTGCCGGTGCTTCGCGGCCCTTGGCGGGCGCGAGGGCTTCGGGCAGGGCGCGTTTCCAGCCGGGCTCGACAATCTGCTTGCCCACGGCGCGCAAGGCTTCACCGGCGCAGTCGAAGTCGGCCTGGGTGCGGTCGTATTCATGGTTGGGCAGGAACTGCGCCAGGTAACGCGCACGAATCAGGGTGTAGACCGCCCGTTGCTTGCCCACCAGTCGATCAAGATTCTTCGCCGCGGCGGTCGGAATGATGCCGTGGTGCGCGCTGACCTTGGCATCGTTCCAGGCCCGCGATCGGCGTTGCGGCTCCAGATAATCGTGCAAGGCGTTCAGGGCCGGATCGGCTTGCCGGAGCGCCGCCAGAATACCCGGCGCTTCGCTGTGCTGACTCAGGGGCAGGTAGCCGCAGTCGCTGCGCGGGTAGGTGATGACTTTATGGGTTTCATACAGGGCCTGAGCGATATCGAGGGTTTCCTGGGCGCCGAGCCCGAGTTTTTTCGAGCAGACTTCCTGCAAAGTACCCAGGTCGAACGGCAGCGGCGCGACTTCGCGCATGCGCTCGGTACGTAGCTTGATCACCCGAGCGCTCGCCGCATTGCCAATGGCTGCAGCCGCCTGCTGGGCCAGCGCCTGGTTCAGGCAGCGATCCTGATCGTCACAAGCATCGGACGCCGCACGCCACTGGGCCATGAATGCCGTGCCATCGTGCAGCAGTTGCACATCGATAGCCCAGTAGGCCACCGGGACGAAATCGGCAATGCTGCGGTCGCGATCCACCACCAGGCGCAAAGTCGGCGTCTGCACCCGACCGACCGGCAACACGCCCTGATAGCCGGACTGACGCCCCAGCAGGGTGAACAGCCGACTCATGTTCATCCCGATCAACCAGTCGGCCCGGGAGCGCCCCAACGCCGAATGATAGAGGCTGAACGTCTCGGCCCCGGGCTTGAGCGCCGCCAGCGCCTTGCGGATCGACGCATCGTCCAGCGCCGACAACCACAGCCGCTGGATCGGCCCGCGATAACGGCAATGTTCCACCAGTTCCCGGGCAATCATCTCGCCCTCACGGTCGGCGTCGGTGGCAATCACCAGTTCACTGGCCTCGCCGAGCAGGCGTTTGACTGCCTTGTACTGGCTGGCCGTGCGCGGCTTGACGGTCATTTTCCATTTTTCGGGAATGATCGGCAGATCCGCCAGCACCCAACGCTTGTAACGCGCGTCGTAGGCATCCGGCGGCGCGGTTTCCAGCAGGTGGCCGATGCACCAGGTCACCGTGACGTCCGTTCCCAGCCAGCAGCCGTCGCCTCGACGCCTGGCGCCGAGCACGGCCGCGATATCTTTGGCCTGGGAAGGTTTTTCACAGAGGTACAGCCGCATAACCACCATCATCGATCAGTGTTCGAGAGGTGCACAGAATGGCGGTTGATGAGCGATGGAGCAATCTTTATCTGTATGGATGTACAGCTTGAGCTGTTGCGGTTGATGACAGCGGTCAATCCAGCGACTCCCGTTCGGCTGCGAAGTACTCGCGATACCAGAACATGGGGTATACCTGTTGGGGCGCGGAAACCGCACAACAGCAACAGAGGAACCTACTTCATGAAAGTCCCAGGTGCCGGTAGTCCCATCTCCATCGTCCCCCAATCCGGCTGCGTGGTGGTGAAGTTCCATGGCATTCAAGTGGCGTCGTCCACTCGGGCGCTGGTCATGCATGAGACCAATTATCCTCCGGTGTACTACATCCCGCGGGAGGACATCGCCGAACAGTATTTCGCCCGCACCGACCACACCAGCTATTGCCCGTACAAGGGCGATGCCAGCTATTACAGCCTGCAGATCCCCGGGCATGAAGGTGCCAATGCGGTATGGAGTTATGAGCACCCCAAGGTGTCGGTTGCGCAGATTGGCGGGTATGTGGCGTTCTATCCTGACGAAGTGACGTTTGAGGTGCTCAAGACCTGATGTGCAGAAAACATTTTGTGGCGAGGGGGCTTGCCCCCGTTCGGCTGCGCAGCAGTCGCAGAACCTGCAATCGCGGCGTACCTGACACACCGAATAAGGTTTCAGGGCCGCTTCGCGACCCAACGGGGGCAAGCCCCCTCGCCACAGGTAAGACTTCGCTAGAGGTTTGTGTCGTCAGTTTTTATCGAGGTCCACGTTCTTCGTCTCCCGCAAACACATCATCCCCACCACCAGGCTCACCCCGGTAATCACCACGGGGTACCACAGCCCGTAGAAAATATCCCCGGTGTACACCACCAGGGCAAACGACACCGTCGGCAGGAAACCACCAAACCAGCCGTTGCCGATGTGATAGGGCAGGGACATCGAGGTGTAGCGAATGCGGGTCGGGAACAGTTCAACCATCAGCGCCGCCAGCGGGCCGTAGCACATGGCGGAGATGATGATCAGCGCAACGATCAACACCACGATCATCGGTTTGTTGATCAGCTGGATGTCGGCTTTTGACGGATACCCGGCCAGGGTCACTGCGCCACGCAGGGCCGCTTCGTCAAAGCCGTCGAGCTTCACGTCACCGACGCTCACCTGCACGCCGCTGCCGGTCGGGGCCGCTTCGCTGTTGTAGGGCAGGCCTTGTTTGACCAGGAAGGTTTTGACCTTGTCGCACGGGCTATCAAATTTCGCCTTGCCCACCGGGTCGAACTGGAAGGTGCAGGTGGCCGGGTCGGCCAGCACGGTGATAGGTGCCTGACGGCTGGCCTGGTCGATGGCCGGGTTGGCGTAGTGGGCGATGGACTTGAAGATCGGAAAGTACAGTGCAGTCGCCAGCAGCAGGCCGATCATCAGCACCGGTTTGCGCCCGACTTTATCCGACAGCCAGCCGAAGAAAATGAAGAACGGTGCGCCAATGATCACGCTGACAATCAGGAGGCTGTTGGCCAGGGCCGGGTCCATTTTCAGGAACTGCGTGAGGAAGAACAGCACGTAGAACTGCGCGGCATAGAAGGTCACCGCTTGCCCGGCGTTGATGCTGAACAGGGCGATCAGCACCACTTTAAGGTTTTCCCATTTGCCGAAGGAATCGCGCAGCGGCGACTTGCAGAGTTTGCCTTCCTCTTTCATTTTCACGAACGCAGGCGACTCGTGCAGGCTCAGGCGAATCCAGGTGGAAATGCCCAGCAGCACGATCGAAAACAGAAACGGGATGCGCCAGCCCCAGACTTCAAACTGGTCGCCGGTGAAGTAACGGCAACCGAGTACCACCAGCAGCGACAGCAGCAAGCCGAGGGTGGCGGTGGATTGAATCCAGCTGGTGTGGAAGCCGCGTTTGCCGATCGGTGCGTGTTCGGCGACGTAAGTGGCAGCGCCGCCGTACTCACCACCCAGCGCCAGGCCCTGGAGCATGCGCAGCACCACGAGGATGATCGGCGCGGCGATGCCGATGCTCGCGTAGGTCGGCAGCAAACCGACGCAAAAGGTTGCCAGGCCCATGAGGACGATGGTCGCGAGGAACGTGTATTTACGCCCGATCATGTCCCCCAACCGTCCGAACACCAACGCACCGAACGGGCGCACGATGAAGCCGGCGGCGAAGGCCATCAGCGCGAAAATGAACGCCGTGGTGTCGTTGACCCCGGCGAAGAACTGTTTGCTGATGACCGCCGCGAGGGCGCCGTAGAGGAAAAAGTCGTACCACTCGAACACCGTCCCCAGGGACGAGGCGAAGATGACTTTCTGGGTTTCCTGACTGGTGCCCGCGCTGCGGACGGCTTCCAGGGGCTGAACATGTTCTGACATATCGGTATCCCTCACAGTGATTGTTTTTGTTGTTCCACTGTCGACGCCAGCCTTGTGGGCGGGTGCCGCTATTCCTTTGCTCAAGAGACTGCGGTCAGTGCTTTTTCGTCAGGGGCAAAACTCCTTGCGGTTGTTTCGAGGATCAGTTGCGCGGCTTTCTCGGCGATCATCAATGTCGGCGAGCAGGTGTTGCCCGAGGTGATGCGCGGCATGATCGAGGCGTCGGCGATGCGCAGGCCGGGGATGCCATGAACGCGCAGCTCAGCGTCGACTACCGCGTCCGCGTCGTTGCCCATCCGGCAGGTGCCCACCGGGTGGAAAATGGTGGTGCCGATTCGGGCGGCGGCTTCGTGCAATTGCTCTTCGCTCTGCAAGCTGTCGCCGGGCAGGTATTCCACCGGTTTGAACGCTTGCAGGGCGGGGGCGCGAACGATGCGGCGGGTCAGGCGGATCGCGTCGGCCGCCACTCGCAAGTCTTCGGGATGGCTCAGGTAATTGGGCTGGATCAGCGGCGCTTCTCGCGGGTCGGCGGAACGAATGTCTATGCGCCCACGGCTTTGCGGGCGCAGATCGCAGACCGACGCGGTGAAGGCGGGGAAGGCGTGCAGCGGTTCGCCAAAGCGCTCCAGCGACAGGGGTTGCACGTGGTATTCGAGGTTCGCCGAGGTCTGTTCCGGCCCCGAACGGGCGAAGGCGCCGAGTTGGCTTGGGGCCATGGACAATGGGCCGCTGCGGTCATACAGATAACGCAGGCCCATGCCCATCTTGCCCCACAGCGTGCCGGCGATCTGGTTCAGGGTACGGGCGTTTTCCAGTTTGTAGATCAGCCGCAGTTGCAGGTGATCCTGCAGGTTGCCGCCCACGCCGGGCAGTTCATGGGCAACGCCGATGCCGAGTTGTTGCAGCAGCGGGCGAGGGCCGATGCCGGAACGCTGGAGGATGCCGGGTGAACCGACGGAGCCGGCACACAGGATGATTTCCTTGCGCGCCTTGAAGGTTTTCGCCTTATCTTGCC
Source organism: Pseudomonas sp. 01L34 (assembly GCF_056400265.1). Classification (NCBI taxonomy): domain Bacteria; kingdom Pseudomonadati; phylum Pseudomonadota; class Gammaproteobacteria; order Pseudomonadales; family Pseudomonadaceae; genus Pseudomonas; species Pseudomonas sp. 01L34. The sequence goes on from NZ_JBFTSX010000001.1 coordinate 91,517, forward strand.
AACGGGCGCTGATCGCCGAGGCACGGCCGTTTTCCAGCAGCACGCGGTCGACTTCAACATCAGTCAGCACCGTGAGGTTGGTGCGGTGGCGGACCGGTTTGAGAAACGCCTTGGCCGCGTTCCAGCGCACCCCGGCTTTCTGGTTGACCTGGAAATAGCCGCAGCCTTCGTTGTCGCCCTGGTTGAAGTCATCGATGCTGGCAATGCCGCTTTGTTCGGCAGCAGTGCGGAAGGCATCGAGAATCGGCCACGACAGACGTTGCCGCTCGATCCGCCATTCGCCGGCGGCGCCGTGAAACTCCGAATCGCCGGCAAAATGGTTTTCGCTCTGTTTGAACAGCGGCAGCACGTCTTGCCAGCCCCACCCAGGATTACCCTCGGCCGCCCAGCCATCGTAGTCGCCAGCCTGGCCGCGCATGTAGATCATGCCGTTGATCGAGGAACAGCCGCCGAGTACCTTGCCGCGCGGGTAGCTCAGGGCGCGGCCTTGCAGGCCCGGTTGCGACTCGGTCTTGAAACACCAGTCGGTGCGCGGGTTGCCGATGCAGAACAGGTAACCCACGGGGATGTGAATCCACGGATAGTTGTCGCGGCCGCCGGCTTCGAGCAGCAACACGCGGTGTTGCGGGTTGGCTGACAGTCGATTGGCCAGCAAACACCCGGCCGGCCCGGCGCCGACCACGATGTAATCGTATTCATCAAGGGAAGTCTGCATCCCTGACCTCGTATTGTTGTTCTTGTTGTCAGTCATCCTAGTTGTTAGCTTTCGTTAAAAGAATGTTAGTTTTTGCGCAGCTGCTGTGCGTTTTTAAACAGCGTTGTTAACGGCATAACGTCAAGGATGGTTCATGTTCGACTGGAATGACCTGCGGTTTTTTCTTGAATTGCAGCGCAGCGGCCGCTTGCTGACCGCCGCCCGCCGCTTGAACACCACCCACGCCACCGTGGCCCGGCACATCGAGGCCATCGAAAAAAGCCTCGGCACCGCACTGTTCGTCCAGCATGCCCAAGGCTACGAACTGACCCCGGCTGGCGAAGCGCTGCTCAAGCATGCCGAGGCCATGGAAAACGTCGCGTTGCTGGCCCAGGAAGAAATCACCCAATCCACCGCGCCGCTGGGCAAGATCCGCGTCGGGGTAACGGAGGGGCTGGGCATCATGTTCCTCGCCAGCCGCATGAACGGCTTGTTCGAACGCTATCCGGGGCTGGAAGTGGAACTGGTGGCGGTGCCGCGCTTCGTCAGCATCCTCAACCGTGAAGCAGAGATCAGCATTCACCTGGAACGCCCGGCCGCCGATATGCTGGTCACCCGCAAACTCACCGACTATCGACTGGCGCTCTACGCCAGCCAGGCCTATCTGGACCGCTCGCCACCGCTGCGCAGCCGCGAAGACCTCGGCCGCCACGCGTGGATCGGCTACGTCGATGATTTGCTGTTCAGCCAGGAACTGATGTTCCTCAACAGCTTCTGCCGTAACCCCCAGGTGGTGTTTCACAGCACCAGCGTCATCGCCCAACAACAGGCCGCACGCTCGGGCCTGGGGATCGCCGTGCTGCCGTGCTACATGGCCAGCGCCGATCCTGAACTGGTGCCGTTGCTGCCGGACGAAAGCATCCAGCGCAGTTATTGGATCAGTACGCGGCGCGAGCTGCACAAATCGGTGCGGCTGCGGGTGTTGTGGGATTACGTGGTGGAGTTGTGTGAGCGTGAGCAGGCTCTGCTGCGAGGCTCCATTCCTTTGTAGGAACGAGCGGTGCGGCGATCCGACTTGCCTGCGAAGGCGTCAGGTCTGGCATACCGCGTTATCGTTCTTCGCGGGCTAGCCTCGCTCGGGTAATGGAATCTTGAGTCAGTGAGAAACCTGTGGCGAGGGAGCTTGCTCCCGCTTGAGTGCGTAGCACTCACAAAAATCGGCGATTGTTCAGATTTTGGGGCCGCTACGTAGCCCAGCGGGAGCAAGCTCCCTCGCCACAGAGTGTTCAATGGTGCTGGTCAACAGGAATGGACAGCGTCGCCCGCAACCCACCTTCTGGCGGATTGACCAAGGTAATCCGCCCACCCAGCCGTGTCGCGATGGTATTGACGATGGCCAGCCCCAGGCCCGCGCCGCCGGTGTTTCCACGGCTGTAAAAGCGTTCGAACAATCGTGCGCGATCCGCTTCGTCGATGCCCGGTCCCTGGTCCTGGACGCTCAAGTTGTAGAACCCGTCATCCTGGCTCAATTGCACGGTGATGACGCCATGCTCCGGCGAAAAATTCGCCGCGTTGGTGACCAGGTTGTTCAGGGCGATGTCGATGGTGCCGGCGTCGGCGAGGACTTTGAAAGGCCGGTCCTCGGCGTCGAAAGCCAGTTCCAGGTTCCTGCTCAGTAACCAGGGTGTGAGCTGGGCCAGGCTGGCGCGCACGGTTTCACTCAGGTCGATGCTGTGCAGCACCGGCACCACGGCCTTGGGTTCGAGACGCGCCATGGTCAGCAATTGATTGACCAGACGGCTGGCGCGGTCGACCCCGGCAATCAGAAACGCCAGGGACTCACGACGCTCCTGTTCCGTGCCGGCTTCCAGCAGGTTTTGCGCATGCACCCGCAACACGGCCAGTGGCGTACGTAATTCGTGGGCGGCGTCGGCGATGAAGCGCCGCTCACGGCCAAGCACCTCTTGAATTTGCGCGAGCATCCGATTGAGCGCCGCTTGCATCGGTTCCAGTTCGCTAGGCAACGGGGTCAGTTGCAACGGCTCCAGAGAACCGCTGTGCCGTGCCCGCAACGTTGCCGCCATATCGGCCAGGGGTTTGAGCCCCCAGCCAATGGCCAGCCAGACCATGGCCGCCAGCATCAGGCTGCCCAGCACATTGGGCCACAGGGTGTGACGCACGATCCGGTCGACCAGGTCTGCACGCACGTCGTCCCGTTCACCGACCCAGATGCGCAGGTCATTCTCTTTGTCTTCGAGCACGAACACCCGCCAATGACGGCTGCTCAAATCCACCACATCGCTGAAACCATGTGTCGTCGGCGGCACGGTGAAGGAGGGGGCGCTGGCGGTGTGCACCAGCACTTCGCCTTTGCTATTCCACACCTGAAAGGCAATTTTGCCTTCATAGGGGTGACCATCGACGCCCGGCACCGCTTCACTCAAGGCCTTGTTGAACGCTTGATACAGTTCGGCGTGTTCATGGCTGGCCAGCGGCATGCGCATCACACCCTGCAGCAGCCGGGCGTTCTGCGCCAGTTGGGCGTCGTAGACTTCGGCGATTTCGTGATTGCTGTCGTGCAGGTTGAACACGCTGAGGATTGCCAACCCCGTCAGCATCAGGCCGATGATCAGCGTCAGGGTACGACGCCGGATCGAACTCATCGACGCTCCTCCACCAGATAACCCACTCCACGAATGGTGCGGATCAGGTCGGTGGAGAACTTCTTGCGCAAGTGATGGATGTGCACTTCCAGGGTGTTGCTTTCGGCTTCTTCGTTCCAGCCGTAAAGCAGTTGCATCAGGTGATCGCGGGTCATGACCCGGCCCGGAGGCGAGAGCAATTCATGGAGCAGTTGATATTCCTTGGGCGTCAGCGCCACCGGTTCGCCCTGATAGCTGACTTGCTGGGTGCCGGGGTTCAGGCAGATGCCGGCGTGTTCGATCAGCACTTGCGCGCGACCGGCACTGCGGCGCAACAAGGCTCGCAGGCGAGCCTTGAGTTCGGCCAGGTCGAAGGGTTTAACCAGGTAATCGTCGGCGCCGGCATCCAGCCCGGCGATGCGGTCTTCAGTGGCATCCCGGGAGGTGAGGATCAGCACCGGCAGGTTCGAGCCGCTGTCACGCAAGCGGCGCAGCACTTCCAGACCGTCCATGCGCGGCAGGCCGAGGTCGAGCACGGCCACATCGAAGGTTTCGCTGAGCAGTGAATGCAAGGCGTTGCTGCCGTCCTGCAGCCAGTCGACGGTGTAACCCTCACGGCCCAGGGCCTGATGAATGCCCTCGCCAAGGGCTACGTCGTCCTCGATCAGTAATAAGCGCACACGGGACTCCTGTCAGTCGAGTTTCTTGTTCACATCACCCAGTAATGCTTCGATCTCTTTGCGACGCCCGGCGTCGGCGCTTTCCCGGCCAGGACGGGGCGCGGCGTGCAGGGCTTTTTGCAGTGCGTCCCGAGCTTCACCATAGCGCTTTTGACGGTAAAGGTGATCGCCCCAGAAGTACAGGCTGTCGATGCCGGTCGGGTTCAGGTCCAAGGCCTGCTTCAACAGTTTTTCGGCCTTGTCGGCGTCGCCGAAACCGATAGGCCAGCCGGGCACCCGATCATACAGCGCCGCGAGGCTGGTGTAGGCCGAGCCTTGCAGGGCCTTGGGATCGATGGCCAGGGCTTTTTCCAGATCGACTTTGGCGGCCTTGGCCTTGCTCAGGGCGCCGAGGCCACCCTGGGCGCCGGCCCAACTGCTGGTGACGATGCCGGACCAGATCCACGCTTCGGCCAGGGATTGGCGCTCCCGGGTGAACGAGGAAGCCTGGGCTGCGAGTTTTTCGAAGGCGGCGCTGCGCTGCTCGGCGGGCAATTCGTACTGGATGTGCGCCCAGCTTTGTTGAATTGCATTGAGGCGCTGCTGATCGGCGGCGTCCAGCGCCCAGACGCTTTGGCTCAGCACGGCGAGCAACAAGCAGGTGAGGATTTTCTTCATGGTTTGAGGCTCTCCTTATCGGTCTTCTGACTCAGGCGACGGATCAGCGGCAATTGCTTGCGCAAGCCACGGTCCACCAGATGCGGCAACAGACTGTTCAGGCGCACGAAAAAGCGTTCCGGCCAGCCCAGGTACAAGTCGCGACGGTCACCGGCAATGGCGTGGATGACCGCCGAGGCAACGGTCTGCGGGTCGTCGACATTGGCTTTGAGCGCATCGTTCAGCGCTTGGGCCGCCGCGCTGTTCATGCTGGTATGGGTTGCCCGGGGAGCGACATAGAGCACGTTGATCCGGGTATCGGCCAGTTCCCGGCGCAGGGCTTCGGAGAAACCGCGCAGGGCAAACTTGGTGGCGCAATAGCTGGCGTAACCGGGGTAGCCGATGGAGCCGTAGGTCGAACCGACGTTCACCACCATGGCACTCTCGGCCTGCTTGAGCAGCGGCAGCAATAACTTGGTCAGGCTGATCGGCGCGCCGACGTTCACCGCGAGCATGGCGTTGATCTCGCTGTCATCGAGCTGTTCGAGCATGGCGAAGTGATTGACGCCCGCGGCATTGATCAGCAGGTTGATGCCGCCGATGGCCTCGGCCGCCGCCAGCACTTTGCGCCGGTCGTCGGGCAGGGTCAGGTCCGCCCCGACCCAGCGCAACTGCTCCGGGTAGCGCTCGAGCAAGGGCTCCAGCGACTCTCGATGCCGGGCCACGGCCAATACGTGTGCACCACTGGCACACAGGGTGCCAGCGATGGCCAGGCCGATGCCGCCGCTGGCACCGGTCAATACCACGCGAGCCTCAGACGGGCGCATGCAGATTCTCCCCATCGCGCGGCAGGCCACGGAACATGTCGGTGTAGAGCGTGTACACGACCTTCGAGGCATGAATCACCGCAGCCTGGTCGGCCGGGTCTTCGAGCAGGTTCATCAAGCGGCGGTAGGTCTGCATGTGTTCGATATCCAGTGAGCCGTGGGAACTGAGGTAGCTGAAGGCGCTTTCCGGCAGCGCCAGGCGTTCACGGATGCTGCCGGCCGCGTGGGTGGCCAGGGCGATGCTGGTGCCTTCCAGCACGTTGACCATGCCGAACAGGCCCACCGGGTTGTCCCGGGCAATCAAGTCGTAAAGAAAGCTGACCATCAACTCGATCGGCAGCGATGGACGACCATCACGCACGGCGTCTTTGTCGCCGCCACAGGCTGCGATGTCGTCGAGCACCCACTGTTCGTGGCCGTATTCGTCCTCGATGTACTCGCACACCGCTTTGCGCAGCCATTCCAGACGCTGCGGCAGACGTGCGCCGCACGCCATCATCAACGGCACGGTATGGCGCACGTGATAGTAGGCCTGGGTGAGGAAGGCGCGGTAGCTGTCCAGGCTCACGTTGCCCTCAAGGGCATCGCGGATGATCGGCAGATTGAACAGCTCGTGGCGTTCTTGATAGGTGGCTTCTTGCAGCGTGTCGAAAAAACTCATGGTGCAGATACCTCGGGGAAAACGGATTCAGTGAGCAGCGCCCGGTAACGCTCGACAATGGCATCGCGGCGCGGTCGGCCATTGGCGGTCAGCAGGCCGTTGGCGGGGGTGAAGGGTTGATCGAGACGGGTCCAGTGATGAACCTGGGCGTAATCGGGCAAGGCCTCATTGGCCTGGGCCACGGCGGTGGCCAGCTCTTCATCGGTGCAGTCCGGTCGATGGGGCCAGAGCAGGGCGTAGTTGCTCGGCATCGCTTCGCCGTAGACGAACGCCTGGGCGATGTGGCGACGCTGGGTGAGTTCGGCCTCGACCCATTCCGGGTTGACGTTGCGGCCGAAACTGGTGATGAACTGATGTTTCTTGCGCCCGTTGAGGTAGAGAAAGCCTTCCGGGTCGAACTCGCCGAGATCGCCGGTCGGCCACCATTCATCGTGGTAGGGCGCTTGCCCCAGATAGCCGAGCAGGGTCGAGCCCTTGACCAGCACTTCGCCGTCGTCGGCCAGGCGAATTTCTACATGGGGCAGGGGCCGGCCGACGCTGCCGGGGCGGTGTGCTCTGGGGCGATTGAGGCACACCACCGACGCACATTCTGACAACCCGTAACCTTCATACACCGGCATGCCGATGCGTTGGGCACGATGCAGCAGTTCTTCGGAAACCCGCGCACCGCCCAAGGCGGCAAAACGCAACGATTGGGGGTTGAACGCTTTTTGCTCGGCGGCGCTGACCAGCATCAGCAGCAACTGTGGCACCAGGATCAAGCTCTCGGGCGCGCGGGAGGCCAGACACCCCAACAAGCGCGGCACATCGACACCGCTGGCCCCCTGAATGCCCAGGGTTTTCTGGCTCGGCACGCTGAGGGTCGCGCCGGCATACAGCGCAGCATAACAGCCGAGGTTTTCCAGCAGGATCGCCAGGGGCAGCAGTGCCAAGTGATGTCGCGGATGGGTGGGCTTGCTCGCCTGATCCAGTTCACGGGCCACTCGCAAAAGGCTTTCGGCGCTCAGGCATACACCTTTGGGTGTGCCGGTGGTGCCGGAAGTGAAGGTGAGTTTGGCGGTGCCTTCGGGGATGAGGTTCGGGCCGCTGAAGGAACGACGCCAGAATTCGCCTGTGTGTTCATAGCCGGTCCCTTGCAGTTCGGCGTCCAGTTCCGGCTCGGCAATCACCCGTTCGGCCTGGCTCTGTTGCAGGCAATGAATGCGTTGTGCCGGGCTGAAGAAGGGCGGCAACGTCAGGCAGGTCAGGCCTTCGAACAGGATGGCCAGGTCCCAGAGCATCGCCTCGGTACCGTTGTCCAGAGCCAGCGCGACCACTTTGACGTGCTCATCACGAAGACGCTGTTGGCGATCCGTGACCTCGGCGTACAGCTTGGCGTAGTCGAGTTTCAACTGATCGCCCCACAGGGCGACGGCGTTGCCTTTGTGTTCGGCGTGATGGCGCAGGGTTTGTTTGAAACGCTCCATTTCAGGCGACATGGCTGGACTCCTCAAGGGAGGTTGGCAGCCCCAGGCGATTGAACAGGCCGATGTTGCGCAGATGAATGAAACCGGCGCGGATGTTGCCGACATGCACCCATGGCTGGCTCTCGTAATAACTGCCCCAGTGGTGACGGTCGTCGCCCAACCGCTCGGGATCGGCGGCGCAGAGCGTCACCGGCTTCAAACCCAGGCGATGAAAACTGTTTACCAGCCCGATGTTGCCGGTGAACGCCACCCATTCCAGCCCGCCCATGGCCAACAGATAGGTGATGGCGACGATGCTCAGCCGCGCGCTACCGGTATCGCTGGCTGCGAGGTTACCGACCTCGACAATCCCGGCCCGGTCCACCGGTTGGCCGGCAGCGGCGCTGATCAGCGGATCGATCGCCTCGTCCAGGTAACGCTCCAGAAATAAGGGTTCGGCACTGGCCAGTCGTAAGCCGGCCACCGCACACAGCGTGTCGGACTCATCGCTCAGGCCGAACAGTTGTGGCATGAAATGGCGGATATCGGCGCCATGGGCCTTGCGAAAACGCTGCTGGATAAAAGCTTCGAAGACGGGTCGCTGGGTATCGTCCGGCAAGGCCCTGGCCAGACTCATCTGCGAGGATTCGGCTTGACCGAAGTGCAGGGGCAGAGGAATGTTCCAGTCAAAATCGTGCATGGGCAAGAACGCCTCCCCGAGTCAGTTTGGGGGGAGTATCAAAGGCGATTCTTAACGAAGTCTGAAGGTTATCTTCAGATTGTCTTAAGACTGGACAGGCAGGGTGGCGCCGGTCGGTTCGACGAAACCGGATCCAGGCTGCACGAAATGAGTCGGCAGCCGCCACCGATCTTCAAGAGGCTCTGTATGACCCGAGATTCAGCAGTACACCGGTATGGAAAACTCTCGATCACCTTGCACTGGCTGATGTTGGCGCTGTTCGTCGGCGTTTATGGCTGCATCGAGATCAAAGGGCTACTGCCCCGTGGAAGTGATTTGAGGGGTCTTTTTCTGGGGCTTCACGGCTTATTCGGATTGAGCATTTTTGCGTTGGTCTGGGTCCGCCTGCTCGGGCGCCTCACCCCCCGGCCACCGATTACCCCGGCTCTGTCAACCTGGCAGACCGGCGTCTCGCACCTCATGCACCTGGCGCTGTATGTGCTGATGATTGCAACCCCGCTATTGGCCTGGTTGATGCTGGCCGCCGGCGGCAAGCCAATGCCGTATTTCGATTTCTTCCTGCCGGCGCCGGTGGCGGTTGATCCCGTGCTGGCCAAGCAATTCAAGCATTGGCATGAGTGGCTCGGCAGTGCCGGTTACTGGCTGATCGGTTTGCACGCGGCGGCGGGGTTGGTCCATCACTACTGGGTTCGCGACAACACGCTCACGCGCATGCTGCCCAAGGGCTTTGGTGCGGGTGTCAACGAGCGTCAGCGATAAGTTTCCCTGGACGTTCGGGCTGCCTCGAACACTGCGTTATCGTTCATCGCGAGCTTGCTCGCGATGAAGTCATCACTGTCACCTCAAACCTTGCCCGCTTGCTCTTCCAGCTGATCCGATTCAAACAACTTCGCCAGTTCCGCCCGCGCTTCCTGCGCCGTCTGCATCACCTTGGCCGCATCGTCATACACCGCGTGCTGAGCCTCCAGCACCTGTTCGTCGTGATGGGTAAAGCGCTTGATCCGCGCATCCGCCTGGGCTTGGGTCAGCCCCAGTCCAACCAGGGTGCGCCGGGTCATTTCCAGGCTGGAGTAATAGGTTTCCCGCACCGCCTGCGCCCCGACATCCACCAACCGGTGCACATGCTGACGGTTACGGGCACGGGCGATGATTTTGATGTGCGGATACAGCTTGTGCACCACCTCGGCCGTCTTGATGTTGGTGTCCGGATCATCGGTGGCGATCACAAAGAACTCCGCTTGCTCGACCTTGGCCGCGCTGAGGATTTCCGGGCGCATCGGGTCGCCGTAGAACACCGGCACGCCGCCGAAGCTGCGGGACAGTTCGATGGTTTCCACCGAGGTGTCGAGGGCGATGAACTTGATGTTCTGCGCCCGCAGAATCCGCGCCACGATCTGACCCATACGGCCCATGCCCGCGATGACCACGCGGGGCGTGTCGGCGTCGATTTCGCGGAACTTCTGCGGCACCTCCACCGGTTGCACCTTGGGTTTGACCAGGCGTGCGCAGGCGAGCAGCAACAGCGGCGTCAGCGCCATCGACAGGGTGATGGTCAGCACCAGCAAGTCGTACAGGCGCGGCTCGAACAAGCCCTGGTCCCGACCGATCTTGAACACCACGAAGGCAAACTCACCACCGGCCGCCAGCACGATCCCCAGACGAATCGCATTAACCTTGCCCAACCCTCCGGCCAGTCGACCGACCACAAACAGTAGCGGCAGCTTGATGGCGATCAGCAGCAGGGTCAGCCCCAGCACCACAACCGGCGCACTGAGCAGCAGACTCAAGTTGGCACCCATGCCGACGCTGATGAAAAACAGCCCCAGCAGCAGGCCCTTGAACGGTTCGATCTGCGCTTCCAGTTCGTGACGGTATTCGGAGTCCGCCAGCAGCAGGCCGGCGAGGAACGCGCCGAGTGCCATGGACACGCCCACCAGGTCCATCAGCCACGCCGTACCGATCACCACCAGCAATGCGGTGGCGGTGGACACCTCCGGCAGACCGGTCTTGGCCACCGCGCGAAACACCGGGCGCAACAGATAACGCCCGCCGATCACCACCACCGCGATGCTGCCCAGCACCCGCAAGCCATGGTTCAAATCTTCGGCCGCGCTGCTGGTGTGATCACTGCCGGCCAGCAACGGCACCATCGCGATCAAAGGGATCGCGGCGATGTCCTGGAACAGCAAAATCGCGAACGCCAACCGCCCATGGGGGCTGGTCAGTTCCTTGCGCTCGGCCAGGCTTTGCAAGCCAAACGCGGTGGACGACAACGCCAGGCCGAGGCCCAACACGATGGCGCTGTTCAGGGACTGGCCGAACACGAACAACGCCAGCACACCAATCACCGAACCGGTCAGCAGCACCTGTGCCAGGCCCACGCCGAACACCGATTTGCGCATCACCCACAAACGTCGCGGCGACAGCTCGAGGCCGATGATGAACAGCAACAACACCACCCCGAGTTCGGAGATGTGGCTGACGCTTTGTGGATTACCGATCAAACCCAGCACCGACGGCCCGATGATCACCCCGGCAAACAGATAGCCGAGCACCGCCCCCAATTGCAGGCGCTTGGCCAAGGGAACGGCGAGCACCGCCGCGAACAAAAAGACGACAGCGGCTTGTAACAGGTTGCCTTCATGGGGCATGTGAAACTCCAAAAACTCGATACGGCGGGGGCGATAAGGATAAAGGCTGGAGCCGGATGCGTCAGCCATGAACGAAAATGTTTGGGCCTCGCGATGGCAATTTTGCAGGCACCCAAGATGTCGTTACATTTAGCATCAATTAGTGACATTCATAGGATAAGCTGATCAATCTGTTCGTTCCCGAGTGCGCACCATGACCATCAACTTCGACCTTAACGATCTGCAAGCCTTTCGCGCCGTGGTTGAGCAGGGCAGCTTTCGCAAGGCTGCGGACACCGTACGCATCTCCCAACCAGCCCTCAGCCGGCGGATCGAAAAGCTCGAAGACGCTCTGGGCGTGAAATTGTTCGAACGCACGACTCGCCGGGTCAGCCTGACTCAGGCCGGGCGTGGTTTCATGCCCAGCGTCGAACGCCTGCTGGATGACCTGGACGTGGCGCTACTGGGCATCAGCGAAGTCGCCTCGACCCGGCTCGGGCATGTCACCGTCGCCTGTGTGCCGTCGGCGGCGTACTACTTCATGCCGCGTGTGATCGCCCACTACCATCGGCAATTTCCACGGATCAAGGTCAAGGTGCTCGACTCCAGTGCTCACGAGGTATTGAGTGCCGTGGTCAACGGTGAAGCGGACTTTGGCCTGAGCTTCATGGGCACCCTGGAGGCCGAAGTCGAATTCGAGCCGCTGGTGCAGGAAGGTTATGTGGTGGCGTGCAGACGAGATCACCCCCTTGCAGGACGCAGCAGCGTGACATGGGATGAGTTTTATCAGCAGGATTACATCTCGCTGGACAAGACTTCGGGCAATCGCTTTTTGCTGGATCAAGCGCTGGCTGGCGTGGTGCCACAGCGGCCGAGCATCTGCGAAACCCGTCATGTGACGACCATGATCGGTCTGGTGGAGGCCGGGTTGGGCGTGGCTGCCGTGCCGTTGATGGCGATGCCGGCGGCGGACCACCCGATTCTGACGCGGGTACCGTTGACCGATCCGCAGGTGATGCGCAATGTCGGGTTGATCAAGCGCCGGGGTCGTACGTTAACCCCGGCGGCATTGGCGTTGGAGCGTCTTGTAGTGGAAATGAAAGTCCAGCAACCTTCGGTCAGTGGCTGACTGAGTCCAGCCCCGTCGCTTTTACGTCCGGCTGGGCTGCGCTGGAGGCCAGGTACTCAAGCAGCGCCTTGGCCTCGGCCGGGTGTTGCGCATTGACCGGAATACCGGCGGCGAAACGGGTGACCGATTGCACCGATTCCGGAATTTTCGCCACAAAACTCACCCCAGGCACCGGTAGCAATTCGCTGACCTGCTGGAAGCCCAGTTGATAATCGCCGGTGGCAACCACCGAGCCCACCGGGATTTTCGGGATCATCTTCGATTTGGGTTTGAGCTGGTTTTCGATGCCCAGACGCTTGAACAGTTGATCCTCGATATACACGCCGCTGGCACTGTCGGAGTAGGCGACTGACTTGGCGTCGAGCAAGGTTTTTTTCAGGCCTTCCACCGAGCTGATGTCCGGCTTCGGCGCACCTTCACGCACCACCATGCCGATCCGCGAATCCGCCAGTTCGACCCGTGAAGCGGGATCGACTTTGCCTTGCTTGATCAGGTCGTCGAGGGCATAGCCGACCATGATGACCACGTCGGCTTTCTCACCGCGGGCCAGACGATTGGGAATCGCTTCCGGGGCCTTTCCCATGGATGGACCGAGGGCGGTGTCCAGGGTGTTGCCGCTAGACTCGGCGAATTTCGGACCGAGGATTTTGTAGGCCGCCGTGAAACCACCGGAGGTCATTACACGGATTTCTTCAGCCTGGGCGATCGAACTCAGACCGAGACTGGCCACCAGGGCCAGGGCGGTAAAGTTGAAAAACCTTTTCATCAAATAGCTCTCGCAGTTAGAGGTTGGGTGGTTCACGACACGGCCGGTTGCAGGCGGCCAGAGGCACGGCGATAGAGAAACAGCGTCGCGCACAGGGCACAGAACGCGGCGAAACTCATCCAGTAACCGGGTGCGGCCTTATCGCCGGTGTACTGGATCAGGAAGGTCGATATGGCCGGTGTGAAACCGCCGAACACCGCCGTCGCCAGGCTATAAGCCAAAGAGAAACCTGCGACCCGAACCTCGACCGGCATGATTTCCGTCAGTGCGGCGATCATTGCGCCGTTGTACAAGCCATAAATGAACGACAGCCACAGCAGCACCAACAGCATGTTGATGAAACTCGGTGCTTGCACCAGATAGGTCAGCGCTGGGTAGGCCGTGGCCAACGTCAGCAACGCCATAGCGATCAGTACCGGGCGACGACCGATGCGATCTGAAAGCGCGCCGCCAATCGGCAACCAGAAAAAATTCGAAACGCCCACCAGCAAGGTCACCAACAGCGCATCGGAGGTATTGAGGTGCAGCACGGTTTTGCCGAAGGTCGGCGCGTACACGGTGATCAGATAGAACGCGGTAGTGGTCAGGGCGACCATCATCATCCCGGCGAACACGATGACCCAGTTCTGTCCCAGGGTGCGGAACACGTCACCCATGCTTGGCCGGTGTTTACGGGCGGCGAACTCTTCGGTTTCTTCCAGGTTACGGCGCAGGAAGAAGATGAAAGGCACGATCATGCAGCCGACGAAAAATGGAATCCGCCATCCCCAATCGGCAATCATCGTCGGCGCCATCCATTGGTTCAGACCATAGCCCAAAGCCGCCGCGACGATGATCGCCACTTGCTGGCTCGCTGATTGCCAACTGGTGAAGAAACCTTTGTTGCCAGGAGTGGCGATCTCCGCGAGGTACACCGATACACCGCCCAGTTCCGCACCGGCCGAGAAGCCTTGCAGCAATCGGCCGATCAGCACGATGGCCGGGGCGAACAGCCCGATGGTTTCGTATCCGGGCACCAGCACAATCAGAATCGTACCGCTGGCCATGATCGACAGGGTGACGATCAGCCCTTTGCGGCGCCCCACATCATCGATGTAAGCGCCCAGTATCACGGCGCCCAACGGACGCATCAGGAAGCCCGCGCCGAACACCGCGAACGTCATCATCAGGGACGCAAACTCGCTGCTGGCAGGGAAAAATACGGCAGCGATCTGCGTGGCATAGAAGCCGAAAAGGAAGAAATCGAATTGCTCGAGGAAGTTGCCCGAGGTCACTCGGAAAATCGCACTGGTCCGGGAGCGACCGGAATGGATTGATGCTGTCATTGACGTGTACTCCACCGCTTTTATGACGTGCACTGCCTGGACGCGGTGCACGGTTCTTATTAGGGTGGATAGTGGAGCAGGGACATCGATATGTTAATTGCATAGTTGGTATGTATTGATGCATGAAGCGGATCAATGCTGCCGACCCAGAGACGCGGCGTTTGCCCAAGGCTATTCGCTGTGAACGCGTATTGGGCTGATGTTCCCCAACCGATACTGATTATTCCCACTGCGCTTGGCCTCATACATCGCCAGATCGGCAATGTGAATCAACCGGTCCATGCTCGGCGCATGGTCCGGGAACACCGCCACGCCGAGACTGCTGCCGATGTGGCGCTGGTCGTTGCCGATGGTCACTGGCGGTGCGAGTTCGATGAAGATTTTCTGGCAGATGCTGCGGGCTTCGTCTTGCAGGCTGTTGCCTTGGGGAAGTCCTTGGAGGATGACCACGAACTCGTCGCCGCCGATCCGGGCAACGGTGTCGGTTGAGCGCAGGATTCTCTTCAGGCGTGTCGCGGTGGTGATCAGCACGCGGTCGCCGGCCGCATGGCCGTAGTGGTCGTTGATCGCCTTGAACCCATTGAGGTCGACAAACACCAGCGCCACCCGCGTGGCGCTAAGGCGGGCGTGTTCCAGGGCAGCGGACAGGCGCTCTTCGAGCACCAGGCGATTGGGCAGGCCGGTCAGCGGGTCGTAATGGGCCAGGTGCTGCAGATAACTGGCGGAGGCTTTTTCTTCGGTGATGTCGCGGACCACGCCCATCATCTTGATCGTTGCGTCATGCTCATTCTTGACCACATTGCCGGTCTCCCGCAGCCAGCGGATGCTGCCGTCCGGCCAGACCACGCGGTATTCCTCGTCGTGGTTTTCGCCGGTTTCCAGGCAACGCAATTCACCGGCGCGGACCTTGACCCGGTCGTCCGGGTGCACACAGGAACAGAACAGGGCGTAGGAGGGCGTCACCTCGCCGATCTTGAACCCGAACATCCCGTAGATTGCATCCGACCAATAGAGCTTGTCGGTATCAACCTCCCAGTCCCAGGTGCCGATGCGGGCGAAGTATTGGCTGCGTTTGAAGCGCTCGGCGTCGCCTTCCTGGTGGATACTTTGTCCCTCGGTGAGGCTATCGATCAGCGCACGGCACTCGGCCAACTGCTTTTGCAACGAACGATCGCGCCAAATCAGCGCGACGATCAGGGCAAGGGTCAGCGAGCCGATGGTGACGTCGGTCCAGAGCTGACTCATTGAGGAATTGCGCTCATGGCGTATCGAACCGTGGGGGAGGTGGCGGGTATATTAGTTCACGACCACTGCCGGATACAGAGCGAAACGGTTGCCAATGGCCTGCATTTCTGGGAAAACGGCGCCCATCAAGCCCGCTCGGGCAAGCGCACAGATAGAGTGAATGTAATGAATGATGAGTTGCAGGTAATCGACCTTGAAGTGGGCGACGGCAAAGCTGCCGTCAAAGGCGCGCTGATCACTACCCAATATCGCGGGTGGCTGGAAGACGGCACCGAATTCGATTCTTCCTATAGCCGGGGCAAACCTTTCCAGTGCGTGATTGGCACCGGGCGGGTGATCAAGGGCTGGGACCAGGGAATCATGGGCATGCAGGTCGGCGGTAAACGCAAACTGCTGGTGCCGGCGCACCTGGGCTATGGCGAGCGCTCGATGGGGGCGATTACGCCGAATTCGAATCTGATTTTCGAGATTGAATTGCTGGAAGTGCTGACGCGGGATGATTGATGGGCGAGTGAATTGAAATGATCAACCCCGCTGTTTCTGAGAGGAGAGAGCGGGGTTTTTGCTATCTGTGGCGAGGGGCTTGCTGTGGCGAGGGGGCTTGCCCCCGTTGGGTTGCGCAGCGACCCTGAAACCTGTGCATGCGGCGTTTCAGGGAATCTCCACTCGCCAGTTTTGCGGCTGCTGCGCACCCGAGCGGGAGCAAGCTCCCTCGCCACAATTCAGCCGCTGTTTCCGTGGATCGATGTTGTCCAGCGCCCGGTTCACGGTCAGTTTGCCCAATATGCTGACTGCTGAACCTCAAGTACTGTGTTGCGATGCGTGCAAGCGAGCCTGCTCGCGATGAACGATGACACGCTCTGTCAGGCGTTCGGCAGATCAGTAAACAAAGGAATGCGCCCGTTCAGAGAGGCGCGGTAGTGCCAGGTCAACCGGCCCAAAACAGGTTTCATCGCCAGGATATCAACCAACGTCGCGCGGGCAATGCTCAAGGCCAGCACCTGCCCTGGGCATTGATGACGGCCGGCGCCGAAGGTGAAGCTGCGGCGGTTTGGGCGTTCGAGCAGGAATGTATCGGGATCGTCATTGAGCAGCGGATCACGATTGGCCGAGGCCAGCAGCACCAGAATGACGTCGCCGGGGTTCAGGTTCACGCCGTCGATTTCGCACGGTGCGGCGACGAAGCGGCGGGTGTTCTGCACCGGAGGATCGAAGCGCTGCACTTCGGCGATCAGGTCGTTGACTTGAGTCGAGTCGATCTGCGGGTTTCGGCTCAACGCCAGTAGCGCATTGCCGATCAGCCCGGCGGTGGCTTCGTAGGTCTGGGAGAACAGGCCAATCAGGTTGGCGATCAAGGTTTGCGGGTCGGTTGAGGTGGCGAAGCGCTGCCGGATACCGGCGAGCAGGGTGCTTCGATTGTTCGGATCAGCCAGAAGCTCGATGAAATATCCCTTCAGCTGTTCTGCCGCAACATGGGCAGCGTCCAGTTGGGCCTGGTCGCTGAGGGGTGACAGGCAGGCGACGAAGTCAGCGGTCAGCTCGCTAATGGCCCGGCCCTGAGCCGGAGAAAAGCCCAGCAACGCCGCCACTACACAGACCGGCCCGCGAAACATCGCCGCGTACAACCCATCGGCTCCAGGGGTAATCAACCGAGCACTGACCAGTGAGTTGACTTCATTCACATCAATCAGCGCCAGCCCCGGCTCAATCGCCGCCCTCGGGCAACGCTGCCGCTCACCCTCGCTCATCCGCATCAACTGACCGAACACCTTGCCGGCCATGCCTTGAGCAATTGCCTTGGGCACCGGCTCATGCGCCGGCCGCACATGGCAATCCGGATGCGCCAGCACGGCAGCAACCGCTCGGGCGCTGCTGGCCACCCACAGTTTCAGTCCCTGATGAAAAACCAATCCACCCTCGGCACGCAGTTGCGCATAGTAGGGGTAAGGATCGGCGTGAGTCGCAGCGATGATCGGGTCCATGGGTCGCAGCCTTATCGATGGTTGAAAAGTGTTGCTACTATCACCAGTCCGAAAGGGCCTTGATTCGTCCGGGAGCGAAATATGAACGCAGAACAACATGACGTTGGCGTCTCTCAAGTGGCCGCAGCGATTGCAGAGCCTGCGCGGACGAAAATCCTCTGCTCGCTGATGGACGGCCATGCCCGCACCAGCACCGAGCTGGCGGCGGTTGCCGAAGTCAGCGCCTCGACCGCCAGCGCACACCTGGCCAAGCTCAAGGAACTGGCGCTGGTGCGTTTGCACGTTCAGGGCCGCCATCGCTATTACAGCCTCGCGGACAAACGCGTGGCCCAGGCACTCGAAGCACTGATGGTGATCGGCCAGAACGCCGTGCCGACGTTCAACCCGCGCACCCCGGACCGCCTGCAATTCGCCCGCACCTGCTACGACCACATGGCCGGCACGTTGGCAGTGGTGCTGCATGACCGGATGATCGACGCGGGGTGGTTGCTGCAAACCGATGAGCAGGCTTATCGATTGAGCGACAGTGGTGAAGCGTTGTTCGAAGGATTGGGCATCGACGTCAAAGACCTCGGCACTTTGCGCCGCCGCTTTGCCTGCCCGTGCCTGGACTGGAGCATGCGTCGGCCGCACCTGGGCGGTGCCTTGGGCGCGGCGTTGCTGCAAACGGCGATCAAACGCCAATGGGTGACGCAGGATCTGGACAGTCGGGCGTTGGCGTTGACGGCGGTGGGGCGAAAGGAACTCGGTCACCGGTTCGCCGTTGAACTGCCGATTCAGGGAATGACAGCGCCACTCACGTCCACCGGGAACAGGCGCCGCGCGATCGCCAGTCCTGCGACTTAGCGACTGGCCGAGGCCATGAGCACGCCAAAACCGGCGAAGGTCACGCCCGAAACTTTTGCGGTCAGCCAGGAACCTTTCGGGCTCGACAACCAGCCTTTGGCGGCATTGGCGAGCAAGGCATAGCTGCCATGCACCAGGATCACCAGTACGCCGTAGGAGGCGACCAGCTTGATGAACTGGCTGTAGAAGTGCGCCGAAGTGTCGATGAATTGCGGGAACACCGCCAAAAAGAAAAACACCGCCTTGGGGTTCAGAAGCTGCATCGAAGCCGCTTCAAGGAAGCGATAACCCGGGCTTGAAGGGCGCGTTTCAAGCAGCGTGCTGAAACGATCCGAGCGCCAGCTTTTGTAGCCCAGGTACAACAAATAGGCGGCTCCTGCGTATTTCAATGCGATAAAGGCGTTCGCCGAGGTGCTGAGTATCAGGCCAACACTGGTGGCGCTGATGGCAGCGACCACAAACGCCCCCGACGCAATTCCCAGAATGCCCGGCACGGCCCCCCTCCAACCGTGGCGCACCGCGTTGGACAGGGTCAGGACCACACCAGGTCCCGGGCTCAAAATGGTCAGGGTGGCGAAGAGTACAAAGAGTCCGTAACTGGTCATGGCTTGCTCCGTCAGGTGGCATTGGCTGCGTGCTGGCAGATTGGCGTGGCGAGGAGGGCGTGACAAACGCTTTAATTACAGCGCATAGGTGACTAAATTAGACGCATGATCAATCCATTACCGCCTCTTAATGCTGTTCGCGCCTTCGCCGTTGCTGCTCGTCATCAGAGCTTCAGCCTGGCGGCCGAAGAGCTGCATGTCAGCCACAGTGCCGTCAGCCGGCATATCAAATTGCTCGAGGAATACCTGGGGGTGCTGCTGTTCGAGCGACGTATCCGTCAATCGGTGCTGACGCCGGCCGGCCAGCGCTTTTATGAGCAGGTCAGCGCCGGGCTGTCGCAGATCGCCAATGCCGCCACTGCGCTCAAGCAGCATGCCTCGCTGCCTACGGTGAAGATCAATGTGCGTCCGTCCTTCGCCATGCTTTGGCTGACGCCCAGGCTGGCGGATTTCGTTGCGCGGCACCCCGGCATCAAACCGCAGGTGATCACCCAGACCCAGGCACCCGATCAGACACGCGACGGGTTCGATATCGTCATTCGCCGTGGTCGTGACGATTGGGCACCGGCGATTGAGGCGCGAGCGCTGTTCGAAGACGAACTGTTGCTGGTCGCGGCCCCTGCGCTGATCGAGCGCCTGCCACTTGAAGACCTCACGTCCCTGAGTCGGCATACGTTACTGACCGCCAAGGCCCGTCGCGAAGACTGGCACAATTGGGCCATGCACTTTGGTCAAAGCCAGTCAGCCACTCAGGTCACCCGGCAGTTTGATCACATGCACCTGGTGCTTCAGGCCGCAGTGGATGGACAGGGCATTGCCCTGTGCCCGACCTCTTTGCTGGGCAGCCATATCTCGAGCGGACGCCTGATCTGCCCGTTACCCGAGTTGCGCATGCCGTTGCCGCGTTATTACTACGGTGTTGCGCCGGACGTGACGGCTCACACGCGGATCTTTGTGGAGTGGTTATTTGCCCGGATTGCTCAGGATGAGCTGAGTTGGCAGACACCTCGTGCCGTGACCGCTAGGCTCTGAAATCCCAGACGATCTCCACCACCCGCACCGCCAGCACCAGGTAAACCAGACCCAGGATGATCTGGAACGCCGTGTGATACGGCAACCTGGACAGCCGGCGCAAGCCGTCGCTGACACTGAGCAGCATCAACAGTGCTGATATTGCAATCAACCCCCAGCCGGCGAGGTTTGAGGCGAGCATTCCCATGAACAGCTGATGACCGCCGTGCAACGCGTTGGTGCCCGCCGCGAATAGCAGGGCGCACACCAGCAGGTTCTTGATGTTGTCGAACACCTGCGTGGTGAAGTCGGTTTCCAGCAAGGCCAGATACTTTCGCCAGAATTTATCCATGGTTGTGGTGGCACCTGTTGATGGCGGTTGCACGTGGCAAGTCTAGTGGCGTTTTGCACGAAACGCGGGCGAAAAAAAGCCCGGCCTTCAATGTGATGGCCGGGCTTTTGTGTTCAAACGGACTGTGGCGTCAGATCAAACCTTGACGATCCAGCCCGCTGGCGCTTCGATGTCGCCGGTCTGTACACCGGTCAGCTCTTTGTAGAGCTTCTGGGTGACCGGGCCGACTTCGGTTTCGCTGTGGAACACGTGCAGCTTGTCGTTGTAGCTGATGCCGCCGATCGGGGTGATCACCGCGGCAGTACCGCAAGCACCGGCTTCCTTGAAGTCGGACAGCTTGTCGATGAACACGTCACCTTCAACCACTTCCAGGCCCAGACGGGTCTTGGCCAGTTCGATCAACGACAGACGGGTGATGCCCGGCAACACCGAAGGGGAATTCGGGGTGACGAACTTGTTGTCGTGGGTGATCCCGAAGAAGTTGGCCGAGCCGACTTCTTCGATTTTGGTGTGGGTCATCGGGTCCAGGTAGATGGCGTCGGCGAAGTGCGCCTTCTTGGCCTGGGAGCCTGGCATCAGGCTGGCGGCGTAGTTGCCACCGACCTTGGCCGCGCCGGTGCCTTGTGGAGCGGCACGGTCGTAGCTGGAGATCTGGAAGTTGTGTGGGGTCAGGCCGCCCTTGAAGTAGGCGCCGACCGGGATGCAGAAGATCGAGAAGATGAACTCGGGTGCGGTACGCACGCCGATGTTGTCACCCACGCCGATCACGAACGGACGCAGGTACAGCGCGCCGCCGGTGCCGTAAGGCGGAATGAAACGCTCGTTGGCGCGGACCACGTCCTTGCACGCTTCGATGAACTGTTCGGTGGACACTTGCGGCATCAGCAGGCGCGCGCAGCTGCGTTGCATGCGGGCGGCGTTCTGGTCCGGGCGGAACAGGTTGATCGAACCGTCCTTGCAACGGTAGGCCTTCAGGCCTTCGAAGCACTGCTGGCCATAGTGAAGGGCAGTCGAGCCTTCGCTGATGTGCAGCACGTTGTCTTCGGTCAGGGTGCCTTTGTCCCACTCGCCATTACGCCAGTGCGACAGATAGCGCTTGTCTGTCTTGATGTAGTCAAAACCCAGCTTGTCCCAATTGATGCTTTCGTTACCCATGACACCCTCTATCACTTAACAACCGTCGAAACGGTTCAAGGCTTCTGACATTTTTCTGGATGGGGACAACAATACTTCATTCCGGGCCTAAATCGCAGCCCGGACTATCGGGTGATTGGCAGATTTCTTAGCCAGCTCATGAAACTTGTCGCCGATCTTTCATCATTCGAAACCCTGTGGCGAGGGAGCTTGCTCCCGTTCCGGTGCGCAGCACTGGTAAAACCGGACACTGCGGTGCATCAGGCAGATCGCAGTGACGCGGTTGGGGCCGCTTCGCAGCCCAGCGGGAGCAAGCTCCCTCGCCACAGTTGAGCGGTTACAGATGCAGCGCGTGCCCCAACGCACGCAGCGCCGCTTCCTGCACCGCCTCACCAAGCGTCGGATGCGCGTGGATGGTGCCGGCGATGTCTTCCAGCCGCGCGCCCATTTCCAGGCTTTGGCCGAACGCCGTCGACAACTCCGAAACACCCACACCCACCGCCTGCCAGCCAACAATCAGATGATTGTCACGCCGCGCCACGACCCGAACGAAGCCACTTTTGGACTCCAGTGTCATCGCCCGGCCATTGGCGGCGAACGGGAAGCTGGACACGATGCAGTCCAGCCCCGCAGCCTTGGCCTCGTCCGGGGTTTTGCCGACCACCACCAGTTCCGGGTCGGTGAAACACACGGCGGCAATGGCGGTCGGGTTGAATTCGCGGTGTTTGCCGCTGATCAGTTCGGCAACCATCTCGCCCTGGGCCATGGCCCGGTGGGCGAGCATCGGTTCGCCGCTGAGGTCGCCGATGGCGTAGACGTTGCGCATGCTGGTCTGGCAACGGTTGTCGATCTTGATCGCCGAACCGTTCATGTCCAGGTTCAAGGTTTCGAGGTTCCAGCCCTGGGTGTTGGGTTTGCGACCGGCGGCCACCAGCACCTGATCGGTTGCAAGATTCAGGATGTCGCCGTTCGGGTCGCGAACTTGCAGGGAATTTCTTTGTGAATCAAAGCCTTCAACGCTGTGCTTCAAGTAAAGCTTCACATCGAGTTGTTTGAGTGCTTCGTGCACCGGATGGGTCAGTTCGGCATCGTAGGCCGGCAGAATACGATCCTGCGCCTCGACTACGCTGACCTCGGCGCCGAGCTTGCGATAAGCAATCCCCAGCTCCAGACCGATGTAACCGCCACCGACCACAACCAGCCGTTTCGGCACGCTTTTCGGCGCCAGGGCTTCAGTGGAGGAGATGATCGGCCCGCCAATCGGCAGCATCGGCAGGTTGACGCTTGTCGAACCGGTGGCCAGCACCAGGTGCTCGCACTGAATCCGCGTGTCGCCGACTTCAACGGTTTTACCGTCGATCACTTTCGCCCAGCCGTGAATGACCTGGACCTTGTGTTTCTTTAATAGCGCCGAGACGCCAGTGGTCAGGCGATCAACGATGCCGTCCTTCCACTCGACGCTTTTGCCGATGTCCAGGGTCGGCGCCGATACGTTGATGCCCAGCGCCGAGTACTGGCTGTGGTGCTGTGTCTGGTGGAACTGTTCGGCGACGTGGATCAACGCCTTGGACGGAATGCAGCCGATGTTCAGGCAGGTGCCGCCCAACGATTGGCCTTCCACCAGAATGGTCGAAATGCCCAATTGACCGGCACGGATCGCCGTCACATAGCCGCCAGGGCCGCCGCCGATGATTAGCAGCGTAGTATTTAGAGTCTGTTGCATTCCTTACTCCACAAACAGCGTTGCGGGTTGTTCGAGCAAGCCACGAACGGCCTGGATGAATTGCGCCGCGTCCATGCCATCGACTACGCGGTGATCGAAGGAGCTGGAGAGGTTCATCATCTTGCGGATCACGATCTGGCCTTTGATCACCATTGGTCGCTCGACGATTTTGTTCACGCCGACGATCGCCACCTCCGGCAGGTTAAGCACCGGCGTGCTGACGATGCCGCCCAGGGCGCCGAGGCTGGTCAGGGTGATGGTCGAGCCGGACAGCTCATCGCGGCTGGCCTTGCCAGTGCGTGCGGCAGTTGCCAGGCGGGAGATTTCCGCGGCGTTGTCCCACAGACTGCGGGCTTCGGCGTGACGCACCACCGGCACCATCAAACCGATGTCGGCTTGCGTGGCGACGCCCACATGCACCGCGCCGAGGCGGGTGATGACCTGGGCCTCGTCGTCGTAACGGGCGTTGATCTGCGGGAAGTCGCGCAGGGCCACGACCAGGGCGCGCACCAGGAACGGCAGCAAGGTCAGCTTGCCACGGGTCGCGCCGTGTTTTTCGTTCAGGTGCGCACGCAGCTCTTCGACGGCGGTGACGTCGATTTCTTCGACGTAACTGAAGTGGGCGGCACGCTGGGTGGCGTCCTGCATACGCTGGGCGATCTTGCGGCGCATGCCGATCACCGGGATTTGCTGTTCGTCGTTGCGCTGGGCGTAAGCGGCGGTGGCCGTCGATGCGTTCGACTGACCCTGAGCCAGATAAGCTTCGAGGTCTTCGTGCAGAATCCGCCCGGCAGGGCCGCTGCCACGCACCAGGCGCAGTTGAATGCCAAGGTCCAGCGCATGCTTGCGCACGGCCGGGGAGGCCAGCGGACGTTCGTCGGCTTCGCGGGCGACCATCGGTCCTTGGCAAGCGGCAGCCGGACGCGGGGCCGCTGAAGCCGGTGTGCTTTCTACGACGGCTTCAACTTTCGGCGCCGCCACAGGTGCTTCTTTAACAACAGCCGCTGGCGCAGTCGATTCCTTAACGTTACCCGCGCCTTCGACTTCAATGCTGATCAGCACGCTGCCGACCGCCATGACTTCGCCCGGCTGTCCACCCAGTGCAATCACCTTGCCGTTCACCGGCGAGGGGATGTCGACCATCGCCTTGTCGGTCATGACATCGGCCAGCACCTGATCTTCGACGACCATGTCGCCGACCTTGACGTGCCACTGAGACAATTCAACTTCTGCAATGCCTTCGCCAATGTCCGGCATTTTAATAACGTGCGTGCCCATTCAGACCTCCATAACCCGATGCAAAGCCGCGCCCACACGGGACGGACCAGGGAAATACGCCCACTCTTGCGCGTGCGGGTAGGGGGTGTCCCAACCGGTCACGCGCTCGATTGGCGCTTCCAGGTAGTGGAAGCAATGCTCTTGCACCAGCGCGACCAGCTCGGCGCCGAATCCGCAGGTACGGGTCGCTTCGTGAACAACTACGCAGCGTCCGGTTTTCTTCACCGACTTGACGATGGTTTCCAGGTCCAGCGGCCATAGGCTGCGCAGGTCGATGACTTCGGCGTCGATGCCGGTTTCTTCAGCGGCGACTTGCGACACATAAACCGTGGTGCCGTAGGTCAGGATGGTCACGTCCTTGCCCGGACGGGTGATGGCGGCAACATCCAGCGGCACGGTGTAGTAACCGTCCGGCACTTGCGCGGCCGGGTGCTTCGACCATGGGGTCACCGGGCGCTCGTGGTGACCGTCGAACGGGCCGTTGTACAGGCGTTTTGGCTCGAGGAAGATCACCGGGTCATCGTTTTCGATGGAGGCGATCAGCAGGCCTTTAGCGTCGTAAGGGTTGGATGGCATGACGGTGCGCAAGCCGCAGACTTGGGTGAACATCGCCTCGATGCTCTGGCTGTGAGTCTGGCCGCCATAGATGCCGCCGCCGCAGGGCATGCGCAGGGTCATCGGCGCGGTGAACTCGCCGGCCGAGCGATAACGCAAGCGCGCCGCTTCGGAAATGATCTGGTCCGACGCCGGGTACACATAGTCGGCGAACTGGATCTCGGCCACCGGCCGCAAACCGTAAGCACCCATGCCCACGGCGACGCCGACGATGCCGCTTTCGGAGATCGGCGCATCGAATACGCGGGAGGTGCCGTACTTGGTCTGCAGGCCTTCGGTGCAACGGAACACACCACCGAAATAGCCGACGTCCTGGCCGAACACCACGACGTTGTCGTCACGCTCAAGCATCACATCCATGGCCGAGCGCAGGGCCTGGATCATGGTCATGGTGGTCGTGGTCATGGCGGTTTCCAACTGAATATTATTGTTGTGATCGTTCATGTCAGATCCCCAACTCCTGACGCTGGCGCTTCAAGTGCTCCGGCATCTCTTTGTAGACGTCTTCGAACATGGTCGCGGCGCTCGGAATCTGGCCGCCGGCGAGGGTGCCGTACTGCTCGGCTTCTTTCTGCGCGGCGATCACTTCGGCTTCCAGTTCGGCGCTGACAGCGGCGTGTTCCTCCTCGGACCACTGACCGATTTTGATCAGGTGCTGCTTGAGGCGAGCAATCGGGTCACCCAACGGGAAGTGACTCCAGTCGTCGGCAGGACGGTATTTGGAAGGATCATCGGAGGTCGAGTGCGGGCCGGCGCGGTAGGTGACCCATTCGATCATGGTCGGGCCGAGGTTGCGCCGCGCGCGTTCGGCAGCCCAGGCGGATGCAGCGTAGACCGCGTAGAAATCGTTGCCATCGACCCGCAGGGAGGCGATGCCGCAACCGACGCCGCGTCCGGCAAAGGTGGTGGCTTCACCGCCGGCAATCGCCTGGAACGTGGAGATCGCCCACTGGTTGTTGACCACGTTGAGGATCACCGGCGCACGGTACACATGGGCGAAGGTGAGGGCGGTGTGGAAGTCCGATTCAGCAGTGGCACCGTCGCCGATCCACGCCGAGGCGATTTTGGTGTCGCCCTTGATCGCCGAGGCCATGCCCCAGCCCACCGCCTGGACGAATTGGGTGGCGAGGTTGCCGGAAATGGTGAAGAAACCGGCTTCCTTGACCGAGTACATGATCGGCAACTGACGGCCCTTGAGCGGATCGCGCTCGTTGGACAGCAGTTGGCAGATCAGGTCCACCAGCGGCACTTCGCGAGCCATCAGGATGCTTTGCTGACGGTAGGTGGGGAAGCACATGTCGTCGATGTTCAGGGCCAGGGCCTGGGCGCTGCCGATGGCTTCTTCGCCGAGGCTCTGCATGTAGAACGACATTTTTTTCTGGCGCTGGGCGACCACCATGCGGTTGTCGTAGATCCGCGTCTTGAGCATGGCGCGCATGCCTTTACGCAGGATCTCGACGGGTACGCCTTCAGCCCATGGGCCGAGGGCATTGCCCTGGTCGTCGAGCACGCGAATCAGGCCTTTGGCCAGATCAGCGGTATCGGCCGGTTCTACGTCGATTGGGGGTTTGCGCACCGTGCCGGCATCGGTCAGATGCAGGTAGGAGAAGTCGGTTTTGCAGCCGGGACGGCCCGAAGGTTCGGGAACGTGCAGGCGCAGCGGTTCGTACGCTTGGTTCATGGCTTCTACGCTCGATCTTGTGAATTTCTTGTAGTGAGCTGGCAGTCATTCTTCGGTAAAAGAATTCTTGTCCTACAACAATCATAGGCCGGGCCAAGAAGAATATTTCTCTGTGTTTCGTTGCGCTGGAGGTCATTTGAGGATAAAAAATCTGCATAAACATAAAAAACAGGTGTTTTTGTCTCATGCGCAAACTGGACCGTACCGACATCGGCATTCTCAACAGCCTTCAGGAGAACGCGCGCATCACCAACGCCGACCTCGCGCGCTCGGTGAACCTGTCGCCCACGCCGTGCTTCAATCGGGTCAAGGCGATGGAAGAATTAGGGCTGATTCGCGAGCAGGTGACGTTGCTGGATGCCGACTTGCTGGGGCTGCATGTGAATGTGTTCATTCACGTCAGCCTGGAGAAGCAGGTGGAAGAGGCGTTGCAGCATTTCGAAGAGGCGATTTCTGATCGCCCGGAAGTAATGGAGTGCTATCTGATGGCCGGCGACCCGGACTATTTGATCCGTGTGTTGGTGCCGACCATCCAGTCGCTGGAGCGCTTCATGATGGACTTCCTGACCAAGGTGCCGGGGGTGGCGAACATTCGTTCGAGCTTTGCGCTCAAGCAAGTGCGCTACAAGACGGCGTTGCCGTTGCCGGCGAATGGTCTGACCCTGGCCAATTGAAGATCGCAGTTGTAGCGGCCGTAGCAGCTGTCGAGCACCGCGAGGCAGCGTTCGGGGCTAGAGTTGGTTCAGGGGGATTTTCAGGTAGGTCACGCCATTGTCTTCCGCCGGCGGCAAATTCCCCGCCCGCACATTCACCTGAATCGCCGGCAGCAACAGCGTCGGCATGCACAAACCGGCGTCACGCTGGGTGCGCATCGCGACGAAGGAGGCTTCGTCGACGCCGTCGTGAATATGAATGTTGCTTTTGCGCTGCTCGCCAACCGTACTCTGGCATTGCGGGGTGCGGCCTTCGGGCGGGTAATCGTGGCAGACGAAGAGGCGCACGCTGGCGGGGAAGGCCAGCAGTTTGCGGATCGAGGCGAACATCTGGTTGGCGTTGCCGCCGGGGAAGTCGCAACGCGCGGTGCCGACGTCCGGCATGAACAACGTGTCGCCCACCATAATCACATCGCCGTCGATCAAATAAGCCATATCTGCCGGAGTATGCCCTGGCACATGCAGGGCCGTGGCCTTGAGATTGCCAATGCGGAATGACTCGTCCGGCGCGAACAGGTGATCGAACTGCGAACCGTCGGTCCTGAATCCTGGTTCAAGATTGAACAGTGTCTTGAACACCCCCTGAACCTTGCTGATCGACTGACCGATCGCAATCTTGCCCCCCAGTTCCCGGCGCAGATAAGGCGCGGCCGACAGGTGGTCGGCGTGGGCATGGGTTTCAAGCAGCCATTGCACCTGCAACTGGTGTTGGCGAACGAAGGCGATGATCCTGTCGGCCTGGACGGTCGAAGTGCGCCCGGCGGCGGCGTTGTAATCGAGCACCGGGTCGACAATCGCGCAGTGCCCGCCATCGTGCTCGTAGATCACGTAGCTGTAGGTCTTGGATGCGGGGTCGAGGAAGGCTTCAATCAAGGCGGGCATGGTGGCTGTTTCTGTTTGGACAAGCCTTGAGGGTAGTTTCATTTTCCCTGCGTTGACCAGCCCCGCATCAATTCAATTAATGAAAAAAACTGTGCGGGCTCTATCCTGTCACTCAATCGATACCGGGCGTCCCCGGCCTTTTTTCGCGGATCATGAGTGTTTTATGTTGTTGGCAAGTTTTTTTGGCCTGGTCATGGGCCTGGTGCTCGGTTTGACTGGCGCCGGTGGCGGTATTCTTGCGGTGCCGGCCCTGGTGCTCGGGCTGGGTTTGACCATGACCCAGGCGGCGCCCGTCGCCTTGTTCGCGGTGGGCAGTGCGGCGGCGATCGGTGCGGTCGACGGTCTGCGCCATGGTCTGGTGCGCTATCGCGCGGCGCTGTTGATTGCTTTGCTCGGCGCGGTGTTTTCGCCGGTGGGTATCTACTTCGCTCATCAGTTGCCGGAAAAGATCTTGAAAATCCTGTTCAGTCTGCTGATGGTCATGGTGGCCTGGCGGATGCTGCGCCCGGAAAAGCTCGACACCGGTCCGAGCGACCACGGCCACGCCAACTGGGGCCAGAAGAACTGCATGCTCGATCAGCAGACCGGGCGTTTTTCCTGGACCGCCAAATGCACCGCGACCCTCGCCGCACTCGGCGCGGTCACTGGCGTGGTCTCGGGGTTGCTCGGGGTCGGTGGCGGTTTTCTGATAGTGCCGGCGTTCAAGCAACTGACCGATGTGCAGATGCGCGGGATCGTCGCCACGTCGTTGATGGTGATCAGCCTGATCTCGATCATCGGGGTGATTGGCGCGTTTCACGCCGGGGTGCGGATCGATGGTTTGGGCATGTCGTTCATTGTCGCCAGCATCGTCGGGATGATCCTCGGCCGAAAGCTCTGCGCGCGGGTGCCGGCCCGAGGGTTGCAGATCGGCTTTGCCAGCGTCTGCGTGGTGGTAGCCGTTTACATGCTGTTTAGAGCACTCGCCTAGCGCGCACCGGTTCCTGTGGACGTCTGTGTGGCCCGCAGGCTTACACCCTAAGTTCCGGGCCTGGCCGACGGGCGGTCTTACGCCGAATTTGCCGCGCGCTACCGGCCAGCCCAAAGCACCTGACAACCGCCCCCAAGGCAGCGTATGACGCCGCCTGTCCGCTTTCGATAATCGCCTCCGACATCAAGTCCCCGTAGCGGAGCGCGTTATGCACAACAATAAGAATTTCAAGCATCGTTTCTTGCCGGCTTTCATCGTTAGTCTGTCATCCCTGGGCCTGAGCTCGATGGCCCAGGCCGAGATCATGCTGTACGACAAGGACCAGACCACATTCTCCACCGATGGCTACATCAACGCCTTCTACGTCAACAGCAACGTGGACCGGGCCGGCGATCAGTACGACCGGCGCCAGGCGCGGGTGAAGATGGGTTTTTTGCCTAACTATCTGGGTTTCAACATGGGCAAGCAGGTCGATGACCTCAAGCTCGGCGCCCGGGCCTCGTTCTGGGTGACCATCAACGACAGCGAAACCAACGGCACCAACACCGCCATTGACGTGCGGCAGTTCTACGGCACGGTGGCCAACCCGGAATGGGGCGAGGTGCTGATCGGCAAAGACTTCGGCCTGTTTGCCCGTTCCAATATCCTGCTCGACGAACTGCTCTCTGGTTACGGTCAGGTCAGCGATACGTTGGGCTTGGTGGACGGCGGCGGGGTGTCGTTCGGCAATATCGGCAGCGGTTATCCGTACCCGTTCCCGACCTCGCAGATTACCTATCGCACCCCGATGATGGACGGCTTGCGGGTGGCGGTGGGGATCATGGACCCGGTCGACACCAACGACAGCAGCGCAACCGGCAAGGCCTACCAGAAGAACCCGCGTACCGAGAGCGAGATCACCTATCAGTTCGACCTCGGCGGAGCGAAGATTTACAGCTGGCTCAACGGCAGCTACCAGACCTCGGACAACACCGACTCCAACGTCGAGTCCGTCACCTCCAAAGGTGTCGGTTACGGTGTGCAGGCGAAGATGGGCGGGCTGTCGCTGACCGGTTCCGGTTTCCAGGCCAAAGGCATTAACCCGTTCTTCACCAACAATGCCGGTGAACCGACCCTGCGCAATGTCGACAGCAACGGTTACCTGTTGCAGGGCTCCTACAAACTGGGCAAGAACCGCCTGGCCTTGTCTTATGGCAAGACCAAGGACGACGGTAACGGCGTGGTGGGCAGCGGTGCCGATTATGAGACTCGCGGCGTTGCGCTGTTCCATGACGTCAACGACAACCTCAAGCTGGTGGCCGAGTACAACCAGTTCGAAATCAACGGCCACGACACCAGCGCCCAGAATGAAAACACCGATACGTTTGCGGTGGGGGCGGTGTTGACCTGGTAGGGGCTGACTAACCACTCCTTGTGGCGAGAGCGCTTTCTGTGGAGAGGGAGCTTGCTGTGGCGAGGGGGCTTGCCTGTGGCGAGGGAGCTTGCTCCCGTTGGGTCGCGCAGCGGCCCCGATCCTGGTCGCGCATCGGCCAGTATTCGGGGACTGCTTCGCAGTCCAGCGGGAGCAAGCTCCCTCGCCACAATTGCGCTAGTCACCCACTGATCAGGCCACCATTCTCATCCCATCGAACCACCCACCCGCTACCCAAGTAGCATTCGTCGCCGCCCGCAGGCTTCGTACACTCGAGCCTCATACAGGCGAGGGGCGACGATGCAGCAGGTTCAGAGCGACGGTGTGGTCAGTGCCATGTCCCAGGCCATCGATGCCCAGCAAGCGGCGCAGGATCTGGCGCGACAACTCTTGCACCCGCATTTGGGCTTCGTGCTGTTCTTCTGTTCCGCCGAGTACGACTTGCAGGCGCTGGGGCAGGCGTTGCAGCAGAGCTTCGGCGGCATTCGGCTGGTGGGCTGCACCAGTGCCGGCGAAATCACCCCCCAAGGTTATGGCCGCAGCTGCGTGACCGCGGTGGGCTTCGATCATCGGCACTTTTCCATCTCTACCGAACTGATCGATGAGATGGAGCATTTCAGCCTGATCGATGCCCAGCAAATGGTCGAGCGCCTGGTCAGCGGTTGTCGCAGCAATACCCTGGCGCCGATCAAGGGCAACAGCTTCGCCCTGACCCTGCTCGATGGCTTGTCCAGTCGTGAAGAAATGGTACTCGCTGCCTTGAGCGCGGCGTTGGGCGATATTCCGCATTTCGGCGGTTCGGCCGGCGACGACAATTACCTGACCCACACCCATGTGTATTTCGGCGGCGAGTTTCACAGCGGCGCGGCGGTGGTGGTGCTGGTCAATACCTGGCTGGACTTCGAAGTCTTCACCACCCACCACATCCTGCCAAGGGCCGAAAAGCTGGTGGTCACCGCTGCCGACAGCACTTCGCGCCGGGTATTCGAACTCAACGCCGAACCGGCCGCCGAGGAGTACGCCCGGCATATCGGCGTGGCGGTGGCCGACCTCGATTACCGGACCTTTGCCGCACACCCGTTGGCGGTGCGGATCAACGATCAGTATTACGTGCGGGCGATCCAGCAGGTTCACCCAGACCTGAGCCTGAGTTTCTACTGTGCGGTGGAAAACGGCATCGTCCTCACCGTCATGAAACCCGGCCCGATGCTGCCGAATCTGCAAGGCCTGTTCGAGGGCTTGCGCGAGCGTCTCGGGGACTTGTTGCTGACCATCGGCTGTGACTGTTTTCTCCGGCGCCTGGAACTGGAGGACGCCGGCAGTCTCGAGCAGATCGGCGCGTTTTTGCGGGACCAGCGGGTGATGGGTTTCAACACCTACGGAGAACAGTTCAATGGCATGCACATCAACCAGACCTTCACCGGGGTTGCCATTGCCCGAGGACGCGCCCCTGGACAGCGCTGACCTTCAGGCGCAAATCGCCAGCCTGCGGCACGAGAACCAAAAATTGCAGCGCATCAATGACGCGTTGATCGAACGCATCGAGTCCGGTATCACCCGGGGCAACGACCCGTATGCGGCGTTCCAGCATTCGGTGGTGCTGGCCGAACAGGTGCGTGAGCGCACCGACGCCCTGAACCAGGCCATGGCCGAACTCAAGGCTGGCAACCATTTGCTCAGCGAAGCGCGGCTACGGGCCGAAACCGCCCATCAACACTTGATCGACGCCATTGAAAGCATCTCCGACGCTTTTGTGCTGTTCGATGCCGAGCAGCGGATCGTGCTGTTCAACAGCCGTTTCAAGGCGTTTTGGGGTAACAGCCGGGTACGGATCAACGCGGGCATGCGCCTGAGTGAGGTCAAACGGTTGATGACTTCGACCGGGTTGTTTAGTGAAGAACCCCGGTCGCCCGTCGACGAAAGCCTGCTCTATCGCCTGCACAATGGCCGTTGGCTGCAAGTCAGCGAGCGGCCGACCCAGGAAGGCGGGCGGGTGATCCTGTTCACCGACATTACCGACGTCAAACTCAGCGAAACCCTGCGCCGCGAGCAGGCGGTGGCGCAGAAATCGCACCTATTGCAACGGGCGGTCGACAACCTGTCCCAAGGGGTGGCGATGGTCAACGCCGAGGGCATTCTGGAGTTGTGGAACCGGCGCTTCCTGGAACTCAGTGGCCTGGCCCCGGTGGCGGCTCATCGGCCGTTCGCCGAAGTGATCGCCGACAGCGAATTGAACCTGCTGACCCCGGCCAGTCGCGATGCCAACGGGCGGTACGTGCAGGAATGCGAGCAGCGCCTCTACGATGGCCGGGTCCTGGAAATCCGCACCCATCCGTTGCCCACCGGCGGCTTCGTCAACACCTTCACCGACATCACCGAACGCTATCAGCATGCCGAAGCCCTCAGCGAAAGCGAGCGCTGGATTCGCTTGATCACCGACCATGTGCCGGCGCTGATCGCCTACCTGAATGCCGATCTGGTCTATGAGTTCACCAACAAAGTCTATGAAGAATGGTACTGCTGGCCCCGGGGCGTGATGCTCGGGCAGAGCCTGCGCGAAGTGCACAGCGAGCAGCACTATCAGCGCCTCGAGGCCTACGTGGCTCGTGCCCTGGCCGGCGAGAGCGTGACGTTCGAGTTCGCCGAAACCAACATCAACAATCAGGAGCGCTACATGCTGCGCTCCTACGTGCCCAATCGCCTGGCCAGCGGGGAAGTGGTGGGGATCTTCGTGTTGATCCGCGACATCACCGAGCGCCGCCGCACCGCCGAGGCGCTGCATCAGGCCTATCAGAACCTTGAGTTGCGGGTGCGTGAACGCACCACCGAACTGACCACCCTCAATGACCAATTGCTGCGCGAAATCGACGAGCGCCGCCGCGTGGAATCACGCTTGCGCGAGGCCAAGCTCGAGGCCGAGCAGGCCAACCTGTCGAAGACCAAATTTCTCGCCGCCGTCAGTCACGACCTGCTGCAACCGCTCAACGCCGCGCGGCTGTTTACCAGCGCGTTGCTGGAGCGCCGGGAACCGGTGGCCAACGAAAATCTGGTGCGCAATGTCAGCAATTCCCTGGAAGACGTGGAAAACCTGTTGGGCACACTGGTGGACATTTCCAAACTGGATGCCGGGGTGATCAAGGCCGACATTGCGCCGTTCGCCCTCAGCGAATTGCTGGAAAACCTGGCCGCCGAATACACCCAAGTGGCCCGCAGTGAAGGCCTCGAGCTGCATTTCATCCCGTGTTCGGCGCTGGTGCGCAGTGACATTCAATTGCTCGCGCGGATCCTGCGCAACCTGCTGAGCAACGCCATTCGCTATACCTACAGCGGGCGGGTGGTGCTCGGTTGCCGGCGGCATCACCAGCGGTTGACGATTGAAGTCTGGGACAGCGGCATGGGCATTGCCGAAAACCGCCTGGAGGAGATTTTCCAGGAGTTCAAACGCGGTGACGTACAGCGCCCCGATCAGGATCGCGGCTTGGGGCTGGGCCTGGCGATCGTCGAGAAAATCGCGCGTATTCTCGGGCACCGGATTCACGTACGTTCATGGCCGGGCCAGGGCTCGATGTTTTCCGTCGAAGTGCCTTTGAGCGCCACGGCGCCTAAGGCGTTGCCGAGTTTGTTGATGAGTGAACCGATGCTCGAGCGCCTGCGCGGTGCACGGGTGTGGGTGCTGGACAACGACGCGGCGATTTGTGCCGGGATGCGCACCTTGCTCGAAGGTTGGGGCTGCCGGGTGGTCACGGCGCTGTCGGAGGAGGACCTGGCGCGGCAAGTGGACAATTATCACGCCGAAGCCGACCTGTTGATCGCCGACTATCACCTGGATGACGAGCAGAACGGTGTCGACGCCGTGGCCCGCATCAACGCCCGTCGCGCTTCGGCGATCCCGGCGATGATGATCACCGCCAACTACAGCAACGAACTCAAGCAACAGATCCGCGAACTGGGCCACACCCTGATGCACAAACCGGTGCGGCCGATGAAGCTCAAGACGGCGATGAGTCATTTGCTGAATTCATCCAGATAGTCCATGCCAGCATCGAACCTGTGGCGAGGGGGCTTGTCGGAACGCCGCACCGCCCCGTTCGGCTGCGAAGCAGTCGTAAATCCAGGCGACTCGGTGCATCTGAGAATTTGCAGGGGGCCGCTTCGCGACCCAACGGGGGCAAGCCCCCTCGCCACAGGTCAGCTTTCAAACCGGGCAGTTACCGCCGAAGATACGACCCGAAATCAATATCCCCGGCACTCAATATCGCCTGCACCCGGTTGTGCACATTGAGTTTGCGCAAGATCGCCGAGACGTGGGCCTTGACCGTGGTTTCGGCGATTTCCAGGGTGTAGGCGATCTGTTTGTTCGACTCGCCCTTGGTCATGCGTTCAAGCACCAGCAGCTGTTTGCGGGTCAGCGCCTGGAGCAGCTCCGGCGGGAAGCTCGGGGTCTCGCTCATGCGCCGGCTGGCACCGCTCTTTTGCGTGCGGATGATGTCCGGCGGCAGGTACACATTGCCATTGAGAATCTGCTGGATGGCTTCGGTCATCTGCGCCCGTGGCGAGGACTTGGTGATGAATCCCACCGCGCCATAGGTGATGGCTTGCAGCACGATCTGCTTGTCCTGTTCGGCCGAGACGATCACCACGGGAATGGTCGGCGCCTCGTTGCGCAGGTTGATCAGGCCATTGAGGCCGTGCATGCCGGGCATGTTCAGGTCGAGCAGGATCAGGTCCAGGTCGTCGTGTTCCTGGGTCAGGGCCAGGGCGCTGTCGAGGTCGGCGGTTTCCATGACCTCGCTGCCGGGGAAACCGTCGCTGATGACGTTATGAATGGCTTCGCGAAACAGCGGGTGATCGTCGGCAATCAGAATTTTGTACATGGCCTTTCACCTCATTATTTTTTTTCAGGGTGTGGCAACAACACGCAAATGCTCAAGTCAGGGAAAAGGCTCGGGCTTCGCCTGCGTCACGGGCAGATTCGCCGCTTGCCAGGCATCCAGTCCGTCGCGGTACCAATACAGTGTTTTATAGCCCATGGAAGCAGCGCGTTTTACCGCGTTCCAGCTCAACCAGCAATCGGAGCGGCAGTAAAAGACCAACGGTCGGGCCTGGTCGCCCGCCGTCAATTGCTGCAAGTAGCGCGCGAAATATGCCTGCCAGGACGGCGTCAGGTCACCGTCCCCGGTATTGGCCAACCAATGGCTGCCGGGCAGGTTTTCGTGGGGCTGGTCTTCAATGAAGCGGCCTTGCAGCCATTGTCGGCGGTAGACGTCGATCAGCACCGGCGGGGGTGTCTGCTTGAGCAGGTCTTGCAGGGCGGGCGTGTCGATGATGCTCGCGCCCTGGAGCTGAGTCGGAGTCGGGCTGCGGTACAGGCCGATGCGATAACCGTCGGCGGAGAACAGCGCTGTTTCGGCCTGTGCGGTGCCCAGCAACAGGCTCAGCGACAGCGCAGCGAGAGCAGGGCGCAACAGAACACGTCGGGCACGCGGCATAGGGGTCAGTCCTTATAGTTATGAACCCATTACATGCCAGTAGCGATGCGTTGTGAATGCGACGATAGACAGGTAAACCAGTACCAAAGTAGTAATTTTGTCCTGTTTTTTATCGTTCGGAGTAGTCAGCCGGATTTACGCAAGGCCGCATGTTGCGGGTTGAAGGTGAGCACGGCGAGCAGGGCGAACACCAGCGTCAGCCCCGCGCACACCGCCAGCGCCAAGAGGTTGAAGCGTTCGTACAGCGCGAAGCGCACCAGCTCCACCGCATGGGTGAACGGGTTCAAGGCGCACAGCCAATACAGCCACTCGCTGGAATCGCGCATTTTCCACAGCGGATACAGCGCCGACGACAGGAAAAACAGCGGGAAGATCACGAAATTCATCACCCCGGCAAAGTTCTCCAGTTGGCGAATCGCATTGGACAGCAACAGGCCCAGCGCACTGAGCATCAACGCCACCAGCAGCAACGCCGGCAACGCCAGCAACAGGCCCATGGCCGGCGGTTGCACGCCGTACAGCCAGGCAATCGCGAGGAAGGCGTACACCTGCAACAGCGAAATCAGCGACGTCGCCAGTAATTTGCTGCACAGCAGAAAGGTCCGGGGCAGGGGGCTGGTCAACAGCACGCGCATGCTGCCCATCTCCCGGTCATACACCATCGACAACGAACCTTGCATGCCGTTGAACAGCAGGATCATGCAGGCAAGGCCGGGGATGATGTAAACCTCATAGGGAATGTAGGTGTCGTAGGGTTCGATGATGGCGATGCCCAGTGCCGCGCGGAACCCGGCAGCGAACACCAGCAGCCACAGCAACGGCCGCACCAGCGCACTGAGAAACCGCGTGCGCTGCAACACGAAGCGCAGCCATTCGCGCAGCACGATACCGCTGAAACATTGCCAGTAAGCGTTCATCTGCTGACTGCTCCTGAAGGGGTCGAGGTGGTCAGGCGAGCGAAGGCCGAATCGAGGTCGCCGCCATGTTCCAGGCTCAGCGCATCAGCTTGTCCGCTGGCGACCAAACGGCCTTGATGCAGGATCAGCAAGTCGTCGCTGGGTTGCACTTCATCCAGCAAATGAGTGGTCCAGAGCACGCTGATGGTTTGCTCGCGGCACAGGCTGCGGATGTGCTGATTGAGCGCCAGGCGACTGGCCGGGTCGAGGCCGACGCTGGCCTCGTCAAGCAACAACAGGCGTGGTTCGTGCAGCAACGCGCGGGCGATTTCCACCCGCCGGCGGTGGCCGCCATTGAGTTCGCGTACTCGCTCGCGACGGCGCTCGGTCAGGGCCTGACGCGCCAGCTCCGTGTCGACCCGCAGCCCGGTCTGGCGTCGGGACAGACCATGCAGCGCGGCGTGATAACGCAGGTTCTGCTCGACGCTGAGGTCCAGATCCAGCGTGCTTTGCTGAAACACCACTCCCAATTGCTTGAGCGCCGGGCGTGCCGCGTCGCGCAACGAGCAGCCGCCGACCCGGATATCACCGCGTTGCAGATCATAGAGGCGGGTGAGCAGGGCGATCAGGGTGGATTTGCCCGCGCCATTGGGCCCAAGCAGCGCCGCAAAACGCCCGGGTGCCAGGCTGAAACTCAC
Source organism: Pseudomonas sp. 01L34 (assembly GCF_056400265.1). NCBI lineage: Bacteria > Pseudomonadati > Pseudomonadota > Gammaproteobacteria > Pseudomonadales > Pseudomonadaceae > Pseudomonas > Pseudomonas sp. 01L34. The sequence goes on from NZ_JBFTSX010000001.1 coordinate 129,183, forward strand.
TTGGCGCAAGGCCTCGCGCGGGCCGTAGGCGAAACTCAGGTCGCTGACCTCAAGGGCGTTCATGGCGTCACCACCACGCCCCACGGATAGCGCCCGACCTTCACCGATTTGCTGACCTTGAGGGTACCGACATCGATCACCGACACATCGCCACTGACGCCATTGGTGGCCAGCAATTGCCGTTGATCCGGGGTGAACGCCATCTGCCAGACCCGTCGGCCCACCAGCAGGTAATCAACAATTTCGAAGGTCTTGGCGTCGATCACCGCCACATGGTTGGCCGGGCCGAGGGCGACAAAGCCGTACTTGCCGTCGGCGCTGAGCTTGATGCCCACCGGCTGGACTTTGTCCGGGTGCACGCCTTTGATCTGGAAGGTCAAGGTCTTGAGGATCTTGCGGCTGGCGACGTCGAGAATCGTCACCGTGCCGCCGATTTCCGCCGAGGCCCAGAGCTGCGAGCCATCGGGATTGAATTCGACGAAACGCGGTCGTTGATCCACCAGGGTGTTGTCGGCCAGGGTCTGGGTGCTGGTGTCGATCCAGTGCAGCATGTTGGTGGTTTCGCTGGTGTTCACCGCCCATTTGCCATCGGGGCTGACGGCCATGCCTTCGGGCTCGACGCCAACGTTGATCTGCCCGAGCACTTTGGAGGTTTCGGTGTCGATCACCGTCACCAGCGCATCGTCCTCGTTGGAGACATACAACCAGCGATTGTTGGGGTGCAGGGCGAATTGTTCAGGGTCTTTGCCCGAGGGCAGTTCCTTGATGATCTTGCGCGTGGCGACGTCCATCACCTGGACCCGGTCCGAATCGCTGGCGCAGATGTACAGCAGCTTGTTGTCGTGGGACAGCAACAGGCCGCGCGGGCGCTGGCCGACGGGCAGGGTGTCGGTGACTTGCAGGGTCTGCATGTCGATCAGGCTCAGGCTGTTGTCCTTTTCGTTGGAGACCCAGGCGGTGCTGGCCGCCGCATGCCCGGCGGCGAGCAGTAGAGCGCATGAAAGCAGGGTGCGGCGCATGGCAGATTCCTTATTGTTGTGGTGGTAGAGCTTTCAGGGAAAGCGGCAACTGACCTCGGCTTTGTCGTAACCCAGGCTGTCCATTTCGTTGAAGGGGTGCAGGAAGCCGTCTTGCGGCGACGTGCTGACCAGCGCCCGGGGCTGCACGATGGGGATCGGCTGGCGCAACTGACCGTTCCACGGCCGATAACTGAGCTTGCGGCCCTTGAAGCCGTCCAGCGGCAATTGCTCGCTGATTTCAAGCGTACGGATCGCCATGGCATCGGCTTGACGCAGTTTGCCCACCGCGCTGGCAATGCTGCGCACCGCCATCCACGCGGCGAAATCCCGATCGTTCATCCAGCGCCCGGCCAGGGCTTCGAAGCGTTTTTGCAACTGCGCGGCACCGTAGGTTTCCACGGTCTTGTGCCAGCCCACCGGGGTCAGGCCCTGGGTGCCGGCGACCGGCCGTGGGTACCAGGTCTGGTAGGGCACGTACTCGCCGAAATCGCCGCGTTCATCGGCGACCAGCACCACGTCGTACTCGGCGGTTTGGGTGAACAGCGGCATGTCGGCCTGGGCGCTGCGCCGTTGATCGTTATCGAAGCTCCAGGCTTTCTCCGCCACCAGTTGCAGGCCGAAGCGTTTTGCCGCCCGGCGCAGGGCGGCGGCATAGGCTTGATCGTCGGCGGTGGGGCCGACGATCAGCAGCGCCCGTTGCCATTTGCGCAGCACCAGAAACTGCGCCAACGCATCGGCCAGCATCGCCCGGCTCGGCAGGCTGTGCAGCACGTTCGGCAGGCAATCGGTAGTGCGCAGGCTGTCATCGGGGCTGCCGGCATTGAACAGCAGGCTGTCGGGTAGCACAGCGCTGAGTCGGCGCAGGTTTTCCGCCGGAGCATTCACCACAAACAGGCGCAGGCCTTGTTGGTGTTGGGCTTTGGCGGCTTCGAGCAAGGCGTCGGGGTTGTCGACATTGGCGCTGACCAACTCGTAGCGCTGGTTGAGAAAGTGCCCGGTGCTGTTGCTGTCGATGATCGCCAGTTCCGCGCCCCGCAGGCCGGCATCGGTCGGTTCAGGAATAACGTTCGACAGCAATGGCCCGGGGTCGGGGCGATACCCCAGATAGCCGATCCGCACCTGCAACGGTGCATCCGCCGCCTGACTCTGGGTCGCCAACCCGGCGGCGCAGGCAATCGCCAGCAGGTAGATCAAGGCATAAGGGGCGAGCTGGCGCATAAGGCACTCCATCACAGGTAGCGCCAGCATAGGAACCCCGGTCGGTCGGGGAAATATGCAGAAAGTACCGATGAGCCAGTACCAAGGTAGTAACGGCGCCAGAACGCCCCCGGACTGTTCGCCGCAAGCCCTACTACCAAGGGAGTAGGCCGCGACCACCAAAGCAGCATGGGGTTGGCGCGAAGCCGTTCCTAAGATGGGTGCCATAGCCTCTTCAGAGAGGTCTTGCGTGCAATCTTGAGGGCATAACAATGACAACAAAACGCAACGCCTTGCTCGTCGCCGGACTGCTGGCCGGCTTCATCAGCGCAGGTTCCGTCTGGGCTCACGGCAACGTGGTACCCCAGGCCGTCGAAACCAAGGGGTTGACCCCGATCAAGGATGCCGGCGTGCAGGTTAATGCCGATGGTTGGGCGGCGGTGAACCCGTACCGCTCCTCCCCGGAACACGATAAAGCGCTGGAGATCGGTTCTTCGGCCTACAACCAGAACTGCGCGGCCTGTCATGGCCTCGAAGCCAAATCCGGCGGCATTGCCCCTGACTTGCGCATGCTCGATGTCGGCGAGGCTGGTGATGAGTGGTTCGTCGAACGGGTGCGTAATGGTGCCGTGCGTGATGGCCGGGTGTACATGCCGAAGATGGCCGACTACTTGAGCCAGGAAGCCTTGTGGGCGGTACGCACCTACCTGGACAGCGTGCACGTCGAGGAGTGACCCATGCGCCTGCTCGCGGTGTTGATCAGCGCTGTGTGGTTGTGCTGCCAGGCAGCGCAGGCACAGGTTCGAACCTATGACGAAATGATCGCCGCCGCCGAGCTGAAAGTCGCGGTCTACAAGGACTTCGCGCCCTACAGTTTCGAAGACGCCGGCCAGCCTCGTGGAGTCGATGTCGAACTCGCCCAGGCCTTGGCCAAGGCCATGGGGGTACGCCTGAAACTGATCTGGGCACCCGCCGGAGAGAAGCTCGACGACGACCTGCGCGATTACATCTGGCGGGCCAGTCAGCTGCACAATCAGCAACTGGCCGACCTGATGATGCGCGTGCCCTACGACCGCGATTACTCACAGAAACGCAATGAGCTGGGCGAACTGGAGAACGGCCATGTGGTGATGTTCGGGCCGTACCAGACCGAGCAATGGCAGGTGGCGTATGACCGTCGTCGACTGGACTCGGTGGCCAGCGTCGCGGTGTTCCAGCAGCACCCGATCGGCGTCGAAGTCGACAGCGTGCCGTCGTTCTACCTGACTTCGGTGTTCAACGGCATGCTTGCCGCCAAGACCCACCATTACCCCGGTGTGCCCCAGGCGTTTGCCGCGATGAAGGCCGGTGAAGTCGACGCGGTGATGGCGATGCGCGGCGAGATCGACTGGCAGGTTCATCAGGCCGCCGATCCGCAAGTGGCGCTGGCGGAAAACGCCTATCCGAACATGGGCAAGCAACGCTGGGAGATCGGCATGGCGGTGCATGAAAGCAACCGGCAATTGGCCTATGCCGTGGAGGAGGCGCTGGAAGTGTTGATTCGCGAGGGCACGCTCAAAAGTATTTATGCCCATTACGGCCTGCGCTATGACGTGCCCGAGATGTATCAACAATGAACTGGCGCGCGCGTTGGCTGTTGGCCTGCTGGTTGCCCTTGGCCGCGCAGGCGGTTGAGGTCGATCCGGTGCCGTCGGTGATGTGGGCGTTCTATCACAAGCAGATGCTTGGCGACGCACCGTTCGTGTTCGACGAGCGGGTCAAGCTGCTGGCTCCGCCGTTTGCCGAAGACGCCCGGCAAGTGCCGCTGGAAATTGACGCCCGGGCGTTCAAGGGCGAGGTGGTGCGAATCCTCGCCTGGGCCGAACTCAACCCGCTGCCGAAAATCGTCGACTTCGAGCCTTTGACCGGTGTGCTGCCCTGGCTGTCGATCCGCATCCGCGTTGAACAGGCCACGCCGTTGCGTGCGGCAGTGTTGACCCGCGACGGACTGTGGCATGTCGGTTCGACCCTGATCGACGCGGCCGGTGGTGGTTGCACGGCGCCGAGCGTGGTGCGCACCCAGCCGGGCTGGGAAGAACACATCGGCGAAGTGCTTGGCGGTCGTTATCCCCGTGGTGAGTTCAGTCGCGTGCGTTTGCAAGTGGCGCATCCGATGGACAACGGCATGGTCAGCGGCATCCCGGAATTTTTCCTCAACCAGGCCGAGCTGCGGGACTCAGACGACCGGGTACTGGCGCGTCTGGAGCTGTTCCCGGCGGTCAGCGAGAACCCCAACCTGGCTTTCGACATCGAAGGTGCGGGGCAGACGCGCCTGATACTGCGCGACAACAGCGGCAATCAATTCGATGCGGCCATACCCTGACCCAAGGAGCGTGTGATGCGCTGGATGCTGTTGTTGTTCATCTGTGTGAGCCTGCCGACCCTGGCCGATCCCGATTACGCACTCAAGCCCCGACAGATTGCCGAAGACACCTGGCTGCTAGGGGGCAGCACCGATAACTTCGCCAAGAACAACGGCGGCAACATCGTCAACACCGCGTTCATCGTCACCGGGCAAGGGGTGGTGGTGATCGACACCGGGCCATCGAAGCGCTACGGCGAAGCCATGCGCAAAGCGATTGCCGCAACCACCGATAAACCGGTGATCCAGGTGTTGCTGACCCATCACCATCCCGACCATGTGCTGGGCAATCAGGCCTTCGTCGACGTGCCGATTGCTGCACTGGCCGGCACCACCGAGCTGTTGCATCAACAGGGTGATGCGATGGCCGAGAACATGTATCGACTGGTGGGTGACTGGATGCGCGGCACCGAAGTGGTGTTGCCGACGCAGACGCTGACGCCAGGCGTGCAAAGTTTTGGGAACCACGATTTGCGGCTGCTGAGTCTGGGTGGGCACACCGGCGCGGATCTGGCTATTCTCGACCAGAAAACCGGCGTGCTGTTTGCCGGGGATCTGGTGTTTTATCAGCGGGCCCTGACCACGCCGAACAGCCCGGGGTTGTCGGTGTGGCTGGCGGATATCGCCACGCTTCAGGGATTGCCGTGGACGCTGATTGTGCCCGGGCATGGGCCCGTGGCAACGGACAGCAAACCGTTCGAGCAGATGCGCGATTACCTCTCCTGGCTCGATCAACTCATGCGCGAGGGTGCGGCGAACGGCAGCGACATGGCCGAGATGATCCGCAGCCCCATTCCTGAACGTTTCGCCGGGATCAACCTGAGCCGTTATGAGCTGATCCGCAGCGTCAGCCATTTGTACCCGCGCTATGAGCGCGCGCAGATGAGGCGGGTGGATTCCGGCAAGGATCAGTAGTCCATCTCAGATACGACGCATCCTTTGTGGTGAGCCTTCGTTGATTGGCATCATCCGACCCGCTACCAAGGAACTAGAAATCTCCGCATTGCGGGCAATTGTTGCAAGGGCGGCGGCGCCCAAGAATCTGCACCAGACCGGGAAAATTTCCCGGGTATAACAAAAACCGCAGAGGTAGCCGTCATGACCCAACCCGCACGTCGCCAACCCTTCGTCTTGAGCGTGCTGCTCAGTGCCATGCTGTTGTCTGGCCAGGCAATGGCCGCAGTCTCCGATCAAGACATCCTCCAGGATCCGAAGAATCCGGAACAGGTCGTCACCAATGGCCTGGGCGTCCAGGGTCAGCGCTACAGCCCGCTGGACACCCTCAATGTCGACAACGTGAAAGACTTGCGCCCGGTCTGGGCCTTTTCGTTCGGCGGTGAAAAACAGCGCGGTCAGCAAGCGCAGCCGATGATCAAGGACGGCGTGATGTACATGACCGGTTCCTACTCACGGGTGTTCGCCGTGGATGCGCGCACCGGCCGCAAGCTCTGGCAATACGACGCGCGCCTGCCGGATGACATCCGTCCGTGTTGTGACGTGATCAACCGTGGCGTGGCGCTGTATGGCGACCTGGTGATCTTCGGCACTCTCGACGCCAAGCTCGTGGCCCTGAATAAAGACACCGGCAAAGTGGTATGGAGCAAGAAAGTCGCCGACCACAAGGAAGGCTACTCCATCAGCGCCGCGCCACTGGTGATCAACGGCAAACTGATCACTGGCGTGGCGGGTGGCGAGTTCGGGGTGGTGGGCAAGATCGAAGCCTACGACCCGAAAAACGGTGATCTGCTGTGGACCCGGCCAACGGTCGAAGGCCACATGGGTTACGTCTACAAAGACGGCAAGGCCGTAGAGAACGGCATCTCCGGCGGCGAAGCGGGCAAGACCTGGCCGGGGGATTTGTGGAAAACCGGCGGCGCGGCGCCGTGGCTGGGCGGCTACTACGACCCGGAAACCAATCTGCTGCTGTTCGGCACCGGCAACCCGGCACCCTGGAACTCGCACCTGCGCCCTGGCGACAACCTTTACTCGTCCTCGCGCCTGGCGCTGAACCCGGACGACGGCACGATCAAATGGCACTTCCAGAGCACCCCTCACGACGGCTGGGACTATGACGGCGTGAACGAACTGGTGTCGTTCAACTACAACGAAGGCGGCAAGGAAATCAAAGCCGCGGCCACCGCGGACCGTAACGGTTTCTTCTATGTGCTGGATCGCACCAACGGCAAATTCATCCGCGGCTTCCCGTTCGTGGACAAGATCACCTGGGCCAGTGGCCTGGATAAAAACGGTCGGCCGATCTACAACGAAGACAGCCGTCCGGGTGCACCGGGCTCCGAGGCCAAAGGCAGTTCGGTGTTTGTAGCGCCGGCGTTCCTGGGGGCGAAAAACTGGATGCCGATGGCCTACAACCGCGACACCGGCTTGTTCTATGTGCCGTCCAACGAGTGGGGCATGGACATCTGGAACGAAGGCATCGCCTATAAAAAAGGCGCGGCGTTCCTCGGCGCCGGTTTCACCATCAAGCCATTGAATGAAGACTACATCGGCGTGCTGCGCGCCATCGACCCGAAAACCGGCAAGGAAGTCTGGCGCCACAAGAACTTCGCGCCGTTGTGGGGCGGGGTGCTGACCACCAAGGGCAACCTGGTGTTCACCGGTACGCCGGAAGGTTTCCTACAAGCGTTCAACGCCAAGACCGGCGAGAAAGTCTGGGAATTCCAGACCGGCTCCGGCGTGCTCGGCTCGCCCATCACCTGGGAAATGGATGGCGAACAATACGTTTCGGTGCTCTCCGGCTGGGGCGGCGCGGTACCGCTGTGGGGCGGCGAAGTGGCCAAGCGCATCAAGGACTTCAACCAGGGCGGCATGCTGTGGACCTTCAAGCTGCCGAAGGACCTGGTTGCCAAGCACTAACCCAAAATTCACTGAATAACCCTGTGGGAGCGGGTTCTGTGGCGAGGGGGCTTGCCCCCGTTGGGTCGCGAAGCGGCCCCCGCATTTCTCCTGTCTCACTGCGTTGGTCGGATTTACGACTGCTGCGCAGCCGAACGGGGGCAAGCCCCCTCGCCACAAGGATCACCTGTCCCGTATGGGCAAAATTACGACCAAATAACGAGAGTCCCCCTGCCAACGGCGCATTCGTCTGACAGGCGGGGCTCTCTACTATCGGTTCATCGCCTGTTGGCCTGACAGGCATCGACCCAGACAGAGGCCCATCATGATCTACGCACAACCTGGAACACCCGGCGCCATCGTTTCCTTCAAACCACGCTACGGCAATTTCATCGGCGGCGAGTTCGTCGCCCCGGTCAATGGCGAGTACTTCACCAATACCTCACCGGTCACCGGTGAAGTGATCGCCGAATTCCCGCGCTCCAGCGCCGCCGACATCGAAAAGGCTCTCGACGCCGCCCATGCCGCCGCTGATGCCTGGGGCAAAACCTCGGCGCAGGACCGCTCGCTGGTGCTGCTGAAAATCGCTGACCGCATCGAACAGAACCTGGAAATCCTCGCCGTCACCGAAACCTGGGACAACGGCAAGGCCGTGCGCGAAACCCTCAACGCCGACGTGCCGCTGGCCGCCGACCACTTCCGTTACTTCGCCGGTTGCATCCGCGCTCAAGAGGGCGGTGCCGCTGAAATCAACGAACTGACCACCGCCTATCATTTCCACGAACCGCTGGGTGTGGTTGGGCAGATCATCCCGTGGAACTTCCCGCTGCTGATGGCCGCGTGGAAACTCGCCCCGGCCCTGGCTGCGGGCAACTGCATCGTGCTCAAACCCGCCGAGCAAACGCCGCTGTCGATCATGGTGTTCGCCGAGCTGATCGCCGATTTGCTGCCAGCCGGCGTGCTGAATATCGTCCAGGGCTTCGGTCGCGAAGCCGGTGAAGCGCTGGCCACCAGCAAGCGCATCGCCAAGATCGCCTTCACCGGTTCCACCCCGGTGGGCGCGCACATCATGCATTGCGCAGCCGAGAACATCATTCCAAGCACCGTTGAGCTGGGCGGCAAGTCGCCGAACATCTTCTTCGAAGACATCATGAACGCCGAACCGCAGTTCATCGAAAAAGCCGCCGAAGGCCTGGTGCTGGCGTTCTTCAACCAGGGCGAAGTCTGCACTTGTCCGTCGCGGGCACTGGTGCAGGAATCGATCTACGAGCCGTTCATGGCCGAGGTGATGAAGAAGATCGTCAAGATCAAGCGTGGCAATCCGCTGGACACCGAGACCATGGTCGGCGCCCAGGCGTCCGAGCAGCAATACGACAAGATCCTCTCGTACCTGAAAATCGCCCAGGAGGAGGGCGCCGAGCTGCTCACTGGCGGCGCGGCCGAGCGGCTGGAAGGCGACTTGTCCAGCGGCTATTACATCCAGCCGACGCTGCTCAAGGGCCACAACAAAATGCGCGTGTTCCAGGAAGAAATCTTCGGCCCGGTGGTGGGTGTCACCACCTTCAAGGACGAAGCCGAAGCCCTGGCGATCGCCAACGACAGCGAGTTCGGCCTCGGTGCGGGCCTGTGGACCCGCGACATCAACCGCGCCTACCGCATGGGCCGGGCGATCAAGGCCGGGCGCGTCTGGACCAACTGCTACCACCTGTACCCGGCCCACGCCGCGTTCGGTGGCTACAAGAAGTCCGGTGTCGGCCGTGAGAACCACAAGATGATGCTCGACCATTACCAACAGACCAAAAACCTGCTGGTGAGCTACGACATCAATCCGCTGGGGTTCTTCTAACCCCATAAGCACAGCACAAACCAAATGTGGGAGCGGGCTGATGTGGCGAGGGGGCTTGCCCCCGTTGGACTGCGGAGCAGTCCCCGGAACTTCAGGTTTTGGGGCCGCTTCGCGACCCAACGGGGGCAAGCCCCCTCGCCACATCAGCCCGTTCCCGCATTGGTTCTGTGTGTGCTTGAAGGCCTTGCAACACCCCCTACCAACGCACGCCGCCACCTCCTTCGAAAGTAGCATTCGGGCAGTTGGCGCCCCGTGCATTAATGACGTTACCGGAATCGTCCGGCACAAGAAGAGGAATGACCCATGTGGCATAAACCCGCGTTTACCGATCTGCGCATTGGCTTCGAAGTGACGATGTATTTCGCCAACCGTTGATTGATCGCCCGGTCAGCCGTCGCGTTGGCCGGGCCTGCTTTCTGGAGCCTGCCATGCACATCCGCGTTCTCGGTTCCGCCGCCGGCGGCGGTTTTCCGCAATGGAACTGCAACTGCCGCCAGTGCGCGGCGATGCGTCACGGCAACCTGCGTGCGCAACGCCGTACGCAGTCGTCCATTGCCCTGAGCGACGACGGTGTGGAATGGATACTCTGCAATGCTTCACCAGACATCCGCGCCCAACTCGAAAGCTTCCCGACGCTGCAACCGGCCCGCCGCGTGCGTGACACGGCGATTGCCGGCGTAGTCCTGCTGGACAGTCAGATCGACCATTGCACCGGCCTGTTGAGCCTGCGCGAAGGCTGCCCGCATTCGGTCTGGTGCACCGAGCGGGTGCATGAAGACCTGAGCAGCGGCTTCCCGTTGTTCACCATGCTCAAACATTGGAACGGTGGTTTGCAGTGGCAACCGATCGAACTGGACCGTGAGCCGTTCAGCATCGCAGCTTGCCAACACCTGCAATTTCGCGCCATTCCATTGGTCAGCAACGCACCGCCGTATTCCCCCAACCGTGGCAACCCGCAGCCGGGGGACACCATCGGCCTGTTCATCGAAGACCTGCGCAACGGAGCATCGGTGTTCTATGCGCCGGGTCTGGGGCAGGTCGATGCCGAGGTATTGAGCTGGATGCAGCGCGCCGATTGCCTGCTGCTGGACGGCACGCTGTGGCGCGACGATGAAATGCGCCTATGTGAAGTCGGCCAGAGCCTGGGCCGCGAAATGGGCCACCTGCCGCAAAGCGGTCCCGGCGGGATGCTCGAAGTGCTGGAGGGCTTCAATCGCCAGCGCAAGGTGCTGATCCACATCAACAACACCAACCCGATCCTCGACGAAGACTCGGCCGAGCGGGCTTTGCTGGAGCGGCGGGGGATTGAAGTGGCCTATGACGGCATGAGTATTGAGCTGTAGCGGATGGCCTCATCGCAGAACCCAACGGTTATTCCCCGGAGAACCGCAATGACTGACACTCCCATGACCCCCACTGAATTCGAAGCGGCCCTGCGCGCCAAAGGCGCCTATTACCACATCCACCACCCATTCCACCAAGCCATGTACGCCGGGCGCGCCACCCGCGAGCAGATCCAGGGCTGGGTCGCCAATCGCTTCTACTATCAGGTGAACATTCCCCTGAAGGACGCGGCAATCCTCGCCAACTGTCCGGACCGCGACGTGCGGCGGGAATGGCTGCAACGGATTCTCGACCATGACGGAGTCCCCGGCAGCGAAGGCGGCATCGAAGCCTGGTTGCGTCTGGGCGAAGCGGTGGGGCTGGATCGCGAACAAATTCTCTCGCAAGAGTTGGTGCTGCCGGGTGTGCGATTTGCCGTGGACGCCTACGTCAATTTCGCCCGCCGTGCTTGTTGGCAGGAAGCGGCCAGCAGTTCGCTGACCGAGCTGTTCGCGCCGCAGATCCATCAGTCTCGGCTCGACGCCTGGCCCAGCCATTACCCATGGATCGACCCGGCCGGTTACGACTATTTCCGTACGCGCCTGAGCCAGGCCCGGCGCGATGTCGAGCATGGCTTGCGCATCACCCTGGCGCATTACGTCACGGTCGAGGGCCAGCAGCGCATGCTGGAGATTCTGCAGTTCAAGCTTGATGTGCTGTGGAGCATGCTCGACGCGATGAGCATGGCCTATGAGCTGGACCGCCCGCCGTATCACACCGTCACCGCCGAGCGGGTCTGGCACCGGGGGATCGCCCTGTGAACGCGATCGAGCAGCTATCCGGCCCACCGTTGTGGCTGTTGGCGGAGCTGACCTATCGCTGCCCGCTGCAATGCCCGTATTGCTCCAATCCCTTGGATTTCGCCCAACAGGGTGAGGAGTTGAGCACGGAAGAGTGGATCCGGGTGTTCCGCGAGGCCCGGGAGATGGGCGCCGCGCAACTGGGGTTTTCCGGTGGCGAGCCGTTGGTGCGCCAGGACCTGGCCGAGCTGATCAAGGCCGCGCGGGACATGGGTTACTACACCAACCTGATCACCTCGGGTATCGGCCTGACCGAGCAGAAGGTCCGCGACTTCAAGGTCGCCGGGCTGGACCACATCCAGATCAGCTTTCAGGCCGCCGACGAAGCGGTCAACAACATGCTCGCTGGATCACGCAAGGCCTTCGCCCAGAAACTGGCCATGGCCCGGGCGGTGAAAGCCCAGGGCTACCCGATGGTGCTGAACTTCGTTACCCATCGGCACAACATCGACCAGATCGCGCAGATCATCGAGCTGTGCCTGGAGCTGGAGGCGGATTTCGTCGAGTTGGCGACCTGCCAGTTCTATGGCTGGGCCGAACTCAACCGCGTCGGCCTGTTGCCGACCCGCGAACAATTACAGCGCGCCGAGCGCATCACCAACGAGTATCGCCAGCGGCTTGAGGCCGAGGGCCACCCGTGCAAGCTGATTTTCGTCACCCCGGACTATTACGAAGAGCGCCCCAAGACCTGCATGAATGGCTGGGCCAACCTGTTTCTCGACATCACCCCGGACGGCACGGCGTTGCCTTGTCATAGCGCGCGTCAGCTGCCGGTGCAGTTCCCTAATGTGCGCGAGCACAGCGTCGAACATATCTGGAACGACTCCTTCGGTTTCAACCGGTTTCGTGGCAATGACTGGATGAAAGAGCCGTGCCGTTCCTGCGATGAAAAGCATAAGGACCTGGGCGGCTGCCGCTGCCAGGCGTTCATGCTCACGGGGGACGCGAGCAACGCCGACCCGGTGTGCAGCAAGTCGCCGCACCACAGCGTCATCCTCAAGGCCCGGGACGAAGCCGAAGCGCCGGGGCAGGGCATGGAACACCTGACCTTGCGCAATGAAAAGGCTTCGCGGCTGATCTATCGCGGATAAATTGCGAACGCGAAGCCCCCACCCCCGGTAGTTGCTACCCATTGGTCTGATTGCATTCGCAGCCGGATGCTTTAGTGTTGGCTTTACCTTTCAAAACAATAAAAACAGGCTTTCCAATGAGCCAGAATCTCAGTCAACTGCGTAAATTCGTTTCACCTGAAATCATCTTCGGTGCCGGCTGTCGGCATAATGTCGGCAATTACGCCAAGACCTTCGGCGCCCGCAAGGTGCTGGTGGTCAGCGACCCCGGTGTGATCGCCGCCGGTTGGGTCGCCGATGTCGAGGCCAGCCTGCAAGCCCAGGGCATCGATTACTTTGTGTACAGTGACGTTTCGCCCAACCCGCGGATCGAGGAAGTGATGCTCGGCGCCGAGCTGTACCGGGAGAATCACTGCGATGTGATCGTCGCGGTCGGCGGCGGCAGCCCGATGGATTGCGGCAAGGGTATCGGCATCGTCGTCGCCCACGGGCGCAACATTCTTGAATTCGAGGGTGTGGACACCCTGCGCATGCCCAGCCCGCCGCTGATCCTGATCCCGACCACCGCCGGCACGTCGGCCGATGTGTCGCAGTTCGTGATCATCTCCAATCAGCAAGAACGCATGAAATTCTCCATCGTCAGCAAGGCTGCGGTGCCGGACGTGTCGCTGATCGACCCGGAAACCACCCTGAGCATGGACCCGTTCCTGTCGGCCTGTACCGGCATCGACGCGTTGGTCCACGCCATCGAGGCCTTCGTTTCCACCGGCCACGGGCCGCTCACCGATCCGCATGCGCTGGAGGCGATGCGGCTGATCAACGGCAATCTGGTACAAATGATCGCCAACCCCGGCGATATCGCCCTGCGGGAAAAGATCATGCTCGGCAGCATGCAGGCCGGGCTGGCGTTCTCCAACGCGATCCTCGGCGCGGTGCACGCCATGTCCCACAGCCTCGGTGGATTCCTCGATCTGCCTCACGGCTTGTGCAACGCGGTGCTGGTGGAACACGTGGTGGCGTTCAACTACAGCTCGGCGCCGGAGCGCTTCAAGGTGATCGCCGAGACCTTCGGCATCGATTGTCGCGGCCTGAATCACCGGCAGATCTGCGGACGTCTGGTCGACCACTTGATCGCCCTCAAACACGCCATCGGCTTCCACGAAACCCTGGGCCTGCACGGGGTGAGTACGTCGGACATTCCGTTCCTGTCGCAACATGCCATGGATGACCCGTGCATCCTTACCAACCCGCGCGAGTCCAGCCAGCGCGACGTCGAGGTCGTCTATGGCGAAGCCCTCTGACGAACAGCAACGGGCGCTGACCGGGTTACTCGGCCTGGGCAATCACTCGGCGCGCAAGAGTCATTACCCGGAACTGGCCGCGCGCCTGGATGAACTGGAGGCCGAGCGCAACCGCTACAAATGGCTGTTCGAAAACGCCGTGCACGGAATCTTCCAGGCCAGCCTGCAGGAAGGCATGCGCGCCGCCAACCCGGCGCTGGCGCGGATGCTTGGCTATCAGGACCCGCAGGAGGTGCTGTTTTCCCTGACGGACCTGGCGGGCACGCTGTTCGTCGGCGGCGCGCAAGAGCTGGAAGGCATCGGCGAGGTCCTCCAGCGTGAGCGCAGCCTGCTGGGCTATGAAACCCAGCTGCGGCGCAAGGACGGCACTGTCCTCGACGTGTTGATGAACCTGCTGCTCAAACCGGATCAGGAAGGCCTGGTGGAGGGGTTCGTCGCCGACATCACCGAACGAAAACAGGCCCAGGAGCGCTTGCAACAGCTCAATGATCAACTGGAGCAACGGGTCACCGCGCGCACCAATGAGTTGCTGGACGCCAACCGCAATCTGCAACAACAGATCACCGAGCGTAAACAGATCGCCGAAGCCTTGCGCGACGCCCGTGATGCCGCCGAAGCGGCCAATCGCAGCAAGGACAAATACCTCGCCGCCGCCAGCCACGACCTGCTGCAACCGCTCAATGCCGCGCGTTTGTTGATCTCGACCTTGCGCGAACGGCATTTGCCCGACGTCGAACAGGTACTGGTGGAGCGCACCCATCAGGCACTGGAAGGGGCCGAAGACTTGCTCACCGACCTGCTGGATATTTCCCGGCTCGATCAGGCCGCGGTAAAGCCGGACATCGCCCTGTACCGCCTCGATGAATTGTTCGCGCCACTGGTTTCGGAGTTTCAGTCGGTGGCCGCGGCGACCGGGTTGAACCTGCGGGTGCACATGGGCGATTACGCTATTCATACCGACTTGCGCCTGATGACGCGGATTCTGCGCAACTTCCTCAGCAATGCCTGCCGCTACACCGACGACGGCAGCATCCTGCTGGGTGCCCGGCGCCGGGGCAACGCGCTGCGAATCGAAGTCTGGGACACCGGGCGCGGGATCCCGGCGGACCGTCTCGATTCGATCTTCCTCGAATTCAACCAACTGGACGTTGGCCGTGCCGCCGACCGCAAGGGCGTGGGCCTGGGACTGGCGATTGTCGAACGCATCGCCAAGATCCTCGATTACCGGATTCAGGTGCATTCACTGCCGGGGCGCGGTTCGATGTTCAGCATCGAGGTGCCGATTTCCCATGAGATTCCACTGCCGATCAGTCAGGCCGCACCGCAGCCGAGTACCGGCAACCCGTTGCCGGGCCGGCGCCTGTTGGTGCTGGACAACGAAGTCAGCATTCTTGAAAGCATGAGCGCGCTGCTCGGGCAGTGGGGCTGCGAGGTGGTCACCGCCACCGATGAGGCCACCGCGCTGGTGGCTTTGCAGGGGCAGGCGCCGGAACTGATTCTGGCGGATTACCACCTCGATCACGGGGTGGTGGGCTGTGAAGTGGTCCGGCATCTGCGCGAGCATTTCAGCCGGACGATACCGGCGGTGATCATCACCGCCGACCGCACCGATCAGTGTCGACGCTCGTTGCAGCGGCTCGACGCGCCATTGCTGAACAAACCGGTGAAACCCGGCAAGTTGCGTGCGGTGTTGAGTCAGTTGTTGGCGTAGCGAGCCGATGAAAAGATCGCAGTCTGCGATCTTTTCATTCCGGTTTTGGCGGTGATTTGGCTCAGTGGTTGTACGCCGCCTCGGTGTTATCGATCAGCGGGTTCTTTTCGGTCAGCACGATCTGGGCGATCTGATCCTTGCGCATGAAGCTGACCTTCGGATGGGACTTGGCGTAACGGATAAAACGCTCCACCGCCTCGACCATCGCCGGGGTGCCGCCGATGCGGTCATGCAGACTCACCGACATCATCCGCCGCTGGCTGGCACCTTCGGCGTACAGGCGGTCGAATTCCAGCACCAATTGCCGGTAGAACTGTTGCGCCGAGAAGTGCCGGCCTTCGATCAGCACGATGTCGTTGTTGCGCAGGGTGTATGGCACCACGGCGAATTTCTTGCCACGGACCAGGGTCACAAACGGCTCATCACGGCTGACGTCGTCGATGTGATAGGTGAAGTTCAGGTCCTGCAGCACTTTCAGGGTATTGGGGCTGCGCCGCAGCCAATTGGCGTTGTAGCCCACCGAGCGCTGGCCGGTGAGTTTCTGCACCGCCTCGACGCCGTCGCCGATGAAGGCCTTCTCTTGCTCGTAGCTCATGTTGTAGGAGTCGGCCCAGCGCATGCCATGGGCGGCGACTTCATGGCCGCGATCGGCGATCGCCCGCACCAGTTCAGGGTGTTTCAATGCCGCTTCGCCCACCACATGGGACGTGACCTTGATGCCGTTGCGGTCCCACAAGTCGAGCATCCGCCACAGGCCTTCCTTGTAGCCGTAGTCGAACCAGGTCTGTGCCGGCATGTCCGGGTAACCCTTGGGCAATGGAGTGCCGGAGAACGGACTTTCGGCACCGTCGGGCTGGCCGCCGGTTTCGAATTGCATGGAGAACGAAATCACCAGTTGCGAGCCATCCGGCCACGGGCGTTCCTGGGCGAACGCGAGGGACGGCAGCAGCAGGGCGGCGGCCAGCAGATTTTTCAGCCAGCGGGGGGAGCGTTGCCAATGGGCAGTGGTCATAAGGGGCACCTTTTGAGTTGAACAGTGCCGTGAGGGTGTCATTTGGATTGCCCCGGAAAAATCCGCTACGGGCGAGAAGACTTTTAAACAGAATTTACGAATCCCGCCGAACACACCGTCCAGTGTGGGAGAAGTCCTGTGGCGAGGGGGCTTGCCCCCGTTGGGGCGCGAAGCGGCCCCTATTTTTTCCTGCATGTCGAGTTGTCTGAATTGCGACTGCTTCGCAGCCGAACGGGGGCAAGCCCCCTCGCCACAGGCTCGTGTTTGCAGGGTGTGTTCTCCCCGTGATTTTGCGGCAAACTGACAACACTCCTTGAACCAAGGCCACTGAATGAATCACTACACCCCGCGCGACTGGCAGCCCCACGAGCGGCCCAGCCTGCCCGGATCGCCCTCGACGCCGTTGCACTCCAACCCCAGGCGGCTGGCCTACGCGCTGGTGGGGGTGTTGGTGGCATTGACCGGTGGTCTCGGCAACTCGCTGGTGGTCGCCAACCTGCCGTATCTGCAAGGCGCGCTGGGCGCGACCACGGCCGAGATGGCCTGGCTGCCGGCGGCTTACGTCATGACCAACGTGTCGATGAACCTGCTGCTGGTGAAGTTTCGTCAGCAGTTCGGCCTGCGGGCTTTCACCGAAGTGTTCCTGATGCTTTATGCGCTGGTGACCTTCGGCCATTTGTTCGTCAACGACCTGAGTTCGGCGATCGCCGTGCGCGCGGCCCACGGCATGGTCGGCGCAGCGCTGAGTTCGTTGGGCCTGTATTACATGATCCAGGCCTTCCCGGCGAAATGGCGGATGAAGGCGCTGGTATTGGGCCTCGGCACCTCGCAACTGGCTTTGCCCATGGCACGGTTGTTTTCCGAAGACCTGCTGCAGATCGCCGAATGGCGCGGGCTGTACCTGTTCGAACTGGGCATGGCGCTGTTGTCCCTGGGCTGCGTGTTTCTGCTGAAACTGCCGCCGGGTGACCGCTTCAAGACCTTCGAAAAACTCGACTTCCTGACCTTCGCCATCCTCGCCACCGGCGTGGCCTTACTCTGCGCGGTGTTGTCTTTGGGGCGGATCGACTGGTGGCTGGAAGCGCAGTGGATCGGCGTGGCGTCGGCGGCTTCGATCGTGTTGATCCTCACGGGCCTGGCCATCGAGCACAATCGCAGCAACCCGATGCTGATGACCCGCTGGCTCGGTAGCGGGGCGATGATTCGCCTGGCCCTGGCGGTGATCCTGATTCGCATGGTGACGTCGGAACAGTCCACCGGCGCGGTGGGGTTCATGCAGACGCTGAACATGAGCAGTCAACAGCTGCACAGCCTGTATGTGGTGATGTTGATCGGCAGTATCGCCGGCCTGGTCACCAGCGCCCTGACCATCGACCCCAAGCACCTGATCATGCCGCTGAACATTTCCCTGGCGCTGATGGCGGTCGGTTCGGTGATGGACAGTTATTCGAACAATCTGACCCGCCCGGAAAACCTGTATTTCAGCCAGTTTCTGCTGGCCTTCGGCGGGACGTTCTTCCTCGGGCCGACCATGGTCTTCGGCATGCGTAACGTGCTGTCCAGCCCGCGCAACCTGGTGAGTTTCTCGGTGCTGTTCGGTATCTGTCAGAACCTCGGCGGCTTGATCGGCGCGGCACTGCTGGGGACGTTCCAGATCGCGCGCGAGAAGTTTCATTCCAGTCACATCGTCGAGCAGCTGACGTTGCTCGACCCGCGTGTGGCGGCGCGGGTCCAGAGTGGCGGCAACGCGGTCGGCTCGATAATTTCCGACCCGAGCCTGCGCAACCTGCAGGGCATCCGTAGCCTGGCCGCCGCCGCCACCCGCGAGGCTAATGTCCTGGCCTATAACGATGTGTTCATGCTGATTGCCGTGATCGCGGTGCTGACCATGATCTGGATTTCCATTCGCGCCCTGTGGCTGATGAGCACTACCCAAGCCGTTGCCCCGGCGCCTGCCACTCCAACCAAACAATCCAGCGGTGCCACTTCTTCATGACCGAACCGACCACCACGACCACCAACACTATTGCCGCCACCCCCGAAGGCGTGACGCCGCCATCCTCGCCGGGCTCTGAACCGCGCTCGCTGGGGGTGCGGATCATCTCGTCCCTGGGCTTTGCGGCGATTGCTCTCGTCGGTGTACTGATCGTGTTGTACGCCTGGCAACTGCCACCGTTCAGCAGCGCGGTCGAGACCACGGAAAATGCCCTGGTGCGCGGGCAGGTGACGATCATCGGCCCGCAACTCAGCGGTTACGTGTACGAAGTGCCGGTGCAGGATTTCCAGTTCGTGAAGGCCGGCGATTTACTGGTGCGCCTTGACGACCGCATCTACAAGCAGCGTCTCGATCAGTCCCTGGCGCAACTGGCGGTGCAGAAAGCCGCGCTGGCCAACGTGGTGCAGCAACGCAACAGCGCCGAAGCGACCATCAAGTTGCGTCAGGCCGCCGTCGCCGACGCCCAGGCACAGTTGCGCAAAAGTGAAGCGGATTTGCGCCGCAACAAAGAGCTGGTCGGTGATGGCTCGGTGTCGAAACGCGAGCTGGACGTGACCCTGGCCGCCAACGCCCAGACCGTTGCCGCCGTGGCGCAAGCCCAGGCCAATCTGGACATCGCCCGCCAGGATCTGCAAACGGTGATCGTCAATCGCGGCTCGCTTGAAGCGGCGGTGGCCAGCGCTGAGGCGGCGGTGCAACTGGCGCGGATCGACCTGTCGAACACCCGTGTGGTGGCGCCGCGCGACGGTCAACTCGGACAGATTGGCGTGCGCCTCGGCGCCTACGTCAACTCCGGGGCGCAGCTGATGGCGTTGGTGCCGAACCAGTTGTGGGTGATCGCCAACATGAAGGAAACCCAGATGGACAACGTGCGGGTCGGCCAGCCGGTGAGCTTCACCGTCGATGCGCTGAACCACCAGAAATTCCACGGGCGGGTGCAACGGATTTCACCGGCCACAGGCTCCGAGTTCAGCTTGTTGCAGGCTGACAATGCCACTGGCAACTTCGTCAAGATTGCCCAGCGAGTGCCGGTGCGGATCAGCGTCGATGCCGATCAGGAACAGAGCGAACGGCTGCGGCCGGGGATGTCGGTGGTGGTGAGTATTGATACCGCTGCGCAAGGGGATCCCAATACCCCTGACTAACGCATACCTCTTGTGGGGGGTGACCTGTGGCGAGGGGGCTTGCCCCCGTTTGAGTGCGTAGCACTCACAGGATTTTTGGTACAACAGAAACTTTGGGGCTGCTTCGCAACCCAACGGGGGCAAGCCCCCTCGCCACAGGTCGCTCCTACAGATGGGGTGTGTTTCAGTTGGCGATCATTGGGGGCAGGGTGCCCAGCAGTGAAACCGCCGCTACCGCGCCGATCCCCAGTATCCATTCCAGCATGACGCTGGTGCGCAACAGCCCCGGACGCTGCTGGCAATCCTTGACCCGCAGCCGATTGAACAGCGCCAACCCCAGCATCGCGATCACCAGCACAACCTTGATCAACAGAATCAGCGCAAACCCGGACAGCAACGGCGTCGGCCAGAACACGCCGGTCAGTACGCGCACGTTGATCAGGCCGGTCATCACCAACCCCGCCACCAACGCGTAACCGATCCCGCTGAAGCGTTGCAGTATCGCGCTCAAGGGATGATCGTCCGGTTGGCGCAGGATCATCACCAGCAACATCAACCCACCGAGCCAGGCGCCGACGCACGTCAGGTGAACAATCTGGTTGAGGATTAACAGTTGGCCTTGCAGGCCATCGAGCATGGCGCCATGACCGACCGGGGCCAGGGTCGCCAGCAGCAGGCTGGAAAGGCCGATGCGCCAGGCCATGTTGGAACGCCAGGGCGTCAACAACAATGCCACGAGCAACAGATTGAGCAGCAGATGCCAGCGCCATACCTGACCGAAAAAGGTATTGCTCAGCACCAGGCCTAGCGTCGCCGGGTCGAATGCCGCCTCCGGGGAACTGGCCATGCTGGCGGTGATCAGCAGCAACCAGCCGACGCCGCTGAGCAACGCCACCACGCTGAGCCAGCGGGTCACTCGCGCCAGTGCCGGATCCAGCCATTTCGTTTCGCGGCCCAACAGCAAAGGCCTGAACACCCAGGCCCCGAACAGCATCAGCACCACGGTGAAATGCAGGAAGCGGCACAGCACCAGCGCCTCGGTCATGAATTACTGACCCACCTTGAAGCGGTAGGCGCCTTCACTTTTATGGGTGTCGACCGACACGGCATGCCATTCGACCTTGTAATCGCCAGCGGCCAACGGCGCTGCCGGGGTGACGACCAGGGTTTTCTTGTCGCTGCCTTCGGTGGCGAGGCTTTTTACCGGTACGTCGGCACCGTCCTTGCTGATGTTCACTTTGGTGAACGTTGCTTCAACCCCTTCGGAAAACACCAGGCGCAGTTCCGTTGGCGCCTGCACGGTGCTGTCGGCCGCCGGGGTCTGGCTTTTCAGATGGGCGTGGGCAAACACCGATGAGGCGGCGAGCAGCGAGCCGAGCAGGGCAGCGGTGGTCAGGGCGTTCTTGAGCAGCATCGTGGAGACCTCGCAGGCAGGTTCAAAGAGGCAGGCAGTTTACCTGCCGCAGGGCCGCTGTACGAAGTTTCGTTTTCCCCTGTCGCCGCGACGTAGAGCGGATGCTAGTCTTGAGCAACGCTGTTGTCAGGGAGCCCTCATGGGCAATCACAAGATCGAGATTCGTCGCAGTAACGTCGAAAAAATCCTGTTGGCGGCCGAAAAGGTCTTCGCCGAAAAAGGCTTCGGCAGCACCGCCATGGCCGACATCGCCGCTGAAGTGCAACTGCCGCGCTCCAACCTGCATTACTACTTCAGCACCAAGAGCGAGCTGTACAGCGCGGTGCTCCTGGGTTTGCTGGAGGTCTGGAAGCAGGACGCCCTGTGCTTCGAAATGTTCGACGACCCGCGCGTGGTGCTCAGCAGCTACATCCGCGCCAAGATGAACCATTCCCGCAGCCGGCCGTACGGTTCGAAAGTCTGGGCCAACGAAATCATCCACGGCGCGCCGACCCTCGGTGAGAAGCTGGACGCGAGCCTGTACGACTGGGCCAAGATGAAGGAAGCGAAAATTCGCCAGTGGGTGGAAGACAAACGCATCCTGCCGGTAGAGCCTTCCAGCCTGTTGTACATGATCTGGGCCTCGACCCAGCACTACGCCGACTTCGATCATCAGGTGAACATCCTGAATGATCATCAGCCGTTGTCGGACATGCAGTTCGAACGGGCGGTGCAGACGGTGACCAGTGTGATCTTGCGTGGGATCGGGTTGGAGCCGTAACCTGATCGTTCCCACGCAGAGCGTGGGAACGATCAGCGAACCCGGACGATGCATTACTCAAACGGAAACGTGATACGGATTCCTCGGATCATGGTTCCAATCCAGAAACGGCTTGCCCGTATCCACCGGGACCATCTCGATGCAATCCTGCACCGGGCAGGTGATCTGGCACAGGTTGCAGCCCACGCACTCCTCATCGATCACTTGATATTTATGCGTGCCATCGGCCTGTTTGAGGCTGGCAATCGCCTGGTGCGAGGTGTCTTCGCAAGCGATGTGGCAGCGACCGCAACCGATGCACGCCTCCTGATCGATTTTCGCAATCACCTGATAGTTGATGTCCAGGTACTTCCAGTCCGTGGTATTGCCCACTGCGCGCCCGGAAAAATCCGACACGCGGGCGTAGCCCTGACTGTCCATCCAGCGTGACAAACCGTCCTTCATCTCCTCGACAATCCGGAAACCATGCAGCATCGCCGCCGTGCACACCTGCACCGAACCGCTGCCCAGGGCAATGAATTCCGCCGCATCGCGCCAACTGCCGATGCCGCCAATGCCGCTGATCGGCAAGCCCTGGGTCTGCGGGTCGCGGGCGATCTCGGCGACCATGTTCAACGCAATCGGCTTCACCGCCGAGCCGCAATAACCGCCGTGGGTGCTTTGGCTGCCGACGGCGGGATTGGCGACCATGCGCTCCAGATTGACGCTGGTGATCGAGTTGATGGTGTTGATCAACGACACCGCATCGGCGCCACCACGGTGGGCGGCACGGGCGGCGACGCGGATGTCGGTGATGTTCGGCGTGAGCTTGACGATCACCGGCAACGAGCAATAGGTCTTGCACCAGCGAGTGACTTGTTCGACGTATTCCGGCACCTGGCCGACCGCCGCGCCCATGCCCCGTTCCGGCATGCCGTGGGGGCAACCGAAATTCAGCTCGATGCCATCGGCGCCGGTGGCTTCCACCAGCGGCAGGATGTTTTTCCACGACTCCTCGACGCAGGGCACCATCAGCGACACGATCAGTGCGCGGTCCGGCCAGTCCTTTTTGACCTGGGTGATTTCCCGCAGGTTGATCTCCAGCGAACGGTCGGTGATCAACTCGATGTTGTTGAAGCCCATGACTTCACGGTTAGCCCCGAAGTGCGCCGAGTAGCGTGACGACACGTTGACCGCCGCCGGGTCTTCCCCCAGGGTTTTCCAGACCACGCCTCCCCAGCCGGCCTCGAACGCGCGGACTACGTTGTAGGCTTTGTCGGTCGGCGGCGCGGAAGCGAGCCAGAACGGGTTGGGGGCCTTGATGCCGGCGAAGACAATCGAGAGATCGGCCATTTACGCAGCCTCCACGTTGAGCATGAGTTGAGCGTTGATCGCCTCGGCGGCCAGCTTGCCGTGCTGCACGGCTTGCACGGTGAGGTCCTGATCGAGGCTGGTGCAGTCGCCACCGGCATACACGCCGGGAATGCTGGTGCGCAGCTGCTCGTCGACGAGGATGCGATCGCCCTGACGCTTGAGTTCACGGGCCAGCGGGTCGGCGAGGGCGGAAGTGTCGAAGGTCTGGCCGATGGCTTTGAAGATCGCGTCGGCGGCCAGTTCGAAGGTTTCGCCGGTGGTTTGCAGGCGACCTTCCACCAATCGGGTACGGGCGAAGCGCATGCCGCGCACGTTGCCCTGATCGTCGAGCAGCACCTCTTCGGGTTGTGCCCAGGTCAGCAGGCGCACCTGATTGGCCTTGGCGATGTCCTGTTCGTGAGCGGTAGCGCCCATGTCCGCGACACCACGGCGGTACACCAGATTGACGTCCCGGGCACCGAGGCGGGCCATTTGCACGGCCATGTCGATGGCGGTGTTGCCGGCACCGAGGACGATGCAGCGTTCGGCCAGCGGCAGTTGCGTCAGGTCATCGGCCTGGCGCAGTTCGCGGATGTAGTCGGTGGCGGGGAGCAGGCCGGGGGCATCCTCGTTGGGCAGGCCCAGTTGTTTGCTGGCGGCCAGGCCGAGGCCTAGGAACACCGCGTCGAATTGCTGATGCAGTTCACTGAGGGTCAGGTTGTCGCCCAGCTTCTGCCCGTGGCGAATCTCGATTCCGCCAATTCCCATCAGGAACTCAAGCTCCTTCTGCGCGTAGTCGTCCACCAGCTTGTACTTGGCGATCCCGTATTCGTTGAGGCCGCCGGCCTTTTCCCGGGCCTCGAAAATCACCACGTCATGGCCGTGCATGGCGCTGCGGTGCGCGCAGGACAAACCGGCCGGGCCTGCCCCCACCACGGCAATACGCTTGCCGGTTGCGGCGGCGCGCTGGAACGGGTGTTCGCTGAAGTGTGCGTTGTCCACGGCATAGCGTTGCAGCAGGCCGATCAGTACCGGCGCGCATTCCTGGGCGTTGTTGCGCACGCAGGCTTGCTCGCAGAGGATTTCCGTCGGACAGACCCGGGCACAACTGCCACCGAGGATGTTGGCCGAGAGGATCTTCTGCGCCGCACCCTGCACGTTTTCCTGATGGATATTGCGGATGAACGATGGAATGTCGATGTCGCTTGGGCACGCGTTCACGCACGGCGCGTCGTAGCAATACAGGCAGCGCGAGGCTTCCAGATGCGCCTGACGCTCGTTGAGCGGCGGCGCCAGGTCGGTGAAATGGCCGGCGAGGGCGGCCGCGTCCTCATGGGGATGCGGGAGGTGGTTCAAAGTCTTGATCACGGTGTTGGCCTCACGGTTAATTGAGGTACTGCCTCTGGTGGGCATTGGTTTTTTCGCATCATCCTGTGGCGAGGGAGCTTGCTCCCGTTGGGTGGCGAAGCCGCCCCACATCCTGCCAAATCGGTTGTCCTGCCCCCCCGAGTCGACTGGCTTTGGGCCTGCTACGCGGTCCAGCGGGAACAAGCTCCCTCGCCACAGAGGGCAGATCAGCGTTTCACAGCGGTCGGCTTGTGCAACTCAGCCCGCTTGCTCAGCAAATCAAACACCGCTGGATACGCCGGCCGTTCGATATACCGGCCCGCGCCACGCTCGGCGCGCAAATCACCATCGGCCCACACCACACGGCCCTGGCTGACGGTGTGACTCGGTACGCCACGCACGGTCTTGCCTTCGAAGATGTTGAAGTCGACCTGCTGGTGGTGAGTCTTGGCTGAAATCGTCCGCGTGCCTTCCGGGTCCCACAGCACCAGATCGGCATCGGCACCGACACGGATCGCACCTTTGCGCGGGTAGAGGTTGAAGATCTTCGCGGTGTTGGTGGAGGTGAGCGCTACGAAGTGCTGCATCGACAAACGCCCGGTGTTCACCCCTTCATCCCAAAGCACTGCCATGCGGTCTTCGATACCGGCGGTGCCGTTGGGGATCTTGCTGAAGTCGTCACGGCCGGCGGCTTTTTGCTCGGCGCAGAAGCAGCAGTGGTCGGTGGCGGTGGTGTGCAGGTTGCCCGCTTGCAGGCCGTGCCAAAGGGCTTCTTGATGGCCTCGCGGGCGGAAGGGTGGGCTCATCACGTAACCGGCGGCGGTCTGCCAGTCCGGGTGTTGGTAAACGCTGTCGTCCAGCAGCAGATGCCCGGCCAGCACTTCGCCGTACACCGGTTGGCCCTTGGCGCGGGCATAGGTGATTTCGTCGAGGGCTTCCTTGGTCGAGACGTGGACCAGGTACAGCGGCGTGCCCAACGTTTCGGCGATGCGAATCGCCCGGCTCGCGGCTTCACCTTCCACCTGCGAAGGTCGTGATAGCGGATGCGCTTCCGGCCCGGTGATGCCCTGGGCCATCAACTTGCGTTGCAGGTGATAGACCAGCTCGCCGTTTTCCGCGTGCACGGTCGGCACCGCGCCCAATTCCAGGCAGCGCTCGAAACTCGCCACCAGCGTATCGTCGGCGGCCATGATCGCGTTCTTGTAGGCCATGAAATGCTTGAAGCTGTTGACCCCGTGCTGGCTGACCAGCTCGGCCATTTCCTCGCGGACTTGCTCGCTCCACCAGGTGATGGCGACGTGAAAGCCGTAGTCAGACGCCGACTTCTCGGCCCAGCCGCGCCATTGATGAAAGGCCTCCATCAATGATTGCTGTGGGTTGGGTATCACGAAGTCGATGATCGACGTGGTGCCACCGGCCAATCCCGCTGCGGTGCCGCTGAAAAAATCTTCGCTGGCCACCGTGCCCATGAAGGGCAGTTGCATGTGCGTGTGCGGATCGATGCCGCCGGGCATCAGGTATTGGCCGCTGCCGTCGAGCACTTGAGCATCGGCGGGAACATCGAGGTTTTCACCGATGGCTTTGATCACGCCGTCGGCGCAATACACGTCGGCGCGATAACTTTCATCATGGGTAATAACGGTGGCGCCACGGATCAACAGAGACATTCCGAGTTCCTCGCAGGCATGACCGACTATTGCCGGTTCTAGATGTTTTATATGAAGCAGACGCCAATCGGTGTATTCCTGTCAGCGCTGTCAAGAATAGACGCTAGCTGCAGTTTGTGGATTGAGCAAGAATATTTTTTATAAGCATATTATTGTTTTAACTGTTTGATAAATAACGATAAAAAATGAAAATCACCAAAATGGTGAGACCGCTCACCATTTTGACGCACTTGACAGGTTGGAAATATGGTCAAGATTTTCTATGTGAAATCAGCCGGTTGAGGATGGTCTATGGTTGATGCGCAACAACCTTACAAAAAAGATCGACGCACCAGATTGAGTCCTGACTGTTCGGACAACTTGCCTGGCATTCGGCCTGAGTGACAGGGCAACTGACCGGGGACTCGCTAGTTGGATAAATAAAGCTGATTAACATCAGTTGGTTAGCAAAGTTTTATGGCACTGCCCGAGGCGCAAGCGGGGCACCCGGCACGTTTATTGATGCCGCCGCTGACACCGTGGCCGGTCCGTAAAAGTTGTCAGTTTCTCCGGCCATCGTCCGGCTCGCGCGCATTGCGCCAGCCTCTGATGAGCAAAAATAATCAAAAGAACAGTGGAGCGGCCATGCAACAGATCAGATCGCAAGTGACCGAGCGCGACGGCTTGTTTGAGCTCGAAGCCGGCAGCGATGTCCTCGACAGTCCCCGATACAACCACGACATGGCTCCGACCAAGGTGCGCGAACGAACCTGGAACAAATGGCACATCACCGCGCTGTGGGTCGGCATGGCGATCTGCGTGCCGACTTACACCCTCGGCGGCGTACTCACGGCCTACTTCGGCCTGACCGTGGGCGAAGCGCTGCTGGCGATTCTGTTCGCCAATATCATTGTACTGATCCCGCTGACCCTGAACGCCTTCCCCGGCACCAAGTACGGCATTCCGTTTCCGGTATTGCTGCGCTCGTCCTTCGGCATTCTCGGTTCCAACATCCCGTGCCTGATCCGCGCCCTGGTGGCGTGTGGCTGGTTCGGCATCCAGACCATGTTCGGTGGGCTGGCGATTCACCTGTTTCTCGGCTCGGTGTTCGATGGCTGGAAGGCCCTCGGCGGTACCGGCGAGGTGATCGGCTTCATGCTGTTCTGGGCCTTGAACCTGTGGGTGGTGATTCGCGGCGCGGACTCGATCAAGTGGCTGGAAACCCTCTCGGCGCCGTTGTTGGTACTGGTGGGCGTGGGCCTGCTGGTGTGGGCTATGCCGAATGTATCGATGACCGAGTTGCTGGCGATCCCGGCCAAGCGTCCGGAAGGGGCCGGCGTGGCCAGTTATTTTGCCGCCGGGCTGACCGCCATGGTCGGCTTCTGGGCCACTTTGTCGCTGAATATTCCAGACTTCAGCCGCTACGCGAAAAGCCAGAAGGACCAGATCGTCGGGCAGATTATCGGTTTACCCCTGACCATGTTCCTGTTCGCCTCCCTCGGCGTGGTGATGACGGCCGCGTCGGTCAAACTGGTGGGTGTCACCGTCTCTGATCCGGTCACCTTGATCGGCCATATCCAGAGCCCGGTCTGGGTCGCACTGGCCATGGCGCTGATCATCATCGCCACCTTGTCCACCAACACTGCGGCCAACATCGTGTCGCCAACCAACGATTTCCAGAACGTCGCGCCCAAGTACATCAACCGCACCACGGCGGTGATGCTCACGGGGTTGGTCGGGTTGGCGCTGATGGCCCATGAACTGCTGAAAAAGCTCGGGCTGATTGTCTCGGATCTGAGCCTGGAGACGGTGTATTCCAACTGGTTGCTCGGCTATTCGAGCCTGCTGGGGCCGATCGCCGGGATCATGGTGGTGGACTATTTCCTGATCAAGAAACAGCAACTGGATCTGGCCGGCCTCTATCGTGATGACGTGTACCCGGCGTGGAACGGGTTTGGCTTCATCGCGTTCGGCGTGCCGGTGGTGTTGACGCTGCTGTCGCTGGGCAGCGATGCCTTCAGCTGGTTCTACAGCTACGGCTGGTTCACCGGCTCGGCCTTGGGAGGGCTGATTTATTACGGGTTGAGTTCGATGCGGCCGAGTCCGACTGTCGTGAAATCTCCGGTGTGATGAGTGATCGTTCCTACGCTCTGCGTGGGAACGCAGCCAGGGACGCTCCGCGTTCCAGGAGCGGACGCAGAGCGTCCAGGGATGAATTCCCATGCGGGGCGTGGGAACTAGCGAAGAAACCGATAACAACTGCCTGAGGAGATCACCATGAACGCTGCTGTAGACGTTCTGCAATCCACCCATCAGCACATCAATCGCGACCGTCTGTGGCAGTCGCTCATGGACCTGGCCAAGCTCGGCGCGACGGTCAAGGGCGGTGTCTGCCGGCTGGCCCTGACCGACCTCGACCGCCAGGCGCGCGATATCTTCGTGAAGTGGTGCGAGGAGGCCGGTTGCACGGTCAGCATCGACGCCGTCGGCAACATCTTCGCCCGTCGTCCGGGACGCAATCCGAACCTGCCACCGGTAATGACCGGCAGCCACATCGACACTCAGCCCACCGGCGGCAAGTTCGACGGTTGCTTCGGCGTGCTGGCCGGGGTCGAAGTCTTACGTACCCTCAACGACCTCGGCGTGGAAACCGAAGCGCCGCTGGAAGTGGTGGTCTGGACCAACGAGGAAGGCTCACGCTTCGCCCCGTGCATGATGGGCTCCGGCGTGTTCGCGGAAAAATTCACCCTCGAGGAAACCCTGGCCAAGGTCGATGCCGAGGGCGTGACTGTCGGCGAAGCCTTGAACGCCATCGGTTACGCCGGGCCGCGCCAGGTCAGCGGTCATGCTGTGGGTGCGTACTTCGAGGCGCACATCGAGCAAGGGCCGATTCTTGAGGACGAACACAAAACCATCGGCGTGGTGATGGGCGCGCTGGGGCAGAAATGGTTCGACTTGAAACTGCGCGGCGTCGAAGCCCACGCCGGTCCGACGCCAATGCACCTGCGCAAGGACGCGCTGGTCGGCGCCGCGGTGATCGTTGGCGCAGTCAATCGCGCCGCCCTCGGTCATCAACCCCACGCCTGCGGCACCGTCGGCTGCCTGCAAGCCTATCCCGGCTCGCGCAACGTGATTCCCGGCGAAGTGCGCATGACCCTGGACTTCCGTCATCTGGAACCGGCGCGACTCGACTCAATGATCGCCGAAGTCCGCGAGGTCATCGAAACCACCTGCGAGCAACACGGCCTGACCTTCGAACTGACACCCACCGCCGACTTCCCGCCGCTGTATTTCGACAAGGGCTGCGTCGAAGCGGTACGCGGTGCCGCTCAAGGGCTCGGTCTGTCGCACATGGACATCGTCAGTGGAGCAGGGCACGACGCAATCTTCCTCGCCGAACTCGGCCCGGCCGGGATGATCTTCGTGCCTTGTGAAGGTGGCATCAGCCACAACGAAATCGAAAACGCCGCGCCGGATGATCTGGCCGCCGGGTGCGCCGTGTTGTTGCGGGCGATGCTGGCGGCGTCGCAGGCGATTGCCAGTGGTAAGCAGGCGGCTTGACCACTGGCCTGGCGGGGATGCTCAACGGCGGGTTTGCAGCGCTTTGAACATCAGCATCCCCGCCAGCATGGCGATGGCGAACACCCAGGCCTGCCAGTGCCCCGTCGGCAACAACACCAGTGCCGGGCCGGGGCAGATGCCGGCAATACCCCAACCGATGCCGAAGAGCAGGCTGCCACCGATCAGGCGTCGGTCCAGCTCACGGCTGACCGGCAATTGCATAGGCGCACCCAGCAAGGACGTCGATTGTTTCATGGCCCAGTGAAACGGCCCCCAAGCCACGGCAATGGCGCCGATCATGACCAGCGCCAGTGACGGATCCCACAGGCCGGCAATGTCCAGAAAACCCAGCACTTTGGCCGGGTTCGCCATGCCGGCCAGCAACAGGCCGACGCCGAACAGCAGGCCGGCGAGGAAAGCGGTCAGTTTGCGCATGTTCAATACCCCAGCAGATGGCGCAGGACGAACACGGTCACGAAGCCTGTGAACATGAAACTCAATGTCGCGGCAATGGAGCGTGGTGACAGGCGCGAGATACCGCACACGCCGTGGCCACTGGTGCAGCCGGAGCCATAACGAGTGCCGATGCCGACGCACAATCCGGCGATGATCAGCCCCACCGTACCGGTTTTGAATTCGATGGTCGGCCACACATGAAACAGCGCCCACACCAACGGTGCCGCCAACAGTCCGAGCAGGAACAGGGCTTTCTCACCTCGTCCTGAATCATTACGCTCAAGCAGGCTGCCCAACAGCCCGCTGATCCCGGCAACTCGCCCGTTGGCCACCACCATTACGCTCGCGGCGAGGCCAATCAGCGCTCCTCCCGTGAGGGCAGACCAGGGGGTGAAGTGAAGAGAATCAAACACCATGGCAACTCTCCGTATAGACAAAAAGCGGCACTAAACCACTCTTTCCCTATTGAGCATAGGGCTACTTTGGGAGGGCCACGGGTGCCGGGCTTTTTGCACTATCACAAACGTCTGCGGTCGTAATCTTCACTGGGCAGCGCGCAAAAGTGCCGCCGCAATTGTGGAGTTCCAATGAGCCAGGACGTCCTGAGCACTGAAACCAATCGCCGCCAGTTGCAGCAGATCATCGCCGGCCTGTCCGATGGGGTGATTCTGCTGGAGCTCGACCAGACCATTCTCTGGGCCAATGACGCCGCGCTGGCCATGCACGGTGTCAGCGAGATTGGCGAGTTGGGGGCCAATGCCGGGGAGTACGCCAAACGTTTTGCCTTGCGTTATCGCAACAATCATCCGGTAGCGATCGAGAACTATCCGATCAGCCGCGTGGCCCATGGCGAGACGTTCAGCGATGTGATGGTGGAGGTGACGCAGCTGGAAAATGAAGAGCGCACCTGGGTTCACAGCGTGCGCAGCATGGTGCTGGCGGACCGTGCCGGTGAGCCGGAGTCGTTGGTGCTGATCATGAACGACGTCACCGACTGGGCCAGCGCCGAGCAGCGTTTCGAAAGGACCTTCAACGCCAACCCGGCCCCGGCAGTGATCTGCCGCCTCAGCGATTTGCGCTACATCAAGGTCAACCAGGGCTTCGTGGACATGACCGGCTATGCCCGTGATCAGGTGATCGGCGCTTCGGCTTATGAGCTGGATGTGCTGGAGCGCGCCGAGAACAAGGACCTGGCCAAGCAGCGTCTGCGTGACGGCGCGACCATTCCGCAGATGCAGGCCGAGCTGCAATTGGCCAAGGGTGGCAGCAAGCAGGTGATCGTTGCCGGCCAACCGCTTGAGCTCAACGACGAAGCTTGCATGCTGTTTTCCTTCGTCGACATGGAGCTTCGGCACAAGGCCGAAATCGCCCTGCGCCAGAGCGAGGAACGGTTCGCCAAAGCCTTTCGTCTGACGCCAGTGCCGATCCTGGTGTGCCGCGCCGCCGACCAAGTGGTGATGGACGTCAACGAAGCCTTCCTGGAGTCCCTCGCATTTCCCAATGATGAAGTGCTCGGCAAGACCGTGGCGCAACTCGGCTTCATCGATGACGCGGGCGCTCGCACGCGACTGTTTGCAACCCTGGAGAAAAGCGGGCGGGTGGATCGTGTCGATGTCAGGGTGCGCCGGAAGGATGCCGGGCTGATTGATTGTGCGGTCTCGGCGGACACCGTGAACATTCAGGATGGCTCTTGCTACCTGCTGGTGTTGATGGACATCACCGAGCGCAAACGCACCGAGCTGGAGTTGGTGTCGGCGATTGAAGAGGTGATGAAAGATGCGTCCTGGTTCAGCCGCACGCTGATCGAAAAACTGGCCAATGTGAAGAACGTCAATTCGCCGCAGTTGCCCAGTGTGTCGTTCACCGACCTGACCACCCGGGAGCGCGATGTGCTCGGCCTGATTTGTGAAGGCCTGGCCGACAAGGAGATCGCCGCGCGCCTGAAACTCGCGCCCAATACAGTGCGCAATCATGTGTCGACGGTGTATTCCAAACTCGATGTGCATAGCCGTAGCGAGGCGATTGTCTGGGCTCGCGAGCGAGGTCTGTTCTCCGGCGTGAAGCGGACCAAGGGGCAACGTTAAGGTGCAAATGCACTAGTGCGGGTGGTGCAATTTCATGTATTGATCAGATGGGGCTTTTTTCTAGGCTGTCGGGGTGCGAGACGTGGCTTGGGCCCGGTATCGCGTCCTCTTCGATGCAGCTGAAGGAGCAACCTCATGGGTGCGAAAAGAACAGGCGGGCAGTCGACTTTACGCTGTCGCCAAGGTGAGTCGGGATGAGTTACCTGGTGCAATTGCGTATGCGGTTGGAGCGGAGCTTTTTGCCGTTGGCCTGTGAGTGTGCGCTTGCCGGGGATAATTCGTTGACGGTGAAGCTTTACCATCCGGCGACAGGGCAGGTGGATCTGGTGGTCAGCGGGTTGAACGTGGCGACGCTCCGGACGCCGGAGGCAGTGGCGGCGTTGATTGAAGAGCTGCGCTATGAGCTTGAAAGCAGTGGTTTGAATCGATCCTCCGCTCTTTAGGCGTCATATCCCGCAGGCCTGCGGTAATGGAATGGTCGCAGTCTTTCTGGCATTGGCGGGTAGCTAAGCTATAAGGAATGCGAGGGTATTTCTTTTCTGTGACAGGGCCGCGGGTTCGCGGGATGGTTTTCGAGTCGCGGAAAATGTCGATTACTTACCGCGGGTCAGCCTATGAACAATTTTTGGAAATGTGCTTTTTCACCACTGTCGCTCGCACTCTGCATGGCGATTCTCGGTGGTTGCGCCAGTCCGCCGCCTCCACCCCCGGCCGTACCGCCACCGACACCGGTTCGTACCTGTTCGACCACCGAAAGTACCGATGTACAGGGTGATATGAGGGCTGAAGGGCAGGTGACCCGAACCACGACCCTGACCCGTTGCGTCACTCAGTAAACCGGGTCCGGTGTACCGCCAGTAGCACGTGCAACTGGCGGTGTATGACCTGAGCGTCGGTTCAGACTTCCTCGATCCTGACCCACCGCGACTCCCGTGCCGCCAGACGAATCGCCGTCGCCAGGCGTTCGACTTCCCACGCCTGCTCGAAATCGGTCCCGTCCTGGCCGAGACCGGCCAGCGCCATCACCAACTCATGCACTTCAAGGGTCTTGAGTTCGTTGTAACCCAACTGGTGCCCCGGCGCCGGGCTGAAGGCGGCGTAACCCGGCAAATCCGGCCCCGCCAGCAGCCGTTGGAAACCGCCTTGCCCGGCACGATACAGCCGCAGTTCATTCAAGCGTTCCTGATCGAACGCCAGGGTGCCTTGGGTGCCGCAGATTTCAAAACTCAGGTGATTCTTGTAACCGTGTTTGAGCCAGCTGCTGCTGAACGTCCCTCGCGCGCCATTGGCGAACCGCAGCAACGCGTGGACCTGATCGTCGACCGCGACCTCGCGTCGTTCCTGGCCACCCGCCGTCACGGGGCGTTGCGCATGTACGGTCTGGGTATCCGCGCACACCGCCTCGACGTCGCCCAGCAGATGACGGGCCATGGCCAGTAAATGACTGCCCAGGTCCGCCAGGGCGCCGCCGGCGTAATTGGCGTCGCAGCGCCAGGACCAGGGTGAAACGGGATCGGCCATGAAGTCTTCGCTGAACTCGCCCTGGAAACTGATGATCTGCCCCAGCGCGCCGTTTTGAATCAAATCCCGAGCCAGGCCGATGATCGGGTTGTGCTGATAGTTGTAACCCACCCGCGTCACCACGCCTGCGGCTTTGGCTGCAAGGCGCATGGTACTGGCCTGCTCGAGGCTCACCGCCAGCGGCTTTTCGCAGTACACCGGTTTACCGGCGGCGATGGCAGCCATGGCCATGGGGTAGTGCAGATGATTGGGGGTGGTGATGGCGATCAGGTTGACCTTGGGGTCATCGATCAACTGTTGCCAGTCACTATGAGCCGCCTCAAAGCTCCAGGCATCGGCGCAGTGGCGGGCGCGCTGCGGGTCGGCGTCGGCAAGGGCGGCGAGTTTGAGCTTCAGCGGCAATTCAAAAACAGCGCTGACATTGCGAAAGGCCAGGGCGTGGGCGCGGCCCATGAAACCTGTGCCGATGAGTCCGATACCGAGTTCGCGCATAGCCGGGGTCCTTTGGATTTTTATTTTCAGGAGGGCTATTTATGGAATAAAAATTCGTAACATGCAATAAAGTGGAATAAATATTCTTTTTCTTGGTGAGGTCAGGAAGCGCTGAGAATGGCTACACCGCCTTGCGTCATTGCCTACAACAACGCCGGAATCTGCTGGCTTGTGCGTCGGCTAATTCGAAGGATCTCGAAAAAACGGCCTATGTTTTTGTTGATGGTGATCGTCACGAAGCAATGGTTGTACGTGATTCTGCAGGATTCCAGCACGGCGGCATTGTTTGGCTAACGAATGGTAAATTTGCAAGCCGCGTCACCGACTATCTGTGTTGAAATCCAGCACCCACATGGCCGCGTCAAAGTGAACTGGCCAACTGAAAATGCTGCTGTCTGCGCAACCTTTCTCCGAGACCTGCTGAGATGATTCGCATCGACTCCATCTGGCTCGCCACGGAGCCGATGGATATGCGCGCGGGTACCGGGCCATAGTTGGCAACCTATCTCGTTACGCAAGGCTTTATGCAAGGAGGCATAATAATGACATCCATAAATTTCCATTTCATCGACGCGCGCGGCGCGCTTATCGATCACCGTGATTGGCTTCACACCCGCCTGTTAGAAACCTACGCAAAAGCAACTGCGTTGATGCCGTTGCGCCCACTTGATGTGATAGTGAAAGCTGGCACTCATGTCATTCCAGAAAAGGGGCATCTAGGATATGCGTCGGAACCAGGTCTTATTTTTTTGACCGTAGATCCTGCAAGTGACATTTTCAGAGCAAACCAAGACGCGTCGCTCGAACGAATGTTTGCACATGAACTTCACCATGCCGCCCGATGGGATGGGCCAGGTTATGGATCATCATTAGGTGAAGCGCTTGTTTCGGAGGGGCTGGCGGGCGCTTTTGCACAGGAAATCTGTGGTGGTTTACCTGAACCATGGGAGCGCCTCGATGTGTCTGACATTCGACGCCATATCGGAATGGCGGAAAGCTACTGGAGTCGCAAGGATTATGGTCACGACGCGTGGTTCTTTGGTGCATCTGACCTTCCAAGATGGTTAGGCTATTCCCTTGGATTTCAGCTCGTAAAACGATTCCTGTTGGAGCATGAGGGCAGTACATCTTCTAGTCTAGTGGAGATAGAGGCACAAGCGTTTCGTGGAGTGCTCGCAGTTATCTAAAACGTTCGGGCTTAGGTCATCAAGATGGCCCCGCCAGTCATTGCTTGCCAAGGCAATGACACTACGCAAGACGGGATTGCCGGGCGCGTACGCCGTAATCGACCCTATGCGTGGAGAGCTGGCTGATAGCGTATGCCCGGACTTCAGCGCGATGAGTTTTTCGCACCAGACTCAGCAGTTTCACGCCCGGATTTCGTCGGTGGGGATGACACCATCGCGGCTCCACGCAGCGCATTTATAGCGAATGCAATTCCACTCTTCGTAATCCACCCACCTAGGCATGTAGAGGTCATTGCTTATACGTGAGTTTCTGCACTTGCCCTGTAACACTTTTCAGGCCTGATTTCGGTAATTCAAGCGTATGGAACTCAACGCCCATTGAGTCAGCGTGGTGTCGCTTAAGCAAGTAGAGCATGTCGCCAGACTCTGCTACCTGGCATCCCTCGTACTGGTCGAGATTTGCGTAAACCACTTGGCGAACAATACATTCTGAAGCGAGTTCCAGCGCCGCCGCCCGTCCTGCGTTCGATGGCACCCGCACCAAGAGATACCAAGCAGACATCAGCAGAAACGCGAGTATGCAAATGGAGCCGACAACCACAAACGCGCCTCGATTTTCAACAGCCCGGTCGCGCATGTTGGCCATCCATTTCGGCACTATGACGGGCTTGCCCGTGTCGTTTCCTGGTTTCTCAAAAAGTACCAAAAGAAGGGTTACTGTTCCGACCAGAGCCATTGCGAACACCAGAGCTGCAAGGAAGGACCCAAACCCGGCGGCTCCGTAGGCCACGAACTGCTGCGCGCTGATGCTCACCCGATCAATCGGCACATCCAGTGTTAGATAAAATTTCTCCAGGTGTGCAAAACCGCTAAGGGTAAAAGCTCCCACCATGCTCGCTATAAACAGGGCAGCGTCGATACGCAGATACTTTCTGAAGCTGCGGAGGCTTTCCTCTCTTGCGATGCGGTCCGTCAAAATGTTGATCTCCTTAAAGTAGTCAGGCTGAGCGTTGCCCCACGAGTATCATGGGGGACTTCCTGATGGTCGAGTTGAAGCCATTTCTCAGACGCTATGACCGGCCATCAAATCAGCTGCTGAGTAGACTTTCCATATCTGATTTTGTAGTGGGCGCGAGCGTAACTGGCTGGCCGAGAGCCGCCCATCCCGACACGAAGTTATTCAGCGATCACACCTATTCGGCTTGCAACGGCTAGCGTCGTTGGTCGATCCCGCTATCATGCATGGCGTAGATCACGAATGTAGATAACGCTATGCCAAAATTGTCATTCGCCGTCAGAATTTTGTTCGCATGCTGCCTTTTCATCGCAACCGCTAATCACATTCGTGCAGACGTTTCGCATGGGTTGCTCTGGGACTACGGATACGGGCCTAGCGCTTACTTGGCTAGCCGTATTTTCTGGGGGGCGCTTACGTTTTTTGACCCGCTCGCAGCATTGCTACTGTTCATCAAGCCAAGAGCCGGAATCGTGCTTACGTTAGCGATTATTTTGGTCGACGTGACCCATAACACTTTATACGTCGCGTTGAATCAACAATGGCTGGAGCCGTTTTACCTGTCCCAGGTAGCTTTCCTTGGCACAGTATTCCTACTCTCACCCATCGCTTGGAATCGCCCTATTCGAGGCGTAGCGCTCACCAATCCAGTCCGAATGTGATTCGCTCCATTTATGAAGTAGGAACTCTTCGATCTCACGCGGCTGCCTACGCATCGGGCGAGTGAAGTTGCTGACCTTCCGCCAAATAATTGGGCAATCAAATCACAGGATTAAAGGGAATTAACGATGGAAATAGATCACATTTTTATTTGTGTGAGTGATGACGGGCGAGGCGCTGACGCTCTGAAAGCCCTCGGGCTCGCTGAAGGGACGTCAAACGTACACCCAGGCCAAGGCACTGCCAATAGAAGGTTCTTCTTCCGAAATTCTTTCATTGAGCTTTTACATCTCACCGATGAAAAAGAAGCTCAAAGTCAGTTAACGGCGCCAACCCAACTCTTTGACCGCCTCAAGTGCGCAGATGGAGTCGCCGCGCCCTTTGGAATTTGCTTCAGACCATCCACCGTAGGCGAGAAGCCAATATTTCCGGTCTGGGAATATCGACCTGTTTACTTACCAGCTGCCCTGAAAGTCGACGTGGGGCGTGCGCCTGTATCCGAACCGATGTGGTTTTTTCTTTCGTTTGCCAAGAGACCAGATGAGGCTCCGATTGAGCGAGCGCAGCCGTTTGAACATCCCAACGGCTTTCGCGACATTACATCTGTGCGAGTTACCACCCCCAACAGCCAAGCTTTTTCTACCCCTGCGAACTGCGCAAATCAGCTGAAAGGATTTGAAATTGTTCATGGTGATGAGCATCTGGTCGTATTGGAAATCGATCATGGCGCAAGTGGCCAGACACACGATTTCCGTCCTGGGTTGCCGATGATTATGAACTGGTGATGGATTGGCCTAACTATTCAGCCGACATCTCGCTCTGATCCCAACGCTGGGGGCGCTGGTGTGTACGTCATTGAAGTTTCGATTCAGCAGCGCGGTTAGCCGGGCGCTTACTGAGTACGTCCCCCAAAAACCGATGTGGCTCTGCGAAGTTGCTGCCACATAGATGGAAATAGGCTTAGCTCCGTAGAGCGTTTTTGGCTCCGTGCGTGCTGTGCTGTGGACTAGAATGAGAACCTCACTCATTTGGATAGGGACGAATGTGAATGGAAGCGTTAGCCACTTTTGCTACTAAGAATTTCAAACCTACAGGCTTGAGCCCAACCCCCGAGATTACTACCTCCTTACCAGTGTCTATCAGCACCATGGAGAAATGCTACTCGGGTGCTATCGACGGTGTTTCCTCAACAGTTTTTACTGCGGCGTTCGACCAGAAGACCAGGACGGGCAGTTACATCGCTATTGAGAGCTTCAAAGGTGCGGTGAATGGAAAAGAAGGCGCCTTCAATTTCATCCATTCTGCCTCCACAACCGGCACTGATCGGGCAGATGAGTTTTTCTGCATAGTCG
Organism: Pseudomonas sp. 01L34; assembly: GCF_056400265.1. Lineage (NCBI taxonomy): Bacteria > Pseudomonadati > Pseudomonadota > Gammaproteobacteria > Pseudomonadales > Pseudomonadaceae > Pseudomonas > Pseudomonas sp. 01L34. Next base: position 167,723 of record NZ_JBFTSX010000001.1, read on the forward strand.
GAGGCAGTGGTACAGGTGATTTGCGAGGGATATCGGGATCAGGAGGGATTAAAGTTGATACCGATGGCACGCACCATATTTGGTTGAATTACCAACTCGAATAGGTCAGAAGTAAGTTTTGAGGTAATGCCGCAGAGGACCCCGTTGCCCTAGATGTTGCATCAGGGTGGGTGTCTTCACCGGATGCTTACGCTGGATTTGACTGGGAAGCCGGTTGAGTTTGTGCAGGGGGAATAGAGTCGTTCCTGGGTCCAGTCCCTCGAATACAAACCATTACCCGACACCCGATGTATTTCAGAAACAGGCGAGAGTCTTCCACGAGCCCTCCGATCAAACACCAAAGGCAGCCCTGAGGCTGCCTTCGGTTTATTCGCAAAACCGAATCAGGACAGGAACCCGCCATCCACATTCAGCGAAACCCCGGTCGTATAGCTGGAAGCATCACTCGCCAGGTACAACACCGCACCGGCCATTTCACTCGGATCCGCCACGCGCTTGAGTGGAATCTGCTGCAATGCGGTGTTCAAAATTGCCTCGTTCTTCACCAGCGCCGATGCAAACTTGGTGTCGGTCAAACCCGGCAGCAAGGCGTTGCAGCGAATGCCGAACTGCGCGCATTCCTTGGCGAATACTTTGGTCATGTTGATCACCGCTGCCTTGGTCACCGAGTAAATGCCCTGGAAGATCCCCGGCGAGATGCCGTTGATCGAGGCGACGTTGATGATGCTGCCGCCACCGTGTTCGCGCATCAGCTTGCCGGCTTCCACCGACATGAAGAAGTAGCCGCGAATGTTCACGTCGACGGTTTTCTGGAAGGCGCTGAGGTCGGTGTCCAGCACGTTGCAGAACTGCGGGTTGGTCGCGGCGTTGTTGACCAGGATGTCCAGACGCCCGAATTGTTCGCGGATGGCGGCGAAGACCTGGGTGATCTGTTCCATCTCACCGATGTGGCAGGCAATGGCGGTGGCCTTGCCGCCGGCGGCGATGATCGCGTCGGCGACGTGTTGGCAGCCATCGAGCTTGCGGCTCGAAACGATCACGTGGGCACCTTGCTGTGCCAGCAGTTTGGCGATGGCTTCACCGATGCCGCGACTGGCACCTGAGACGAAAGCGATCTTGCCGTCGAGGTCGAACAACTGAGTCTTGGACATGATTTTTCCTTGTTATGGGGCCTGATCAGAGGCTGGATTTCTGAATGACCTGCAAGCTCATCTGCTCCAGCAGTTTGTTCATGTGAATGAACTGTGCGAAGCGTTTGTCCTGGGTCTGACCATGGAAGAAGCGGTAGTAGATCTGCTGCACGATGCCGGCCAGACGGAACAGGCCGTAGGTGTAGTAGAAGTCGAAATTGTCGATCTGGATGCCTGAGCGCTCGGCGTAGTAATCGACGAATTCGCGGCGGGTGAGCATGCCGGGGGCGTGACTTGGCTGGCGGCGCATCAGTTGCACCGGTGCCGGGTCGTCGGCTTCGATCCAGTAGGCGAGGGTGTTGCCCAGGTCCATCAGCGGGTCACCGAGGGTGGTCAGCTCCCAATCCAGCACGCCGATGATCTGCATCGGGTTGTTCGGGTCGAGGATCACGTTGTCGAAGCGGTAATCGTTGTGGACGATGCTCGACGTCGGGTGATCGGCTGGCATTTTGTCGTTGAGCCAGGCCTTTACCGCTTCCCACTTCGGCGCGTCCGGGGTCAGGGCCTTCTCGTAGCGCTCGCTCCAGCCTTTGATTTGCCGCGCGACATAACCTTCGGGTTTACCGAGATCACCCAGGCCATAAGCCTTGTAGTCGACCCGGTGCAGTTCGACGAACTTGTCGATGAAGTTCTTGCACAGGGTTTCGGTCTTCGCCGAATCCAGGCCCAGTTCCGGTGGCAGTTCGGCGCGCAGGATGATCCCCTTGACCCGTTCCATCACATAGAACTCGGCGCCGATCACCGATTCGTCAGTGCAGTGCACGTAGGCTTTGGGGCAATAGGGAAAACCGTCCCGTAGCTGATTGAGGATGCGAAATTCACGGCCCATGTCGTGGGCGGACTTGGCTTTGTGGCCGAATGGCGGCCGCCGCAGGACGAATTCCTGTTCGGGGTATTCCAGCAGGTAAGTCAGGTTCGACGCACCGCCCGGAAACTGGCTGATCACAGGCAAACCACTCAGACCCGGAATGTGCGCCTTGAGGTATGGATCGATCAGGCTGGCATCGAGTTCTTCGCCAGAGCGGATACGGGTGGACTGGTCAGTAAGCGCCATGCTTATCCCTTCTGCTTATTTTGGAGGCCAGACATCATTGGCTAATCTAATGGCGCGCCGGGGTGGCCACAAGCGCGGCACGGTCTTATAGGTTAGCGTGTTGCCGGATAATCAGCGTTCCTGATGTGCGCGAACAGGCGCGGCGGGCTATGGTTCAGGGAGCGTCGCTTCCAGGAAGGAGATTCAACATGGGCTGTCCGCAAGTTTGCGCCACCGCGACCCTGCAATGCAGTTTCGGCGCGGCGCCGGCGGTACTCAACGTGCTGCCAGTGAACCGCACAATGACCGGGGGCATGCCGGCGGCGAACATCATGGACCACATTCCGTTGGTGAACGTCATGCCGTTCGGCACGTGCATGAGCATGGCCAACCCGATGGTCGCGGCCGCCACCGCCGCCGCACTTGGCGTGCTGACGCCGATGCCGTGCATCCCGGCCACCGCCACCCCATGGATCCCCGGCGGCGCGCCGACCCTGCTGCTGGGCGGCATGCCGGCCATCGATGCCAACAGCACCTTGATGTGCAACTGGGCCGGAGTGATCAAAATCGTGATGCCGGGGCAAATGCAGATGCTGATTCCCTGATCGCCACAACCTCTGTAGCAGCTGGCGAAGCCTGTGTTCGGCCGTAGCAGCTGTCGAGCTTGCGAGGCTGCGTTCGGCTGCAAAGCAGTCGTAAAACCTGAGACTGCGGTACATCAGGCAGACCGCATCAGCCGGACTTGCGACTGCTTCGCAGCCGAACGCAGCCTCGCGCTGCTCGGCAGCTGCTACAGAACTTAGGCTTGAGCAGGATCGCTCCAGCGTCTGAACCACCAGCGCATTCGTGAGATCGGCTTGCCGTCGGCGTCCAATGGTCGTCCGTCGCTGGCGAAGCCCTGTTCCGGTTCCAGCAATTGACCGTTGAGATACCGAGCCTCGACGGCCGGTTTGCCGTTCGGATGAAAGCGCTGATAACGCCCGTCGCGCACGCCGTCGCGGTAGAACTCGACCTCCGCCAGTTGCCCATCGGGAAAGTAATTGAACGCCTCGCCATGCAACAGCCCTCGGCGATAAGTTGCCTTGCGCTGCAGACTGCCTTCGGGGGCATAGAAACTGGCAACCCCCTGCAGCTTGTCATGGACAAACGGCAGCTGCGCCGAGACCTTGCCATTGGGGTGGTAGAGCAGGGTGGTGCCTTGCAGCTCGCCCCGGTTGTAGTGCAAATCAGCCTGCGCGCGCCCGTCATCCTTGATGTGCAGCGCACCGTCGAGCTGGCCATCGAGCAGGCGCCCTTTGAGCTGTTTATCGTTCTGTTGCAAATCCAGCGGCGTGATGGCCATGGGTTCTCCTTGTCAGTTGACCTGCACCAGACCCCCCTTGATGGTCAGCATGCCGCCGCCATCCACGGTCTGCGAAGCGGCGCCCTTGTTGGTCAGGCTGATCCCGGCATCGTTGGTCATCGTCGTGCCGGCCTTGTTCTCCAATGAGGTACCAGCCTGGTTGCTCACAGAGGTCCCGGCCTTCTGGCTGATCGAAGTACTGGCCTCGGCCGCCAGATCGGCGCCGCTCTTGATCGAGAAACTGCCGCCGCTTTGCAGGGTCAGGCTGCCGGTCACTTTGATGGTCAGGTTGCCGTCTACCGTCAGGCTGTAATCACCGGTGACCTTGTGCGTGTAATTGCCGCCGGTACTGTGGGTCTGGTCAGCGCCCACGGTCACCGTGCGGCTGTCTTTCACATCGAGCGAGTCGCTGCCGGTCTGGATGGTCACGCTGCGTTTGCCTTTCTCCAGGGTCACGGTCTCGTCGCCGTCCTTCACCGTGCGGGTGCGGGCGTTCTGTACGGTCAGGGTTTCGTCATGGCCGACTGTGGCGGTGGTGTCGTTGAGCACGTTGATCTTCAGGTCTTTCTGCGCCTGCAAAAACACCTCTTCTGCATCCTTCTTGTCCTCGAAACGCAACTCGTTGAAACCGCCGCCGCCCTTGGACGATTGGGTCTTGATTCCCGACTGGGTCTGATTCGCCGGCAGCGCATAGGGCAGCGCGTTGTCACCGTTGTAGACGCAGCCGGTTACCAGCGGTCGATCCGGATCGCCATCGATAAAGGTCACGATCACTTCCTGGCCGATGCGCGGCACGAACTGCATGCCGAAGCCCTTGCCACTCCAGGGCAGTACAACTCGCACCCAACAGGAACTGGTTTCGTCGTTCTTGCCGTCGCGGTCCCAAGGGAACTGCAACTTGATCCGGCCGTATTCGTCGGTCCAGATTTCTTCGCCCGACTTGCCGACGACAATTGCCGTTTGCGGGTGCATGCGCGGTTTGGGGGTGATGCGTTCCGGGCGGTACGGCGTGGCCTTGGGGATTGCCTCGAAGCGATTGCGATAGCTGTCGTGACTGGCGTCATGTGTCACCGCCGTCACCACCCAATCGATGTTCAACGTTAAATCATCGTGCCCGGCGAGGGTGAACCAGTGCCCCGGCACCAGCCAGCGGCAGTCGCTTTCACCGACAAAGCGTTTCTCCTGACTGCGCAAGCCGTCGACCCGCTGCTTGGTCAATGCATCGCCGCGCGCCTTGGCGTTGTAGCCGCCCGGATGTTCGTACATCGACCGTGGCCCGGCCACCGCTTCAGCCTGACCGTACAGCGAAGTGGTCGGGGTGGTGAATTCGTAATCCGTCGCCCGATACACCCCGGCCACCGCTTGCACACAGACTTGCCCGGAGCGAATGCCATGCAATTCACGCTCGCCCAACTGCTGGCCGAGATAGCTGACCTTCGGCCCGTTGGGGATCGGCACGAACGCGTCGTTGCTGTCGCCCAGCACCAGCGTGTGCTTGCCGTCCTCGTGGGTGAAAAACCAGAAAATCCCTTCTTCCTCCAGCAACCGCGAGACGAACGCGAAATCGGTTTCGCCGTACTGCACGCAGTATTCGCGCGGGGTGTAACTGCCGGTGAGTGAGAGCTTGAAGTCGGTGAAGGCGTGGGCCTTGAAAATCGTGGTGACGATGTCCGAGGTGCTGAGGTTCTGGAACACCCGGTTGTTGCTGGCGAGGGTCAGCCACCAGAGCCATGGCCTTAAAACAAGCTGATAGCGTTCGGCGGTGGCATCGGCGGGCAATTGACGGATTTCGGCGACCAGCGCGTCCATTGGACGGGTCAGGGCGTCGTTGTGCAGGGTGGTTGTGACGTGGGTGGCGACAGCGGTTGTCAGGGTGAGCGAGGCGCCGTCGTTGAGGCCATTCAGAATTTGTGAGCCAAGGGCGTTCAGGGTTTCTTCGCCGGACAGCGACTCAGGGTAAAGCACCGACAGCGAAGCAGCGGTGAGGGAAAGGCTGGTGTTGCTGTCGGTGGTGCGGGGCATCAAGCGACCTCTTTTCAGGTTCTGACATCAAAAAGAATGGGGCGATGATCGGGGCCGCTCATATCAAACACGGTGTCCAGGTGGGTGATGTCAACCGGGACGACTTGCACATCAACCGAAGCCAGTATCCAGTCCAGGATTCCGCCCTTGCTTTGGGTCTGTCGACCTCCCCAGCATTCGTATGCGAGCCCTGCTGTATCGAGTTGCCCGACATTTTGATATTCCATATTCAGGTCGCCCGTGGCCACCCAGTTTCCACCCAGGGCGGTACAGGATTTGAGTTGGCTTTTGGTCAGCCCGGTCTGGCCTGATTTGAAATGCGCCAGAAATACATAACCGGTGTAGCCGTTCACACCGGCAGCTTCGACGGCAATCAGATCCCGATTCAAACCATGCAAGCTGCCCTGACTGCACACTTGCAATGCTTCAAAACTTTTGACCATGACGATGTAGCCGTTCGAGTAGCCACCGGTGAAGGGGCAGACACGGTAATGGGAATAGACGCTGGCCAAGTATGACGCGTAGTTGTCCGTCTGGGCTGAGTGTATTTCGCATAGAAAAATAATGTCCGCGTCCCAGTCATCGCTTGAACAGCACTTGCTGATAAAAAACTCGACCTGAGTTTGTTTGTCCAGAGTGGAAGATTTGCCGTTTTTTTCGATGTTGAAACTGGCGATTCTCATGTTTCGATGCTCCCCGCAGTTACATCATGACGCAGGCGCCTTTCTTTTCGATGGGTTTCTCCCCCTGGAAGTGGAAGTACTTCCAATGGCATTTGAATTGGTCTCGATTGTGAAAAAGAAGCCTGGCCACATTGCACTCCTTGGCGCGTTTGTCATACGTCATGAACGGCGCACACAAAATCTGTGCGAACTCTTCCGCGCTGGTAGAGGCGCTGAGGTTGGCCTTCAGATCATTTATTTTTTTGATGAAGTTATTGATGTCATTTCCGACACAGCGGGCGGGTGAGTATCCCAGCATGGGGGAACAGATGCCGATGCTGGTTCCGGTCAACCACTGGCGCAAATTGAAAATACTAACCCAGCCTTGGTAGAGGATCGTTTCGTTTCCGACCTTTTGGAAGGTCAAACCGTGCTCCCAGGCTTGTATTGGGCCGTCGGTATTGATGTCTTGTCCGAAATTCAATACGGCGGTGTACAAGCCGTCTGCCGAACTTTCATTGATGGCAGCGCAGTATTTAGTGTTGGTCTTGTATTCAACGCCACATAGCCGCTTGACGACCCCTTGCATGACGGCGGTGCAAATATCATTACCCAGTAACGACTCATCATCCAGAACAGCATTTATTTTCTGGAAAGTGGTGTCGCTGTAGGCACGATTCAATAACATTTCGAATTCTACTGCCTTGTCTGGCTTTTCTGCGGGGCTTGAGCTGGAACTGGCACCGAGCATGTGGGGTTACTCCTGTTTGTTCGACATCGCGTGTGGTGCTTTGTGAGTTTTTTAGTTGATATAAAAATGCTGTTTTGGTGCGCTGTCAGAGTTTATGCGATAGCCGCAGTAAGTCACTTCGGCGAGGTAGGTCTCGAGTCCGCCTGATGCTGTTTGCCGATAGCGGCTTTCAAAGCCGGTGTGCCAACCGTTTGTTATATAGACGGTCAGTACTTCGGAGGGCCAGGTCAGTCCAGCAAAATAATGGCTGATCTGGGTGTAGTCGGTTTGTGTTCCTATATACCCGGAACTTAGCATAAAGGCTGGCATTTCCTTCTCCTCCAGTTATTCCAACACCCACTCCGCAAGTTTCCCAGTCACCTGCGTCATCAACACATTCTCGACATCCCTCGCACCCGCTGCGCTGCACTTGGCCAACACCGCCTGCACGATCCCGGCATCGAACTCAAACTGCTTGCCGGTCGCGGCCTTGTACCGGCTGCGCAATTTCTCCAGCTTCGCCAACACAATCCCTTCCAGCGTCGCTTCATCCAGCGGTCGATACGCCACCACCGTCATGCGCGCCAGAAACGCCGGGCGAAAGGCTTTCAGCAGCACGTGATGCAGCGCTTCGTTGAAGGCATCGGTGCCCAGTTGCGCGGTCGGTGTGTCGAGCAGTAACTCAGCCCCGACGTTGCTGGTGGCGAGCATTACGGTGTTTTTGAAGTCCACCACCAGCCCGGTGCCGTCTTCCATGACCCCTTTGTCGAAGACGTTGTAGAAAGCTTCGAGCACGTCCGGGTGGGCCTTTTCGATTTCGTCGAGCAGCACCACTGAGTAGGGTTTGCGCCGCACCGCTTCGGTGAGTACACCGCCGCTGCCGTAGCCGACGTAGCCGGGCGGTGCGCCTTTGAGTTGGCTGACGGTGTGGGCTTCCTGGTATTCGGAAAGGTTGATGCTGATCAGGTTGCGTTCGCCGCCATACAGCGCGTCGGCCAGGGCGTAAGCGGTTTCGGTTTTGCCGACGCCGGTGGGGCCGACCAGCAGGAACACGCCGACCGGTTTTTGCGGGTCGGTGAGTCCGGCGCGGTAGGCTTGCAGGCGTTGGGCGATGGTGTTCAGCGCGGAGCTCTGGCCCATCACCCGCAGGCCCATGCGCTGGCCGAGGGTGCGCACGGCGTGGGCTTCGTCGGCGAGCATCTTGCCCACCGGGATGCCGGTCCAGCCGGCGATCACCGCAGCCACGGTTTTGCCGTCGACCTGCTCCGGCACCAGCGGATCGTCCTGGCGAATGGCGTCCAGCCCGGCCTCCAGGCGCACCAGTTCGGCGGCCAGATGATCGATGCGGCTATCAGTCGCTTCGTCCGGTTTATCGTTGTCGGCGCGTTCGCTCAAGGTGAGTAATTCGCGACGGGTTTCCAGCAGTTCGCGCACGGCGATCCGTTCTTCGTTCCAGCGGGTTTCCAGTTCGCGAATGGCCTGCACGTTACCCACGGATTCGGTTTCCAGCAGGGTGATGCGTTCACGGTGATCGAGCCCGGTGGCCTGCTCGCGGCGCAGGCGTTCGACTTCCTCCTTGAGGCTTTGCTGGCGGTGACGCAGGCTTTCCAGCGGAGGCGGCACGTCATGCTGACCGAGGGCGACCCGGGCACACGCGGTGTCGAGCACGCTGATGGCCTTGTCCGGTAATTGGCGCCCGGAGATGTAGCGGTGGGACAGTTTCACCGCTTCGTGGATCGCCGCGTCGAGCACCTGCACACCGTGATGCTGTTCCAGTTTCGCAGCCACGCCCCGGAGCATTTCTACTGCGGTGATTTCGTCCGGCTCCTCGACTTGCACCAACTGAAATCGCCGGGCGAGGGCGGGGTCTTTCTCGAAGTATTTTTTGTACTCAAGCCAGGTGGTCGCGGCCAGGGTGCGCAACTCGCCACGGGCCAGCGCCGGTTTGAGCAGATTGGCCGCGTCGCTGCCGCCTTCCGCGCCGCCAGCACCAATCAGGGTGTGGGCTTCGTCGATGAACAGAATGATCGGTTTGTCGGCGCTGCGCACCGCGTCGATCACGCCTTTGAGGCGCTGCTCGAACTCGCCCTTGACCCCGGCGCCAGCTTGCAACAGACCGAGGTCGAGTACCCGCAGGCTGACTTCCTGCAACGACGGCGGCACATCCCCGGCGGCAATGCGCAAGGCCAAGCCTTCGACCACCGCCGTTTTGCCCACCCCCGGTGCGCCGACCAGGATCGGGTTGTTCTGCCGACGGCGCAGCAGGATGTCGATGCACTGACGAATCTCGCCGTCGCGGCCGACGATGGGGTCGATGCGCCCGGCGTGGGCATCGGCGGTCAGGTCCTGGGTGAACTGGTCGAGCACTGAATCCTGTTTCGGTTGCGGATGGCTGGCACTGACCGGCCGCGTGCCGCCAACGTGTTCGCGCGAGTTTTCGGTCCACTCCAGCAAATTACTGCGCAAGGCTTCCCGTGGAATTTTCAACAGCGACGAGGCGCTATTGAGCAGCAGGCTGCGACGTTCATCACGGTCGAGCAGGGCCAGCAGCAGCAAACCGGAGCGGATGCTCTCCAGGCCAAGCACACTGGCCTGAACCACCGCGTCTTCAAGCAGGCCGATGGTGTGTGCCGAGAGCGCCGGGGTGCGGGTGCTGCCGGATTTGAACAGTTCCAGGGCCTTGTTGATTTCCGCCGTCAGGGCATCGCGCTCCAGGCCGAAACGCGGCAGCAGCCAGGCGAAGTCGCCGCCCTCGATGTCCAGCAACTCCAGCAGCAAGTGTTCGATTTCGACGTAATGATGACCCCGTTGCAGGCAGCGCTGCGCGGCCCGTTCGAGGGCGCGGCGGTTGTCCGGGTTGAGGCGTCCGATCAGGCTGGCCAGTTCCATGTTCAGGTGATCTCCAGCTGACGAAGGCGGGTTTCGATCCGTTGCACGGCAAGGCTGGTCTGGCGTTGCAGGCCGCCGTTCCAACTGAGCAAGGGCGGGGCCTGACGACCGAGTTTCATCGGGCTGGCACCGCGCACCAACAGCACCAGTGTGCAATCCAGGTCGGGGCCGAAATACAGCGCGCTGAGACTGGCCAGTGCCGGATGGGCTTCACCGTCCGGCAGAAACCGCGCCGCCTGCGCCGAGGTCAGTGGGCCAAGGGTCAGACGGATGCCGGCGTGTTCATCCCAGACCCGAGTGCCGGCCACCGCGTTACGACCCAGTTGCAGGTTGCGCCCGCCCGGTTGCAGTCGACTGCGACTGGCCGGTGGGATTTCCCGCCAGGCACCTTCATAGGCGCTGAGTTCTACTGGCAGTTCGAAGTGCTCGCGCACGATCGCGGCGAAACCGGCCAGGGAACGACGACCGTCGGCAAATAGCGCGCTGCACGCCAGTACCGCAGAGTCGGGCACAGCCTGGCGTTCCTGCAAGGCTTTGGGCAACAGCCCGGTCAGGGCCCGCAGTTGCGCCTGCACCGGCGACGCGCCGGGGGCCGTGAAGCCGACGGCGATCCGGTGTTTGCGCATCACCTTGTACAGCAGGCTGAGCAAGCGATGCTGGAACAGGTCGAGGAATTCGGCCGGAGCGTGATCCTTGGCCCGGGCCCGTTGTTGCAGCCATTCCTGATAGGCGTAGGGCAGGGGGCCGTCCGGCCCGCCGAGGCCAAACACTGGTGTCGTGAGCGTCGGTGGCTGGTCAGCTTCCTGAGTCAGACTTTCAATTTCACTGGCGGAAAACAGCGGCGTCAACGGCCCGCGCAGGCGCAAGGCTTCTGCTTGAGGGGCGGTGCCGCTGCCCAGGGATTCGGCTTGCGGGTGTTCGCGTTCCAGCAGCAACAACGCCTGCAACAACTCGAACGCCTGCGGATCACGCCGTAGCTTCTGGCTCAGGCTCAGAGGGACAGCGGCATGCCAGCTTGGGGTTGCCATGTCCTGACCTCCTTGTCTGACTGGACCAGGACCGTACGCACGAAGCGATTGGCCGTGGCATAGAGTGAAAAGAACTGCGCCAGCACCGCGGAAAACAACACCGCGCTGCTGCCGACGAAATGCTGCGGATCGAGTTGCAGCTGAACCTCCAGCCCATTGCGCCAGCCGCGCCAGGCGTCTTCACCAACATGGGCGATCACCCGTTCGCAGCCGAGGCTCAACAAGCCGTCGATTTGCCGCAAGGCGCTGGCCTCGTCACGCAGGTTGTGCAACTGGAGGATTTCCTTGAGGGCATCCAGCGCCTGCGGCCCCTCGACCAGTGACAAATGATTGAGGGTCAGTTGCGACACCAGCCGCCAGCGCGATTCGCCGTCCAGTCGCGGCAAACTCTGCGGGCTCGGCGGGTTACGCAAACGGGCCCAGGCCACCGGCCCCGGTCGTTCGAAACCCAGGGGCGTGCCGGCGGGCAGGCTCTGGGCCAGGTGCCGGTTGGTGCACAGCAGTTCGGCGGTGAGGCTGTATTCGCTGGCCTCGGTCAATGGATCGAGCCGGGTGTCCACCAGGCTCACCATCAGGTCGGTGCCCAGGCGATTCGGGGTCATGCCGCTGACCCGCCGCGTATGCCAATAGCATTGTTTGTCGCCGCCGATATGCTGACTGCCGTAATACGCTGGCACCCGTTGCACGCCCTGGCTTGAGCTGGCGCGCATGGCGCGGATGCTGTGGATCTCGACGCTGTTTTCCCGGTGACTGTCGGCGACCAGGCGATACTCGCTGCGGGTGCCGTCCGGGCGCAGTGGTTCCGAGGTTCGTGGAAACAGGTTGATCACCGGTGCGCAGCCCAGGGCGAAGTCGCTGGCCTGAAGGTGCAGGCGGTTGGCCGGGGCGCGGTCGAACACGATGTACAGGTACAGCGTCTGGCTGTCGCTGGAGGCGCCGGCCAATGGAATGTCGAAGAAGTTGAATTTGTCCGGGAACGCAAAGTACTCGGCGAGCAGGCGCATGCCCGGATGCACGCCGTCCTCGTCCGGCAACAGCACTTCGTCGCTGGCAAAACCGACGATTTGCGGTAACCCCGCCAGCATGACCGGCACGCTGCCGACCGGTCCGGCCAGCACCTTCACCGCGTGGGCGCCGAGCAGGTCATACAGGCAGGCGTTGATCACCGGTGAGGCGGCCAGGTGCACGCGCAATTGTTTGATGGCCAGCGTCGACCACTGGCTCTCACCCAGGCAACGCAGGCTCAGGCGCAAGGCCGAGCGTGCTTGCGCCACACCGGTCAGGGCCTGGGCTTCATCGCTGCCCAGCAGCAGCGCTTCGTTGATTTCCACCGGCCACAATCGAACCGCAGCACTGGTGCGAAAGTGGATGCTCTCGCCTTTGCTGGTGGTGACGAATAGCGGTGTGTCGCGGGGCAATGGATAACCATCGTTCAGGTTGCCCTTGCTCGGGTCCGGCTCGAACTGCACGATCGCGCAGGACGGCAGCGGCCGCATGGCCAACGGGTAAAGCTGTTCGAGCAAGGCGTCGCTGAACTCGGCATAGTCGTCATCGAGCCGCCGTTGCAGGCGTGCCGCGAGCAGGGCGAAACCTTCAAGTAGCCGCTCGACATGTGGGTCGGGGCATTCACCGGGGGACAGTTCCAGGCGTCTGGCGACCTTGGGATATCGCTCGGCAAAAATGCTCCCGGCGTGGCGCAGCCAGGTCAGTTCGCGTTGGTAGTAATCGAGCAGTTGCGGGTCAATCGAGTCGCTCATGACGCACCTCAAGACCATGGCTGGCCTTCTCGATGACAAAGGCCACGGGCCAGTGCTGCTGGCCGCTGCGTAACTCGCCCACCAGCCGAATGCTCAGTTGCTGCGGATGGCCGGGGACCGGATTGACCTGGACCTCGCCCAGTTGCAGGCGCGGTTCGAAATGGGTGATCGCCTCGCGGACTTCCCGCGCCAACTGACGACGGTCATCGCTGCGCTGCTGTTGCAAGGCCGTCCAGTCAGCGATGCCGTAGTCGAGAATGCTCGGTGGAGAGGTCAGCGGACGTGAGCCGCGTCGGGTATTGAACAGGCGCAGCAACTCCGTGTGCACCGAGTCGAGCAGCCCCTGGCGATCGAACACCTGCACGGTGTCGACCTCGCTGGCGGCGAGGCGCACGAACAACGGTGGGAGCATGCCGGTGCCTGCCATGGCCGACGCGTCCGCTTACTTGACGAGCTTGTTGGCGGCCATGTCCCAGGTCGAGGCGGCCGTGCCTTCCTTGGTGCCGTCGTCTTTCTGGGCGGTGAGCTCCCACTTGATCTTGGTGAAGTTCAGGGAAATGGTTTCCACCGGTTTGCCACCCGTGCCGCCGCTGACACTGACGTTGGACAGCACCACGTTGGTCAGGGTGTAGATGATGAACGGCATCAGCTGACCGCTGCCTTCGGCGGCGTTACGGCCGATGGTGATCTTGGCTTCGGGGATCGGTTTGCCGGCGCAGCAATACTCGTTGAGGGAAGGCGTCGAGCTGTCGACGAACTTGGTCAGGGTGAACTCGCCGATGTGCGGCTTGCCGGAGGTGCGCTCCGAGTTGCTGACGTCGTTGGTCACCTGCATGGCCACGTTGTGGCTGTAGGACATGACTTCGATCTTGTCCTTGTAACCCTCGAGCAAGCTATCGCCTTTGATGTCGCCGCCGAGGTCGAGAATGATTGCATCCATCGCATGAAACTCCTGAAGAAATTCAATTTAGACACGTGAACGGTTGCCGAACCCTTAACCTGTGGCGAGGGGGCTTGCCCCCGTTGGGCTGCGCAGCAGACCTAAAAGCAAGGGCCGCTGCGCGCCCCAACGGGGGCAAGCCCCCTCGCCACAGAGGTTTCACCGACTTTAGGCGGCTACCGGTGGCGGCAGGGTCGCGACCAGGCGGATCGACGCGGTCAGTTCCTCAAGCTGGAAGTGCGGCCGCAGGAACACCGTGGCCTTGTAGGCTCCGGGCTTGCCGGCGACCTCGGTCACATCCACCCGGGCTTCACGCAACGGGTACTGCGCCTTGATCTCTTGCGGCGCGTTGTCGTTGATCAGCACGTAGTCGGCGATCCAGTTGTTGAGGTAGGTCTGCACATTGTCGCGGGTCATGAAACTGCCGACTTTGTCGCGCATGATCACCTTCAGGTAGTGCGCGAAACGCGAGGCCGCGAGCACGTACGGCAGCATCGCCGAAATCCGCGCGTTGGCATTCGCCTCGTTGGTGTTGTAGACCTTGGACTTGTTGGTGGTCTGGCCGCCGAAGAACACCGCCACGTCGCTGTTTTTCTTGTGGCACAGGGCGATGAAGCCGAGGTCGTTGAGCTCTTTCTCGCGACGGTCGGTGATCGCCACTTCGGTCGGGCATTTGAGCGACAGGTCGCCGGAGGTTGTACGGAAGGTATGGGCCGGCAGGCCTTCCACCGCACCACCGCCTTCGGCACCGCGAATCGCCGCGCACCAGCCGTATTTGGCGAAGGCTTCGGTGATCCGTTGCGACAAGGCCCACGCGGCGTTGCCCCACAGGTATTTGCCGTGGTCGCTGCCGTTGACGTCTTCGACGTAGTTGATGCCTTCCACCGGCGACGTGTCAGGACCGTAAGGCAGGCGCAGCAGGAAGTGCGGCAGCACCAACGATACGTAGCGCGAATCTTCGCTTTCACGGAACGAGCGCCACTTGATCAGCTCCTGGCTCTCGAACACTTTCGACAGATCCCGTGGCACGGCCAGTTCGGTGAAGCTGTTCATGTCGAACAACCGAGGGCTGGCGGCGGCAATGAATGGCGCATGGGCGGCCGCCGCGACGTTCGACAGTTTCTCCAGCAGGCCGATGTCCTGCGGGTGCCGGCCGAAGGTGTAGTCACCCACCAACAGGCTGAACGGGTGGCCGCCGAAGGTGCCGTATTCCTCTTCGTAGATCTTCTTGAACAGCGCGCTCTGGTCGAACTCGACGGCTTTTTCCAGGTCGTTCTGCAGCTCTTTCTGGGTCACGTTGAGCAGGCGCAATTTCAGCCGGGAACTGGTCTCGGTGTTCTTAACCAACAAGTGCAGGCCGCGCCAGGAGGCTTCAAGTTTCTGCAGGTCCGGGTGGTGCAGCACTTCGTTCAGTTGAGCGCTGATCAGCTCGTCGATCTGGCTGATGCGGTCGTTGATCATCGCCACGGTGTCCTTGTCGACGGCCATGCCTTCATCGAGGACCTGGGTGGCGAATTCCGCGAGCATGTCGCGGGCGTAATCCTGTTGGCTGTCGTCATGGGCCATGCGGCCTTTGGCGATTATTTCATCGAGCAAGGACAAGGTCTCGCTTGCACTGTCACTGGCTTGGGTCTGGGCGGCGGATGAGGCGGGCATGGCAAAATTCTCCCTGGGTGGATGAGCGATCAGGCTTGCGGTTCAGCCGGTGCTTCGCTGTCGCCAGCAGGAGCGGGAGCGGCGGTGTCCGGACGAGCCGACTTGATCTCTTGCAGTCCCTCGGTGTTGGCAATGACGTCACGCAACAGCTTGTCCAGATCATCGTTGCCGTCGAGTTTGGTCAGCAGGTCGCGCAGACGCTGGCGAGCTTCGAACAGACGCCGCAGCGGCGTGACTTGCTCGACCACCTTGACCGGGTCGAAGTCATCGATGTGTTTGAAGTTGAGCTCGATGTTGAGCTTGCTGTCGTCGCCGCTGAGGGTGTTGTTGACCTGCAAAGTGGCGCGCGGGCCGATCGAGGCGAGGACTTCATTGAAGTTGTCGCGGTCGATTTCGGTGAAACGCCGTTCATTCAATTTCGGGAGTGGTTCGAGAGGCTTGCCGGAGAGGTCGGCAAGAATACCGACAACCAATGGCAATTCTTTCTTCTCGATCGCGTTGCCGATTTCGACGTCGTAGGTGATTTGCACCCGGGGTGGGCGAACCCTGTCTAGCTTGTGCTGAGTACTTTCTGCCATGGTGGCTGACTCCGATGCATGAGGCGGGAGCAATGCATCGGGAGGCCCGTTTCATCGCATTCCCTTACTGGACCGTAGGTTAGAAAGGGAGGGCAGAGGACCTGTCATTCCTTTGACGAACCTTCCGAATTCGTCGTGCCGACCGAACTACCCAAGACGCTAGAACAGGTCTATAAAAAAGCAAACGAAAAACGTTTTTGGACCGTGTCGAGAAAAGGAAAATTCATTTTGTACGCACGTCTCTTTTCTTTGGTTCTGCTCCTCTCACTCGCCGGGTGTTCGTTGTTCGGGCCTCGCGTCGATCTCGATAACCTGACGCTCGACGTCGCGCCCCGCGCCAACGACGACACCCCGATTGCGGTGGACTTCATTGCGGTGAACGACGCAGATCTGCTCAAGCAATTGTCGGGTATCACCGCCCGCCAGTGGTTCGCCGAGCGTGAGCAGTATCAGCGCGACTACCGACAGCTGATGACAGTCTGGGGACTGGAGCTGGTGCCGGGTCAATTCATCGACAAACAACCCTTTCCGCTGGGGGGGAAGCGGGCGGCTGGACTTTTAGTCTTCGCCAGCTATACCACTCCCGGAGCACACCGGTTGCGGCTGGACGATCAAAGCAACGCCTGGCTCAAGTTCGACAGTCGCGAGATGACACTGGTCAGCGACCACCCGAACTGAACACCGGGGGATTAAGGCGCGTAAACAGACATGTAGGAGCCAGGCCGCCATTGGTGCGGCGTCACGAGAGGTCGAAGGGAATCGTATGAGTCTGCTTCCTGACGCGGTTTGCTGGCATGAGGGCATGCAGTTGCTGCCCCAGCATTTTCAGTTGCAAGGGCTGCGGGCCGAGGCGTTGGTAGCGCATTTCGCCCAAGCATGTAATCCGTGGTTCTGGGGCGTGACCCGCATTGAATTCGATCCCTCGGCACTGAGCGCCGGGCTGGTGCGCCTGCTCAATTTGCAGGCGACGTTGCCGGACGGTTTGCCGGTCAATTTGCAGGCCGGTGTCGGGCCGATGCTGGAGCTCGACGTCAGTGAAGCGATCGACGCCACGGACAACGCCACTGTCACCGTTTACCTGGCGGTCAGTCCGCTGTGGCGTGCCGGTCAGTTACTGCCGCTCAAGGGGCGATTGCAGTCGGTGGTCGGCGATGCGCTGCCGGATCTCACCAGCGGCGAGTACCCCGAATCGATCACGGTGTGGCGCCCGAATCCGCGTTTGTGCACGCAACTGAACAAGGCCGATTCCGTCTGCCTGCCGCTGCTGAGAATTCGCAAGGAAGGCGGCGGTTTTCTTGCGTTGCCTTACACACCACCGACGCCGTGCCTGTTACCCGAATCGGTGGTGGGCCGGCGCGTGGCGGGACTGTGTGCCAGGGCGCGGGAGAAATGCATGTTCCTCGCCGGTCGCTTGCGCCAGGCGCAGCAGGCCGGCAATCAGGATGATTCGATGGAAATCCGGCGTCAGTTGACCGCGCTGTGGGCGCGGTTGCCGGAAGTCGAAGGTCTGCTGAACAGTCGCGTGGCCACGCCGCAGGCGCTGTATGGCTCGCTGCTCGGGCTGACCGGCGCCTGGTCGGCGCTCGATCCATTGGCGGGTGTTCCGGCGTTCGCCCCGCTGGATTTTCTGGAGTTGCAGCGCGGCTATGAAACGGTGCTCGACTGGCTGGAAAAGACCCTCGAACTGATCCGCGCCGGCTATCGCAGCCTGGCGTTCGAGCGCAACGAACAATCCTTCTCGATTCAATTGCCCGACGACCAACCGAGCCAACGGCTGGTCATCGGTTTGCGCATGCCCAATGGCGCCAGCGAACAGGCCGCCAGCGAATGGCTGAGCGGAGCGATCATCGCCTCGCAGCCGCACATCCCGTTGCTCAGCCGTCAGCGCATGAGCGGTTTGTCCCATCAGGCCATGAGTCGCAATGAGCAAGTAGCCTACGGCGTCGGCGACGATACGCGGTTGTTCGTGGTGACGGCCGAAGGCCAATGGTTCGACGGGCAGTTGCCGTTGCTGATTGCCGCACCGGCTTCCAGGCTGGCCAGCAGTCCATGGCAAGTGGTGTTGTTTGTGGCCCAGGCGAGTGAAAGTGCTTGATCGAGGAAGGAACGTCATATGTCTGAGGGGAATGCCGGGACAGGTACACGAGGCCTCAACGAAGCGCCGCTGAGCAGTGCTTTTCGCCAGGCCTGGCAGCAATGGTCCCAGGACTGGAGCCAGTTGCCCAAGGACAGCGAAGACGAAGCGCTGGTGGAAGCGGTGGTCGAACTCTCCACGCAAATCTCCCAGCGACTCTGGCGAACGGCTTTTGCCAAAGTCGGTGATGCCGCCACCGAACAAGTCAAAGCGCTGGTTTATGCCTTTGTCGCGCTGGTCGATGAAACCTTGCTGTTCACGCCGTGGCCGGGCCAGTCGGCCTGGCAGGATAAACCCCTGGAATCGAGGATGTACTCCAGTCGTCAGGCCGGCGAGCGGATACCGTTGGCGATCAAGGAACTGCTGGATGAGCAAATCCCTACCACTCGCGATCTGGCCAATGTCTATTTGCAGTGCCTGGTGCTGGGCTTTCAGGGGCGTCTGCGGGGTGAACAGAATCAGGCCCAGCATGAAAAATGGCGCCTGGCGCTGTTCACCTTTGCCTGGCAGCACGAGGCGGATTATGCCGATGTCAGCGCCCGGCTCGAACAACCTTCGGCGGTGACGCCGCTGCAATTGCCGGTGCGTCTTTCGTTGCCCGATGGCTTTCGCCTGGGGTTGGGAATTCTTGCCGTGGTCCTGCTGCTGACCGGGTTGGGGCAGTTGTTCTGGCGTGACATTCGCCAGGAGCTCGAACCGGTCTTGCAACTGACCGATTCGGTGGCCACCTCGGAGCAAGACTCATGAGCACGCTGGGGATTATCGGCCTGATCATCGTCGTGCTGTTGGTGCTGGCGATTGTCGCCGTGGCGGTCTGGTGGTTGCGCACGCAAAGCGGCGCGGCGATCCGCAGTTTTTACCTGGCGGTGCGGCAGATGGAGCAGGAACAGGGCACCCAGGATCGCTACCAGATTCCCTGGCTGCTGATGCTCGGCAACGAGACTCAGGGCACGCAGTTGTGCACCCAGTGGCGCTTGCAGCCCACCGACAAACCGGGCTGGTTCGGTCGCTGGTGGTCGGACCCCGAAGGTGCCGTATTGGTGGTGCCCCAGGCGCTGTTTTTGCCGGATGAAGGCATGCACCTGCAACGGGGTGGCTGGTGGCGCTTGCTGGGGTTGATCCTGCGCTTGCGCAGTCAGCGTCCGCTGGACGGCGTGATCTGGACGGTGCCGATCAGTCGGCTGGGCAATGCCGAGCAGGCGGCGGCCCTCGGCCTGGCGGCGCGTCGACGTTTTATCGATCTATTGCAGCGCTTCGGTTTGAGTCTGCCGGTGTACGTGGTCGTTACCGGCATGGAAGAGTTGCCGGGTTTTCAGGAGTTGATTAGCGCGCTGCCGGTCGAGGCTCGCGAACGTACGCTCGGCTGGTCCTCGCCCCACGGGCCCGATGCGGTGTGGCAGGCGCAATGGAGCGATCAGGCGCTGGATCAGGTCAACCGGACCCTGGCGGAATCGATCATCGAAATCGGCGCCTTGTCCGGGCAATTGAGCGTCGATCTGTACGGCTTGCCGGAACGCTTCGAAGCCTTGCGGCGCAATCTGCAATCCTTGCTGGAACCGGTTTTCCAGGGTAATGCGCAAGGCGAGGCGCCACGTTTTCGCGGTGTCTATTTCACCGCCAACCAGCCCTCGGACGACAGCGCCGACGGGTTTTCGGCCTACGACACCGGCTTGCAGCAGAGCGCTTTCGCCCGGCAACTGTGGCAGCGGCGGGTGGTCGCCGAGCGCGGTCTGGCTCAGGTGGTGCCGCGTCTGTTACGCCTGCGTCAGCGCTGGCAGCGCGTGACCGGTGGGGTGGCGCTGGTGGTCGCGCTGCTCTGGGGCGCTGGCATGCTGTGGGTGTGGCAGGACTCGGAAAAGGATGCCCATGAGTTGTCGCGCCTGATGCAAGGGGCGCAGAAAAATTACGTGGCGGTCACGGATGAATCTCATCGGCTGGAGGCGACCCGGCGCAACGTCCAGGGTTTCTGGCGGGTGCTGGAGAAGGCGCAGCGCTGGCGCTTCACCTCGGTGGTGTTTCCGACCTCCTGGTTCTCCTCGCTGGATGCGCAGTTGGAGAACGAATTGCGCCTGACCGCACAAAGTCACTTGTTGTTGCCGCTGCGCGACTTGTTGAGCGCAGATCTGGCGCAACTCAAGACCATTCGCAACACCGAACGACGGGGCAACGTCGAAAGCGAAGACCCGGCCCAATGGCAAAACTACGTCAAGGCCACGGAGCTGGTCGAGCGTGCGGTGAGTCTGGAGCAGCAGAACCAGTGGTTCAGTCAGGCGCTGAACAACACCAAGGCGCCGCTCGAAGACCTGGTGTTGCTGAGCAACAACGCCCTGTCGCTGAACCTCAACGCAGGCACTCTGCACCGCGCCGGCTTTTACAACCGGGCGCTGCTGGATGCCGACAACAGTGAGTTGAAGCCGCTGGACCTGACCGTCGAGCGCGCGCAGATCGAGGAAAACTTCCTCGGGCTCATGGAGCGCTGGCTGGACCAGTATTTTCTCGCTGACAACTTTGTCCGTCAGGCCGGTTATCTACGTTTGCACCTGGAGCGGCTGGAGGTCGGCAGCGGCAATTCCCTCACCGAGCTGGAAGATCTGCGGGCGTTGATCGACGACCTGCAAGCGCTGGTCGGCTTGACCAACTCGGCGTGGAGCCGGGGCAAGGGACAGGATCTGGTGCCCGGTTACCGGGCGATGATGGACAAGGTGCGCCAAAGCACATTGCTTGGTCCGCAGGTCGAACAGCAACTGGATCAACAGGCGTCGAAGTTGCAGCAGAGCTTTCGTGACCAGTGGATCACCCAGGCCGGGGCCAGGGACAATTTGCTGATTCAGCAAGGCAGCGGGCAACTGGTCTTGCAGGAGCATGTGGTGCAGTTGAACAACGCGGTGCAGGCACTGTTCAAGCGTGATTTCGTCGCCATCGCCTTGCAGGCGGATCAGTCAGACGTCCCGGATGGACAGGGGCGCGGTGTTGATGGCGACGACCTCGACAGTGCGCTGAACTACTTCGCCAGTTACAAGAGTTATGCCGCCGAAGAGCTGCCGCGCATCCCCCCGGCGTATCGCGGCGCGTTGCTGCAAGCGGCCGAAGGCGCGGTGGTCAAGGCCATGTTGTCGAGCCTGCGCGAGCACAATGCGCAGGTCCAAAGTGGTGTCTTCAATGTGCAGGCCTCTCAGGCGATTGCCTTGCAAAAGGCTTTTGTCGAAGTGCGCCGCAGCGATCTGGCCACGCGTTTGCAAACCGCTTTGAACCGCCGCGCCCTGGCCGATATCGTCAGTGGCCTCGATGAAATCGTCGCCCAGCCACTGTTCAGCGGGCGCACCGAAATCAGCCAGTGGGACGGCTCGAAAAACTTCGGCCTGCAACTGTACGGCGCCAATGACGTTCAGGATCTGAAACTGAGCCTCAAGCAGCAGTTCAATACCATGCTCGGCATCACCGAACGCCGCACTTCGGCGCTGGAATGGCTGAAAGTCCAGCAACAGAACCTCTCGGCGCTGGATTACGAACGGGTGACGCAGTTCAGTGCGCTCAACGATGAACTGCTCAAATACAAAGAACAGAACCCCGCCAGTTCGCCAGCGCAGATCGAGCAGTTGGTGAGCCGCGACTTCATCGAAATGGACGTCGCGTCCTGTGGCCAGATCCTGCAAACCGCCAACCTGTCCGGCGGGCGCGGAACGTTGGCATTGCGCGCCGTGGATCTGCAACAAACCGCCATGCAACGCTGCCAGTTCCTGCAACAGCAGCAGGCTGCGGCGGCCTGGAATGAGTTGGCCAATTATTTCAACCAGTACCTGGCAGAGCGCTTTCCGTTTGCCAATGGCTTGCAGGCCAGCGACGCCGACCCGGCCCGGGTCCAGCATTTGCTGGAGCTGATCGACAAGCGTTTGCCGGTGGCGCAGGCCGGATTGGCTCTGAGCCAGACCCCGGAACGCCTGGCCGCCGAGGACTTTCTCAATCGTCTGAAGCAAGCCAGCACCTGGCTGGGGCCGATGTTCGTGCGCGACAAGAGCGGCGTGCTGGGGGTGGAGATGGATGTGCGCTGGCGTACCGATCGGGAGGAAGAGCGCGGTGCCGACCAGGTGATTGCCTGGGGCTTGAATGCCGGGAATCAACAAATCAGCTATCCCGGCGAGGCTCAGCAGAACCTGCGCTGGATGGTCGGCCAACCAGTCCGGCTGACCTTGCGTTGGGCCAGAAATGGCTATCAGCGTCCGGCCAACGATCCGTTACAGCCGAGCCTGGTGGTGCGTGATCTGGAAGCGGGTTGGGAGTACAGCGGTCCATGGTCGCTGTTGCGCTTGATGCGTTCGCACGTGTCGGTGCAGCGCCAGCCGAACCTGGACTACACGGACTTTCCGTTGACCTTGCGCCTGCCCGTGACCACGCAGGCCAGCGCAGCGGAGCAAACCCTGATGTTTGTGCGCCTGTCGTTGATGACCCAGGGCTCGAAATTGCCGTTGTCCATTCAGCCCTTGCCGACCCGGGCTCCGCGTTCACCGTTCCTGGTGACGCGCTCGACCGCGGCGATTGAATCCCATGAGGAGGAGGGCCTGTGAATCAACCATCAACACCGTTGCCGGAACTGATTACGCAACTGCTCGAACCGATCAGCAAGGAGGCGCCTTGTGGTCAGGATTTGCGTTATGAACCCGAGTTCGACCGGTTGCGCGAACTGCGCCGCGAGGATGACACCAGTTTGCCGACGGGGGTGTGGCAGTCGTCGATCAAGCGCGCCCAGTGGCCGGAGCTGGAAAAACTGGCCACGAGCCTGTTGCTCGAGCGCAGCAAGGATTTGATGCTCAGCGCCTGGCTGGGGGAGGCCTGGCTGCATCAGGACGGGCTCGATGGGTTGCCGGGCAGCCTGGCGCTGGTGGCCGGGTTGTGCGAACGCTATCCCGAACACCTGCACCCACAGGCTGAGGATGGCGACCTGTCGTGGCGAGTGATACCGCTGGAATGGTTGGCTCGACGCTACGCTGAAGTGTTGCTGACCCGAGTGCCGTTGTTCGAACCGCACAACCACGAATTCGACGGCTTCTGTCTGGACGCCTGGCGCCGGTTGCAGTTGCAACAGGTGCAGGGCAGCGACAGTAAAGCGGCCAAGACCTCGGCCGAGAACGCGCGCAACGAACAGAAAAAAATCACCGAACAGATTCGTGCCACACCGTTGTCATTCTGGTTGCGCAGCCAGGGCAGTCTGCTGCTCAGTCAGCAGCACTTGCAGCGCCTGGAGGTGTGGAGCGACGCTTTTCTCGGGAATCAGGCCCCAGGCTTCAAGGCGCTGCAGGACGTGATCGACGCGTTGTTGACCCTGGTTCAGGAGTTTATCGCCATGCATCCACGAAAACCGACCCCGGCGCCTCCGGTCGAAACGCCAGTGGTGGCTGCATCGAGCCCCAGCCCGACCGCCGCGCCTGAAGTCCTTGCAGTGCCCCAGGTGTTCAGCGAACCGGCGAATCGTGAAGAGGCGTACCGGCAATTGCTGCTGATCGCCGAGTACCTGGCGCGCACCGAACCCCACAGCCCGGTGCCCTATCTGATCAAGCGGGGTGTGGAGTGGGGCAACAAGCCCCTGAGCGAGCTGCTGGGCGAACTGATCAGCGCCGATGCCGAATCCCGACGACTCTGGACACTGTTGGGCGTTCTTTAGTGATTGAGCCGGGTGGTTGTCGACGGTGGCGGTAACGCAATGGGCGTCAGTACCGGTTGACCGGAAAAAAACGCCGTCAGGTTTTTGCCGGCCAGCTCGACGGTGCCTTGGGTGGCCTCCGGGGACAATCCGGCGACATGCGGAGTCAGAATCACGTTGGCCAACCCCTTGAGGGCGTCCGGTACATGGGGTTCGTGGTCGAAGACATCCAGCGCGGCACCGGCGATCCGCCGCTGTTCGAGCGCGGTGATCAGGTCTGCCGTGACGACCACGCTGGCTCGGGCGATGTTGACGAGGAATCCGTTGGGCCCCAGGGCGTCGAGCACTTGCCGGTTGATCAGGTGTTGGGTGCCGATCCCGCCCGGGGTGGCAACTATCAGAAAGTCTGATTGGCGTGCCAGCTCGGTAGGCGTCGAGCAATAGCTGTACGGCACATCGCTGCGATGCTGGCGGTTGTGGTAGCTCACTCTCATATCGAAGCCGTTGGCGGCACGTTTGGCGATAGCGAGGCCAACGGCACCGAGGCCGAGGATGCCTATGTGTTTGCCGGCCAGCGAAGGACGCATGATCTTCGGCCACTCGCCCCGACGGACGGCAGCATCTGCCCGAGGGATGTCACGAACCAGTGCCAGCAGCAACGCCATGGCGTGATCGGCAACGGAGGAGGCATTGACGCCGGCGCCGTTGGTGACAGTGATGCCTCGGTTGACGGCGGCCTGCAGGTCGACGTGTTCGTAACCGGCGCCGATCACGCAGATGATCTTGAGGTTGGGCAGGGCGGCGATTTCATTGGCATACAGGCCCAACGGGCCACGCGTCAGCACCGCATCGATCTGGCTGCCCTGCCGGGCAATGGCGGCAGCGCGCTCGGCCGGGGTTGGGGCCAGGATCAAATGAAACCCCTGATGTTCGAGAATCGGCAGGTATTCATTGATGGTTTCAACCAGTACCAGAACGGTTGCGGTCATGCTGGGCTCCTGTGGGCAGCGGAGTGTGGGGCTCGAACGTCGCGTCAGATTGCTGACTCCAGAGCAGATTGGCAATGGTCCGAGATCATAGGCTATTGGTTGGCAAGCACCTGTGCAGGCGTTGGCGATACCGGCGAGCTTCTTAGATACAACACTAGATCAGTGCGCGGCAGGTGGAGAGGATTTGTCCGCGATGAAATTGCCGCAGCAGCTGTCGAGCCTGCGTTCGGCTGCGCAGCAGTCGTAAAGTCAGGCGCTGCGGTTCGTCAGGCACACCGTACATTAGGGTTTACTAAAGCGTGTCAGAAAACGACACATCGCATACCCGCTGCCGACAATTATTTTTCTAAAAGCGACAGGCCTTTGATCTGCTCCGCACAACCATTGCTCAGCTAAGCCTTTGCTTCTGCTCGTTTATCGCGGAGAATCTCGCCCCTGTTTCGGCCGGAGCATGTCTGTCGGTTTTTTCCGACGCGTCCTGACCGAGTGGCAAGTGACCGGAAAGCGGAGATCCGACCGGATGAATGATCAGGCCAATAGCGTCGACGAACGCTATGTAGCGGCGACACCAGCGAGCCTCGAAAGCTGGAATCGCCATGACACCACCTGGATGCTGGGCCTGTTTGGCACGGCAATCGGGGCCGGTACCCTGTTTTTACCCATCAACGCGGGGCTGGGCGGCTTTTGGCCGTTGCTGATCCTGGCGTTGCTGGCGTTCCCCATGACGTTTTACGCGCACCGTGGCCTGACCCGCTTTGTGCTGTCCGGTCGTGAAGGTGCAGACATCACCGAAGTGGTGGAAGAACATTTCGGCATTAAGGCCGGCGCGCTGATCACCTTGTTGTATTTCTTCGCGATCTTCCCGATCCTGCTGATCTACAGCGTGGCCCTGACCAACACCGTGGGCAGTTTCCTCGAACATCAGCTGCACATCATGCCGCCACCGCGCGCCGTGCTGTCGTTCGGGCTGATTCTCGGCCTGCTGGCGGTGGTGCGTTGCGGTGAGCAGGTGATCGTCAAGGCCATGAGCCTGATGGTGTATCCGTTCATCGTCGCGCTGCTGTTCCTGGCGGTGTTCCTGATTCCTCACTGGAATGGCGGCATCCTCAGCACCGCGTCCACGCTGCCTGAGTCGTCGGCGCTGCTGCACACCCTGTGGCTGGCGATTCCGGTGATGGTGTTCTCGTTCAACCATTCGCCGATCATTTCGGCGTTCGCGGTGGACCAGAAACGTCGCTACGGCACGCATGCCCAAGAGCGCAGTTCGCAGATCCTGTCCCGCGCTCACCTCTTGATGGTGGTGATGGTGCTGTTCTTCGTCTTCAGCTGCGTGTTGACCCTGTCGCCGGCGCAACTGGCGGAAGCCAAGGCACAGAACCTGTCGATCCTGTCGTACCTGGCCAACCACTTCAGCAACCCGACCATCGCCTTCGCGGCGCCGTTGATTGCCTTCGTGGCCATTTCCAAGTCATTCCTGGGCCACTACATCGGCGCCAGCGAAGGCTTGAAGGGCTTGATCGTCAAGAGCGGCAAACGCCCGGCGCCGAAGACCCTGGACCGCATGACCGCAGCGTTCATGCTGGTGGTCTGCTGGGTCGTCGCGACCCTGAACCCGAGCATTCTCGGCATGATCGAAACCCTCGGTGGCCCGGTCATCGCGGCGATTCTGTTCCTGATGCCGATGTACGCGATCCGCAAAGTACCGGCGATGGCGCGTTACCGTGGCCAAGCCTCCAACGTCTTCGTGACGCTGGTGGGCCTGGTGGCCATTTCGGCGTTGATCTACTCGCTCAGCGCCTGAAACAGCGGGCGATCAATCGGAGCTGCCCCGGTTGATCGCTCCCTTCGAATGCCCGGCCAGACGACCTTTGGTTCGCTGGCGGCAATGCTCGATAGCCGCAACGGCTTTTTCGCAGGCCTTGCACAGCGTGGCCGGCGCAGAAGCTTGCTGCGGTGCGAACCACTCGGGGCAGAAGCTGATCACGCCGTCCGGCGAATGCATCCATTGGCTGATAACGTGTTGAACCGTCCCGCTCAGGCCCTTTCTGGCGCGCAAGGCGTTAAGTGATGGCGCACAGAGCTGGTCCAGCGCCAGCCGATGGACCTCGCGCAAGAACGGTGAAATCTGTACCGAAAGGTAGGCAATGCCGAACGTCTCCTGGGCCACACGTGCGCCCAACGCCCAAAACGAGCCCACCACCACGATATCCTCATGGCGCCGCGCTGCGATGTAGTCATAGGTCGGTTCGAGCAGGTGCGAGACCGCGTTCCACTGCTCTGCCAAAGCGCTTTTCGAGTCTCGCGGGCGGGGCGTGTCGTCGCAGGTTTGCTGGCCTAACGGCTCGAATTCCAGCCCGTACTGTTCGACGGTGGCTTTGAACGCCGGCAGGCTGCACAAGGTCGCGCGATGACCGCGCAGGTTCAGCGCATTGGCCAGGCCAATGAAGGGGAAAACGTCACCGGGCGAACCGATGGCGATCAGGATGACCCGCATGACTCCTCCTTGAGATAAGGCCCGTGGGGCCTCGTGGCACGCCGTCCTGGTGCCGACATCAGGCAAAGATAGCTGGGTAATCGGCGTCAGGCATAAAAAAACGCCGCTCATCTCACGATGGGCGGCGTTTTTTATGGCTTTGTAGCGTTAGGCTTGAACGACCGGGATGTTGGCGTTCGCAGCAGCTTCACGGAACTCGGCGATCTGGTCGAAGGACAGGTAGCGGTAAACGTCGGCCGCCATGCTGTCGATCTTGCCAGCGTATTCCATGTACTCCTCGACGGTCGGCAGGCGACCCAGGATGGACGCAACGGACGCCAGCTCGGCCGAAGCCAGGTAGACGTTCGCGCCGTCACCCAGACGGTTCGGGAAGTTACGGGTCGACGTCGACACCACGGTGGAGTTCGGCTCTACACGTGCCTGGTTACCCATGCACAGCGAGCAGCCTGGCATTTCCATGCGTGCGCCGGCCTTGCCGTAGATGCCGTAGTAGCCTTCTTCGGTCAGCTGGTGAGCGTCCATTTTGGTCGGCGGCGACAGCCACAGACGGGTTGGCAGCTGACCTTTGACCTGTTCCAGCAACTTGCCGGCAGCGCGGAAGTGACCGATGTTGGTCATGCACGAACCGATGAACACTTCGTCGATCTTCTCGCCAGCAACGCTGGAGAGCAGACGGGCGTCGTCCGGATCGTTTGGTGCGCAGAGCACAGGCTCATTGATGTCCGCCAGATCGATTTCGATGACTTCGGCGTATTCGGCGTCGGCATCGGCTTCCATCAGTTGCGGGTTGGCGATCCAGGCTTCCATCGCTTGAGCGCGACGCTCCAGGGTACGTGCATCGCCGTAGCCTTCGCCGATCATCCAGCGCAGCAGGGTGATGTTGGATTGCAGGTACTCGGTGATCGACTCTTTCGACAGCTTGATGGTGCAACCGGCAGCCGAACGTTCGGCCGACGCGTCGGACAGCTCGAAAGCCTGTTCCAGCGTCAGACCTTCCAGGCCTTCGATTTCCAGGATGCGGCCGGAGAAGGCGTTTTTCTTGCCTTTCTTCTCGACGGTCAGCAGACCGTTCTGGATGGCGAAGTAAGGAATGGCATGAACCAGGTCACGCAGGGTGATGCCAGGTTTCATTTTGCCTTTGAAGCGCACCAGGATCGATTCCGGCATGTCCAGCGGCATGACGCCGGTGGCTGCGGCGAACGCGACCAGACCGGAACCGGCCGGGAACGAGATGCCCATCGGGAAACGGGTGTGCGAGTCGCCACCGGTACCCACGGTGTCTGGCAGCAGCATGCGGTTCAGCCACGAGTGGATGATGCCGTCGCCCGGACGCAGGGAAACGCCGCCGCGGGTCATGATGAAGTCAGGCAGGGTGTGGTGGGTGGTCACGTCGATCGGCTTTGGATAAGCCGCGGTGTGGCAGAAGGACTGCATCACCAGATCAGCGGAGAAGCCCAGGCACGCCAGGTCCTTCAGTTCGTCACGGGTCATTGGACCGGTGGTGTCCTGGGAACCCACGGTGGTCATCTTCGGTTCGCAGTAGGTGCCAGGACGAACGCCTTTGCCTTCTGCCAGGCCGCAAGCCTTGCCGACCATTTTCTGCGCCAGGGTGAAGCCCTTGGTGCTTTCGGCCGGTGCTTCAGGCTTCTTGAACAGGTCGAACGGTGGCAGACCCAGTTCGGCGCGAGCCTTCTCGGTCAGGCCACGGCCGATGATCAGCGGAATACGGCCGCCGGCGCGGACTTCGTCCAGCAGAACCGGGGTCTTCATTTCGAAGGTGGTCAGGACTTCGTCGCTGTTGTGCTTGGTGACTTTGCCAGCATGCGGGTACAGGTCGATCACATCGCCCATGTTCATGTTGGAAACGTCGAACTCGATTGGCAGTGCGCCGGCATCTTCCATGGTGTTGTAGAAGATCGGAGCGATTTTGCTGCCGAAGCAGAAACCGCCAGCGCGCTTGTTAGGCACGTAAGGAATGTCGTCGCCGAAGAACCACAGTACCGAGTTGGTAGCGGATTTACGCGAGGAACCGGTACCGACCACGTCACCGACGTAGGCGATAGGGAAGCCTTGGCCGCGCATTTCTTCGATCTGCTTCATCGGGCCGGTCTTGCCTTGCTCGTCCGGAACGATGCCGTCACGGGCCATTTTCAGCATGGCCAGGGCGTGCAGCGGGATGTCTGGACGCGACCAGGCGTCTGGAGCAGGGGACAGGTCGTCGGTGTTGGTTTCGCCGGTCACCTTGAAGACGCGCAGGCTGATCTTGTCGGCCAGCACCGGGCGCTTCTTGAACCACTCGCCGTCAGCCCAGGATTGCAGCACGGCCTTGGCGTGAACGTTGCCGTTCTTGGCTTTTTCAGCCACGTCGTGGAAGGCATCGAACATCAGCAGGGTGTGCTTGAGTTCTTCGGCAGCCACTGGCGCCAGTTCGGCGTCGTCCAGCAGGTTTACCAGGGTCACGATGTTGTAGCCGCCCTGCATGGTGCCGAGCAGTTCAACAGCGCGCTTCTTGTCGATCAGAGGGGATTTGGCTTCGCCCTTGGCGAGGGCAGACAGGAAACCGGCCTTTACATAGGCGGCTTCGTCCACTCCTGGCGGAACGCGATTGGTGATCAGGTCAACGAGGAAAGCTTCTTCGCCAGCCGGGGGATTCTTCAGCAGCTCGACCAGGCCTGCAGTTTGTTCGGCGTTAAGCGGCTGGGGAACGATACCCAGTGCTGCGCGCTCTTCGATATGTTTGCGGTAGGCTTCAAGCACAGTTATTACCCTCATCAGTGGTCCCAAATGGGTGTCCGGGACGCTCATCCCGAAATTACCGTACTCATGCGCTGCGTGGCGTTGTGGGCCGCTTAGCCAGAATTACCGGCAATTCCTTACAGAAGCTGCTTTCAAAGTTTTACGCCTGCAGAACGGGGAGCTGATGAGGGTTGGCGTTGGGCTTTTCCCCGCTGGAAAAACCCTTCGCCAACACCGCTCTGAAGGAACGACTGTGCTCGTGACGCTTTGAAAACAGCTTCTTAACGGACATTGGCGCCTTAAAAGGCTGGCTGATTCTACGGCAAAAAAATTTGAAAGGTAAGTTAGGTCCAAAACTTTGAGGGGTGATGAATGTTAGACAAAGGGCTAACATGCCGACCTGTTCTGCTTTCCCGTGTTTTGTCTACCTATGCCCAATCAGACCATCAAGACCCCCTGCGTCGGCCTCTGCTCCACTGTTTACGGTGATTTGGTGTGCCGTGGCTGCAAGCGTTTCCATCACGAAGTGATCCACTGGAACGGTTACAACGAGGAAGAAAAACGCGCGGTGTGGTTGCGGCTTGAGCAGCTGTTGTCGCAGGTGATGGCTGCCAAGGTAGAAATTTTCGATCCCGCGCTGCTGAGAATGCAGCTGGAACAGCGCAAGATCCGCTTTGTGCCGCATCAGTCGGAGTATTGCTGGGCTTATCAGTTGATCGCCCGGGGCGCGCGGGTCATCAATAATCTGGAAGCCTACGGAATGGTGCTGCTGCCGGAGTTCCGCGACTGGAACCTGCCGGAACTGCGGGATGCCATTGATCGGGAGTTTTTCCTGCTCTCGGAAGCGCATTACCAGCGCTACATTGCGCCGGGGTTTCTCAAGGACGCCTTCGGCGGATAGCCTTTGAAGGCAAAAGATCTTGCTCAATGCCGGGTCACGATCTCTTCCAGATGATCCATGATCTCGTCCGGCTTGAGCACCAGCACATCGCTTTCCAGCGCATCGAGCACCACTTCCGCCGTATTGCCGATCAACGCCCCGGACAACCCGGTCCGCGCCACCGTGCCGATCACCGTCACGGAGGCCCCCAGCTTATGGGCCATGAATGGAATCAATACATCCGCCGGGCCTTCCTCGATGTGCAGGTGGTCGTCGTCGATGTCGAACTCGGCCTGGAACGCCTGGCACTGCTCGCGGTAACGGGCCTCGATGGTTTCCTTGAGCTGCATCGTCGGGTCGGCCGCCGACAGCATCGGCGACGGATGGGCGCTGATTACGTGCAGATGGGCTTTGGCCAAGCTGGCAATGTCGTAGCCATGATCGATGATGCTGGCATGCAAGGTGCGGTGTTCGCCGTCCATGTTGCCGACATCGATGGCCGCCAGGATCACTCCGCCGGTCCAGGGTTTGGCGGTTTTTACCAGCAGCACCGGAGTCGGGCAGTAGCGCAGCAGTTTCCAGTCCGCCGGAGTCAGCAGGGCCTTTTTCAGTGGGCTGTCGGGATAATGCTGCTTGACCACCAGCCCGCAACCTTCAGCCTGCTGCACATCGATAATGGTGTCGTGCAGGCTTTCGTTCCAGGCTTGCTCGGTGGTGACGTTGTACCCGTCCGCCAGCAGAGCCGCCTTGAGCACGCCGAGCATCGCGCTGTGATCATGCTTTTTATCGCAGACCAGCAGGTGCAGATGAGCCTGGGTCACGCCAGCGATCAATTTGGCCCGTTTGAGCGCCAGGCTTTCCGAGTGTTCGGGTTCGATGACCACCAGAATGCTGCGAATGGCTTGCATGATCGGGATCTCCAGGAAGGTAAAAACACTGCGTTGGACAACTATAGTTGCTGGTCGGGCATTCGCGACTTGATGCATATCAACGGTGGCGACTGGTGGTCTGTCGGCAGGCCGGTATAATCGGCGCCCTTCGTTTTGAACCTTTTATCCGTGAGCCCCATGATCCTTCCCGAAATTCACGAGTTCCTCGGCTGCCGCACGCCCGACGGTTGGGTCCAGGCCGCGCTGGCCGATCAGGAAACGCTGCTGATCGACCACAAAAACTGCGAATTCAAGGCGGCCAGCACGGCGTTGAGCCTGATTGCCAAGTATCACTCCCACGTCGATCTGATCAACCTGATGTCGCGTCTGGCCCGGGAAGAGCTGGTGCACCACGAGCAGGTCATGCGCCTGATGAAAAGGCGCAAGATTGAACTGCGCCAGCTGTCCGCCGGGCGTTACGCCTCGGGGCTGCGCAAAGTGGTGCGCAGCCACGAGCCGGTGAAGCTGGTGGATACGCTGGTGGTCGGCGCGTTCATCGAAGCCCGCAGTTGCGAGCGTTTCGAGGCGTTGGTGCCGCATCTGGATGAGGAGCTGGGCAAGTTCTATTTCGGCCTGCTGAAAAGCGAGGCCCGGCATTTCCAGGGGTATCTGAAACTGGCCTATCAATACGGTGACGCCAAGGACATCGCCCAGGTGATCGACAAGGTGCGCGACGCCGAACAGGCGTTGATCGAGTCGCCGGATGTGGAGTTCAGGTTTCACAGTGGTGTGCCGGTCGCGGCGTGACAACGTGTCATCTTCAATAATTGTAAAAAATTCTTAAAAGAATGAAACATCGCCAAAAACCGGCTCTCGTGGCCGGTTTTTGCTGTCTGCGATAACCGTCCCTTCACCGATTGGCGCCATAATGCCGGCCATTTCATTCAAGGGTTGGCAGACGGTCATCATGGAGAGTCTGGGTTTTGGCAAAGTATTGCTGGTGGAAGACGACGAGAAGCTCGCCGGGCTGATTGCGCATTTCCTGTCCCAACACGGTTTTGAAGTCCGCGAGGTACACCGTGGAGACCTCGCGGTAGCCGCTTTCCTTGAATTCAAACCGAAAATCGTCGTACTCGACCTGATGTTGCCGGGCCAGAGCGGCCTGCACGTGTGCCGCGAAATCCGCAGCGTATCCGACACACCCATCGTCATTCTCACCGCCAAGGAAGACGACCTCGATCACATACTCGGCCTGGAATCCGGTGCCGACGACTACGTGATCAAACCCATCAAGCCCCCCGTGCTGCTCGCTCGTCTGCGTGCCTTGCAACGCCGTCAGATGCCGGACAGCAGTGTGTGCAGCTCACTGGAATTCGGTCATCTGAGCATCGATCGCAGTTGCCGCGAAGTGCGCCTGGCGGGCGAGGGCATCGAGCTCACCACCATGGAATTCGAACTGCTGTGGTTGCTGGCCAGCGCTGCCGGCAAGACGCTGTCCCGCGACGACATCCTCAACCGCATGCGCGGTATCGCCTTCGACGGCCTCAACCGCAGCGTCGACGTGTACATCAGCAAACTGCGCGGCAAGCTCAAGGACAACCCGCGCGAACCGGTGTGCATCAAGACCGTGTGGGGCAAGGGTTATCTGTTCAATCCGTTTGCGTGGGAGCTGTAAATGCTGCGGTTATTTTTGGGACTGTTTCTGGTGATGACGGTTGGCCTGGTACTGGGGCTGCAAACCGTCGAGCGCACGTTCGATGCGCTGCTCGACGGTCAGATGCGCAGCTACAACCAAGAGGCGGTGCGTGGTCAGGCCTGGTCGCTGGTCGAGCAATTGCGCGGCCTGGACAGTCCGGCCCGGGAGCGACAGCTGGAAGCCATACGCCCTCACTACGGTTTGGGCCTGGCTCTGGTCGAGACCGATCAATTGTCTCTGACCGATCAGGAACAAGCCGAGTTGACCCAGGGCCTGCTGGTGATGCGCGACAAGTACACGCAGTTCATCTCGCGCATTGACGACGGTTCGCAGTTGCTCAGCATCAAGCTGCCGGCCGAGCCGAGTCTGATGCCGTTCTACATTGCCGCGGCCTATCTGATGATCGCGGTGATGATCGGTTTTGTGTTGTTTTTCTGGGTGCGCCCGCACTGGCGCGATCTGGAGACACTGCGCCTGGCCGCCGAACGCTTTGGCGATAACGACCTGTCGGCGCGTATCCAGCTGTCCAAGCGCTCGAATATTCGTGACCTGGCCGAACACTTCAACCTGATGGCCGCGCGCATCGAGGGGCTGATCGCCAACCAGCGCGAGCTGACCAACGCGGTGTCCCATGAGCTGCGCACACCCATCGCGCGGTTGTCGTTCGAACTCGACCAACTCAAGCAACAGCCCGACCCAACCCAGAACCGCGAGTTGATTGCCGACATGTACGCCGACCTCGGCGAGCTGGAAGAAATGGTTTCCGAGTTGCTGACGTACGCCAGCCTTGAACGCGGTGCCACGGTGATTACCCGGGAGAACATTCAGGCCAGCCATTGGTTAGACAGCGTGGTGGGCAGCGTGACGCTGGAGGCTGAAGCCGCCGGGGTGCAATTGCTGATTGTCGAATGTCAGGTTGACGAAGTTCGTATCGAACCGCGCTTCATGGCCCGGGCGGTGATCAATTTGCTGCGCAATGCCATTCGCTATGCCGACCAGCGGGTGGAAGTGTCGTTGGTGCGCACCGGTGATCACTACGAGGTGCAGGTCAACGATGATGGGCCGGGCGTGCCGCTGGACGGGCGGGAGAAAATCTTCGAACCGTTCTCGCGCCTCGATGCCAGCCGCGACCGCCGCACCGGTGGTTTCGGCCTGGGCCTGGCGCTGGTGCGGCGGGTGTCTCAATCCCATGGCGGGCAAGTGGAAGTGGCGGATTCGCCGTGGGGCGGGGCGTCGTTTCGCATGACCTGGGCGCATTTGGATTAGCGGCTCAAGCCCAGGCGTTCATGCCACTGGGCAATGGATTCTACCGGGTAGACCTCGAATTGCTGGTCCCCCGGATACACCTCGACTTCCACCCACGGCGCCTTGGAGCCGAGCATCAGGTGCGTGTGCTCGGGCGGCACCGGCAACGGGGTGTCGATGGCCGAGGCAAACGGATGAATCAGCTCCGGCCATTCAGGGCTGAACAGCCATAATCCCGAGCCGCATAGGGAACAGAAATGCCGCTCGGCGGTGCTGCGCCGGGCGCGCTTATCGCCTTCGTCCTTGAGCCGCGCATGGTAAATCGAGATGTGCTTGCGACCACGCACCTTGAGGCTCTGGGCGTCGCCCGCCAGGTTGATCGCATAACCGCCACCGCCCTGGGTCTTGCGACAGATGGAGCAGTAGCAACGCTGATAAGGGTAGGGGTGGGCGCTGGTCAGGCTGAACGACACCGCGCCGCAATGGCAGGAGCCTTCGAGCTGCATGGGAGCCTCCGACGGGGTTGGGATGACTCAAGACAGACTAGACCGTAAGCGTTTCAGCACTTGAATTTATGCCTGCGTTGTCGCGGTCTACCGGTTAGGCACCCGCCACAAATACCACGACGCCACCGTCCGATAAGGGCTCCATGCCAGCCCGATATCAATCATCTGCTTGCGACTCGGCTGTTGTTCCAGCCCCTTCAACCGGCGATAACCCTCACGCACCCCGAAGTCATCGGCCGGCAAAACGTCTGGCCGCTCCAGGCTGTAGATCAGCAGCATCTCCACGGTCCAGCGGCCCACTCCGCGCAAGGTGATCAAACGCTCGATCAATGCTTCATCGTCCATCGCCAGCGCCGTGGCGTAGTCCGGCACCACGCCGTCCAGAGCCGCCTGGGCGATGCCCTGAATGGTTGCGATCTTGCTGGCGGAAAAGCCGCAACCGCGCATCTGCTCGAAGTCGGTCGCCAGGATCTGCTCGGGTCTGGGGAAGGTGCTCGCGGGAAACAACGCCAGCAGCCGGCCGACAATCGCATCGCCAGCCTTTGCATGCAGTTGCTGATAGGCAATCGCCCGCACCAGCGACTCATAAGGATCGCGCGCCGCATGGGGTTGATGCAGGCAGGGGCCGATGGCGCTGAT
Organism: Pseudomonas sp. 01L34; assembly: GCF_056400265.1. NCBI lineage: Bacteria > Pseudomonadati > Pseudomonadota > Gammaproteobacteria > Pseudomonadales > Pseudomonadaceae > Pseudomonas > Pseudomonas sp. 01L34. The sequence goes on from NZ_JBFTSX010000001.1 coordinate 203,373, forward strand.
GTGGCGCTGCCAGTCGGTATCGAGGGCCGAGAGGAATTGGCTGGCCAGTTGATAGGTGTCGGGCATGGAGCATCCTGAGGGGCGGGTGGCTGCGGGAAGACTAGTCGTCTCCCCGCAGCGCCGCACTCCATTGCTTGCGGTCAAACTTTGCCGGTCGGGGCCAGCAGGGCGTTCACTTGGCTGTAGGTGAAGGCCTTGAGGTGACTGCTGTCGAGCGTGCCGGTTTGCAGAAAGCTTTTGGCCAGGCCTGCCATGGCGCCGTAGAGGAATTCGGCGATGCCCGAGCCGGCACTCAAACGGCGCACGCCAAGGGCTTGCAGTTCTTCAGGCGAAGGCAGGCCCGGGAAGCCGAGCACGTTCAGCGGCAGCGTCGTGCCGTGGCACAGGGCGTCGATCTCGTACGCCGCCGTGACGCCAGCGGCGAACAGTCCGTCGGCACCGGCCGCCTGATACAACGCGGCGCGTTTGAGCGTCTCGGCGACGCGATCTTCGGCCGGCACCAGGCCCCTGAGGTACACGTCAGTGCGGGCATTGATGAACAGCTTCACATCCCGGCGATTGGCAACCTGGCGCGCGATTTCGATCTTGCGGGCCAGCAGGTCGGGCGAGGCAGCACCGTCCTCGATATTGATCCCCACGGCACCGGCGGCGATCACCGCGTCGACCACTTGCGCAACTCGCTCCAGGTCATCGGAATAACCCGCCTCAATGTCCACGCTCAACGGCACGCTGATGACCCGGGCAATGGATTCGACGGTGGAAACCAGCCGCTCAAGCGGCAAGGTGTTGCCATCCGGATAACCATGCACCCAGGCCACCGCTGCGCTGCTGGTGGCCACGGCTTTGCTGCCCAGCTGCTCCACCAGTCGCGCCCCGGTGGCATCGGCGACGTTGGTCAGAATCAACAGCCCGCTCTGGTGCAGTTGATGGAATTGAGTGTCGAGTGTGTCCATTGAATGTCCCTCCTTATGACTTTTTATTGAAAAACAATGGAGTGATCAGAATGCCAGTTGTTGGGTGATTTGCACCGCGGCGCTTTCCAGCCTGAGCAGAAACGCTTTACGCGGTTGTCCACCACCATAGCCGGTCAACGAACCGTCTGCGCCGATCACCCGATGACAAGGCAGCACGATCGCCAGACGGTTTTGTCCGTTGGCCATGCCCACGGCGCGACTGGCGCCGGGCTTGCCCAGTTGCGCGGCAATCGCGCCATAGGTGCTGGTCTGGCCGTAGGGGATCTTCATCAATTCGTTCCACACCTGCTTGGCGAACGCGCTGCCGGGCAGGTGCAGGGGCACGTTGAATTCGCTCCGTTTGCCGGCGAAGTATTGCGACAGTTCCTCTTCGATCTGCTGCAAATGCCCGTTGTGTCCGGGGGCCACGGCGTAGCCATAATGGTTCTGCAGTTCTTCGATTTCCTTGGTCAATGCCGGTCGGTCGAGAAACTCCAATAGCACCAGCCCACGCCGTTCGGCCATGGCGATCATCGGTCCCAGTGGCGTGGTCAATCGGGTGAACAGCAACGGCTCGCTGTGGGCGGCGCGACCGGGGGTGATGTGGAATGACTTTTGAAACGCATCGCGAAAACCGCTCAAGGATTCGTAGCCTGAATCGAACGCCGCGTTGTCGATGGATTCGCCCTGTTTGATGCCACCGAGGGCGATGCCCAGGCGTCGGCTGCGCAGCCAGGCGTGAAAGGTCATGCCGAAATGCTGCTTGAACCAGCGCCGCAGTTTCAGCGGCTCGATGCCCTCGGCGAGCAATTGGGCATCGGTCCAGCGCTGGTCGGGGTCGGCGTCGACGGATTTCAGCAGTCGTTGCACCCAGTCCGGTGCAATGGCTGCGGCGTCCAGCGGCTTGCACCGCAGGCAGGCCCGATAACCCGCCGACATCGCCTCATCGGCATGGGCGAAGAACTCGACGTTTTCCGGCTTCGGTTTGCGCGCCGTGCAACTGGGGCGGCAGAAGATGCCGGTGGTTTTGACCGCGGTAAAGAACACCCCCTCGTAGGCGGTGTCGCGTTCGAGCATGGCGCGAACCATCTCGGCGTGGGGCGGAAGCACAGCGTTTTGTAGGTTCATGGGCTGAGCATAAGCCGCGTTGCCTGGCGCCTCCACCGGAAAATCGACAGAGAATTTTTGTACCCTGAGCTACAGTCATCGGGTCACCGGCAATGCTGTAAACGATATTTTCAGGAATCCATCCCAATGCAAGCATTCACGATTAAACACATCGATCACATCGTCCTGCGCGTCGAGGACCTCGAACGCAGCATCGCGTTTTACGGCGAGGTACTCGGCGCCGAACTGGTCAAGCGCCGCGACGATCTGGGCCTGGTGCATTTGCGTGCGGGCACCTCGATGATCGACCTCGTCGATATCCAGGGCGAACTCGGCCGCACGGGCGGTGCTGCCGCTGGTCGCGAACGGCGCAACGTCGATCACTTCTGCCTGCGCATCGAACCGTTTGACGAGGAAGCGCTGGTCAGTCACTTGCAGTCCTTCGGCCTGAAACCCGAGAAAGCCGCCGTGCGTTTTGGTGCCGAGGGCAACGGGCTGTCGATCTATTGCTTCGATCCGGACGGCAACCAGGTCGAACTGAAAGGACCGTCCCAAGCGTAAAGGTCAGGCCCGTTTCGCCATCAACAGCACCGAAGCTGCCGCCGACAGCAACCCCGCGCAGCAACGGTTGAACAGCCGCTTGCCCCGTGGTTCGGCGAACCAGCGGCGCATGTGCAGGCCCATGTAGGCGTAGGCGCTGATGGCAATCCATTCCAGCAGCAGGAACAACGCGCCGAGCACCGCGAATTGTGGCGCCACCGCCTGGGTCGGGTCGACGAACTGCGGCAGGAAGGCGGTGAACAGCAAAATGGCCTTGGGATTACCCGCTGCCACCAGAAACTCCTGCCGCGCTAGGGCCAGGATCCCCACTGGCGTGCCGGTGATGTGCTGCTCGGCCTCGGGATTGGCACGCCACAGTTGCCACGCCAGGTACAACAGGTAGGCGGCACCGATGATCTTGATCGCGTAGAACAGCCATTCCGAGGTTTTCAGCACCACCGACAATCCAGCGGCGGCCAGGCCGATCATCCCGGCAAACGCCAGCAAACGCCCGACGCCGGCCACACAGGCACGACGATAGCCATAACGGGTGGCGTTGCTGACCGACAGCAGATTGTTTGGGCCGGGGGCCATGTTCAGGGCGAAGCAGGCCGGCAAAAACAGGAGGAGGGTGGCGAGGTCCATGAACGGGGCTCCAGGAACGAGAGCGGTATTTTTATCATGGGTGGTTGGTGATTTGGCCCATACAGCGGTGGATGCAAATAGCCGTACAGAGAAAAACACGGAGAAAAACACGGGACAGACCACGATAGTTCGGCATTTGCCTTGAATCGTGGTCTGTCCCTTTTTGCGTTCGGCAGTTCCTACGCCGGACGCGGTGCTTCTACGGGCGGGGTGCCGTCGTGGAACATTGTCTTCAGTTGAGCACGCAGTTCTGGTGAATCGGTGTGCTTGTGAACACTGACCGCATGCTGTGCCGCGGCCTCCAGCAGTTCGTTTTCAGAGTCTGCGGACAGGGCGACCGAGCATTTGGACGCGCTTGGGAACTCGCGGCAGTCGATGTATTTACGCGCCATGATCTTCTCCTCCCTACGATGAAGGCAGGCTGTGGCCTGCGTGAACGATCACTCGACGCGCCCCGCATCGAGTGTGCCGACTCTTGAAGTATAGGCCCGCCATAAGGTGCCTCGTGACAGTCTTGCAACCTACAGGAAGTGACATGCGTCGCGGGACAGGCAAGGGTTGTTTTCTTCAATACAGCATTCCCCTGGCTCTTTACCTTGAGCCCTGGTTCAACTGAATTGAAGAAGGTATGCAATGAGTCTGATTCTTTCCATGGCGGCGTTTGCCTTGGTCGCTTCCATTACACCGGGGCCGGTGAACATTGTGGCGTTGAGTTCGGGGGCGCAGTTCGGTTTTCGCGCCAGTCAGCGACATGTCGCCGGAGCAACGCTGGGTTTCGTTTTATTGCTGGTATTGATGGGATTGGGGTTGCATGAGGTATTGCGGTTGTGGCCGGCGCTGACGCAAGTGGTGCAACTGGCGGGTGTTGCGTTTCTGTTGTTCATGGCCTGGAAACTGGCGGCGGACGATGGTCGCATCGATGCGGATAAATCGCGCCGGGCGCCGTCGATGTTATATGGCGCGATGATGCAATGGCTCAATCCGAAAGCCTGGCTGGCCTGTGTAGCGGGCATGGGCGCGTTCGTCGCGGACGGTGAGGCGCGGCTGGTCTGGCAGTTTGCGGCGGTGTATCTGGTGATCTGCTATGTGTCAGTCGGCTGTTGGGCGTATGCCGGGACATGCCTGCAGGGTTATCTGAATAATCCTGTAGGCATGCGATGGTTCAACCGGCTCATGGCATTGTTGCTAGGGCTGAGTGCGGTGTATTTGTTGCTTTCCTAAGCAACATACCCTCAGTCATTCACCTTAATCGAGTCCGTGCAGCAAACTGAACTCTTGTTTTGTCAGCGGTGTGAACCGGTTGTTTCGAAGCTGGCTGATGGCATACAGGGCACGACCCGTACGGCCATTACCGTCGCCTAGACCGTGGAAACCTACGACGGTCGCCAGCAACTGTTTGTCGAAATGCGCATGACTGGAGTTCAGTGTTTTCAGATGTTGTTCCATCGCGGCGAATCCACTGATGTTGCTAGCGTATTTCTTGTCATTGACGCCCACGCGTACGACGTCCGAGGTGGCTGGCGCGATACGGGCATGCAGCTGTTTGATCACGGTCGGATCAGTCAGTGTTTTTTGATTGCCGGCGTACTCGCGCAGTACCGCAACGATGCTGTCGAGGTCGTTGCCAGGGGAGGTAGAACCATTGACGATCCAGGCGCCGGCCCTTTGCGAGTTATCGGTAAAGCCCATTGGATTGAAGGCTGATTCTGGCATGACCTGATTAAACGGTACCTTGCCCAGGTCTTGCTGTAATACGTTTTGTTGGTAATTCTTCATGTAGGTGACGTTTTTCGCTTCGACCTGGGCAAAGGTTGCCAGTGTATCGGCGTAACCTTGAGCACCGGATGCGGAGCGGGCGCTGGTGTAGCTGTATTGAGCTTTTTCCAGGACTGCCTTGAAAAGATCTTCAACAGGCGTTCGACCGATCAATCCCTGCAGATCTTGCGCTTGCTTGAGTCCGAGCGCCGATTCAACAAGCGCATTGTTGAACAGATGCTCCAGTTCGGACGGCAGAGCGCCATCTGGCAGTCGACTGTGCTTGTTGCCCAGGCGGGTCACAATCTGTTCAACGGTTTGAATGCTGTCGTCCTTGAACAGCGCTCGACCATGGGCAACCGTGTCCAGCGACATTCGAATCCGGGGGCCTGCGCCGGTATGGTTGATGGCCCGGAGCAGATCATAGCTGTTCGCGCCCGTCAGATAGCGCAACTGCCGCCGAGCCAGATACGGGGTGGAGAGCGCATGAGCGCCTAGTTTCTTCACGCCCCGAGCCAATAGTTTTCCGCCGCCCTTGAGCAGTTGAGGCACTCCGTCAATGGGGTTGAAAAGGCTGATGACAGTACTGCCAACAACTTTGGACGTGGAAAGGAGTTTGGAGACCAGGGTCGTGGCCTTGGCGCTGATAGCGGTAACTTTAATGCCGACGACGGCAAAGGAAACAGCGAGGGCCGCCGCGTCCATGACACAGCCGTGAATGGCGCGGTTTTGTCGGGCAGCAACCCCCGAGGAAAGCTCCTCGACGCATTCCTTGAACGGAATGATCAGGTTCAGAATGAATGTGAAGATGGCGTCGGTCTTTTCAATCGCTTTTTCACGTTTGGTCTGATCGAGGCCCAGTTGCATCAGTTCATCTACAGTGAAATAGGGGTTCTCTTTTGCAATAAGGTCGCTGATTGCTTCTTTTCGCGTGGAACGAAAGTAGCGGTTCGGCGAGGGGGTGCCTGCACTGGCCGACGATGGGTTGAATTCTCCGATCTTGCGGATAAAAAAGGCGGACCGGGAATAGCTGCGGGGGGCCGTGTTCGCTCGATAAGCCTGTATATCCAGACGGCCTTCCAAATGGTGTTTGTGGTTCACAAACGTCGCTACAGCGGACCCACTGGCCATGAAGAGAGGGCGAAACACTTCGCCAAGTTCCTCGCTGTATACGCATTCCGTCCTCATTGGAAACAGTTGATAACAACGAAGCTCTGAATCAAGTACCGCACAAATGAGAACGCCATAACGGCCCGTCTTCCCTGGAACGGGCGTCGCTGGTCTTGCTACGCCCGTCGGGTTGGGAATATTGGTAAATCGGGTGGTTGTGTATTCCTGAACACTATAGATACCTAGATGGCCGTCCTCGATGAACGACCTGTCCGTCGGGCTTAGTTGCGAAAAGGTGACGTTGATAATGGCCGACAATGCTTCGGTCATTGAGTTGTGATGATTGTGGACCGTTTGCTGAAATAAATCCGCAACGGGGTACATGTCAGCCAGATCAGGGAAAGCCTCGTAAATGCTGGTGCCTTTGGCTCGATCCCAATCCTGGGTGTGAAGCTCGTCGCCCAGGTAAAGATCGACAACCGATACCCGCCTTCCTGCGCCGCCGCCCGTTCCGCGATGTTTGACCAACAGTTCCTCGGGGTCACAATCAGGCACCTGGGATTTCAGTTCTTTAAGCGCGAGCGCCTTGCGATGGGGCAGCGGTTTGCCCAGATCAATCAAGGCGCTCGTCATCATGTCCGCATGTTGCTTGTACTCATCCATCGCCACCGTAACGGCTTGCTGATTGAGGTTGCCCTCTGAATCCCGGGAGATCAGGTCGTTCATCAGCGCCCAAGTGATCACCGGGTCAGCCGAGTGTGCGGCAAACACTGCTTTGAGCTCGGGTGTCAATTGCGATGCGCGGGCGAACCCCAGCAGGTGTTGGTAGGCCATGCTCCGGGAAACACCGGGGGTGATCGCTTCGGCAAAGTGTACGGCCTGGGTGAAGACGACCCACGCCGGTGTGCCAATACGCAGATTGGACGGCAGTTCATCGGCAAGATATTCCGGCGCCATGCCACTCAGGACCCATTCCGCGACGAGCGGGGCAATCATGGCGTCGAGCTTGAGTTGGCTGACCAGATGCTGTTCAAGTTGCGTGCGGACCGCTGAGGGGGAAAGCAGCAAATGACGTTTCGAGTAGAGGTCAAAACCTGCAAACGAGGTATTGGCGCTGTCCAGTTCCGGATCAAGGTCAAGCAGCATCACCGCAATCATCAGCTGTTCGATGAACTGCTCGGTGGGCTTGGGGCCGTTTTCATCAGCGAACCAGCCTAATGCCGTCATGAACGCATGCCCATTATTCGCGCTCGACACTGCAATATCGATCAGCCGTGTCAGACGGTAACCTTGGCTGGTGGGCAGTTTGTCGGCGGAAAAGCTTTCAAGTTTCAGCGCATGGCCATAAAGCGAAACCAAAGGAAGTTCGCCTCCGGTTTCTTCCTCGATCACATCGCGAATGAGGGCGCGATTTTTCTCCGTGAGTTCGAACGGTGAGTCTTTGGGAGGGCTCAGCAACTCCCAGTAGTTTCCATAGGGCGACGGTGCTGGAAGGGGGGTGACATTCAGTAAATCAATTAACTCTTTTGCACTTTCCACGCTGGCCGGAAGTGGCAAGCTGTGAAAATGCAACCACTGGCTTATTGTAATTTTTCCGGTGGACGTCACCCATCCGCCAGTCAGCTTGGCACTGCCTGAAAGGAGGCGTAGTTGTTCATCGATATCGGCAACGCCAGTGAAGTGATGGGCGATGTCGTTACGCTCGGAGAAGAAACTGACAGTGATCAGCTCACCGTTGGCTTCACGGGTACTGATGTTGTCATAGGAATAAAAGAGTTGGCCGTGTTCATTGATATGAAAGATGTTTGTTCGGGAGATGCCTTGTTCGACCGCGATTTTTTTGAAGTCGGGTTGCCGGCTGAGCCTCGCCAGGCAGGTAGTAGCTGGACGATGTAGTTGGGAGAAGTCGGAATTCGGGTCACAGGTAACTGATACACGATCCCACGACCATCCAACGGTTGCCATGACGTCTTCATCGCTGAGGAAGTTGGCGATGGCTTCAATGACTAATTGTTTTTCGCGTTGGTTGCTGGAATGAAATACGTTGTTGTTCGGCGTGTTCAAGTAAGAAGCTCCATCTTCTGATATTGGGTTGTAGCGTGGGAAGGGAGCTTAAATAAGAGTTTGGAGTGTTGTCATATTAGTTATATGACTTTGTATGAATTTTACCGGCATGGCTCGTGGGTTTATATTAACTAACCTGTTTTTGACAGGGGCGCATGTCGACATATTAACTTACCCGCGATATTGCCCTGGTGTCGCCGCCAGATGTTGCTTGAACGCCCGCTGAAAATGCGCCTGATCAGCAAATCCGGCCTCCAATGCGACATCGGCGATCAGCCTGCCGCTACGCAGTCGATCCCGGGCGAACTGGATGCGCCGGTTGACCAGAAATGCATGGGGCGTCATGCCGTAATGCTGTTTGAAGGCGCGGATAAGGTAGGACGGCGACAGTTGCGCCGCTTCGCAAATGTCTTCGAGCTTGAGCTGATGCGTGCAGTTATCGCGGATGTAGTCGGCGGCCCGTTCGAGCTTGAAATTGGGTTCGCGCAGCGGTTGATCGACCGGGTTGAGCCGCTGTTGCACCTCGGTGAAAAACTCCACCGCCGCGCTGTGTTTGCGCAGCACGTCTTGCTGCTGATCGATCAACACCTCGTATACGCTCCTCAGGCCGGCGAACAGCTCGAGATCGCGATTGTGGGTGATGGAAAACCGGCGAAACGCCGAATCCTGGCTGAAGCCGAGCTGATGCTGCAAGTCAGTCAGCCAAGGCGTCTCGACGTACAGCATCAGGTACGACCAAGGCTGGTCATCGATCGGATTGCAGGCATGCACATCGCCGGGGTTCATCAACACCACGGTGCCGGCGCTGACCTGAAACTCCGATTGCTCATGGATGTAGGTGCTGCGCCCAGCGGTGATAGCACCGATGGAAAAGTGTTCGTGGGAATGCCGGGCGTAGCAGACCTCGCGGCCTTCGGCGATGGAGCGGGCTTCGATGAAGGGCAGGGCGTCGTCGCGCCAGAAACGCGGGGCTTTGTCTGCATCTTTGGCGACGGTGTGCTTCATCTCGATGTCCTTGGCGGGCCAGTGCCTGAGTGTATTAGCTCTGGCCGGCAAAGGCTCGTTCCAGTTCGGCGATGTCGAGCTTTTTCATTTGCAGCATCGCTTGCATCGCGCGCTGGGACTTGTGCGTATCGGGGTCTTGCATCATGTGCATCAGCGCGATCGGCACGATCTGCCATGACACGCCGAATTTATCCTTGAGCCAGCCACATTGCTGCGCCTGCACAGGCCCACCGGCGGACAGGTTGCCCCAGAAGTGGTCGACTTCCTCCTGATTCTGACAATTGACCTGGAACGACACCGCTTCGTTGAATGTGAACACCGGCCCGCCATTGAGACCGGTGAAGGTCTGGCCATCAAGCTCGAAGCTGACCGTCATCACCGAACCTTCCGGGCGGCCGTGGATTTCCTGACCGGCCTTGCCGTAATGGGTGATGGCGGTGATTTTCGAGTGATCGAAGATCGAGCAATAGAATTTCGCCGCCGTTTCGGCCTGATCGTCAAACCACAGGCAGGGCGTGATTTTTGGAAAGCGTTGCATGGCGGTTGTCCTCGGCAGGTTGAACACACTGGATTATCAGATTAGCCAGTCCGCAGTAGACGGGTGGCGCCGTAGATCGACAAGTCCGTAGCAGCTGCCGAGCTGCGCGAGGCTGCTGCTACGGGACGGGAGCGACCGGTGGTCGATGAACATGGCTTGTGGGTCAAATTGCGCTTAGCTGTAGGGATGACCCGAGGCGCCGCGTAGGTATTTCGCTACCACAGCGGCGCCCCTTCAGAACACCGTGAGTCTGAGGAAATCAGCCATGCTGACCCTGAATATCAATGGCAAGGACCAGGAACTGGATGTCCCCGCGGACATGCCGTTGCTCTGGGTTCTGCGCGATGTCGCGCACCTGACGGGCACCAAATTCGGTTGCGGCATGGCCCAGTGTGGCGCCTGCACCGTCCACGTCGACGGTGCGCCACTGCGCTCTTGCATCACGCCCGCCACGGCGGTGGCCCACGGGCAGAAAATTCTCACCATCGAAGGCCTGTCCAGCGACGGCTCGCACCCGGTGCAACAGGCCTGGGCCGAACTCGATGTGGTTCAGTGCGGTTATTGCCAGTCCGGGCAGATCATGTCGGCGGCCGCGTTGCTGGCGAAGATCCCCAAGCCTACCGACAGCGACATCGACCAGGCGCTGTCCGGCAACATTTGCCGCTGCGGCACCTACCCAAGAATCCGCGCCGCGGTCAAACGCGCCGCCGAGATCGGGTGAGGCGACGTTGAAGCCACGTTGAAGGGAGTCTGAGCAATGAACAGCATCAACCCTGTTTCGCGTCGCGGTTTTCTCAAGGGCAGTGCCATGTTGGGAGGCGGTCTGGTGGTGGCGTTTGTCATTCCTGGCGGCCATCGCTTCGCCTTCGGTGCCGAGAATCAAGGAGAGGTGTTCGCGCCCAATGCCTTTTTACGCATCGGCAACGACAACAGCGTCACTGTGCTGCTCGGCCATTCGGAAATGGGTCAGGGCATCTGGACCGGCCTGACCATGTTGATCGCCGAAGAACTGGACGCCGATTGGTCGAAAATTCGCGTCGAACACGCGCCAGCCTCGGCCGCCGAGTATGGCCTGCCGGCGTTTGGCGGGATGCAAATCACCGGCGGTTCGACCTCGACCTGGATGGAGTTCGATCGCTATCGTCAGGCCGGCGCAGCGGCGCGCTTGATGCTGATCGACGCGGCGGCCAAGCGCTTCGACATGGCGCCTTCGCAGATTCGCACCGAATCGGGCGTGGTCATTGCCGGCGACAAACGCGCCACTTACGGCGAACTGGCGGATGACGCCGGCAAATTGCCGGTGCCGGATCCAGCCTCGATCAAGTTCAAGGAAGCCAAGGACTGGAAGGTCATCGGCAAACCCACCAAGCGCCTCGATACCCCGGAGAAAATCACCGGGCAGGCGAAGTTCGGCATGGACGTGCAATTCGACGGGCTCATGACTGCGGTGGTCGCTCGGCCGCCAGTGTTCGGTGGCAGCGTCAAATCCTTCGAAGGCGCCGAGGCGCTGGCGGTGCCTGGCGTGCACAAAGTGGTGCAGGTGCCCACGGGAGTCGCGGTGATTGCCGATCATTATTGGGCGGCGAAGCTGGGGCGCGATGCGCTGAAGGTTGTATGGGAACCGGGGCCGAACGCCGGGCTCGACAGCCAGCAACTGCTGGAAAGCTTCCGTAAACTCGCCGCCACCCCCGGGACCTCGGTCAGCCAGGCCGGGGACGCGACGGTCATGTTGGGCAGGGCGGCGAAGACTATCGAGGCCGAATACAGCGTGCCGTACCTGGCCCACGCACCGATGGAACCGCTCAATTGCACGGTGAAAATCACCAATGACAGATGCGAAATCTGGACCGGCACGCAGTTCCAGACCCTGGATCAGATGATCGCGGGGAAGATCACCGGGCTCAAACCCGAACAGGTCGAGATCCACACCCAATTCCTCGGTGGCGGCTTCGGGCGTCGGGCCAACCCGACCTCGGACTTTGTCAGCGAGGCGGTGTACGTCGCCAAAGCGGCGGGCGAACCGGTGAAAACCGTCTGGTCCCGAGAGGATGACATTCGCGGCGGTTACTATCGCTCGGCATTCCTGCATCAGGCACGCATCGGGCTGGACGCCGACGGTATGCCGATCGCCTGGAAGCATGTGCTGGTCGGGCAGTCGATCATGGCCGGCACGTCGTTCGAGGCGACCATGGTCAAGGACGGTGTCGACAAAACCTCCGTCGAAGGTGTGGCCGACAGTCCTTATTTAGAGGGGCTGGCCAATCACCTGATCGACCTGCATTCCCCGCAAACCGGCATCAGCGTGCTGTGGTTGCGGTCGGTGGGGCATACCCATACGGCATTCGTCATGGAGTCGTTGATCGATGAGTTGGCCGAGGCGGCCGGCAAGGATCCGGTGGAATACCGACGAACCTTGCTCAAGGCGCATCCACGGCATCTGGGGGTGCTGAATCTGGCAGTGGAGAAAGCCGACTGGAAAGCGCCGTTGCCGGACGGCCACGCATTGGGCGTGGCGGTGCATGAGTCTTTCGGCAGCTACGTCGCCCATGTGGCGGAGGTGTCGCAGGACAACCTGGCGATTCGCGTACACCGGGTGGTGTGTGCGGTGGATTGCGGCATTGCGGTCAACCCGCAGAGCATCGCCGCGCAGATGGAGTCAGGCATCACCTTCGGTCTCGGATTTACCTTGCACAGCAAACTGACGTTCAAGAACGGCCAGGTGCAGCAATCCAATTTTCACGACTATCAGGTGTTGCGCCTGAACGAAATGCCCGTGGTCGAAGTGCATATCGTCCCCAGCACCGACAAACCCGGCGGCATCGGCGAGGTTGGTGTACCGCCCGTGGCGCCGGCCGTGGCGAACGCGGTGTTTGCCCTGACCGGGCAGCGTCTGCGGGAACTGCCGCTGCAATTGTCGGGGGTGTGACATGAAACGACATCTGTTGCTGGGCGCGGTGGTGCTGATCGGGCTGACTGGCTATGCCTCGGACCTGTTCGCTGATGATAAAGAGGCGCTGAAGGCGTTTGACACAGTACAGAAGGTGTTCCAGAGCCCGCGCTGTCAGAACTGCCATATCCCGGGCGATTCGCCTTTACAGTTCGACGCCGGCAATCCTCACGCGATGAGGGTGGTTCGCGGGATGGATGGCAAAGGGGCGGCCGGTCTGCCGTGTGCCAGTTGCCATGCCGACAGCAATCCGCCCGCCAGTTATGGGCCTCACACACCGCCTGGAGCGCCGCATTGGAGCCTGCCGCCAGCCGCGCACAAAATGGCCTGGATCGGCCTGCCGCCCGACAGGTTGTGCGCAATGATCAAGGATCGTTCCAGTAATGGCGATCGTGATTTTGCGGCACTGATCAAACATGTCAGCGAGGACAAACTGGTGCTCTGGGGCTGGCATCCAGGTGAGGGACGGACGCCGGTGCCGGTGCCCCACGACATTTTCGTCACCCAGTTCAAACTCTGGGCGGACGCTGGAGGGCCGTGTCCGGTGGCGGGTAGCTGACCAGCGGCGCGTTTATAGGGAGTCAAACCGGGTGTGAACGACTCTAACGTTTATATCCATCAAGGGAGTGAGTAATGCTAACCCCAGACAAACCGCTCAAACCCGGCGTGGGCACGCCGAACGTCCTCGACGGCGCCGTGCAGGACCGCGATGTACTGCGCGACCTGGCGCGCAAGGCCGAGCAAGAACTGATGGGCGTGCAGATGGCGAGCATGGATGAGTTGACGCTGCTGTCCAATCGTCATGGCTTCGAGGCTCTGGCCCAATTGGCGCTGGAGGCTTGTCGGCAGTTGGGCCAACCTGCGACCCTGTTGTTTTTCGACCTTGACGACTTCAAGCGCATCAACCGGTTGTATGGGCGTGCCGAGGGCGACAACGCCCTGAAAACCTTTGCCGACGTGCTGCGCATCGCTTTTCGTGAAAGCGATGTGATCGGTCGGCTGGGCAGCGATGAGTTTGCTGCCTTGTTGACCGGCGCCAACACGGTGGAGATTGCCGCGATCAGGGCGCGCCTCGAAGAAATACTCGATGAGCGTAATGCCACGGTGCATCGTGGCTATGACATTCGCTTCAGTGTCGGGCAGATCGAGTTTGATGCTCAGCTAACCCAAACGGCGCAAGATCTGCTGGCTCTGGTCGATAAGGCGTTGCGTGCCCGACAGTTCGAAGCTCGTCATTCTTGAATGGCGCCTTGCAAAACCGCTGCAACGTGCTCGGCCGTTCGTAACAGCCGACCATCCTCTCTGAACCTTCCGATCATCTGTAGCCCGACAGGCAACATGGCTTGGCCGGGCCTCAGCGGGATGTTCAGTTGCGGCCAGCCAAACGCCCCCCAGAACTTGATGAAATCCGACGGTCCGGTGCTTTCCAGGCCGACCGGCGCGACCATCCCGCAAGAGGCGCCGAGCATGGCGTCGAAGGGGCGGCAAAGCTCGCTCAAGCGTGGGGCCAGATTAGCCAGGCGCGCCTTGGCAGCGGATTCCTGTTGCCAGGTTGTGATTGCCGCCCGCTCGAACATGGCCAGGGTCGAAGGGCTCAATTGTGTTCGGTGTTGTTGAAACTCCTTTGCCAGCGAGCGGGCACCTTCGCAATCGTTAATCAACTGATGATCGTCGAACACACCGGCAAACTCATCCGGCAGCCGTACGTCGCTCACGTGATGGCCGGCGCTGCGCAACTGATCCACCGCCTGTTCCAGGGCAAGGACCACGTCGGGGTCCACTTGATCCCAGCGTGATGTGCGGCAGAACCCCAATTGCAGTGGACGCCGCTCGATGTCCGGCATCACAAACCCGGGAATCAACACGCGCGCTACCAGGTGCAGGTCGCGCACTGACTGGCCATACCAACCCACGGTGTCGAAGCTCGGCGCCAACGGTTTTACCCCTTCCAGCGACACCAGGCCCAGCGACGGTTTGAAGGCGAAGAGGCCGCAGTAGGATGCCGGCTTGAGCAACGAGCCAGCGGTCTGGGTGCCCAGCGCCAGGGCAAAGAACCCTGCAGCCATCCCGGCCGCCGAGCCAGCGCTGGAGCTGCCCGGCGTTCGCGTAAGGTCGTGGGGATTGCGGGTTGGACCGGTGTGCATGTACGCAAACTCGGTGGTATGGGTCTTGCCCATGATCAGCGCCCCGGCCTGGCGCAGCAGCGTCACGACGTGGGCGTCCCGGGAGGGTTGATGGTCGGTATAGATGGGTGAATAGAACTGCGTGGGGTGGGTCGCAGTGTCGAAAATGTCCTTGATACCCACGGGGACGCCGGCCAGCAGACCCTGGCCGTTGTGCTGCGCCGCATCGGCGCGGACCTGCCGGGCGTCGAACGAGACAAAAGCCTGGATATCCGGCTCTCGCGCCTGAATGCGTTGAAGAAAGGTTTCGACGACGATGGCAGCGGTGGTCTCGCCATTGACCACCGCTTCACTGAGGGTGGTGGCGTCAAGGGGCAGGCGGATCATTTGGCGAACAACTGATTGATATTTTTGAACGCCTTGAACTCCAGAGCATTGCCGCAGGGATCGAAAAGAAACATCGTGGCTTGTTCGCCCACCAATCCCTGAAACCGGATGCCCGGCTCGATCACGAAGTGTGTACCCAGGGCTTTCAGGCGTTCGGCCAGCGCCTCCCATTCTTCCATCGGCAATACCACACCGAAATGCGGCACCGGTACGTCGTGGCCGTCCACGGCGTTGGTATGGGCGGCTTCCTGGGAAGCATTTTTCGGGGCCAGATGAATCACCAGTTGATGGCCGAAAAAGTTGAAATCGACCCAGTGATCGCTGGAGCGACCTTCTTCCAGGCCGAACACTTCACCATAGAAACGCCGGGTAGCGTCCAGATCGTAAACCGGGATGGCCAAATGAAAAGGGGACAGTTGCATCGGATGTGCCTCGACGGGTTGAGCGTTGAGGCTGAGTTTAGTCCTGTGCTTTTTGATTAAAAGACGATAATTTTTGCAGCGAGCTCAAATTATTTCGATCAATTGGGGGCCGTATGCTGCGGGAACTGAAAACCTTCATTGCCGTGACGCGCCATGGCACGTTCGCAGCGGCAGGCATGCACATCGGCCTGACTCAGTCGGCGGTCAGCGCGCAGATCCGCAATCTGGAGCAGGCGTTGGGCATCCGTCTGTTCGATCGCACCGGGCGTCAGGCGCTCCTCAATGCCGCAGGGCAGCGAGCGTTGCCGATGGCTCAGGAAATGCTCGAGATCTTCAGTCGCATGGCCGTCAGTGATGACATCAGCGAGTTTCGTGGCGAATTGAAGATCGGCGCGGTGGCCACCGTCCAGACCGGTTTGTTGCCACGGGCGCTGTTGCGACTCAGGCAACAGGCGCCATTGCTGGAGGCGAAACTGGTGCCGGGGGTATCCCTGAACCTGCTGAGCCAGGTGGACACTGGCGAAGTGGACCTGGCGATTCTGATCAAGCCGCCGTTCGAACTGCCCAAGGAATTATCGGTGCAAGTCATTCGCCGGGAGCCGTTTGTGCTGATCGTGCCGGCCGACCTTGAGGGGGATGACCCGCTGCAGTTACTCGCCAGCCATCCCCACGTACGCTACGACCGCAATTCATTCGGTGGGCGATTGGTGACGCGTTTTTTGCGCGAGCAGCAGATTGATGTACAGGTGGCTCTGGAGCTGGATGAGCTGGAAGCCATTGTCAAGATGGTGGAATGCGGGCTGGGTGTTTCGCTATTGCCCGAGGCGGGGCTGTGGCTTGAGCATGGGGCGAAGGTCAGGATCATCCCGCTGGGAGAGCTGACGTTCTACCGGGAGATCGTGCTGTTGCAGCGTTATAGCCAGCGTACACAGCCGATCCAGCAGTTGTTTGCTCAGTGTTTGTTGTGAAGATCGTTTGAATTTGAGGGCACAAAAAACCCGCCTGAAGAGGCGGGTTTTTTAACGGCTAACCGAAGATCACTCTTCGATGTTGCCCATGGCGGTGGTGTTGAAGCCGCCGTCTACGTACATGATTTCGCCGCTGATGCCGGACGCCAGGTCCGAGCACAGGAAGGCGCCGGCGTTGCCGACTTCTTCGATGGTGACGTTACGACGCAGCGGGGTTTGCGCTTCGTTGGCGGCCAGCATTTTGCGGAAGTTCTTGATGCCGGAAGCGGCGAGGGTGCGGATCGGGCCAGCCGATACGCAGTTGACGCGGGTGCCGTCCGGGCCCAGGGAGCCGGCCAGGTAACGTACGCCAGCTTCCAGGGAAGCCTTGGCCATGCCCATTACGTTGTAGTTCGGCATGGTGCGCTCGGCGCCCAGGTACGACAGGGTCAGCAGGCTGCCATTGCGGCCTTTCATCATTTCGCGACCAGCCTTGGCCAGGGCCACGAAGCTGTAGGCGCTGATGTCGTGAGCGATGCGGAAACCTTCACGGGTGGTGGCTTCGGTGAAGTCGCCGTCCAGTTGGTCGCCCGGGGCGAAGCCGACGGAGTGCACGATGCAGTCCAGGCCGTCCCACTTCTTGCTCAACTCTTCGAAGACCTTGGCGATTTCGGCATCGCTGGCCACGTCGCACGGGAAGCACAGCTCAGGGCTCGAACCCCAGCCCTGTGCGAATTCTTCGACACGACCCTTGAGTTTGTCGTTCTGATAAGTGAAGGCAAGCTCAGCGCCCTCGCGATGCATGGCGGCAGCGATGCCGGATGCGATGGACAGCTTGCTGGCGACACCGACGATCAGTACGCGCTTACCGGCGAGAAAACCCATGTGTTGCTCCTCTCTTTCAGGTTTATTGCGCAGTGGCTGGTGCCAGAAAAGCGGCTTCCAGCAACTGCTGTGTATACGGATGTTGGGGGGCGGCAAAGATACTTTGCGCGTCTCCCTGTTCGACCACTTGGCCATGCTTGACCACCATCAGCTGGTGGCTCAGCGCTTTGACGACAGCCAGGTCATGGCTGATAAACAAATACGTCAGGTTGTACTTGGTTTGCAGTGAACGTAGCAGCTCCACCACTTGGCGTTGCACGGTGCGGTCGAGGGCCGAAGTCGGCTCGTCCAGCAGAATCAACGCCGGTTTTAGCACTAAAGCCCGGGCAATGGCGATTCTCTGCCGCTGCCCACCGGAAAATTCATGGGGGTAGCGGTGCCGGGTTTCCGGGTCCAGGCCTACCTCCTTGAGTGCCGCAATAATCGCTTGTTCCTGCTCGGCCTCGGTGCCCATCTTGTGGATCCGCAGGCCTTCGCCGACGATCTGGCTCACGCACATCCGTGGGCTCAGGCTGCCGAAAGGGTCCTGGAACACCACCTGCATTTCCCGCCGCAGCGGCCGAACCTGTTGCTGCGTCAGGCAGTCTAGCTGCTTGCCTTCAAAACGGATTGCCCCTTTGCTGCCGATCAGCCGCAAAATCGCCAAACCGAGCGTCGACTTGCCGGAACCGCTTTCTCCCACAATCCCCAGAGTCTGTCCCTGGGGCAGGCTGAAATTGATGCCGTCCACCGCCTTGATGTGGTCGACGGTCTTTTTCAGAAAGCCTTTCTTGATCGGGAACCAGACTTTCAGGTCCTCGACCTGCAGCAATGGCGGGCCAATTACATTGGTCGCAGGCTTGCCGCTGGGCTCCGCTGCCAGCAGTTCCCGGGTGTACGGATGCTGCGGCGCGCGGAACAATTCTTCGCACGATGCCTGTTCGACGATGCAACCGCGCTGCATGACACATACGCGATGCGCAATTCTTCGTACAAGGTTCAAATCGTGACTGATCAGTAACAGCGCCATGCCCAGGCGGGCCTGCAATTCCTTGAGCAATTCGAGGATTTTCAGCTGAACAGTCACGTCCAGAGCGGTGGTCGGTTCGTCGGCGATCAGCAGTTCCGGCTCGTTGGCCAGGGCCATGGCGATCATGACCCGCTGGCGCTGGCCACCGGACAATTCGTGGGGCAGGGCCTTGAGACGCTTCTCGGGTTCCGGGATGCCGACCATCTCCAGCAGCTCCAGCGTGCGCCTGGTCGCGACTTTGCCGATCAGGCCCTTGTGGATGCCCAATACCTCGTTGATCTGCTTCTCGATCGAGTGCAGTGGGTTGAGCGAGGTCATCGGCTCTTGAAAGATCATCGCGATCCGGTTGCCGCGGATGTGGCGGATGGTTTTCTCTTTCAGCTCCAACAAGTTCCGGTCGGAATAGGTGATGGTGCCGGACGGATGCCGGGCCAGCGGATAGGGCAGCAGCCGCAGGATCGAGTGGGCGGTCACCGACTTGCCGGAGCCGCTTTCACCCACCAGCGCCAGGGTTTCGCCGCGCTTGATGTCGAAGCTGACGCCTTCGACCACCCGCTGAACGTGCTCGCCAACGACAAATTCGACGGCCAGGTCGCGCACTTCGATCAGATTGTCCTGATTCATTTCACTTCCTCGGGTCGAAGGCATCGCGAGCGGACTCGCCGATGAATACCAGCAGACTCAACATCAACGCCAGCACCGCAAACGCACTCATACCGAGCCACGGCGCTTGCAGGTTGGATTTGCCCTGGGCCACCAACTCACCCAGCGACGGGGCGCCCGGCGGCAAACCGAAGCCGAGGAAGTCGAGGGCGGTCAGCGTACCGATGGCGCCGGTCAGGATGAACGGCATGAAGGTCATGGTCGAGACCATGGCGTTGGGCAAAATGTGGCGGAACATGATCGCACCATTCTGCATGCCCAGCGCCCGGGCCGCGCGCACGTATTCCAGATTCCGCCCGCGCAGGAACTCCGCGCGCACCACATCCACCAGGCTCATCCACGAAAACAGCAACATGATCCCCAGCAGCCACCAGAAGTTCGGCTGCACGAAACTGGCGAGGATGATCAGCAGGTACAGCACCGGCAGCCCGGACCAGATCTCCAGGAAACGCTGCCCGGCCAGGTCGACCCAGCCGCCATAAAAGCCTTGCAAGGCGCCGGCGATCACGCCGATGATCGAGCTGAGAATGGTCAGCGTCAAAGCGAACAGCACCGAAATCCGGAAACCGTAAATCACCCGGGCCAACACGTCGCGGCCCTGGTCATCGGTGCCCAGCAGGTTGTCGGCGGACGGCGGCGCGGGGGCCGGGACTTTCAGGTCGTAGTTGATGCTCTGGTAGCTGTAGGGGATTGGCGCCCACACCACCCAGGCCTCCTTGGCCTTGAGCAGTTCGCGGATGTAGGGGCTCTTGTAGTTGGCTTCCAGCGGGAATTCGCCGCCGAACGCGGTTTCCGGATAGCGCTTGAGCGCCGGGAAGTACCAGGCGTTGTCGTAATGCACCACCAGCGGTTTGTCGTTGGCGATCAGCTCGGCGCCGAGGCTTGCGCCGAACAGAATCAGAAACAGCCACAACGACCACCAGCCTCGCTTGTTGGCCTTGAACAGCTCGAAACGTCGGCGATTGAGAGGGGACAGGTTCATCTCAATGCTCCCTGCTTTCGAAATCGATGCGCGGATCGACAAGGGTGTACGTGAGGTCGCCGATCAGCTTGAGCACCAGCCCCAGCAGCGTGAAGATGAACAGCGTGCCGAAGACGATCGGGTAGTCGCGGTTGATCGCTGCTTCGAAACTCATCAGGCCGAGGCCGTCGAGGGAGAAGATCACTTCCACCAGCAATGAGCCGGTGAAGAAGATCCCGATGAGCGCTGAAGGGAAGCCGGCGATCACCAACAGCATCGCGTTGCGAAACACGTGGCCGTAGAGCACGCGGTGACGGGTCAGGCCCTTGGCTTTGGCGGTGACCACGTATTGCTTGTTGATTTCGTCGAGGAAGCTGTTTTTGGTCAGCAGCGTCATGGTCGCGAAGTGGCCGATCACCAGTGCAGTGACCGGCAGAGCCAGGTGCCAGAAATAATCGAGGATCTTGCCGCCGGTGCTGAGCTCATCAAAGTTGTTCGAGGTCAGGCCCCGTAGCGGGAACCAGTCGAAATAGCTGCCGCCGGCGAACACCACAATCAGCAGGATGGCGAACAGGAACGCCGGGATCGCGTAACCGACGATGATCGCCGAACTGGTCCACACATCGAAGTGGCTGCCGTGTCGCGTCGCCTTGGCGATCCCCAGCGGGATCGACACCAGGTACATGATCAGCGTGCTCCACAGCCCGAGGGAGATCGACACCGGCATCTTTTCCTTGATCAGGTCGATGACCTTGGCGTCGCGGAAGAAGCTGTCGCCGAAATCCAGGGTGGCGTAGTTCTTGATCATGATCCACAAACGTTCCGGCGCCGATTTGTCGAAGCCGTACATGTGCTCGATTTCCTTGACCAGCGCCGGGTCCAGGCCCTGGGCGCCGCGATAGGCGGAACCTGCCACCGACACTTCGGCTCCGCCGCCGGCAATGCGGCTGGTGGCGCCTTCGAAGCCTTCGAGTTTGGCGATCATCTGTTCCACCGGCCCACCGGGGGCGGCCTGGATGATCACGAAGTTGATCAGCAAAATGCCAAACAGGGTCGGGATGATCAGCAGCAGTCGCCGAAAAATATACGCCAGCATCTGATTACTCCGTGCCCGCAGGGTCGGCTTGCAGTTTTGTTTCGACTTCTATCGCAGGTGTCGCGTCGGGTTTGACCCACCAGGTATTGATGCCGATGTCATATTTGGGTGAAACCTTCGGGTGGCCGATGTGGTTCCAGTACGCCACGCGCCAGGTCTTGATGTGCCAGTTGGGGATCACGTAATAGCCCCATTGCAGCACCCGGTCCAGCGCCCGGGCGTGGGCCACCAGGCTTTTGCGCGAATCGGCGTTGATCAGTTGCTCGACCAGTTGGTCCACCACTGGGTCTTTAAGGCCCATGGAGTTGCGGCTGCCGGGTTTGTCGGCGGCGGCGGTCATCCAGAACTCGCGCTGTTCGTTACCCGGCGAGTTGGATTGCGGGAAACTGCCGACGATCATGTCGAAGTCCCGGGAGCGTACGCGGTTGATGTACTGCGAGACGTCGACCCGACGGATCACCAGATCGATGCCCAGGTCGCTGAGGTTGCGCTTGAACGGCAGCAGCACCCGCTCGAACTCGGTCTGGGCCAGCAGGAACTCGATGCTCACCGGTTTGCCGGTGGCGTCGACCATCTTGTCGTCGACGATCCGCCAGCCGGCCTCTTGCAGCAGTTGATAGGCTTTGCGCTGCTGGGTGCGGATCATGCCGCTGGCGTCGGTCAGCGGGTTCTGGAACGCCTCGCTGAACACTTGCTCGGGAATCTTGCCGCGGAACGGGTCGAGAATCGCCAGTTGATCGGCGTCCGGCAGGCCGGTGGCGGCCATTTCCGAGTTTTCGAAGTAACTGCGGGTACGCACGTAGGCGCCGTTGAACAGTTGCTTGTTAGTCCACTCGAAGTCCAGCAACAGGGTCAGCGCCTGGCGCACGCGCACATCCTGGAACACCGGACGACGCAGGTTGAACACGAAGCCTTGCATGCCGGTGGGGTTGCCGTTGGGGATTTCTTCCTTGATCAGCCGCCCTTCGGTCACCGCCGGAATGTTGTAGGCCTTGGCCCAGTTTTTCGCGGATATTTCCAGCCAGTAGTCGAACTGACCGGCCTTGAGTGCTTCCAGTGCGACGGTGTTGTCGCGGTAATAGTCAGTGGTCATCACATCGAAGTTGTAGAACCCGCGATTGACTGGCAGGTCCTTGCCCCAGTAATCCTTGACCCGTTCATAGCGCACGGAGCGCCCGGCCTTCACTTCGCTGACTTTGTACGGGCCGCTGCCCAGCGGTAGCTCCAGGTTGCCCTTGTTGAAGTCGCGGGTGGCCCACCAATGCTTGGGCAATACCGGCAATTGGCCGAGGATCAGCGGCAGTTCGCGGTTGTTGGTGTGCTTGAACTTGAACAGCACGGTGAGCGGGTCTTCGGCGATCGCTTCTTCCACGTCGCTGTAATAGCCGCGGTAGAGCGGGGCGCCGTCCTTGATCAGGGTCTGGAAGCTGAACACCACGTCTTCGGCGCGCACCGGGTGGCCGTCGTGAAAACGAGCTTCGGGACGCAGGTAGAAGCGCACCCAGCTGTTGTCCGGGGCTTTCTCGATTTTGCCGGCGATCAGGCCGTATTCAGTGAAGGGTTCATCCAGACCCTGCTTGGCCAGGGTGTCGTAGATCATGCTGATGTCGTCGGCCGGCACGCCTTTGCTGATGAACGGATTGAGGCTGTCGAAGCCACCGAACCCGGCCTGACGGAAGATTCCGCCCTTCGGCGCGTCGGGGTTTACGTAATCGAAGTGCTTGAAGTCGGCCGGGTATTTCGGCGGCTCGTTGTACAGGGTCAAGGCGTGTTGCGGGGCGGCGCAGGCCAGCCCGGCGAACAACAGACCGCTGGCCTGCAAGAGCAGGGCGCGTAAGGGAGTCATTGATCTTTCTCCGAAGATTTCAGCCACCAAGCGCTCAGGCCCAGGGTGTAGGGCGGCGTGGTGACGAAGGCGAACCGGTTGCGGTAGGCCAAGCGGTGATAATTGAGGTACCAGTTGGGAATGATGTAGTGCTGCCATAGCAGCACCCGGTCGAGCGCCTTGCCGGCGGCGACTTGTTCATCCCGGGTCTGGGCGCCGAGCAGTTGTTCGAGCAAATGGTCGACCACCGGGTCGGCGATGCCTGCGTAGTTCTTGCTGCCCTTGATCCCGACCTGGCTGGAGTGGAAGTACTGCCATTGTTCCAGGCCCGGGCTGAGGGTCTGGTTGAGGGTCATCAGGATCATGTCGAAATCGAATTGATCGAGGCGCTGTTTGTACTGGGCGCGATCGACCGTGCGCAGCCGTGCGTCGATACCGATGCTGGCGAGGTTCTCGACGTAAGGCTGAAGGATCCGCTCCAGGTTCGGGTTGACCAGCAGGATCTCGAAGCGTAGCGGTTGGCCGATGCTGTTCTGCAGCCGCTGGCCATTGAGCTTCCAGCCGGCTTCGGCGAGCAGGCCCAAGGCCTTGCGCATGGTTTCGCGCGGAATGCCGCGGCCTTCGGTCTGCGGCAGGCTGAACGGCTCGGTGAGCAGCTTGGCGGGCAACTGATCGCGATAGGGCTTGAGCAACAGCCACTCGTGGCCGACCGGCAGTCCCGTGGCAGAGAACTCGCTGTTGGGGTAGTAACTCATGGCGCGTGTGTAGGCGCCGCTGAACAGCGTGCGGTTGGTCCACTCGAAATCGAACATCAGTCCCAGCGCTTCACGGACCTTGATCTGGGCGAAGGTCGACCGCCGAGTGTTCATGAACAGGCCCTGGCTCTGGGTCGGGATCTGGTGCGGGATCTGCGCCTTGATCACCTCGCCACGGCGCACGGCCGGGAAGTCGTAGCCGTTGTCCCAGTTTTTCGCCTGATGCTCGATGTAGATGTCGAACTCGCCGGCCTTGAACGCTTCGAAGGCCACGTCGCTGTCACGGTAGAACTCGACTTCCATGCGATCGACGTTGTATTTGCCGCGATTGACCGGCAGGTCCTTGCCCCAGTAATCCTTGACCCGTTCGAAGACGATCTGCCGCCCGGGGGTTACCGAAGTGATGCGATACGGCCCACTGCCCAATGGCGGCTCGAAGGTGGTGGCCTTGAAGTCGCGATCTTTCCAGTAATGCTGGGGCAACACCGGCAACTCGCCCAGGCGCAGGATCAGCAACGGATTACCGGAGCGCTTGAAGACGAAGCGAATGCGCTGCGGGTTGAGGATGTCGACCCGCGACACTTCCTGCAGGTTGGTGCGGTATTGCGGATGACCTTCCTTGAGCAGCAGACGGTAAGAAAACGCGACATCGTAAGCGGTGATCGGCGTGCCATCGTGGAAGCGCGCTTCGGGGCGCAGGTTGAACACCACCCAGCTGCGGTCTTCGCTGTATTCCACCGATTGGGCGATCAGGCCATAACTGGACGTCGGCTCATCGCCCGACGGCGCGTACTGGCCGGTGCCGACCATCAGCGGTTCGTTGAGTTCGTTGATGCCGTATTGCAGGAAGTTGGGCGTGGAAACCGGGCTCGAACCTTTGAAGGTGTAAGGGTTGAGCGTATCGAAGGTGCCAAACGCCATCACCCGCAACGTACCGCCCTTGGGCGCTTGCGGGTTGACCCAGTCGAAGTGGGTAAATCTGGCCGGGTACTTGAGCGTGCCGAACTGCGCATAACCGTGGCTTTCGCTGATCGTCGCGCTTGCGGGGGAGCTCAAGGCCAGGCTGATCAGGAGCAGGAGGAGGGGACGCTTCAAGTCAGAGATCCGATCCAGGCGGCTTGGGCTTTGTGGGCCGTACAGTAACAGCTTGTATCGACAGGAAAAAGACGGGGCTTAATGTGCGATTAATTGTTAGGGGATTGGCCTGCAAGCGCGATACCTGTGGCGAGGGGGCTTGCCCCCGTTCGGCTGCGAAGCAGTCGTGAAACCGGTGCGCTGTCTGTCAGAAGAAACCCGTTGCAGGTTGAGGGGGCTGCTTCGCATCCCAACGGGGGCAAGCCCCCTCGCCACAAAAGCCCCTAGACGGGGCGTGCTGTTTAATGCGGGGAAGAAACCGTCAGCATCTGACCCGGTTTCAGCGCCTGGCCTACCCGAGGGTTCCAGCGCTTGAGGTGTTGCATTTCGACATTGAAACGTTTGGCAACCATGTACAACGAGTCACCTTGCTGGACCTTGTACTGGGTCTGCGGCTTCTGTTTGTCTGACTTGCCGCTGGTTTTGCTGTTCGCCGCCACGACAGTGTTGATGCGACCGCCGCTGCGCTTGGTGGTGTCCTGCATCACAAGGGTCTGGCCGACCTTGAGGTTCTTGCCGTTCAGCTTGTTCCAGCGTTGCAGGTCCTTGACGTCAACCTTGTTGGCCCTGGCAATGGAGGCCAGATTTTCTCCGCGCTTGACCCGGTAGGCGCGCTTGATGCTGGCGATTTCGTTGTCGTCGGCACCTTCGAACACCGGCTTGAGCGGCCGCTGGCTGATCAGCTCTTCAGGACGCATGGTCGACAGGCTGGCAGTCAGCAGTTGCGCCTTGGACGTCGGCACCAGCAGATGCTGGGGACCGTCGATGGTAGTGCGTTGCTTGAAGGCCGGGTTGAGCTGGAACAGTTCGTCTTCGTCGATGTTGGCCACCGCGGCAACCTTGGACAGGTCCATGCGCTGGTTGATTTCGACGACCTGGAAGTACGGTTCGTTGGCGATCGACTTGAGGTTCACGCCATAGGCATCGGGCGCCAACACAACTTGCGACAGAGCCAGCAGCTTCGGCACATAGGCCTGGGTTTCCGCTGGCAGCGGCAGGTTCCAATAGTCGGTTGGAAGACCGAGTTTCTCGTTGCGCTCGATGGCCCGGCTGACCGTGCCTTCGCCGGCGTTGTAGGCCGCCAGGGCCAATAGCCAGTCACCGTTGAACATGTCGTGCAGGCGGGTCAGGTAATCCATGGCCGCGGTGGTCGAGGCGGTGATATCGCGACGGCCATCATAGAAACGGGTTTGACGCAGGTTGAAGTAACGCCCGGTGGAAGGAATGAATTGCCAAAGGCCCACCGCGTCGGCCCGGGAATAGGCCATCGGGTTGTAGGCGCTTTCAATCACTGGCAACAGCGCCAGTTCCAGCGGCATGTTGCGCTCTTCAAGGCGTTCGACGATGTAGTGAATATAGAGGCTGCCGCGTTCGCCGGCGTTTTCGAGGAAGGACGGGTTGCTGGCGAACCACAGGCGCTGCTGCTCGATGCGCGGGTTGACGCCCAGGTTGTCCTGCAACTGGAAGCCCTGGCGCATGCGCTCCCAGACGTCCTGGGGAACTTGCGGTGTTGGTTTTTCGCTGAGCCAGATTGGTTTTTGCTTGGCTCGCGCTGCGATATTCGGTGTGTGTGTCGCTTCGGTCTGCGGCACATGGCTTGAACAGCCCGCCAAAGTGGCGGACACAGCCACCGCGATGGCTTGAGCCAAGCGGGTCAATGCGTCTGAATTGGTGGCTTTACGAATAGGTGACGACATTGGCTGGAAGTAAGTTCCGGGCGAAAATGTCGGGCGATTCTAGAAAGCACACCCCCTGCGGTCAACCATTCAGAATTTTTATACCATTGCGCAGGCAGCTTAGAACGTATCTTTCCAAGCCCGCAATGCAGCAAAGACCGCACTCGGAGCCCGGTTTTCGGTTCCATTCCGTTCGTCCACTTTTTCTTTAACGGATGTTTCGCCGGTACGCAAAAACGGATTGGTGAGCTTTTCCAGCGCCAGGGTCGAAGGCAGCGTCATGATTCCGGCTTCCCGTTGACGGGTGACTTTGGCCAGTCGTTCGAGGGTGTCGGGATTGCCCGGTTCGACCGCCACGGCAAACTTCAGATTGCTCAGGGTGTACTCGTGGGTGCAGTAGACCAGCGTGTCTTCGGGAAGCGCCGCGAGGCGGCTCAGCGAGTGATGCATTTGCTCGGGCGTGCCTTCGAACAAGCGTCCGCAACCGGCAGCGAACAGGGTGTCGCCGCAAAACAGATGACCGCGGTGGTAATAGGCGATATGCCCCAGGGTATGGCCCGGTACTGTGATGACATCGAAGTCCCAGCCCAGCACGTTGATCCGGTCGCTGTCCTTGAGGGCCACGTCCCGTGCCGGGATGGTCTCGCTGGCCGGGCCATGGACGGTTGCGTCTGTCGCTTTTTTCAGCCGCTCGACGCCGCCGACATGGTCATGATGGTGATGAGTGATCAGAATATCGCTTAGCACCCAACCCGGGTGCGCCGCGAGCCACGCCTCTACGGGCGCGGCATCGCCCGGATCGACTACGGCGCAGCGCTGGGTGCTGTGGTCTTGTAACAACCAGATGTAGTTGTCGGTGAAGGCGGGCAGGGCACTGATCTGTATCATCGTCGGATTCGCCAAGCGGAAAACATTGGCGCATCTTAGAGCTTCCTGGCGCGTTGGAGAATGCAATGACCGATAAAGCGTTCGCTCAGGCTGATCCTGACTGGCTGGCATTGATCAGCGCGGCCCGTGACTGGCTGTCCGGTCCCATCGGGCAATTTTTGCTGGACGAAGAACGACGCATGCTCGAAGACGAGTTGGGGCGTTTCTTCGGCGGCTATCTGGTGCATTACGGCCCCTCGGCACAGACGCCACCGGCGGCGCCGCAGGTGCAGCGCAATGTGCGACTCGGCGCGCCGTTGCCGGGGGTCGAGATCGTCTGCGAAGAGCAGGCCTGGCCCTTGAGCGAGCATGCCGCCGATGTGGTGGTGTTGCAGCATGGGCTGGATTTCTGCCTGTCGCCACACGGCTTGTTGCGCGAAGCGGCGAGCAGTGTGCGCCCTGGCGGGCATCTGCTGATTATCGGGATCAACCCCTGGAGCAGTTGGGGCCTGCGTCATGTGTTCGCCCATGACGCCTTGCGCAAGGCGCGCTGCATTTCGCCGTCGCGGGTCAGCGACTGGCTGAACCTGCTGGGCTTCGCGCTGGAGAAACGCCGCTTCGGGTGCTATCGTCCGCCGCTTGCGTCACCTGCCTGGCAAGCTCGTCTGGCCGGTTGGGAGCGCAAGGCCGGTGACTGGCAATTGTCGGGTGGCGGCTTCTATTTATTAGTCGCGCGCAAGATCGTGGTGGGGCTGCGGCCGGTGCGCCAGGTACGGCGCGAGCCGATGGGCAAGCTGATTCCGTTGCCGATGGCCAAGGTCAATCGTCGTCACATCGAACCGTAATACACTTTTTTATATTCCCGGCCGGGTATGCCCCGGCCTCGGGCATCGTCGGTCACCGATCGGCGAGCCAGCGCATTTTCTGGATAGATTGGCATGAGCGATAGCGTAGAACTCTTCACCGATGGCGCCTGCAAGGGCAACCCTGGCCCAGGCGGCTGGGGCGCGTTGCTGGTGTGCAAGGGCGTTGAAAAAGAACTCTGGGGCGGCGAAGCCAACACCACCAACAACCGCATGGAGCTGATGGGGGCGATCCGTGGCCTGGAAGAGCTCAAGCGTTCTTGCGACGTGCTGCTGGTGACCGACTCCCAGTACGTGATGAAAGGCATCAACGAGTGGATGGCCAACTGGAAGAAACGCGGCTGGAAAACCGCCGCGAAGGAACCAGTGAAAAACGCCGACCTGTGGAAACTGCTCGACGAGCAGGTCAACCGCCACAACGTCACCTGGAAATGGGTGCGTGGGCACATCGGCCATCATGGCAACGAACGGGCCGACCAACTGGCCAACCGTGGCGTGGATGAAGTGCGCGGGTACAAACAGGCTTGATTCCGGCGTAACACGGTCTATCTGAAAGACCCCCGCGAGCGTGTTAACATCGCCGCTTTTGCACGATTGACCCGTTGAGAGCTGAGCACTGATGGCCACCAGATCCGTTGTACTCGATACCGAAACCACCGGCATGCCGGTGACCGACGGCCACCGGATTATCGAAATCGGTTGTGTCGAGTTGATCGGTCGGCGCCTGACCGGCCGGCATTTCCACGTTTACCTGCAACCGGATCGCGAGAGTGACGAAGGCGCCATCGGCGTCCACGGCATCACTAACGAATTTCTGGTGGGCAAGCCGCGTTTCACTGAAGTGGCCGATGAATTTTTCGAGTTCATCAAGGGCGCACAGCTGATCATCCATAACGCGGCGTTCGACGTTGGCTTCATCAACAACGAATTTGCCCTGATGGGCCAGCACGATCGCGCGGACATCACACAACACTGCACGATCCTCGACACCCTGATAATGGCCCGGGAACGTCACCCGGGGCAGCGCAACAGCCTCGACGCCTTGTGCAAACGCTATGGCGTCGACAACTCCGGCCGTGAACTGCACGGCGCCTTGCTCGACTCCGAGATTCTCGCCGACGTTTACCTGACCATGACCGGCGGCCAGACCAGCCTGTCGCTGGCCGGTAACGCGTCCGATGGCAACGGTTCGGGCGAAGGCGCCGATAATTCCGCCACGGAAATCCGTCGTCTGCCGGCCGATCGTCAGCCGACCCGGATCATCCGCGCCAGTGAAGAGGATCTGGCCCAACACGTTGCGCGTCTGGAAGCCATTGCCAAATCCGCCGGCGCGCCGTCGCTGTGGCAGCAATTGGCCGAGGCCAAGGCCCAGGCCTGAGTCCCTTGTGGTGAGGGGGCTTGCCCCCGTTGGGGCGCGAAGCGGCCCCGGATTTTTTCAAATTCACCGCGTTGGCAGGATTTACGACTGCTGCGCAGCCGAACGGTGGCAAGCCCTCTCGCCACAGAAAAACCTGTCCCTTCAAAATCTCCATTACAAAAATCCTCTCTCATCCGGGGTGTCAGGCCACATATTGGTGCGTCAGCCGACCCGCCACGGGGCATCCCCCTCGCCACATGCGCTCCAACCCTCTACCCTGAGGTGATTGGCAGGCCACGGTCTGCTGCCTCAGGACGCCGAGCCTCATGTATAAAGATTTGAAATTCCCGGTCCTGATCGTCCACCGCGACATCAAGGCCGACACCGTTGCCGGTGATCGTGTGCGTGGCATTGCCCGGGAGCTGGAGCAGGAAGGTTTCAGTATCGTTTCGGCGGTCGATTACACCGAGGGGCGTCTGGTCGCCTCGACCCATCACGGCCTTGCCTGCATGTTGATTGCCGCCGAAGACGCCAGCACTCACGCGCATCTTCTGCACAACATGGCCGAACTGATTCGCCTGGCGCGGGTTCGGGCGCCGGAGCTGCCGATTTTCGCCCTGGGCGAGCAAGTCACCCTGGAAAACGCCCCGGCCGACGCCATGGCCGAGCTCAATCAGCTGCGCGGCATTCTCTATTTGTTCGAAGATACCGTGCCATTCCTTGCCCGTCAGGTTGCCCGCGCGGCGCGCAAGTACCTGGACGGCCTGTTGCCGCCGTTCTTCAAGGCGCTGGTGCAGCACACCGCAGACTCCAATTATTCCTGGCACACGCCGGGGCATGGCGGCGGCGTGGCGTATCACAAGAGCCCGGTAGGGCAGGCGTTTCACCAGTTTTTCGGGGAAAATACCCTGCGTTCGGATTTGTCGGTGTCGGTGCCGGAACTCGGTTCGCTGCTCGATCACACTGGCCCGCTGGCTGAGGCGGAAGCGCGAGCGGCTCGCAACTTCGGCGCCGATCACACCTTTTTCGTGATCAATGGCACCTCGACCGCCAACAAGATCGTCTGGCATTCCATGGTGGCACGCGATGATCTGGTGCTGGTGGATCGCAACTGCCACAAGTCAGTGTTGCACGCGATCATCATGACCGGCGCGATTCCGCTGTACCTGTGCCCGGAGCGCAATGAGCTGGGGATCATTGGCCCGATTCCGTTGAGTGAGTTCAGCCGCGAATCAATCCAGGCCAAGATCGACGCGAGCCCACTGACCCAGGGCCGCGAGCCCAAGGTCAAGTTGGCGGTGGTGACCAACTCGACTTATGACGGCCTTTGTTACAACGCCGAACTGATCAAACAGAGCCTGGGCAACAGCGTCGAGGTGCTGCATTTCGACGAGGCCTGGTTCGCCTACGCGGCATTCCACGAGTTCTTCGCCGGCCGTTATGGCATGGGCACGTCCCGCAGCGAAGACAGCCCCTTGGTGTTCACCACTCACTCCACACACAAACTGCTGGCGGCGTTCAGCCAGGCCTCGATGATTCACGTGCAGGACGGCGGTGCACGGCAGCTGGATCGTGACCGTTTCAACGAAGCGTTCATGATGCACATCTCGACCTCGCCGCAGTACAGCATCATCGCCTCGCTGGATGTGGCCTCGGCGATGATGGAAGGGCCGGCCGGTCGTTCGTTGCTACAGGAAATGTTCGACGAAGCGCTGAGTTTTCGCCGGGCGCTGGCCAATCTGCGCCAGCATATCGCCGCCGATGACTGGTGGTTTTCCATCTGGCAGCCGCCCTCGGTCGAAGCCATCGAGCAGGTGGCCGCCGAAGACTGGCTGCTGCAACCCGACGCCGATTGGCACGGCTTTGGCGGCGTGACTGACGACTATGTGCTGCTCGATCCGATCAAGGTCACGCTGGTGATGCCGGGGCTGACGGCGGGCGGCGCGCTGAGTGCGCGGGGGATTCCGGCGGCGGTAGTCAGCAAGTTCCTCTGGGAACGCGGGCTGGTCGTGGAAAAGACCGGGCTGTATTCATTCCTGGTGCTGTTCTCGATGGGCATTACCAAGGGCAAATGGAGCACGCTGCTGACCGAGTTACTGGAGTTCAAGCGCAGCTACGACGCCAACGTCAGCCTGGCCACCTGCCTGCCGTGCGTGGCGCAACAGAACATGGCCCGTTATCAAGGCATGGGGTTGCGCGATCTGTGCGATCAATTGCACGCCTGTTATCGCAGCAACGCCACGGCCAAACACCTCAAACGCATGTACACGGTGTTGCCGGAAGTCGCGATGAAGCCAGCGGACGCCTATGATCAATTGGTACGCGGGGAAGTGGAGGCCGTTTCGATCGATGCCCTGGACGGGCGGATCGCGGCAGTGATGCTGGTGCCATACCCGCCGGGGATCCCGTTGATCATGCCCGGTGAGCGTTTCACCGAGTCGACCCGCTCGATCATCGATTACCTGAAATTTGCCCGGGCGTTCGACAGCAGCTTCCCCGGGTTTGTCGCCGATGTGCATGGCTTGCAACATGAAGACGAGGGCAATGGACGGCACTACACCGTCGATTGCATCAAGGAATGAGGACCTTTGCGAGTATGCAGCCCGTCATGAATCCCAAATACCCGGGCCTCTCGGTGCGTGTCGCCGATGAGGGTTTTGCGGCTTATATCTGGGGCAGTGATTTCAGTTTTGAAGTCGCCGCCTATGGCGCAGCAGAAATCGGCAAGCCGGTGGCGCAGTGGCCGGTGACGCCAATCACCCCGTATCGCAAGTGCTACGGCATCGATCCCGAAGAGTTCAGCAGCTTTCGCGACGCCGCCGACAGTGCGATTTTCATGGCCTATCTGGATGATGAGCCGGTGGGCCACCTGGTGGTCAGCACCAACTGGAACGGTTTCGCCCATATCGATGAATTGGCGGTGCATGCACCGGCGCGTCGCCATGGCGTGGCCAAGGCGTTGCTGGACGTAGCGCAGTTCTGGAGCCGCAAGAAAAAGCTGCCGGGCATCATGCTGGAAACCCAGAACAATAATCTTGGGGCCTGCCGGCTGTATGAACGCTGTGGCTACGTGGTTGGCGGGATCGATCATCTGCGTTATCGCGGGATCGACCCGAACACCGCTGAAGTCGCATTGTTCTGGTATCGATTGTTCGATAACCCGCTGGAAAAACCGATCAGCTCGCCAGCATCGCCACGGCTTGTTCCGTGATGATGTCCAGCAGCGTCTGAACCGCCGGAGAGGGCTCGGCGTTTTTCAGGCGCAGGGCGTAGACGCTGACCGGTACCGCAGGCGCCAGCGGGCAGGCATCGAGCCCGGCCGATTTGGCGCCGAGGGCGGTAAATGGATCGACAATCGCCAGGCCTTCACCGGCCTCGACCATGCTGCGCATCATTTGATGCGTCTGCACCCGGGTCTGGATGACCGGGGCAGGGCGCAGCGCATGCAGCTTGTTGTCCAGCGCCGGACTGAGCGGGTCGTGACCTTCCAGGCCGACCATTGACTGGCCGGCCAAGTCTTGCAGGGAAATGTACTTTTGTTTCGGTTGCAGCCAGCCATGGGGTGCCAATAGCTGGAGCTTGCCCTGGGCGATGACCTGGCAATCGATATCGGCATGGTCCGGGTCGTGCAGGCTCAGGCCCAGATCGCTTTCGCGCAGCAGCAGGCTTCTGACAATCTCGCGGGTTGGCTGGCTCAACAGGGTGCAAGGTGCGTCGGGGAGACGCCGGCGCAAGGCGGCGATGCTTTGTGGCAACAGTTGTTGCGCCAGCGGCGGGGTGCAGATGATTCGCAGGGGCGGGGCCAGATATTGCTTGAGGCTGCTGGCCAGTCGCTGGACCGGCTCAAGGGCCTCGTAGACGCGGGCGATCTCGACCTGCAACTCCCGCGCCTCGCGCGTGGCTTGCAGACGGCCACGCACGCTGGCAAACAGCATGAAACCCAACTGATCCTCGGCATCGCGCAACGTGCGTTCAACCTCGGTCACGGGCAACTGCAACCATTCGGCGGCGGTGCCCAGGTGACCGGTCTGCAGGAGCGCCTGGATCACTTCGATATGACGTAAACGCATGCGTGAAGTCCATGTTCAGCAGGTGAGGGAGTCAGTGACTGAATCCTAACTCAAGTGCGCGCATATGACTTCTGCTCATAACAGCGGGTTATGAAGCGACGTTCGTTTCAGGTTCGCGAATGAGGGTGACACCGGTTTGCACCAGCACAAACGCGTTGTCGTCGAGTTTGTTGACCCGATCGCCAATGGCCAGTTTATAGGTGGTGACAGGCGCAGAGCCGGCGAGGCCGTCGTGCGACAGGGTGGATTCCTGGAACTCATGCACGGAATAAACACGGCCTTCCGCGTCTCTTGCATGGAACTGACCGACGAGTACTGCTGCCATCTGCTTAGAACCTCTGGAGATAAATCACTCAATTTGCGGTTCTGTAGACCGTGGTTGGGCGAGGTAAGTTTTCCTACAGGAAAAAAATAGTCAGGGGCGGCGATTTTCCGTCGCCCGCTGGTTGAATCGTCATTTGATCATCTATAACTAGAAGCTCTTTCCATCGAACAGTCGAGTATCTTCCATGAGCAACGTCTACGAGATCGCCGTTCTGGTCGGCAGCCTGAGAAAAGCATCGATCAACCGCAAGGTCGCGCTGGCGCTGGCCGAGCTGGCGCCTGCCAATCTGAAGCTGACGATCGTCGAAATCGGCGATTTGCCGCTGTACAACGAAGACATCGATGGCGATTCACCGCCGGCAGCCTACAGCACTTTCCGACAACAGGTGCGTTCATCCGACGCGGTGCTGTTCGTGACCCCGGAATACAACCGTTCGGTGCCGGCGCCGTTGAAGAATGCGATTGACGTCGGTTCGCGTCCCTATGGCCAGAGTGTCTGGGACGGCAAGCCGGGTGCGGTGATCAGCGCTTCACCGGGCGCCGTCGGCGGATTTGGCGCCAACCACAATGTGCGCCAGTCGATGGTGTTTCTCAATGTACCGTGCATGCAGCAGCCGGAAGCTTATCTGGGCGGCGCGGGTTCAGCGTTCGACGAGGCGGGCAAGTTGTCGGAGTCGCTCAAGCCGTTCCTGCAGAAATTCATCAATGCGTATGCGCAGTGGGTCGAGCAGCATAAAAAGCCATGACCGCTTCCTTTTAGCTCGTAGCGGCTGTCTCGCAGGCTCGGCAGCTGCTGCATCGGGCATTTCATCCCACCTTCACTTTACGGCCTATTCAAACCTCCCTATATTCCGCGCTTCGTTTTTTCCGTCGGGCTGGAACCGGGTTTATATGCTCATCGCATCGTTGATTTTTTTGCTGACCATCACCCTGGTGATCTGGCAACCCAAAGGCCTGGGCGTCGGCTGGAGTGCGGTATTCGGCGCGGTGCTGGCACTGCTGTCCGGGGTGGTGCACCTGAGCGATATTCCTCTGGTATGGCAGATCATCTGGAATGCCACTGGCACCTTCGTTGCGCTGATTATCATCAGCCTGCTGCTGGATGAGGCGGGATTCTTTGCCTGGGCCGCGTTGCATGTGGCCCGTTGGGGGCGGGGCAGCGGGCGCAAGCTCTTTGCTTATATGGTGCTGCTCGGCGCACTGGTCTCGGCGTTGTTCGCCAATGACGGCGCGGCGCTGATTCTTACGCCGATCGTGATTTCCATGCTGCTGGCGTTGCGTTTTTCCCCGGCGGCGACCCTGGCGTTCGTGATGGGGGCCGGTTTCATCGCCGACACCGCGAGCCTGCCGCTGGTGGTGTCGAACCTTGTGAACATTGTTTCGGCTGACTTCTTCAAGATCAGTTTCAACCGCTACGCCGCGGTGATGATCCCGGTCAATCTGGTAAGCGTGGCAGCGACCCTGGCGATGTTGATGGTGTTTTTCCGTCGCGACATCCCCCGTGATTACCATCCCGAGCAATTGGCAGACCCGGTCACCGCGATTCACGACACCGCAACGTTTTATGCCGGTTGGGTGGTGTTGGTGATTCTGCTGCTCGGCTGCTTTGCCCTTGAGCCGTTGGGCATTCCGATCAGCGCGATCTCCGCGGTGTGCGCTGCATTGCTGCTGGCCATTGCCGCCCGTGGCCACAAGATTTCCACGCGTAAGGTGATGAAAGAAGCGCCGTGGCAGATCGTGATTTTTTCCTTGGGGATGTACCTCGTGGTGTATGGCCTGCGCAACGCCGGGCTAACCGGGTATCTGGCCGGTTGGCTGGATGGCTTCGCCGGTTACGGCGTGTGGGGCGCGGCCATGGGCACCGGGGTGCTGACGGCGTTGCTGTCGTCGGTGATGAACAATCTGCCGACCGTGCTGATCGGCTTGCTCTCGATTGATGCCAGTCAGGCGACCGGCGTGGCGAAAGAGGCGATGATCTACGCCAACGTCATCGGCAGCGACCTGGGGCCGAAAATCACCCCGATCGGCAGTCTGGCGACCTTGCTGTGGCTGCATGTGCTGCAGCGCAAGAATATCCGGATTGGCTGGGGGTATTACTTCAAGGTCGGGGTTGTGCTGACGGTGCCGGTGTTGTTGGTGACGTTGGCGGCGTTGGCGTTGCGCTTGTCCATCTAGGTCGGTCCATTCACCACAATACTTAGCCACTGCCCGGCACATTCGGCCAAAGATCGGACACCAGAAACAGCCGCTCGGCCTCTTCCCAATCCCCTTTGGCATTCTCTGTCAGCCGCACCATCAATTGCGCCGGTGCCAGCGGGTCCAGATCGCTCAGCCACGTGTCCAGCTGTTCAGCGCTCCAGGTCTGCTCCTTGGGATAGTGCGCCGGCGCCAGCCAGGCGTGGCGGGGCAGAGGTTGCCAGCGACCGAACGGACGCTGCACGACAAAGTCCGCCCAATCCTTCTGGTGCAGCCAGCTACCGCGCAAATGCTGAGGGTGTGCGCCGCTCGGTGGTTCGGCCTGCCCCGGCCACGGATAGAGCAGGTAACCGCCCAGCCATAGATGCGCGCTGAACTGCTGGATATCCAGCGACGCCAGCACATCACGGCTCTCCGCCCGCGCGGAAATCGGTAATTGATGCCGGCTCAGGTGTTCCAGTTTGCGGTCCAGCCGATCATGACAACCTGGTCCGAGCCACTGCGCGGTGTCACGGCCGTCACCGTTCTGCGGGCCGAGATAGAGCTTGATCGCCAGTTCCAGGTGATGCACACCATCGCGATCGCGCAGCAGCATGTCCAACTCGCCGAGGGTATGGCCTTCGCGACGGATCGGCATGTTGGCGGCGATCAGCTCGATCCCCGGTGCGTGCCGCACGGCGTACTGCCACAGCCGTTCGTAGTACAAACCCAGGCGCCGGGTCCTGGCCTGGGCCAGCCAGTGCAGCAAATCGTAACTGTCACGATCCAGATGCCTGAGCCAGTGTTCCAGGCGCTCCGGCGCCTGCACCCAATCGCTGCCGGCCAGGGGATGACGCTGCGGCCACGGGGTGGCGTCGAGCATCGGCGGCGCGAGGATGACCCAAGCCAGGTCGCGCACTTCAGGGTGGCGCAACTGGTGAGGTAACTGGAGCAAGTCTGGAAATAGGATCATCTTGCGAGCATAGCCCGAAACTAGAGCACACCGTTGTGGCTGAAAGGGTTTTGTCTACGCCGCGCTTTCGCCCATAATCGTGTTTTTCGCCGCCACACGCGTTAGGGGCCTCATGGAGCAATTTCGTAATATCGGCATCATCGGTCGCCTGGGCAGTTCTCAGGTGCTGGATACCGTCCGCCGACTGAAACGGTTTCTGCTCGATCGTCACCTGCACGTGATCCTCGAAGACACCATCGCCGAAGTCCTGCCGGGCCATGGCCTGCAAACTTCGTCGCGCAAGATGCTCGGTGAAGTCTGTGACATGGTGATTGTGGTCGGTGGTGACGGCAGCCTGCTGGGCGCTGCCCGGGCGCTGGCCCGGCACAACATCCCGGTGCTCGGTATCAACCGTGGCAGCCTGGGATTCCTCACCGATATTCGCCCCGATGAGCTGGAAGTCAAAGTCGCCGAAGTGCTCGACGGCCATTACCTGGTGGAAAACCGCTTCCTGTTGCAAGCCGAAGTCCGGCGCCACGCCGAAGCCATCGGCCAGGGCGATGCGCTGAACGATGTAGTGCTGCACCCCGGCAAGTCGACGCGAATGATCGAGTTCGAGCTGTACATCGACGGCCAGTTCGTCTGCAGCCAGAAGGCCGACGGCCTGATCGTTGCCACGCCGACCGGTTCGACCGCCTACGCGCTGTCTGCGGGCGGCCCGATCATGCATCCCAAGCTCGACGCTATTGTGATTGTGCCGATGTACCCCCATACCTTGTCGGGTAGGCCGATTGTGGTCGATGGCAACAGTGAGCTGAAAATCGTCGTGTCCAAAGATATGCAGATTTACCCGCAAGTCTCCTGTGATGGGCAGAACCACTTCACCTGCGCGCCCGGTGACACCATCACCATCAGCAAGAAAGCGCAGAAGCTGCGGCTGATTCACCCACTCGACCACAACTACTACGAAGTCTGCCGGACCAAGCTCGGCTGGGGCAGCAAGTTGGGTGGTGGAGGCGACTGATGCTCGATCCCGCGCGTAGCTACGACCTGATCGGTGACGTGCACGGTTGCGCTCTGACCCTTGAGCACTTGCTCGACCGGCTCGGTTACCACAAACAGGCAGGTGTCTGGCGGCATCCGTCGCGCATGGCGGTGTTCCTCGGCGACATCATCGACCGCGGCCCGCGGATTCGCGAGGCGCTGCACATCGTCCACGACATGGTCGAGGCCGGCCAGGCGCTGTGCATCATGGGCAATCATGAATTCAACGCCCTCGGCTGGAGCACGCCGGCGCTGCCGGGCAGCGGCAAACAGTTCGTGCGCGAGCACACCCCGCGCCACGCCCGCCTGCTTCAGGAAACCCTGACCCAGTTCGAAGATCATCCCCAGGATTGGCACGACTTCCTGCAATGGTTCTACAAGCTGCCATTGTTCGTCGATGCCGAGCGTTTCCGCGTGGTGCATGCCTGTTGGGATGCCAGCCTGATCGAGCCGTTGCGCGGGTTGTTCCCCGACGGTTGCATCGACGAGCATTTCCTCCAGGCCTCCGCAGTGCCCGGCAGTTTCGCCTGCACCGTGTTCGATCGCCTGCTGCGCGGCACCGACATGCGCTTGCCCCACGGCTTGACCATGACCAGCGGCGACGGCCTGACGCGCTCGTTCTTTCGCACTAAATTCTGGGAAGACGACCCGCAAACCTACGGAGACATCGTGTTCCAGCCCGACGCCTTGCCCGAGCCGGTGGCCCGCACACCGCTGTCGTCCAGTGAAAAAGACAACTTGCTGCGCTACGGCATCGATGAGCCGATGCTGTTCGTCGGCCACTACTGGCGCAGCGGCAAACCGGCGCCGATCCGTCCGAACCTGGCGTGCCTGGATTACAGCGCGGTGCTCTACGGCAAACTGGTCGCTTATCGTCTGGATCAGGAAACCCGTCTCGACCCGCATAAATTTGTCTGGGTCGATGTCGAGCGGCCGGAGGTGTTGCAATGACGGCGGTGGCGGTATTGCGTCTACCACTGGCGGTAGATTTGAGCGGGTTCGTCAAACTGCTGCAGCGCATGCAAGTGCCCCATCGGGTCAGCGAAGAGGCGGGCGAGCAGGTACTGTGGGTACCGGCCAGCATCAGCGAAGACGTGCGCTCGTTGTACGAACGCTTTCCGGCCGGCGACCCCGATCAGCAACTGGATATCCCGGTGGCGCCGACCCTGCAACGTCCGGGTTTTGTCGAGCAGTTGCGCCACAGCAAGGCCACGGCGTTCGTGCTGTTGCTGAGCCTGATCGTCGGCGTGGTGACGCTGCTGGGCGAAAACCTCGAGACGATGCGCTGGCTGACCTTCCTCGATTTCCGCG
Organism: Pseudomonas sp. 01L34; assembly: GCF_056400265.1. NCBI lineage: Bacteria > Pseudomonadati > Pseudomonadota > Gammaproteobacteria > Pseudomonadales > Pseudomonadaceae > Pseudomonas > Pseudomonas sp. 01L34. Next base: position 242,883 of record NZ_JBFTSX010000001.1, read on the forward strand.
TGGTCGGCGAATACATCCATTTCACGCCACTGGCCGACAGCCTGGCGGCGGGGCAGTGGTGGCGTCTGGTGACGCCGATGCTGATCCACTTCGGCATCCTGCACCTGGCCATGAACGGCATGTGGTATTGGGAGCTGGGGCGGCGCATCGAGTCGCGTCAGGGCAGCATCAACCTGATCGGCCTGACGTTGCTGTTCAGCCTGGTATCCAACTATGCCCAGTTTTTTTTCAGCGGCCCGACCCTGTTTGGCGGGTTGTCCGGGGTGCTGTACGGCCTGCTCGGGCATTGCTGGATCTTCCAGTTGTTGTCGCCGAACCCGGCTTATCGCCTGCCTCGTGGGGTGTTGGTGATGATGCTGGTGTGGCTGTTGTTGTGCCTGTCGGGGCTGGTCTCGATGATCGGTTTCGGCGAAATTGCCAACGCGGCCCACGTCGGCGGGTTACTCATCGGATGCTTCACCGGTTTGTTGGGCGGTTTGTACAACCGCCGTAAACTGGCCGTCTAATCAGTTATGAATGAAGAGCGCGGAGCCCTTGATGTCCTCTTTTAACGAAATGATCAAAAACATTACCCCGGATATCTACCAGAGCCTGAAACTGGCGGTGGAAATCGGCAAATGGTCCGACGGTGGCAAACTCACCGCCGAGCAGCGCGAACTGTCCCTGCAAGCGATGATCGCCTGGGAAATCCAGAACCTGCCCGAGGAACAGCGCACCGGCTACATGGGCCCGCAGGAGTGCGCGTCGAAGTCGATCGAAGTGCCGAATATTCTGTTCAAGTCGGATGCCATCCATTGATCGAGATTGGCCGCGGTGCAATCAGCAAAATGTCGGCGCGCCTTGACGGGCCGAACGTGCAGTACGCTTTTCGTCTGGGCGACGCCGAGGTACCGGTCAATCCGTTGATCGGCACCACGGTGCGCCTGGAGTACCTGGGGGCGATCCACTGCACCCATTGCGGACGCAAGACCAAAACCAGTTTCAGCCAGGGTTACTGCTACCCGTGCATGACCAAACTGGCCCAGTGCGACATCTGCATCATGAGCCCGGAGCGTTGCCACTACGATGCCGGCACTTGCCGGGAGCCTGAGTGGGGCGAGAAGTTCTGCATGACCGACCATGTGGTTTACCTGGCCAATTCGTCGGGGATCAAGGTCGGCATTACCCGCGCCACCCAACTGCCGACCCGTTGGCTCGATCAGGGTGCCAGCCAGGCCTTGCCGATCGTGCGCGTCTCGACCCGCCAGCAGTCGGGCTTCGTCGAAGACCTGTTCCGCAGTCAAGTCGCTGACAAGACCAACTGGCGTGCTTTGCTCAAGGGCGATGCGGTGTCGGTGGACCTGGCGCAGGTTCGCGATCAGCTGTTTGAAAGCTGTGCCGAAGGTTTGCACAGTTTGCAGGAACGATTCGGCCTACAAGCAATCCAGACAATTACCGACGTCGAACCGCTCGAAATCCGCTATCCGGTCGAGCAGTACCCGGCCAAAATCGTCAGCTTCAACCTGGACAAGAACCCGATTGCCGAAGGCACGCTGTTGGGGATCAAGGGTCAATACCTGATTTTCGACACCGGCGTGATCAATATTCGTAAATACACGGCCTACCAGCTCGCCGTGCATCAGTAAGGACTCAAGCATGCGCACCGAACAACCGAAGATGATTTACCTGAAGGACTATCAGGCGCCCGAGTACCTGATCGACGAGACGCACCTGACCTTCGAGTTGTTCGAGGACCACAGCCTGGTCCATGCGCAACTGGTGATGCGCCGCAACCCTGAGCGTGGCCCGGGCCTGCCGCCATTGGTGCTCGACGGCCAGCAACTCGAGCTGCTGTCGGTGACCCTGGCCGACCAGGAGCTGAGCGCCACCGACTACCAACTGACCGAGAACCATCTGACCCTGCACCCGACCGCAACAAGCTTCACGGTCGACACCAGCGTCCGGATCCACCCGGAAACCAACACCGCCCTGGAAGGCCTGTACAAATCCGGCACCATGTTCTGCACCCAGTGCGAGGCCGAAGGTTTCCGCAAGATCACCTATTACCTCGACCGCCCGGACGTGATGAGTGCATTCACCACCACGGTGGTCGCCGAGCAGCACAGCTATCCGGTGCTGCTGTCCAACGGCAACCCGATTGCCTCCGGTCCCGGCGAAGACGGCCGCCACTGGGCGACCTGGGAAGACCCATTCAAGAAGCCTGCCTACCTGTTCGCGTTGGTGGCCGGTGACTTGTGGTGTGTCGAAGACACCTTCACCACCATGACCGAGCGCTCCGTGGCGCTGCGCATTTATGTCGAGCCAGAAAACATCGACAAGTGCCAGCACGCCATGAACAGCCTGAAGAAGTCCATGCGTTGGGACGAAGAAGTCTACGGTCGCGAGTACGACCTGGACATCTTCATGATCGTCGCGGTCAACGACTTCAACATGGGCGCCATGGAGAACAAGGGCCTCAACATCTTCAACTCCAGCGCCGTGCTGGCCCGTGCCGAAACCGCTACCGACGCCGCGCACCAGCGGGTCGAAGCGATCGTCGCCCACGAATACTTCCACAACTGGTCGGGCAACCGCGTGACCTGCCGCGACTGGTTCCAGCTGTCGCTCAAGGAAGGCTTCACCGTGTTCCGCGATTCGGAGTTCTCGGCCGACATGAACTCGGCCACGGTCAAGCGCATCCAGGACGTGGCGTACCTGCGCACCCACCAGTTCGCCGAAGACGCCGGCCCCATGGCTCACGCCGTACGCCCGGACAGCTTCATCGAGATTTCCAACTTCTACACCCTGACCGTGTATGAAAAGGGTTCGGAAGTGGTCGGCATGATCCACACCTTGCTTGGCGCTGACGGCTTCCGCAAAGGCAGCGACCTGTACTTCGAACGCCATGACGGCCAGGCCGTGACCTGCGATGACTTCATCAAGGCCATGGAAGATGCCAATGGCGTCGACCTGACCCAGTTCAAACGCTGGTACAGCCAGGCCGGCACACCGCGTCTGGCGGTGAGCGAGTCCTACGACGCCACGGCGAAAACCTACAGCCTGACCTTCCGCCAGAGCTGCCCGGAAACCCCGGACAAGGTTGAGAAGCTGCCGTTCGTGATTCCGGTGGAGCTGGGTCTGCTTGATTCGAAAGGCGCGGCAATTGCATTGCGTCTGTCCGGTGAAGCCAGTGCTCAAGGCACTTCGCGGGTGATCTCGGTGACTGAAGCCGAGCAGACCTTCACCTTCGTCGACATTGCTGAAAAACCACTGCCGTCGTTGCTGCGCGGCTTCTCGGCGCCGGTGAAACTGAGCTTCCCGTACGACCGCGATCAACTGATGTTCCTGATGCAGCACGACAGCGACGGTTTCAACCGTTGGGATGCCGGCCAGCAGTTGTCGGTGCAGGTGCTGCAAGAGTTGATCGCCCAGCAGCAGAAGGGCGAAGCGCTGGTGCTGGATCAGCGTCTGGTTGCAGCCCTGCGTACCGTGCTGTCCGACGAGACGCTGGATCAGGCCATGGTCGCTGAAATGCTCTCGCTGCCAAGCGAAGCGTACCTGACCGAAATCAGCGAAGTGGCTGATGTCGAAGCGATCCACACCGCTCGCGAATTTGCGCGCAAGCAACTGGCGGACACTTTGTTCGAAGCGCTGTGGCTGCGTTATCAGGCCAATCGTGATCTGTCGAAGAAGACTCCGTATGTGGCCGAGGCCGAGCACTTCGCCCGCCGCGCACTGCAGAACATTGCGTTGTCCTACCTGATGCTCAGCGACAAGCCAGAAGTATTGGCGGCAACCCTTGAGCAGTTCGACAGCTGCGACAACATGACCGAGCGCCTGACCGCGTTGGCCGTGTTGGTGAATTCGCCGTTCGAAGCGCAGAAAGCCAAGGCACTGGCGAGCTTCGCCGAGCACTTCAAGGACAATCCGCTGGTCATGGATCAGTGGTTCAGCGTTCAGGCCGGCAGTGTATTGCCAGGCGGTCTGGCGCGGGTCAAAGCCTTGATGCAACACCCGGCGTTCAACATCAAGAACCCCAACAAGGTGCGGGCACTGGTCGGCGCGTTTGCCGGACAGAACCTGATCAACTTCCACGCGGCGGATGGTTCCGGGTATCGGTTCCTGGCGGATCTGGTGATTGAGCTCAACGGCTTCAATCCGCAGATTGCTTCTCGCCAACTGGCGCCGCTGACGCGCTGGCGTAAGTACGACAGCGCCCGTCAGGCGTTGATGAAAGGCGAACTGGAGCGGATCCTCGCTTCGGGGCAGCTGTCCAGCGACGTGTACGAAGTGGTCAGCAAAAGCCTGGCCTGATCTGGTTGCCTGCTCTCTCAAGTGTTCACTCGGACCTTGTGGGGGCGGGCTTGCTCGCGATGGCGGCCTGATAGCCGACCGGGATTTTTGATGGAGTACATATCCATTTCTGCGGTAACGGCTACTTAGGGTTTCGCCCTTACGGCGAGGCACTTTTGGCAAACGCCCCAAAAGTACCCAAAAGGTCTCGCCCCAAGCGTCCGGCCCCTCGCTGAGGCTCGGCGTTCCTTCGCTCCGGTATCCATCTGGGGGCATCGCCCTACGGTCTGCTTCGCTACGACCTACATGCGATGGGTTCGACTGCGTCGAACGGCGCTGCGCGCCAATCCCCAGATGAACACCTGCGCTCAGCCTCCCGAAGGGGCGGGTAGATCAAGATCAAGATCAAAAGCCAAAGCAAAGCAAAGCAAAGCAAAGCAAAGCAAATGCAAGATCAAAAGATCGCAGCCTCGCTTCGCTCGACAGCTCCTACAGGGAAATGCGTCCGCTTGAGATCAGGCCGGCCGGGAGGCCGCCTTGCTTTTGATTTTGACGCACCGCCCCCTCGAGAGGCCGAGTGGAGGTTCTGCGCAGTGGGCAACCCGGCATGGATGCCGGGTTAGCCGCCCCCGGCCATGGATGGCCGATGGCGGCGGGCCCACGGAGCAGGACCGGAACGAGGGCACCCTGAGCCTAGGCGAAGGGCCGAACGACAGGGGCAAGAGCGCTTTGGTTACTTTCGCGCTTTTCGAAAGTGACTCGCTGTAAGAGCGAAACCGCCAGCCGCCGTTACCGCAGAAACGGATATGTACCCCAGACCCCGATCACCTCTGCGAATGTCCCTCCATTCAGCCTCTGCGCATATCCCCCCGGTTAACAAAACATAACGTGGCGTCGATTGTCAGACCTTTCCAAACCCCGATAGGATAAGCCCAGCTTCCGAAGGGGCTCTGGATTGCGGGTTTCAGGACTATGCTCTGGAATAGGGCAGTCCCGGTGAGCACCCCCTTACGGCGCCCTGAAAGGTTGAATGACCTAACAATAATAATGGGGGAAGGTCTATGAGTGAGCCTGTCATGGGTGTGAGTATTTGCCGCCCGCCGGCGTTACGCAGGTTCGCGTTGCTGGCTACAGCGCTCTCGCTGTTGGGTTGTGCCGTGTTGTCGGCTCCTGTGCTGGCCGCTGCCGCGCCGACCACCGACGTGGTTTATTCCATTGAATCCGCCAAGGCCAGCAAAGGCCTGATGCTCGATGTCGTGCACGCCGGCAAACGCCTGGTGGCGGTCGGCGATCGCGGACACATTCTTTACTCCGATGACCAGGGCGCGACCTGGACCCAAGCCAAGGTGCCGACCCGGCAGCTGCTGACAGCGGTATTTTTTGTCGATGACAAGCACGGTTGGGCCGTCGGCCATGACGCGCAGATCCTCGCCAGTGAAGACGGCGGGGTCACCTGGACCAAACAATTCGAAGACCTGCGCCGCGAATCGCCGCTGCTGGATGTCTGGTTCAAGGACGTCAACAGCGGCTTTGCCGTGGGCGCCTACGGTGCCTTGCTGGAAACCACCGACGGTGGCAAGAACTGGGAAGATGTCAGCGATCGCCTGGCCAACGAAGACCAGTACCACCTCAACGCCATAGCTGCAGTCAAGGATTCCGGCATTTTCATCGTCGGCGAGCAGGGCAGCATGTTCCGTTCCGCCGATGAAGGGCAGACCTGGGAAAAGCTTGAAGGCCCCTACGAGGGCTCGCTGTTCGGCGTCATCGGCACCGCGCAACCGGCCACGCTGCTGGTCTACGGCTTGCGGGGCAATCTCTATCGCTCCACGGATTTCGGCACCACGTGGGAGCAGGTCGAACTCAAGGCTGCACGCGGTGCGCTGGAATTCGGCCTGTCCGGCGCCACATTGCTCGACGACGGTTCCATCGTGATCGTCGGCAATGGTGGCAGTGTCATTCGCAGCAGCGACGACGGCGAAACCTTCAGCGTGTTCAACCGTCCCGATCGCATTTCCGTCTCGTCGGTCACGGCGGCGGGTAACGGTAATCTGATTCTGGCAGGCCAGGGCGGCGTGCGCGTCACCTCGCCAACGGGCGCAGAGAATGGCACAAACGGGTCGTCCAAATGAGCCGGGCAAATAATAAGAAGGCGGGTCTATGACATCCTTAAGCACTCCTCATCAGGACAAGGCGACGTTTCTTGAGCGCCTGATCTTCAACAACCGCCCGGCGGTGATCGTCATCTGCCTGCTGGTCAGTATTTTCCTGTTCTGGCAGGCGACGCTGATCCGGCCGTCCACCAGTTTCGAAAAAATGATCCCGCTCGAGCATCCGTTCATTGAAAAGATGATGGAGCACCGCAACGATCTGGCGAACCTGGGCAACACCGTACGGATTTCCGTTGAAGCCACCGATGGCGATATCTTCTCCAAGGAGTACATGGAGACCCTGCGCCAGATCAACGACGAGGTGTTCTACATCTCCGGTGTCGACCGTTCCGGCCTCAAGTCGCTGTGGAGCCCGAGCGTACGCTGGACCGAGGTGACGGAGGAGGGCTTCGCCGGTGGTGAAGTGATCCCCCAGAGCTATAACGGTTCCCAGCAAAGCCTCGACCTGTTGCGCAACAATGTGCTCAAGTCCGGGCAGGTCGGGCGGCTGGTGGCCAACGACTTCAAGTCGAGCATCGTCGACATCCCGCTGCTGGAGTCCTACCCGGACCCGCAAGACCAGGGCAAGTTACTGGCGCTGGACTACCGCAAGTTCTCGCATGAGCTTGAAGACAAGATCCGCAACAAGTTCGAAGCCCAGAACCCCAACGTGAAGATCCACATTGTCGGGTTCGCCAAGAAAGTCGGCGACCTGATCGATGGGCTGGTCATGGTGGTGATGTTTTTCGGCGTCGCCTTCGTCATCACCCTGATCCTGCTGTACTGGTTCACCAACTGCATGCGCAGCACCGTGGCAGTACTGAGTACGACGCTGGTGGCGGTGGTCTGGCAGCTCGGCTTGATGCACTTTTTCGGCTTCGGGCTGGATCCGTACTCGATGCTGGTGCCGTTCCTGATCTTCGCCATCGGGATTTCCCACGGCGTGCAGAAAATCAACGGTATCGCCTTGCAGTCCAGCGAGGCGGACAACGCGCTGACTGCGGCACGGCGCACATTCCGTCAGTTGTTCCTGCCGGGGATGATCGCGATCCTCGCGGATGCGGTGGGCTTTATCACGCTGCTGATCATCGACATCGGCGTGATTCGCGAACTGGCCATCGGCGCGTCCATCGGCGTGGCGGTGATCGTGTTCACCAACCTGATCCTGCTGCCGGTAGCGATTTCCTACGTGGGTATCAGCAAACGCGCCGTCGACCGCAGCAAGAAAGACGCGCACCGCGAGCATCCCTTCTGGCGCCTGCTGGCGAACTTTGCCAGCCCGAAAGTCGCACCGGTCTCCATTGCCCTGGCGCTGATCGCCTTCAGCGGTGGCCTTTGGTACAGCCAGAACCTGAAAATCGGCGACCTCGACCAGGGTGCGCCGGAACTGCGTCCGGACTCGCGTTACAACAAGGACAACAGCTTCATCATCAACAACTATTCCACCAGTTCCGACGTGCTGGTGGTAATGGTCAAGACCAAGCCTGAAGGGTGCTCGCGCTATGAAGCCATGGCACCGATCGACGAGCTGATGTGGAAGATGCAGAACACCGAGGGCGTGCAGTCGGCGATCTCGCTGGTGACCGTGTCCAAGCAAATGATCAAGGGCATGAACGAGGGCAACCTGAAATGGGAAACCCTGTCGCGCAATCCGGACGTGTTGAACAACTCCATCGCCCGTGCCGATGGTCTGTACAACAACAATTGCTCTTTGGCGCCGGTGCTGGTGTTCCTCAACGATCACAAGGCCGAAACCCTGGATCGCGCGGTTCATGCGGTGCAGGACTTCGCCAAGGACAACAACAAGGAAGGCCTGGAATTCCTCCTCGCCGCCGGTAATGCCGGGATCGAGGCCGCCACCAACGAAGTGATCAAGCGTTCCGAACTGACGATTCTGGTGCTGGTGTATATCTGCGTCGCGACCATGTGCATGATCACCTTCCGTTCCTGGGCGGCGACCTTGTGCATCGTGCTGCCGCTGGTGCTGACCTCGGTGCTCGGCAACGCACTGATGGCGTTCATGGGCATCGGTGTGAAAGTGGCGACCTTGCCAGTGGTGGCACTCGGGGTGGGGATCGGCGTGGATTACGGGATCTACATCTACAGTCGCCTGGAAAGCTTCCTGCGTGCCGGCCTGTCGCTGCAAGAGGCGTACTACCAGACGCTGAAGTCCACCGGTAAAGCTGTGTTGTTCACCGGTCTGTGCCTGGCAATCGGCGTGTGCACCTGGATCTTCTCGGCGATCAAGTTCCAGGCCGACATGGGCCTGATGCTGACCTTCATGCTGCTCTGGAACATGTTCGGCGCGTTGTGGCTGCTGCCGGCGCTGGCGCGGTTCCTGATCAAACCGGAAAAACTGGCGGGGCAGAAGGGCAACTCGCTGTTTGCTCACTAGGCGTCAGCCTGACCCAAAAAGCCGCAACTCAGGTTGCGGCTTTTTTTATGGGGGACCGAATCACTCAGCGTGGTTGTAGCGTCAGGAATGCACTGTTGGCCAGTTCCTTGCTGATGATCCCGCGGTGGATATCGATTTTCTGTTTCGGATCTGTAGCCTTGGCCATCGCCGATTCGTAGGTTTCGAAGCGTTGTTCCCTGGTTTTCAGATGGGCCTGGGTATATTGCGTCTTGGCATCATCGAAGCGCTCATAGTGAAAATGTGCGTACCCCCAGGGTTGATCGTCTTTGTTCAACAGGACGTACTCCTGCATGAAGTCTTTACGTCCGGTTTTCAGTTGTACGCGATTACCGATCATGCGTGGGTAAACCTCCTTGCACCGTAACAGAAACTCCACACCCTCACTGCTGGGGGGCTGGGCCAGTGTCATGCGGATGCGCAGTTCCGATGCCTTACTGTCGAGGGCTCGCGCGTGATCGCGTAAATCGCGGATTAACGAGGCATCTTGTTCCCGGTTTGGCGAGGGGGCCTCATGGTGTTCCAGACCCTCGGCATACCCGGTCAGCTTTTGTGCTTCGCGTTGCAATTGTTCTTCAATTTCCTTGGGTGAGCTTGCGCGTTGCGCGTAACCCTCGATTTTCCTTACCTGCTTGTCGACATTGGCGATGGCCTTGCGGGCATCCCCTTTGAGCTGTGCGTAGGAGTGCGCGGAGGCCTTGGGTGCGGGCTGCCTGACCTCGATCATTTCTACCCAGACATTCGGTTCATGTTCATGGAACGAAGCCAGTGGTGCATCTTCGAGTGGACCGTTGATATCAACAATGTCTCCGCCCTGGTTAGCCACGCGGGGGCGAATATCGCCGATCAGAGTGCCCTTGGCGGTTTTGATGACCCGCTTGCGACTGGCCCATGAAGAGGGGCGCTGGATCGGGGGCTTGCTGGCTCCGGGTGAAGACGGATCGGGCTCGGAGACCGAAGGTTGCGGGAGATTTTGAAGGTCATCGGCCAGACGTCGCTCGGCATCGAGGCGCAGTTCACCGATGATCTCTCGCAGGCGATTGAAGGCCGCCGGCTGTAATTCTTCGGCATTGAAGATGCCGATACTTTCAAGCCCATCCAGTGCTTTGCGGTAGTGATCGACCAGGTTGTCCAGAACGGCGATCCGATCGCTATTGTTATAAGTGCGAGAAGTTTGCAGTTCGGAATGGGAGCGAGACAGCAACATCAGGGGATCGAGTGCGCGTTCGAGTGGGGCCATGGTGGCGCTACCCAGTTCCTTCAGGCTGAGAATACGCAAGATGCTCAGTTGGTAGGATTTGACTCGCAAAGCGGTCAATTCATTCTCGGAGCGATTGTCGGTCAACCGTTTCCAGTCCTCCAAGCCCAAGCGAGACAGGTGTTTAAGCTCCGCAAGTCGGCTCTCTGTTTCTTCGTAGAACCTGATCATGGTTTCGTTGACTTCGGAGGTCCTGCGCATGAATTCGAAGTATCGATCCAGTACGACGTTGCCCTTGTCCTTGATTGCTTCGCGCAAGTGTTCGATACCGCGGGTCAAGTCCGCGTAAGTTCGATTGGTGGCTTCCCGTTCCCGGTCAGCGATGACCACACGTTTGCGCGCGTTGTTGATGAGATTCTCCAGCAGGTTGCGCTGCAGGTTTGGATCGGGATCAGTTTTGCTCAGAGCGCTTTTTTCGCGGATTTCGGCAAGCGCCGTGACATAGGTTTCGCTCTGTTTGTCCAGCTCGTCTGCGAACCGTTGGCGAAAAGTGGTGCGATCCTGCTCGCTGCTGGCGGGGTCGTTTGTTTTCAGCTCCATCAGCTTTTCCGCGATATCAACGCGTTTTTGCACCTGCGTCTGTTGCTGCAAAAATTCCTGGTGGTTCAGTTCCAGCAGGCTGATGCGTTGTTGTTTGCTCTCGCGCAGGGCATCCCGCCTGGCGTTACGTCCTCCGCCGAGCAGTTTCAGCCCTTGATCCAGCGTCCACCGGCCGTATCCATCGGTTTTGAGCTTGATTCCCGGATGGTCGGGATGCTCGGGATGCACCAGGTAGGCCTCACCGAAACCGGGCACGACACTCACGCGAAACAGCAGGCCGGCGACCGTGACGTGCCATTTGTTGTCGATCCGGTACAGCCCCTTGAACGGACCGGTTGCAACAGGCTCTGGCAGAGACGCGGGCCATGCAACCTTGACCGCCTGCAGCTTGTTGAACAGCCGCGCCGAGGTCGAGTCCCGAGCGGTCGACAGGTTGAAATCCAGCAACGTATTGCCACTGCCCGGCGGTTCGGAGGGCAGTCCGGGTGTTTCTTGAGTGATGGTTGTCTCGGGAGGCAGCAAGTCCAGTGGCAACAGACGGCGCAGCGGATCGAGGGTCACCGGAGCGTCTTCGCCCATGCGCTCTGGCGCGAATGCAGGCCGTTCACCTTGAGTTCGTGCGACATGCAAAAGGAGCAGGCCGATGTTCAAGAGCACATCGATCCAGGCCAGATTCCGGGTAGTTGGGTCATCACTGTCCAGTGCGGGCAGGTCGTTGATCAGGCTATGGGTGATTTGCAGCATCCAGCCCACCAGCATTGCCGGGCCGCGCAACAGTGGCAGTACCAGGTTGTTAAAGACCAGCCAGCCACCCTCAAGGATGATCGCCCAACGGCTTTCGGCATTGGACACCGATTGCCTGTCAGCCAGATCGGCCAGCGCCCGGGCGTTGCTGGCGAACAGGCTGGCCGGCAATCGACCTTCCTCCACTGCACTGAGCCACCGGGCCGCAGCTTCGTCGCCTGCCAGAATCGCCGGTTTCGGCTTGTCGGGCGGTGAGAACTCGTCGCCGATGTGAAAGTGGTTGATATGCGGTTCGTTGAAACCGTTGTTGTCGTAAACCGGACGTGCGCGGTCCGGGAGCCAGGTCAGCACGCTGGTTTGCAGCGCGCCCTGTTGCGCGATCGCTTTGAGCAAGTCGCTGCGAGCGGCGTATTGCTGCAGTGACGGGGTGTACAACGGGCGATAGAGGATATGCGGGCCAGAGGCCTGCAAGTCTTTGGGCTCGATGATGAACATGTTGGCGGCCACATCACAGTCGGCGCCGTCCTTGCGTTGGAACGCCAGGGGCCGGATGACCACGGCCTGTTCGTTGACGACCCGTTCGGCGGCGGTGCGATTCATCAACGCATCGACATAGCGATACCCCAGATGGGTGAACCCGTGCTCACCCTTGATCGAATGTTCGAGGGCCAGCAGGGGGAGATGAACCGACAGTTCCAGCGCGAACAATCGTTCCCGCTCCCGTGCGTCGTCGGTCTCGCCGAGCAGCAAGGTTTCGATCAGTTCGGGATAGTGCTGGCCGACATTGACCCGGCTCACCAGGTCCAGCAGATAGGCGTCGGTAGTCCACTGCTGAATCAGTTGGTCTCCGGTGTGACGGACAGTCATGCGGTCCTTGGGTTTTGTGGCGAGATTGTTGATCGCCAGCTCGGTCAGGGTCATTTTGACGGTTTCGATGTAGCCGCTGCCGAGGTCACCGACGGGTACATGAAAAGTCAGTTCCAGCTCGTCGGAGTTATAACCGGGCGCCAGCGGATAATCTTCCTGCATCTGCTTGTGCAAGGCTTTTCGGGCAAACGTACGAAGGTCGTCGATGCCATCGTTGAAGGTGCGCCCCTGGGTCTGTTGCTTGACGCTGGCCATGGCCAGGACGTGCTTGCGATAGGCCATGCGGTCAGTGGGTGTCGCCGCTTGCAACCACCTGGGAATCGACGCCTGTATCGGTTGAAAAACGGCCTCGTCCGGTTGGCTGTCGATGAACAGCGTGGCGACTTCGGTGATCGCATCAACGTGTTTCGCCAACTCGCCCAGGCCCTGGCTGGCGGGCAGTTTGAGCGCAGCCAGATCTTCCAGTTGCCGGTTCAGGAGCAGGGCAGCCTGAATGTCAAAGATGTTGCCGTCCGGCTCAAACCGCTTCCAGGTGATGACATCGGCTTTGTATGCCCGCTGAAACCGTGCGCCCCAAGCCAGGCCGAAAGCTTCCAGGGAAGAGAAGGACTCGATTTTGCCGGTCACGCTGCACAACAAATGGGTTTCACCACAAGTCACCAGGAGCTCGGAGGCCTGCAGCGTAATGGAGACGTCACCGTTGGTCAGGGTGGTTTGTAGGGTGCAGGCTTGTATGGGGCCTTTTGACCAGGATTGCTGGAGACGCTGCAGGTTGTCCGGGTGGCTGGCCAGCTCCGCGAGAATCCCGGCCTGCACCGGGTTGCTTTTCGACAGGCGGGTCGCGGATGTCTGCAGGACGCCGGCCAGCAAGTTTCCCAGCCATTGCCAGCGGCTGACGCCGGCCTCGTCCTTCTGGTTCCAGTAAAGGGTCAGCGATTCCTGGAGCCCGATGTGCAGCAAGTCGGGCAGCTCAAGGATGACCCCCGCAATCACCTGGAGATCAGGCAGGCGTGATGTGGTTTTGCCGACAGTCAGTTGCGCGGGCGCACGGTTGGTCAGAAAGCAGGCACGACCGAACCGCTCGCTGAAATCGACAGGTGTGCCGCTGGCCAGATAATCCAGTACCAAGTCCAGCAGTAACGTGAGGCGCCAGGCCCCGTTGGGAATCGGCTGCGCGATTTTGGTTCGCTCAGGGTCGAAGTCCAGTTGCGGGTACTTTTCCAGTACGCCGTCCTTGAGCAGGCGAGCGGTTTCCGAGCGCAGGGTGGGGCGGGAGCTCAAGCGGGCGCTGACGGCGTGCGCGATGATATCGGTCATGTCCGCCGTGGCAGGGGGGGATGCAGGTATCGGCATGATGCAATCCTTTGCATGGGTTGAGTCACGCAAAGTAAGGCGAGGCCGGAATGGATGTGCGGTAACGGGATACCGCAGATCCGACAATTCGATGATCTAAGGGATGACTACGTGGTGGCAATGAGCCCAGGGGAATTGTGGTGGTTATGCGGGATCGGTGCCGAGCACCACATTCAGCGCGTTACGCGCATCGTCCAGTTGCACCAACGTCGCATGTCGCGCACCCAGCGCATCGCGATTCTCGATAGCCGTGAGAATCGCCTTATGCCGAGGCAACGCCAGTTCATGCAGGTTCGGCCGTTGGTTGGAGTGCTTCAAGGCTTCGGCAATCGCCACCGACAACATGTTGCACAGGTTCGCCAGCAAGTCGTTGTGGGTCGCGTCGGCGATGCGGCTGTGAAAATCCAGGTCCGGCTGCAACAAGGCTTCAGGCGTCGGTGCTGACTCCATGCGTTGGTAGGCTTCACCGATGGAGGCGATGTCTGCGTCGGTGGCGAACTGCGCGGCCAGGGCTGCAGCGGCCGGTTCGATGATACTGCGCACGCTGGTCAGCAGGCTGAAGAACTCATTCTGCGGGCTGCTTTGCATCAACCAGTGCAACACGTCCGGGTCGAGCATGTGCCATTCCCGGCGCGGCTTGACCACGGTGCCGACCCGCGGACGGGAATACACCAGGCCCTTGGCAACCAGCACTCGGGTCGCTTCGCGCAGGACTGGCCGGCTGACCGCGTATTCCTCGCACAACAGGGCTTCGGCGGGCAGTTTGTCGTCCGGTTTGAAGCGTCCCGAGACAATCTGCATGCCCAATTCCTGGACGATGCGCGAGTGCATGCTTTTGCGGTCGGAGGGTTTGCGGTAATCCATGGGGAACGGCGCGGTCCTGTGCGATGGGGTGCTGCGCATGATAGCAGGCGCGGCGGGCACAATCATTGTGGCGAGGGAGCTTGTCGGATCGCCGCACCGTCCCGCTCGGCTGCGAAGCAGTCGCAAATCGGCCGGCACGGTCTGCCTGACAAATCGCGACTGCCTGTATTGGGGCCGCTTCGCAGCCCAACGGGACGGTGCGGCGATCCGACAAGCTCCCTCGCCACAGGTTCTGCTGTGGTTACAGAATCCAGAGGGTCAGTGAGAGTGACGCGGCACCTCGGCTCCACGACAACCGACGAGGAAGTCGAAGTCGCAGCCCTGATCCGCCTGCAGCACATGGTCGATGTACAGCTGGCGATAGCCGCCCACCAGTAACTGTTGCGGCGGTTGCAGGTCGGCCATGCGCGCGGCCAGTTCGGCATCCGGAATGTCCAGATGCAAACGTCCACTGGCGCAATCGAGCTCGATCCAGTCGCCTTCCTTCACTGCCGCCAAAGGCCCGCCGGCGGCGGCTTCCGGTGCCACATGCAAGACCACGGTTCCGTACGCCGTGCCGCTCATGCGTGCGTCGGAAATCCGTACCATATCCGTCACACCCTGGGCCAGCAGCTTGGCCGGCAAGCCCATGTTGCCGACTTCGGCCATGCCCGGATAACCCTTCGGCCCGCAGTTTTTCATCACCAGAATCGAGTTGGCGTCCACGTCCAGTTCCGGATCGTTGATCCGCGCCTTGTACATGTCGAAATTCTCGAACACCACCGCGCGCCCGCGATGTTGCATCAGCTCGGCACTCGCCGCAGAGGGCTTGAGCACCGCACCCAGTGGCGCCAGGTTGCCGCGCAACACGCAGATGCCGCCGTCGGCGCGGATCGGGTTGTCGAGGGTGCGGATCACTTCATCCTGACCATAGATCGGCGCGTCCTTGGTGTTCTCGCCGAGGGTTTTGCCGTTGACGGTGAGGGCGTTCGGGTTCGGAATCAGGTTGGCTTCGCCCAGGCGACGCAGCACTGCAGGCAAGCCACCGGCGTAGTAGAACTCTTCCATCAGGAAGCGCCCGGACGGTTGCAGGTCGACAATGGTCGGCATGCCGCGACCGATGCGGGTCCAGTCGTCCAGGTCCAGTTCGACACCGATGCGTCCGGCGATGGCTTTCAAGTGGATCACCGCGTTGGTCGAACCGCCGATGGCAGCGTTCACCCGGATGGCGTTTTCGAAGGCTTCCTTGGTGAGGATTTTCGACAGCTTCAAATCTTCGCGAACCATCTCCACTGCACGCATACCCGACATGTGCGCCAACACATAACGGCGCGCATCGACTGCCGGAATCGCCGCGTTGTGGGGCAGGGACGTGCCCAGCGCTTCGGCCATGCAAGCCATGGTCGAGGCGGTGCCCATGGTGTTGCAGGTCCCGGCGGAACGGGACATGCCACCCTCGGCCGCGAGGAAATCATCAAGGGTGATCGTGCCAGCCTTGACCTGTTCGCTGAGCTGCCACACCACCGTGCCCGAACCGATGTCCTGGCCCTTGTGCTTGCCGTTGAGCATCGGCCCACCGGTGACGACGATCGCCGGCACGTCGCAACTGGCCGCGCCCATCAGCAGCGCCGGAGTGGTTTTGTCGCAACCAGTGAGCAGTACCACGCCATCGATCGGGTTGCCGCGAATGGCTTCCTCGACGTCCATGCTCGCCAGGTTACGGGTGAGCATGGCGGTGGGGCGCAGGTTCGATTCGCCGTTGGAGAACACCGGGAATTCCACAGGAAAGCCACCGGCTTCGATCACCCCGCGTTTGACGTGCTCCGCGATCTGGCGGAAATGCGCGTTGCACGGGGTCAGTTCCGACCAGGTGTTGCAAATGCCGATGATCGGCTTGCCGTGGAACTGATGGTCGGCGATGCCCTGATTCTTCATCCAGCTGCGGTACATGAAGCCGTTCTTGTCGGCAGTGCCAAACCATTGGGCGGAGCGCAGGGTGGGTTTCTTATCAGTCATGATCGGTTCTCTTATTGTATGACTATATTGTTCGAGCTGTGGCGTAACATAAGCGCAATTTCGGCTGTTTGGAAGTGTTGTTGGTTAAATAGTAATACTATATAGTCGTTTTCAACGGAGGGACGGCCCTGATGGTTTTCCGCGAGAGGCGTCCCCCGAGGTTCTATAACAACAACAATCGGAGACCGAACTCATGAGCCAGGAATTGCGGCTTATCCGTCGCATCACGTTGAAACTGATTCCCTTCCTGATCCTGCTGTACCTGATCGCCTATGTGGATCGCTCTGCCGTGGGGTTCGCCAAGCTGCACATGGGCGCCGACGTCGGCATCGGTGATGCGGCTTACGGATTTGGTGCCGGGCTTTTCTTCATTGGCTACTTTCTGCTGGAGATCCCCAGCAACCTGATGCTCGACCGCTTCGGCGCCCGACGCTGGTTCGCGCGGATCATGGTCACCTGGGGCGCTATCACCATCGGCATGGCGTTCGTCCAGGGCCCGAACAGCTTCTATGTGATGCGTTTTCTGCTCGGCGCGGCCGAAGCCGGGTTCTTTCCAGGCGTGCTGTACTACATCACCCAATGGTTCCCGATTCGCCATCGCGGCAAGATCCTCGGGCTGTTCATCCTTTCCCAACCCATCGCCATGATGATCACCGGCCCGGTGTCCGGCGGTTTGCTCGGTATGGACGGCACGCTTGGCCTGCACGGCTGGCAGTGGCTGTTCATCGTCATCGGTACGCCAGCGATCCTGCTGACCTGGCCGGTGCTGCGCTACTTGCCGGACGGCCCGGACCAAGTGAAATGGCTGGATCAATCCGAGAAAGACTGGCTGACCGGGGAACTGAAAAAAGACCTCGCCGAGTATGGCCAGACCTGCCACGGCAATCCGTTGCATGCACTGAAGGACAAACGGGTGTTGCTGCTGGCGCTGTTCTATCTGCCGGTGACCTTGAGCATCTATGGCCTCGGTTTGTGGCTGCCGACGCTGATCAAGCAGTTCGGTGGCACAGACCTGGTGACCGGGTTCGTGTCATCGGTGCCGTACATCTTCGGAATCATCGGTTTGCTGATCATTCCGCGCAGTTCCGACCGCCTGAATGATCGCTACGGTCATCTGGCGGTGCTGTATGTGTTGGGTGCCATCGGCCTGTTCCTCAGCGCCTGGCTGTCGGTACCGGTGCTGCAACTGGCGGCGCTGTGCCTGGTGGCGTTCGCGCTGTTTTCCTGCACGGCGGTGTTCTGGACCTTGCCGGGGCGCTTCTTCGCCGGCGCCAGTGCGGCGGCAGGAATCGCGTTGATCAATTCGGTGGGCAACCTCGGCGGCTACATCGGCCCGTTCGTGATTGGTGCGCTGAAGGAGTACACCGGCAACCTGGCGTCGGGGCTGTATTTCCTGTCCTGCGTGATGGTGTTCGGCCTGGTCCTGACCGGCGTGGTGTATCGCCTGCTGGAACGCAAGCATGTGCTGCCGGCCGACCAGTTCGCGGCAAGTGCCCGCGGTGCTACCCGTACCTGACGCGAGATTGGCCAACAAGTTCTGCATTAACAGGAGAAGGTTCATGCGTTTAGTTCAGTTCGAATTGAGTAATGGCGAACGCCGCGTCGGCGTGGTCGAAGACGGTCTGGTGCGTGAAGTGCAGGATGCGCACACGGTGCGGGATCTGGCGCTGGCGGCGATCGAGGCGGGCACCACTCTTGAGCGACAGGTTCAAACCCTGGGGCTGGGCATCAGCCACAACTATGCCGAGTTGCTGGCCAAGCTGCGCATCCTGCCGCCGCTGGATCACCCGGACCCGGCGCATATGCTGGTCAGCGGCACCGGCCTGACCCATTTGGGCAGCGCCTCGGCTCGGGACAAAATGCATCAGCAGGCCGGCGATGAAGCGGCGATGACCGACACCATGCGCATCTTCAAGTGGGGTGTGGAGGGCGGTAAACCTGCAGCCGGCCAGGCCGGCGTGCAACCGGAATGGTTCTACAAGGGCGATGGCAGCATCGTCGTGCGACCGGGCAAGCCTTTCCCGCTACCGCCCTTTGCTGAAGATGCCGGGGAGGAGCCCGAACTCAGCGGCCTCTATGTCATCGGCCACGACGGCAAACCGTATCGCCTCGGTTTTGCGGTGGGCAACGAGTTCTCCGATCACGTGATGGAACGCAAGAATTACCTTTACCTGGCCCATTCGAAACTGCGCAGTTGCAGCTATGGCCCGGAGCTTCGGGTCGGCGAACTGCCGCAACACCTGGCGGGCACCAGTCGCATCCTGCGCGACGGCGAAGTGCTCTGGCAGAACGAGTTCCTCAGTGGCGAAGCCAACATGTGCCACAGCCTGGAAAACCTCGAGTATCACCATTTCAAGTACAGCCAGTTCCTGCGCCCCGGCGATGTGCACATCCACTTCTTCGGCACCGCGACCCTGTCCTTCGCCGATGGCATCCGTACCCGGCCGGGTGATGTGTTCGAGATCAGCCAGGCTGAGTTCGGCGCACCCTTGATCAACGGCATCGCTCCGGTTGAAGCAGCGTTCGAACCCGGCACCGTCGGCACACTTTAAGGAGACACCCATGACCCGGATTCTTGGTCACAACTACATTGGCGGTGAGCGCAGCGCTGCCGGCACCGTCAAACTGCAAAGCGTCGATGCCAGCACTGGCGAGGCCTTGCCCCACGATTTCTACCAGGCCACCGTTGCAGAGGTCGACGCCGCCGCGAAGGCTGCCGCCGCCGCTTACCCGGCCTATCGCAGCCTGAGCGCCGAGCGCCGTGCGCAATTTCTGGACACGATTGCCGATGAACTGGACGCCCTGGGCGATGAGTTCGTGGCCGTGGTCTGCCGCGAAACCGCGTTGCCGGCGGCGCGGATTCAAGGTGAGCGTGGGCGCACCAGCGGCCAGATGCGTCTGTTCGCCAAGGTGCTGCGGCGTGGTGATTTCTATGGCGCGCGGATCGATCTGGCGCTGCCGGAACGCCAGCCACTGCCGCGTCCGGACCTGCGTCAGTACCGCATTGGCCTGGGGCCGGTGGCGGTGTTTGGCGCGAGTAACTTTCCGTTGGCGTTCTCCACTGCTGGCGGCGACACCGCTTCGGCCTTGGCCGCCGGCTGCCCGGTGGTGTTCAAGGCTCACAGCGGCCACATGGCAACCGCTGAATGGGTGGCCGACGCGGTGATTCGCGCCGCTGAAAAAACCGCCATGCCCGCCGGTGTGTTCAACATGATCTACGGCGGTGGAGTAGGGGAAGCGCTGGTCAAGCACCCGGCGATTCAGGCGGTCGGTTTTACCGGTTCACTGAAAGGCGGTCGGGCGCTGTGCGACATGGCCGCGGCACGGCCGCAGCCGATTCCGGTGTTCGCCGAGATGTCGAGCATCAACCCGGTGATCGTGTTACCGCAGGCGCTGGATACTCGTGCTGAAAGCATCGCCCGTGACCTCACGGCTTCAGTGGTGCAGGGCTGCGGGCAGTTCTGTACCAATCCGGGGCTGGTGATCGGCATTCGTTCGCCGCAGTTCAGTGCGTTCGTACAGCAGGTGGCCGGGCTGATCGGCGATCAGCCGGCGCAAACCATGCTCAACGCCGGCACCTTGAGCAGCTATGGTAAAGGCCTGCACAAGCTTCTTTCGCATCCGAAAATCGAGCACTTGGCCGGTAATCCGCAACAAGGCAATCAGGCGCAGCCGCAATTGTTCAAGGCGGATGTGAGTCTGTTGCTCGATGGCGATGAAGTGCTGCAAGAGGAAGTGTTCGGCCCGACCACGGTGTTTGTTGAAGTGGCGGATCAGGCGCAACTCAGTGCTGCGCTGAACGGCCTGCACGGGCAACTGACGGCAACGATTATCGGTGAGCCGGCGGACTTCGAACGCTTCGGCGAGCTGACGCCCTTGTTGGAGCAGAAGGTCGGGCGGATCTTGCTCAACGGTTATCCGACGGGTGTGGAAGTCTGCGATTCGATGGTCCATGGCGGGCCGTATCCGGCGACTTCCGATGCGCGCGGCACCTCGGTGGGCACCCTGGCCATCGACCGTTTCCTGCGCCCGGTATGCTTCCAGAACTACCCCGACAGCCTGCTGCCGGACGCGTTGAAGAATGGCAATCCGTTGCGCATCCAACGTTTGGTCGATGGCAAACCATCACGAGAAGCGCTCTAACGGCTGTGGCGAGGGGGCTTGTCGGAACGCCGCACCGCCCCGTTGGGCTGCAAAGCAGCCCCAAAATCTCTGATGTACCAAAGATTTTGTGAGTGCTACGCACTCAAACGGGGGCAAGCCCCCTCGCCACAGTCCGTTCCCGCATTGAGCTATCATTGCGTCTTTCCCATTCAAAGATTGACTGCCATGACTGCCGTAAACGACACCTTGCTCAACGCCCTCGAACATTGCGACATGCTGGAGATCGACGGACTGCACGCTTTCGACTTCTCTCTCGATGAGGACGATAACCTGCACATCGAATGCATGGACGGTCGGGCGCTCAAGCGCTGGGAGTTCAGCATGGCGCAGATCAAGGCGGCGACTTTCGATCCCGATTTGAAGAGCTGGATCATCACCGGTGATTCCGGTGAACACCGGCTGGTACCTATGGAAGCGTTTGGTGGTCAGGATGACGAGGACGAAACGAATGAGGATGCGTAACTTCTGGCCACTGTTGATCGCCGGCAGCGTCGGCGCGATGGGCGTGCAGGCTGCGCCGGTCGACAACTACGAATTGCTGGTGGGGTCGTATACCGCCGGCCAGAGCCAGGGGATTTATCGCCTGAACTTCGACAGCCGCACCGGGCAGATCGATGCCAAGCCGCTGCAAGTGGTGAAGAGCGCCAACCCGTCCTGGCTGACCGTGTCCAAGGATCAACGTCGCTTGTTCGCGGTCAACGAAAACGGCCCGGGGCAGGCCGATCCGGTAGGGCGCGTCAGCAGTTACGCAATCGATCCGAAAACCCATGAGCTGAGCCTGATCAACCAGGTGCAAACCCTGGGCAGCGAGCCGACCCATTCGAGCATCAGCGGTGATGCCAGCCATCTGTTTGTCAGCAACTACTCGGTGGCTGAAGACCCGGGCGGCACCCTGGCGGTGTTACCGGTGAGCCCCGATGGCAAGCTGAAACCCGTCGTGCAGATGAGCGGTCATCCGTCCAGCCGGATCGACCCCGAGCGGCAGATGTCGGCGCACGTGCATTCGGTGGTTTCTTCGCCGGACGGCCGCTACGTGTTTGCCAATGACCTGGGCGCGGACAAGATCTTTATCTATCGCTTCGACCCCAAGGCCAATCCGGAACTGCCGTTGACTGCCGCCAAACCCGCGTCCGTCCCGTTGCCCCCCGGCAGCGGGCCGCGACATTTACTGTTCAGCGCCGATGGCAAGCACGCCTGGCTGACCATGGAAATGAGCGCGCAGGTGGCGGTGTTCGATTACAAGGACGGCCAACTCGAACAAACGCAGTTGGTCGATCTGGCGGCGGGGCTGCCCACATCGGGCAAGGCCGCGGCTGCGCTTCATGCCTCGGCCGATGGCAAGTTCCTTTACGTCAGTAACCGTGGCACCGCCAATCAGTTGCTGGTGTTCGCCATCGACCCGGCAACCGGCCACCTCAAGGAGCTTCAGCGTCGCTCGGTGGACGGCGATCACCCGCGCGAGTTCAGTCTCGACCCGAGCGGCAAATTCGTGCTGATTGCCAACCAGAAGAGCAACCAGATTGTCGTCATCGAGCGTGACGCCAAGACCGGTCTGTTGGGCAAAACCGTGCAAAAACTGCCGATGGATGCCCCGAGCGATCTCAAGTTCCTGCTGCGTCAATAGGCCGCAGGCCCCGGTTGATGGGGCCTGCAACCTTCTATTAATGAGACTGATATCGGCTAATGCTACAAAGCATTTCAAGGCGCCGACCCTCGGGAGTTAAGTTTGCTTCACGGCCCAACCGGGCAAGCAAGCCAACTGAATCGAGGAATACCGCCATGAACTTCAATCTCTTCTCTGTTATCGCCGCTTCCGCTATTTCCGCCACTGTTGCTCTGCCTGCCAGCGCCAACGTTGAAATCAGCGACAAAAAATCCCACACCCAAAGCTACACCCAGAAATACCTGCAACAGAGCGCCAACTTCTACGCCGCGCTGGATCACAAAAACCAACACTGAAATGTCAGCCCTGCACCCTTTATGCAGGAGCGAAGTCACTTGCCGATCGGCCCAAACAGGCGTCGAAAAGCCCCGAAGTGATGTCGCTCCTGCATAACGCATTTACGACAGCATCATATTGCCATCAATGTATTGCTTGATATCACATGGCCATGTGTTTAAATTTGACGCTGATTTTTTGACTCCTTCTCTAATAAGGATCGACAGCATGGCAATGCGTCTGGCAGTGGTTCTCCTGTTTCTCTATTCCACCCCGATTCTGTCGGCTGCCCAGCCCGTTCCCAACGAGCCGGACGCGGCCCGTGAGCGCTTGATGAGTTTTATCGAGGATTGAAACGCACTGGGTTAAAGATCAATAAAACTGATAGCTACTATGCATAAAGGTCGCTAGTTATCTTCTGTTTTTTGATCGATTCTGTGGGCACTGAAACATGCCCACGGAGATCACCATGGCCAGCACCATCCTCACTTCTGCCAAACACGGCGCCTACCTGGCCATTGGTCTTTACGTGGCCATGGTGTTGGTCGTCAGCCTTTCGGCTCAATCGCAACACAGCCTTCAAGCACCGATTCAGGTCGCTTATCCCGGCATCCAGTTCGAACACCGCGCTCAACATGCGGTGGTTGATGACGTCGACTTGGCGGGGGTGGCAGGGGCATGAAAGGACGCAGACTCTGGGTCATCGCCTTTCTGGCGTTCATGACCAATGGCGCTTCGTTGTTGGGGATCGGGCAGGGCTCGGCGGGCTCGGTGGCACGGGCCATCGAATGCAACCACAACATCGCCCACAACATCCAGACCGCCAAAGCGCTGGAGTTGCTGGTGGGTAATCCGCCGAGCAAATCCAATGGCGAATTTTTCGGGCCATTCCAGGTGGATTGCTCGGCGTTGGGGATGTGTGAAGTGTTGGCCTGATTCCCTTACCTGCACACACCCACACCTGTAGCAGCTGCCGAAGGCTGCGTTCGGCTGCGAAGCAGTCGTAAAACCAGAGCTTGCGGTGCATCAGTCAGACCGCATCAGCCGAGTTTACGACTGCTACGCAGCCGAACGCAGCCTCGCACGCTCGGCAGCTGCTACAAAGGCTACTTCTGCATCACACCGGTGAACAGATCCGATTCCAGAAAGCGCTGCAACCAGCCCTGCAATCGCACATAAGGTGTCTGCCCGAACCACTCGCGATCCACATGGGCGAATTGCCGCACGAACGGCATCAAGGCGACATCGGCCAGGCTCGGGTGCTCGCCCAGCAAGTAGGCGCGCCCCTCCAGCAATTGATCCAGCTTGCGCAAGAACACCTCGCCCTCGGCGCGATAAAACGTCATTGGTTGCTCGGGATAACGCTCGGCGTATTTGTAGCGATTGAGGTGCACCTTGAACACCGAATCGTTTTCTTCGATCAGCCCGGCGATGTATCGCTGCCCGACAGGGTCATCCTTGAGCAACCAGTCCTGCGGGTCGTTCTGCGCCAGCGCCCAGCGCATGATTTCCAGGCTTTCATCGATCACCCGGCCGTCCACGCTCAGCACCGGCACCGTGCCTTTACTTGACAGTGCGAGCATTTCGGCCGGTTTGGCCTTGAGGCTGACCTCGACGATATTCACCGCAACCCCCGAATAACGCAGGGCCATGCGAGCGCGCATGGCGTAGGGGCAGCGGCGGAACGAATACAGCGTGATCATTTCACCTCCAGGGTACTCAGGCCGTTGCCCTGGCGGTGGACCTGGATCTGCACCGGAATCCGTTCATGCATTTCCTGTACGTGGGAAATCACCGCGACCTTGCGTCCCTGTGCCTGCAGGCCGTCGAGGGCGTCCATGGCCAGTTGCAGGGATTCGGGGTCGAGGCTGCCGAAGCCTTCGTCGATGAACAACGATTCGATTTTCAGCGTGCTCGATGCCATCGATGCCAAACCGAGCGCCAGCGCCAGCGACACCAGGAACGTCTCGCCACCGGACAGCGAATGCACCGAGCGCAGTTCATCGCCCATCTCGGTGTCCATCACCAATAACCCGAGCATGCTGCCGCCCCGCTTCAGGCGATAGCGCCGCACCAGTTGCCGCAACTGGACGTTGGCGTGATGCACCAGCAGGTCGAGGTTGTAGGCCTGGGCGATTTTGCGGAAGGTGTCGCCGGTGGCCGAACCGATCAGCGCACTCAAGCGCGCCCAGCGCTGGTACTCGGCGTAGGCGTCGGCGATCTGCTGCGCCAGCGCCTGATTGGCGTTTTGTCGACGCTGATCTTCGGTTTGTTCGGCGCGCAATTCAGCGCAGCGATGCTCGCTGGCGGCGAACAGGTTTTGCAGCTCGGCCAGTGCCGTGGCCAGTTGTCCGGCGTCCAGGTTGCCGTTGTGCTGCGCCTGATGATCGCGCAAGCGCTGATCCCGCTCCTGCAACAGCACCTTGGCTTGCGCGATGTCTTGTTCGCTTTGCTGCAATCGTTGACGCAGCTCGCTGAGCTGTTGGTCGTTGACACCGAGCAGCGCTTCCAGCCCACCGTCGTCCAGTTCTGGATGCTGCGCGCGCCAGTCGGCGATCTTGCTGTTGAGCTCGCGGTCTTCGCTTTCCAGGGCTTGCGCACGTTCCTGTTGCGCCTTGAGTTCGGCGGCCAGTTGCACCAGCTCCGTGCGCACGCTTTGCAGTTCCTGATTGGCCGTCGCTTCGGCATTGCGTGCCTGCTCGACGGCCTGATCCAGTTGCTGCTGCCATTGTTCGGCGCTGGCGTGTTCGCCCAGCAGTTGCGTCAGTTTTTCCTGGCAAGCCTGTTGTTGCCCGGCCAGCGCGCTGAACTGCTGCTGCGCGACGTCCAGTTGCTGGGTGCGGGTCTGCTGGCGGTCCTGTTCTTTGTCCAGCGTCTGCTGGCGTTGTTGCTGTTCAGCGAGTTCATCGCGCTGCTGTTCGAGTTGTTGCAGGCGCTGGGCGATCTGCTGGTCGAGCTGCATGAAAGTCGCGGCGGGTTCATTGCGCAGGGCTTCCAGCGTCTGGGCTGGCAGCAGGCTGCTGAACGCACTCAGTTCTTCGTCCAGGCGTTGGCGATCGCTGCTCAACTCCCGTTGCTGGTTGAGCAGGTGTTGTGTCGCCTGTTGGTTCGCCGCTTCGGCGCTGCGCAGTTGTTGCGCCAGTCGCGCGGCATCTTGTTGCAGGGTGAGCAGGGCGGTTTGCCGCTGTTCGTCCTGGGTGATGCTCTGGTTCAACTGGCTGCTTTGTTGGGTCAGCCAGGCATCGCGTTTGTCTGCGTCCTGGGCCAACAGTTGAGCAGACAGAGGGTGCGCTTCCAGGCTCGGTGCCAGGCTCTGTTGCTGAGTGGCGAGTTGTTCTTGCTGTTGCAGCAATTCCTTTTGCTGAGCAATCAGGCCACCGACTTCGGCGCGCAGATCGGTGAGTTTTTCCTTGAGCAGGTCAACGGCTTTCTGGGCGTTGGCCTGTTCGTTTTCATCGTGCCGACCGAGGCTTTGCAGCAAGGCTTCGGGCTGATGATAAGGATGGTCCGGGCTGCCACAAACCGGGCACGGCTGATCGTCCAGCAGTTGTGCACGCAGCTCTTCGACGCTGGCACTGCGTGCCAGGCGCTGACGTTCCAGCAGTTCGCGGGTGACGGTCAGGGTCTGTTCGGCAACGGTCAATTCGGCTTTGGTTTTCACGCCGTCCTGAGTCAGACGATCACGCTCTTGCTGAGCGGCGAGTTGGCGCTGCTGCAACTCGGCGCCGCGTTTGTCCAGTTCCTGCTGGCTGGCCCACAGCCGCGTCAGCTCTTCAATGGCCCGCAGTTGCTTGCGGTTGTCCTGTAGCAGGCTGCCGAGGATCTGAATCTGCTCGGCCACCGCTTCAGGTTCGGCGCCGGCCTCTTTGTACAGCAGCTCAAGGCTCTGGCGCTGGGTGGCCAGATCCTCGGCGGCGCGGGTGGCGCTTTGCTCCAGGCCGGCCAGTTCGGACTGGCCCTTGTTCAGGCGATTGCCGATCAGCATCAGTTGTTGCAGACGATCGCGGTAGGCGTTCCAGGCGTCGCTCAGTGGCGCCAGATGAGTGCTCTGCTCAAGCTCACCGGCGATACGCTGCAACCGTTCTGCGACCTGTTTCTGCTGGTCAAGCAAGCCCTGAATCGTACTTTGGCCCTGAGTGCTGGCCAGTTCTGCCTGCTGCTTGAGGTCGGCACTGAGGCTGGCGTCCTTGACCAGGCGGGCGAGGGTGCTTTGCTCTTCGAAGGCCTGACGCAGCAGCGGCGCGCTGGTGCTGTGTTGGCTTTGTGCGGCGGCCAGTGCCGTTTGCGCCGCGCTCAGGCTGTGTTCGAGCTGAGCCTGACGCGCGTTCAGTTCGGTTTGCTGTTGGGTATGCTGCTGAATCTGTGCCGCCAGCGGTGTGAGCTGGGTGGTCAATTCGGTCTTTCGCGCGAATTGGTGCCGTTGCGGGGCCAGTTGCTCCAGACGGGTCAGCTTCAAGCGCTCGCCGGCCAGGCTGTCCCAGTGTTGTTGGGCGGACTGCAGTTGCTCGGAGGCGCTCTGTTGCGCGTCCTGCAACTGACGCAAATCCTTGAGCCAGGTGTGTTGCAACTCCAATTGCTTGAGCTGCGCCTGCTGGGTCTTGAGTTGCTGCTGCGCGTCATTGAAGCGCTCATCAAGCTCGGCCCGGGCTTCAGGCGACAGTGGCGTGACCCCGGTGGCCTGGTCCTGCAACAGCTTGTGGGCTTCGCGTGCTTCTTTGGTCTTGTCGAAGGCGCGGCGACCGAGGCGGGTGTAGAGCGCGGTGTCGGTGAGCTTTTCCAGCAGTTCGCTACGGTCGTTGTCGTCCGCCTTGAGGAACGCGCTGAACTCGCTTTGGGCCAACAACACGGCGCGGGTGAACTGTTCGAAGTTCAGGCCCAGCGCGGTTTCGAGCTGAGTCTTGTACTCGCCTTTCTGGCTGGCCAGCAGTTGATCCTGATCGATGTCGCGCAGGCTCTGGCGACTGGCTTGCAGCTTGCCGCCGGCCTTCTCCCGAGCGCGATTGGCCTCCCAGCGCGCGCGATAGCGACGACCGTCGATGCCGACGAAATCCACTTCGGCATAACCTTCTCCGGTGCCACGACGCAGCAGGGTCCGCGGGTCGCCGGTGCCGATTTCGCCATCGGCGTCCGGAACCTTGGCATCGCGGCCGGTATTGTTCAGCCGCGGCACGGCGCCAAACAGCGCCAGGCACAGCGCATCGAGCAGCGTGCTTTTGCCGGCGCCGGTCGGCCCGGTAATCGCAAACAGACCGGCACTGGCCAAGGGTTCGACGGTGAAGTCGATCTCAAACGGCCCGGCCAGGGAGGCGAGGTTTTTCAAGCGGATCGCGAGGATTTTCATGGTTGCTCGCTCTCCATCTGCACGTCTTGCAGCAGCTCGGCGAAGTCCTTGAGCGTTTGCTCGTCGACCTCGCTGCCGTAGTTGTCCTGCCAGGCGCGGCTGAACAGTTCCTGCGGTGTGAGCTGATCCAGTTCGATCAAGGTGGCGCCGTCATCGACACCATCGCGACTGCCGTTGCCGGCGTATTCGGCGGCAATCCGCACCAGCCGTACCGCTTTGCCTTGCAGGGCTGTTTCCACTTGATGGCGCAGGTCCGGTTGCGGTTCATCGAGGCGCACCCGCACTTCCAGCCACGGCTGGCGCTGGATGTCGGCGAGCAGGTCGATGTTGGGCAGGTCGGCCAGTTGCAGCAGGATCTCCGCCAGCGGCGCGGGGCCGAGGCGTTGCAGGTTCACTGGTCGGGGAATGAGCTTCGGTTCGACGCTGAGCAGGGTTTCGCCATCCAGTTTGATGTCGAGAATCTGATGCTGATAACCGATCTCGGAGAACGATAACGGAATCGGCGAGCCGCTGTAGCGGATGCGTTCTTCGCCGTTGACCTTCTGCGGCTTGTGCAAATGCCCGAGGGCGACATAGCTGATGCTCGGCCCGAACAGGCTGGCAGGCAGGGCTTCAGCGTTGCCGATGATCAGGCTGCGCTCGGAGTCCTCGGACACCGAACCGCCGGCCATGTGCGCATGGCTGATAGCGATCAGCGCCTGACCCGGCTTGCGCTTGACGTTCGCCGCTTCAATCAGCCATTCGTGAACCTGGCCGATGCCGCGCAAATAGTTGTCACCCAGCTGCGCGCCGGTCACTTCGGCGGGGCGCAGGAACGGCAGCGCCAGGCACCAGGCAGCGATTGCGCCGCTGGCATCCGGCAACGGCAGCAACAGGCGTTCGGCATCCAGTTGGCCGTCATCCAGCCACAGCACGCGCCCCAGGGCGTGAGTGCGCAAGCGGCGCATCAACGGCGCGGGCAGTTCGATGCGCGAGCCGGAGTCGTGGTTGCCGGCGATCATCACGATGGTCAGCAAGGGCTGCTGCTCGTGGGCGCTGACGATGAAATCGTAGAGGCGTTCCTGGGCTTTGACCGGTGGGTTGACCGTGTCGAAGATATCGCCGGCAATCAGCAGCACATCAGGCTGGTCCAGCTTCAGCTGACGCAGCAGCCAGTCGAGAAAACAGGCGTGCTCGAAATCGCGTTCCTGGCCGTGCAGGTTCTGCCCAAGGTGCCAGTCGGAGGTGTGGAACAGACGCAAGGCGTACTCCGCAACAAAATAAGGTGATGGCCGCGGGGGAAATGATGGCGGCTAAAGAGGGGAGAGTTTACTGGCAAACACATGGGATGTGGTCAGGCACTGATTTAGTGGCGAGGGGGCTTGCCCCCGTTGGGGTGCGAAGCGCCCCTTACAATTCTTCAGTGCCACCGAGTCGCCTGGATTCACGACTGCTTCGCAGCCGAACGGGGGCAAGCCCCCTCGCCACAAAAGCCCCTTCATCCCATTGGTCGGGACTATTTAGGATAAAGCGGCGGCAACCCACTGTCGCCGACCACGCCTTGAAACCCTTCGGCCGTCGGGATCGCCCGGATGGCGCGCCAGAGTTCTTCACCTTGCCAATACTGCCCGGTTTCGCTGTAGAGCGCGCCGTTCAGGCCGTCGAGGGCATCGGACAGCGGCACGAAGCGGGCGGCCATGTCGGCCAGGGTTTCCGGTTGTTGCCGGGCCCAGGCGTCGAGGGCCTGGCGGGTGGCGTGGGTGTCGTTGGCCTGGCAGGCGCGTTTGAGGTCGTCGAGCAGCGTGCGTGGGCTCGGGCCGGTCTGCGCTGCCCGCAGGACTGCCGGTTGCGAGCGGGCGCGCCACCAGAGGCCGAAGCCCAGCAGGGTGGTGCAGGCCAGAATTGCCGTGCTGAGTTTCCACCACCAAAGGGCTTCGTTGCTGGCGCCGGCCATCACCAGCGGGCTGCTCGCCGGGGTGTCGACGATCAGGCTCGGATTGCTCGCCACTTGCAGCGTGCGGGCCGGCAGGCTGGTGTGTTCCAGATGATCCTCGAAGGTGTTCCACCAGATCACTTCAACGCTCGGCAAGTCGATGTCGCCGGTGCGGGTCGGCACCAGGGCTTCACGGTCCTCGCGACTGCCGACCAAGCCACGCTCTCCGCTCTGGTTGCTCAGCACCGGTTGATCCGGGTAGCGCCGCAGGCCGTTGATCTCGGTGGCGGGCAACGGTGGCAGTTGAGAGCTGGCGAGGCCTTCGGCGCTCAAGGTCAGGCTGCGGGTCAGCGAGTCGCCGACCTGCGCATGATCCGGTTCCGGGCTCCAGCTTTCACTCAGGCTCAGGCTGCGGGCGGGTAGCCAGGGAACAGCGGCTGGATAACTGCCGGGCTTGGCCTTGACCGTCAGCGGAATCTCGGTGGAACTGACGCGCATCAATTTGCCCGGTTTTGGCCCCTGGGGCGATCCGTCCTGGGACGGTTGGGCATCGACCAGTGTGGCACTGAACACTTGCGCCGGAATGGTCAATACACCGCTGTGCTGTGGGTAGATCGCGTAGCGCATTTCGATCACGCCGTGGCGCAAACCGTTGATGGCTTTCTCGTAGGTGCGCGACTCGCCCAGTTGTTCGATGCGCGCATCGGGAATCTGCAACGGGGTCAGGCTGCTGTCGTCGTACAGCGACACCGAATGATAAATGCGCAAGGTCAGGATCGCCTGAGCCTGCACATAGACGCTGTTTTGGTCGAGGCTGGCTTCGATGAACACCGGCGCAAGCGTGTTGCTGCTGTCCTGGGTTTCGCTTTCGATCACCTGCACGGTAATCGGTTGGCTCTGCGCCTCGCCCAGTTGCAGTGACGGAATTACCACACTGCCGTTCTGCCGGGGCAGTAGGGTGATGATCCAGCGGGTGGTCGCTTGAGTGTTGCCGTTGAGGGTGTTCGGTT
Organism: Pseudomonas sp. 01L34; assembly: GCF_056400265.1. Lineage (NCBI taxonomy): Bacteria > Pseudomonadati > Pseudomonadota > Gammaproteobacteria > Pseudomonadales > Pseudomonadaceae > Pseudomonas > Pseudomonas sp. 01L34. The sequence continues at coordinate 273,702 of NZ_JBFTSX010000001.1, forward strand.
GGTTGACCTGACGGGTACCGCGCACCTCGAACTGCGGCTCCAGCGGAGTCAGGTCGGGTTTGCCGAACTGGGTCACGTCGCTGGATTCCAGAGTCAGTTCGACCGTCTCCCCGGAATTCAGGCGACTGCGATCGACACTGGCGACCAGCTCCGCGGCCTGGGCCTGAGCGGTCCACAGAAGCAGTGCAAGCAAGAAGGCGGTGAAGCGGGTCATCGAGTTTTTCCCTGATCCTGATGTTGTTGCTGTTCGTACCAGAATTTGCGCCGGAGCAGTTCGCCGGGGTCATCCGGGATCTTGCGCAACCATTGCTCCAGCGCCTGTTGCTGTTCGCCTTCGAGCATGTCGCTGGCGGGGCGCCGTGGTGGCGTGGTGCTTTGTTCATCCCCCAATTCGCTGCCCGGAACTTCATTGGCGCCCGATTGCGGTGGTGCCGTGGGCGGCTGCTCGGCGTCCGGCGTGGCCTGTTGGGCGTCGGTTTTCGGCTCGCCATCACTCGGCTGGGTGGCGCTGCCCGGTGGCGGTTCCTGAGGCATGGTTTCGGTTTCGCCCTCGGCGGTTTTGTCCGGCTCGACGGGCGGTGTAGCGGTTTTCTGCTTGAGCAGCGTTTCCACCAGTGCCTTGTTGGTCAGCGCCGGGCGCAGGTCTGGCTGAAGCTCCAGCGCTTGCTCATAAGCATCCAGCGCCGCTTCCAGTTCGCCGCTTTTGGCCAGCGCGTTACCCCGATTGTAGTGGGCGTGGGCGTCGTTGCCTTGGGCAAACCGCTGGGCGGCGCCACTGTAGTCGCCAGCTTCATAGAGCGCCACACCTTGCCATTGCGGGTCTTCGAAATGCTGCGCGGCTTCGGCAGGGCGCTTTTGTTTGAGCAAGTGCAAACCCTGCTGATCGGGCCGCAGCCACAAGTCTTCGAAATCGAAGGCATAACTCGGTTGCGGCAGCAGGAACAGCAGCGGCAAGCAGAACAACCAGCCGCGACGCCCGGCACAGGCGGCCAGCAATAGTAACGGCAGCAGCAGCCAGTAACCCTGATCGGCCCAGGTGTCGAGGCGCAACGTCTGGCCGTCGTGGCGCAGGTCCCGTGGGCCGTCGAGCAGGCCGAGGTCGCGCAGGTCGGCATCGTCCAGGCGTGCCTGGGCGTAACCTCCACCCAGGCCATTGGCAAAGGCTTTCAGGCTGGGGCCGTCCAGATGCGGCACCAGAATCGCGCCCTGATCGTCCTTGAGGAAACTGCCGTCGTCCTGTGCGACCGGCGCACCTTCGGCGGTACCGATGCCGAGCATCAGAAATTGTGTGGACTTGGCGTCCAGCGCCTGACGAATCCCTTGGCGTTCGTGTTCCGTCAGCGACGAACCGATCAGCAGGATTCGCCCCTGGCCAAGGGCTCCCTGATCCAGCAGCGTCAGGGCCTTGGCCACCGCCAGATCGGCGCGATGACCGGCCTGGGGCATCAGCGACGGCTTGAGCGCATCCAAAAGATTGCGGCTGGTCGACAGGTCATCCGACAGTGGCACCAGCGTATGGGCGCTGCCGGCGTAGACGACGATGGCGGTCTGCGCGTCGCTGCGGTTTTGCAGCAGATCCAGCAGTTTGCGCCGGGCCTGTTCCAGCCGGTTTGGCGCAACGTCTGCGGCGAGCATTTCCGGGGTCAACTCAAGCAACACCACCAGCGGGTCAGCGGGTTTCTGGCCGGTTTGCTCAACGCGTTGCCAGCTCGGCCCCAGCAGGGCCAGCACGGTCAGCACCCAGGCCAGGCCCAGGGCGACCCACGGCAGTTTGCTCTCGCGACCGCTGCCACCACTGAGCAAGGCGGCATGGAAGGCCGGTGGCAGAATCATTTGCCAGCGACCCGCGCGCTTCTGCCGGTGCCAGAGTTGCCAGAGCAACCAGCCCAGCAACGGCAGCAATAACAGCCACCAAGGGCGGAACCAGTACGGCCAGAGAGCGATCATCGGCGCCTCCGCAGACGCAGGCGTTTGAGGCGCTGACGCCAGTCGGGCAGTTGCGTATGCAGAAACCGCTCTTTGGTAAACAGCTTCTTGGTAAATAGACGTTGCAACGGGTTATCCGGCCAGCGCTCACGGATCACCAGCAGCATGCTCAACAGCAGCGCCATCGCCAGAGGCCAGTGATACAACGCCTGGGCCGGACGGGCCTGCGTAGGTTGCTGGGCTACCGGTTCCAGTTTGTCGAGGGTGGTCTTGATCGCCTGCAATTCCTGGCCGTCGCGGGCGCGGAAATACTGGCCTCCGGTGGCTTGGGCAATGGCTTTCAAGGCCGGCTCGTCGAGGTCCAGGCTCGGGTTGATGCCCAGGAAGCCCAGGGTGCCACTTTGTTCCGGGTCGGCGCCAATGCCGATCGGGTAGATTTTTACGCCTTCATTCGCCGCCAGGCGTGCGGCGGTCAGCGGATCGATTTCGCCGCCATTGTTGGCACCGTCGGTGACCAGAATCAGCACGCGGCTTTGTGCCGGGCGTTGGCGCAGGCGTTTGAGGGCCAGGCCGATGGCGTCGCCGATGGCGGTGTTCTTGCCGGCAATACCGATTCGCGCTTCGTCGAGCCAGACACGCACGGTATGGCGGTCGAAGGTCAGCGGCGCTTGCAGATAGGCCTGGCTGCCGAACAGGATCAACCCGACCCGGTCGCCATCGCGACTTTCGAGAAAATCACCGAACAAATGCTGCACCAGTGACAGTCGGCTGACGTCTTCGTCCTGCCACTGCATGTCGGGGAAGTCCATTGAGCCGGAGACGTCCACTGCCACCAGCAAATCGCGGCCACTGGCGGCAATCGGTAGCGGTTCGCCGAGCCATTGCGGGCGCGCTGCGGCGATCAGCAGCAACAGCCACATCAGAATGAACGGGGCTTGCTGGCGCCAGGTCGGCAGGTTGGCCCGGGCGCGGCGGCGAGCGAGGCCTTCGAGGTCGCTGAGGAAGCTGACCTTGAGTGCCGGTTCGCCACTGTCGGCCACTGGCAACAGCACCCGCATCAGCCACGGTAGCGGCAGCAGGGCGAAAATCCACGGCCAGGCGAACTCAAACATGTTTGCGAATCCAGGTGTCGACGGCTTGAGTCAGGCCGGCGATGGCCTTGTCGTCGAGTTTGCACTCGGGCTTGTAGGCACCTTCCACCAGCACCATCCAGCGTGTAAGGCCAGCAGCCGGGCAGCGGTTGTCGAGGAACGCCAGCCACTGGCGGCCGTTGAGGGTGTGGCTCTGACTGTAGGGGTAATGGTTGCGGCACAGGCGTTTGAGCAAACCGTTGAGTTGCTGCAGCCAGGCACCGGCCGGGGCGCCGTCGTAGGGTTTGGGCATCAGCGCGAGTTCGGCCAGGGCGGCGAGGCGCACCGGGTCCAGCGGTTGTTCGGCGCGCACGACAGGGCGCTTGTCCGGAATGAAGCGTCGCAACTGCCATACGCCGAAACCGATCAGCGGCAGCAACAACAGCAGCAGCCACCAGCCCGGTGCCGGCGGCCAGAAGCCGATCGGTGGCGGGGAAATCAGCGGTTGCAGTTGATCGAGGCTGCTCATCGACCTTTCCCCGGACGTTGTGGGTTCAGGTATTCACGCAATTGCTCGACCATTTCGCTTTGGGTGCTCAACGGCATCAGCAACACCCGCAGCTTCTGCGCCAGCAGCTCCCAGCGGTCAATGCGTGCTTCCGCTTGGGCGCGATAGGCCTGGCGCAGGTCGAAATTCAAGGTGTCGAGTTCCAGTTGCGCGCCGTGTTCGGCAAAACGAAGCAGGCCGGCGGCGGGCAGGGCGTGATCCAGCGGGTCGGACACCGGCAGCAGCAACAGGTCGCAATGGCGCGACAACAGGCTCAGTTGCTGCTCGGCACTGTCGGACAAGGCGCGTTCGTCGCAGATCACAATCACCAGGCTGCCAGGGCGCAGCACTTCCCGGGCGCGGCGCAGGGCAATGCCGAAGGCATCGCGGTCCGGTTCGCGCTCGGTGTGCAGCGATTGATTGACCCGCACCAGCCGGTTGAGCAGTTGCAGCAGGCTCTGCTTACTGCGTCGCGGCTTGATTTCGTAATGCTCGTTGTCGCCGAACACCAGCCCGCCGACCCGGTCGTTATGCCCCAGCGCGGCCCAGCCAATCAGGCTCGCGGCCTGGGCGGCCAGCACCGACTTGAACATCAACCCGGAGCCGAAAAACAGCCGACGGCTCTGTTCAACCATGATGAAAATCGGTCGTTCGCGCTCCTCATGGAACAGCTTGGTGTGCGGTTCCTGGGTCCGGGCGGTGACGCGCCAGTCGATGCTGCGCACATCATCGCCGGCCTGATAGACCCGCACCTGATCGAAGTCCACCCCGCGCCCGCGCAGTTTGGAGTGGTGCAGGCCGATCAGCGGGCTGCGCTGGCTCGGCGTGGAAAACAGCTGCACTTCGCGCACGCGATGGCGCATCTCGATCAGCTCGGCGAGGCTGATGCGGATGCCTGGCTCGGGCGGCAGAAGGGTGTTCATCGGGGTCAAGCGACGGCTACGACGTCGAGAATCCGCTGGACCACCCGGTCCTGGTCGATGCCAGCGGCTTCGGCTTCAAAGGAAAGAATGATGCGGTGACGCAACACATCGAACAGCACCGCTTGAATGTCTTCCGGGCTGACGAAGTCGCGACCGGCCAGCCAGGCATGCGCCCGGGCACAACGGTCGAGGGCGATGGAGCCGCGTGGACTGGCGCCGTAGGCGATCCATTCGGCCATTTCCGGGTCGAACTTGGCCGGGATCCGCGTGGCCATGACCAGTTGCACCAGGTATTCCTCCACGGCGTCGGCCATGTACAAGCCGAGGATTTCCTTGCGCGCGGCGAAGATCGCCTGCTGGCTGACCCGGCGTTCAGGTTTGGTTTCGCCGTGCAGTGCTTCGCCACGGGCCTGTTGCAGAATCCGTCGTTCGACGGTGGCGTCGGGGAAGCCGATTTTCACGTGCATCAGGAACCGGTCGAGCTGGGCTTCGGGCAACGGGTAGGTGCCTTCCTGCTCGATGGGGTTTTGCGTGGCCATGACCAGAAACAGCGGCGACAGCTCGTAGGTGCTGCGCCCGACGCTGACCTGGCGTTCGCCCATGGCTTCGAGCAGGGCCGACTGGACCTTGGCCGGGGCACGGTTGATTTCGTCCGCCAGCACCAGGTTATGGAAGATCGGGCCTTGCTGGAACACGAAGCTGCCGGTTTCCGGGCGATAGATTTCCGTGCCGGTGATGTCGGCCGGCAGCAGGTCGGGGGTGAACTGGATGCGATGGAACTGTGCTTCGATGCCTTCGGCGAGTTCTTTGATGGCCTTGGTCTTGGCCAGCCCCGGGGCGCCCTCGACCAGCATGTGACCGTCGGCGAGCAAGGCGATGAGCAAGCGCTCGATGAGTTTTTCCTGGCCGAGAATCTGCGTTGAAAGAAAGGTTCGCAGCGCGAGCAGCGCTTCACGATGTTCCATCGATGACTGTTCCTGGAAAGGGTGACCGAAGACGTTCGAATAACGCCAGGGCTGGGGGCGTTACTTTAATCCATCGCGGGGGGCGCCGACTAACGGCATTTTGTAGAAATGTGCGGATTAACGCTCGTTCCCACGCTCTGCGTGGGAATGCATCACCGGACGCTCTGCGTCCCGCTTTAAAATCGTGACGCAGAGCGTCACAGGCTGCATCCCCACGCAGAGTGTGGGAACGATCACTAAACCGCCATCAGATTTCGCTGATGTAAGTACCAATCCCATTGAGGATGTTCTGCAAGGTTTCTTCCACCTCAGCCAGATCGCTGGCATCGGTACTGTGCAGGATTTCCAGCGAATCATTGCCATCCAGCGCATCGGCGTCCACGGCGGCGATTTCGATCAGCAGACGGTCAGGGCTGAGGGTGACTTTCACGCCATCCAGGGCCGAAGGCTTGTCGTGGAAGATGATCTCCAGCTCGTCCTCGTCCGGAAAGCGGCTCATCAGGAACATTTCGCCCTCGGCACTGGTGCAGCAGAGCATGGCCAGATTGTCTTCTTCGTCATCGCACGGGTTGACGATCAAGAGGTCGGTTGTGATTTGCATGGGGGAAATCCTGGCTCGGCGAGCGTTGTGAACACAACAAACGGCAATTCTGCCAGCCCTGGGGAATTTCTGCTTGGCTGAGTGTCAGAGGATGTGTTGTGAACATCCGATGCGTCTCGAGTCATTTCTGGTACGAAGGTGCCGTAAATCCGGGCATAAAACGCCCGTTTTCCTGCACGGCTGCTAGTGTTGTTCGAGGCGCATGCCACGAGTTACGTGCCGATGACCGAATATGTCGCAGCGCTGCAAGCACGGCCCTTGCCGCACTGGTTAAGCTGCGCAACGGATGAGCACCCGTAAAGGCATTGACGATGGCTGCGATGGTAGCCCCGCCAGTCGTTTTTGCAGATGCCCATTCAATGGAAGGTGAATGTGACCTGAGTGTCTCGTCCAGCTTCACCCAACTGTCGTCCTGTTTCCTCTGCCCGAGAATCAGGAACAGGGTGACGGATTGCCCCGAAAGGGGTTTGCACGCGACGCTTCCATCAATAACAAGCCCAAGCGGAGTACCACAGATGGCGTTCTTCACCGCAGCCAGCAAAGCCGACTTCCAGCACCAACTGCAAGCGGCACTGGCGCAGCACATCAGTGAACAGGCACTGCCACAAGTGGCGCTGTTCGCCGAACAATTTTTCGGCATCATTTCCCTCGACGAGCTGACCCAACGTCGGTTGTCCGACCTCGCCGGTTGCACCCTTTCTGCATGGCGCCTGCTTGAGCGCTTCGATCACGCTCAATCGCAAGTGCGTGTCTACAACCCCGATTACGAACGCCACGGCTGGCAGTCGACCCACACCGCGGTCGAAGTGCTGCACCACGATCTGCCATTCCTGGTGGATTCGGTGCGTACCGAGCTGAACCGTCGCGGCTACAGCATTCATACCCTGCAAACCACTGTGCTGAGCGTGCGTCGCGGCAGCAAGGGTGAGCTACTGGAAATCCTGCCGAAAGGCACCCAGGGTGAAGGCATTCTGCAAGAATCGCTGATGTACCTGGAAATCGACCGTTGCGCCAACACGGCCGAATTGAATGTCCTGACCAAAGAGCTGGAGCAGGTTCTCGGTGAAGTCCGCGTTGCGGTCGCCGATTTCGAACCGATGAAAGCCAAGGTCCAGGAGCTGATCGAAGGCATCGACAATAGCCAGTTCGCCATCGACGCCGAAGAAAAATCCGAAATCAAGAGCTTCCTGGAATGGCTGGTGGGCAACCACTTCACCTTCCTGGGCTACGAAGAGTTCGTGGTGGGCGAGGATCAGAACGGCGGTCACATCGACTATGATCAGAGCTCGTTCCTCGGCCTGACCAAGCTGCTGCGCGCCGGCCTGACCGTCGATGACCTGCGCATCGAAGACTACGCCGTCAACTACCTGCGTGAACCGACGCCGCTGTCGTTCGCCAAGGCGGCACACCCAAGCCGTGTCCACCGTCCGGCCTACCCGGACTACGTGTCGATCCGCCAGATCGATGCCAACGGCAAGGTCATCAAGGAATGCCGCTTCATGGGCCTGTACACCTCGTCGGTGTATGGCGAAAGCGTGCGGGTCATTCCTTACATCCGTCGCAAGGTCGAGATCATCGAGCAGCGCTCGGGCTTCCAGGCCAAGGCTCACTTGGGCAAGGAACTGGCCCAGGTACTTGAAGTGTTGCCTCGCGATGACCTGTTCCAGACGCCGGTGGATGAGTTGTTCGCCACCGTGATGTCGATCGTGCAGATCCAGGAACGCAACAAGATCCGCGTATTCCTGCGCAAAGACCCGTACGGTCGTTTCTGCTACTGCCTGGCCTATGTGCCGCGTGACATCTACTCCACCGAAGTGCGCCAGAAGATCCAGCAAGTGCTGATGGATCGTCTGAAAGCCTCTGACTGCGAGTTCTGGACCTTCTTCTCCGAATCCGTGCTGGCCCGTGTGCAGCTGATTCTGCGGGTCGACCCGAAGAACCGTCTGGACATCGACCCGGTTCTGCTGGAAAAAGAAGTGGTGCAGGCCTGCCGCAGCTGGCAGGACGACTACGCCAGCCTGGTGGTCGAGAGCTTCGGCGAAGCCCAGGGCACCAACGTGCTGGCCGACTTCCCGAAAGGCTTCCCGGCTGGTTACCGCGAGCGCTTCGCCGCCCACTCGGCTGTGGTCGACATGCAGCACCTGCTGAGCCTGAGCGAAAAGAATCCGCTGGTGATGAGCTTCTATCAGCCGCTGGGTCAGGTATCGGGCCAACGTGAGCTGCACTGCAAGCTGTATCACGCCGACACGCCGCTGGCGTTGTCCGATGTGTTGCCGATCCTGGAAAACCTCGGCCTGCGCGTACTGGGTGAATTCCCGTATCGCCTGCGCCACAACAGCGGTCGCGAGTTCTGGATTCACGACTTTGCGTTCACGGCTGCCGAAGGCCTGGAACTCGACATCCAGCAACTCAACGACACCTTGCAGGACGCCTTCGTCCACATCGTGCGTGGCGATGCCGAGAACGATGCGTTCAACCGTCTGGTGCTGACCGCTGGCCTGCCATGGCGCGACGTGGCGCTGCTGCGTGCCTATGCCCGTTACATGAAGCAGATCCGTCTGGGCTTCGACCTGGGTTACATCGCCAGCACCCTGAACAACCACACCGACATCGCTCGCGAGTTGACCCGGTTGTTCAAAACCCGTTTCTACCTGGCGCGCAAGCTGGCCAGTGACGACCTGGAAGACAAGCAACAACGCCTGGAACACGCGATTCTGAGCGCACTGGACGATGTTCAGGTGCTCAACGAAGACCGCATCCTGCGTCGTTACCTGGACCTGATCAAGGCGACCCTGCGGACCAACTTCTACCAGACCGATGCTCACGGTCAGAACAAGTCCTACTTCAGCTTCAAGTTCAACCCGCACCAGATTCCAGAGCTGCCGAAGCCGGTTCCGAAGTTTGAAATCTTCGTTTACTCGCCGCGCGTCGAAGGCGTGCACCTGCGCTTCGGCAACGTGGCTCGCGGCGGTCTGCGCTGGTCCGACCGTGAAGAAGACTTCCGCACCGAAGTCCTGGGCCTGGTAAAAGCCCAGCAAGTGAAGAACTCGGTCATCGTGCCGGTGGGTGCGAAGGGTGGCTTCCTGCCGCGTCGCCTGCCACTGGGCGGCAGCCGTGACGAGATCGCGGCCGAGGGCATCGCCTGCTACCGCATCTTCATCTCGGGCCTGTTGGACATCACCGACAACCTGAAAGACGGTGCGCTGGTGCCACCGGCCAACGTCGTGCGCCATGACGACGATGACCCGTACCTGGTGGTGGCGGCGGACAAGGGCACTGCGACCTTCTCCGACATCGCCAACGGTATCGCCATCGACTACGGCTTCTGGCTCGGCGACGCGTTCGCATCTGGCGGTTCCGCCGGTTACGACCACAAGAAAATGGGTATCACCGCCAAGGGCGCGTGGGTCGGCGTACAACGCCACTTCCGCGAACGCGGTATCAACGTCCAGGAAGACAGCATCACCGTGGTAGGCGTCGGCGACATGGCCGGTGACGTGTTCGGTAACGGCTTGCTGATGTCCGACAAGCTGCAACTGGTCGCAGCCTTCAACCACCTGCACATCTTCATCGACCCGAACCCGGAGCCTGCCAGCAGCTTCGCCGAGCGTCAGCGCCTGTTCGACCTGCCGCGTTCGGCCTGGTCGGATTACGACACCAGCATCATGTCCGAAGGCGGCGGTATCTTCTCCCGTAGCGCGAAGAGCATTGCCATCTCCGAGCAGATGAAAGAGCGCTTCGACATTCAGGCCGACAAGCTGACCCCGACCGAACTGCTCAACGCCTTGCTCAAGGCACCGGTAGACCTGTTGTGGAACGGCGGTATCGGCACGTACGTCAAAGCCAGCAGCGAAAGCCACGCCGATGTCGGCGACAAGGCCAACGATGCACTGCGCGTGAACGGTAACGAACTGCGCTGCAAGGTTGTGGGCGAGGGCGGTAACCTGGGCATGACCCAACTGGGTCGCGTCGAGTTCGGCCTCAATGGCGGCGGTTCCAACACCGACTTCATTGACAACGCCGGTGGCGTGGACTGCTCCGACCACGAAGTGAACATCAAGATCCTGCTGAACGAAGTGGTTCAGGCCGGCGACATGACCGACAAGCAGCGTAACCAGTTGCTGGCGAGCATGACCGACGAAGTCGGTGGCCTGGTGTTGGGCAACAACTACAAGCAGACCCAGGCACTGTCCCTGGCGGCCCGTCGTGCCTTGCCACGGATCGCTGAATACAAGCGCCTGATGAACGATCTGGAAGCCCGTGGCAAGCTGGATCGCGCCATCGAGTTCCTGCCGTCGGAAGACGCGATCAACGAGCGCGTCGCGGCAGGCCATGGCCTGACCCGTGCCGAGCTGTCGGTGCTGATCTCCTACAGCAAGATCGACCTCAAGGAGCAGTTGCTGGGCTCCCTGGTGCCGGACGACGACTACCTGACCCGTGACATGGAAACCGCTTTCCCGCCGACGCTGGTCAGCAAGTTCTCTGCCGCCATGCGCCGTCACCGCCTGAAGCGCGAAATCGTCAGCACCCAGATCGCCAACGATCTGGTCAACCACATGGGCATTACCTTCGTTCAACGGCTCAAAGAGTCGACCGGCATGAGCCCGGCGAACGTGGCCGGCGCTTACGTGATCGTGCGTGACATTTTCCATCTCCCGCACTGGTTCCGTCAGATCGAAGCCCTGGATTATCAGGTCTCGGCCGACGTACAACTGGAGCTGATGGACGAGCTGATGCGTCTGGGCCGTCGCGCTACGCGCTGGTTCCTGCGTGCCCGCCGCAACGAGCAGAACGCCGCCCGTGACGTCGCGCATTTCGGTCCGCACCTGAAGGAGTTGGGCCTCAAGCTTGACGAACTGCTCAGTGGCGAGATTCGCGACACCTGGCAGGCTCGCTATCAGGCGTACGTCGAAGCCGGTGTGCCGGAGTTGCTGGCACGCATGGTGGCTGGCACCACGCACCTGTACACCCTGCTGCCGATCATCGAGGCTTCCGACGTGACCGGCCAGGACCCGGCGGATGTGGCCAAGGCTTACTTCGCCGTGGGCAGTGCGCTGGACATCACCTGGTACCTGCAACAGATCAGCGCCCTGCCGGTTGAAAACAACTGGCAAGCGCTGGCCCGTGAAGCGTTCCGCGATGACGTCGACTGGCAACAACGTGCGATCACCATCTCGGTCCTGCAACAGGGCGACGGCACCCAGGACGTGGAAACACGCCTGGAGCTGTGGATGGAGCAGAACGAAGGCATGATCGAACGCTGGCGCGCCATGCTGGTGGAAATCCGTGCCGCCAGCGGCACTGATTACGCCATGTACGCGGTGGCCAACCGTGAATTGCTGGATGTCGCGTTGAGCGGTCAAACGGTAGTACCTGCCGTTATTACCGCTACTGCGGGTGCCGAGCTGGAACCGGCTGCCTGATTGAGCGTTGAATGAAAAAGCCCCGTCTCGAGAGAGACGGGGCTTTTTTTTGCCTGATGGTTTTTTGGGGGGGGGCTGGTCGGGCCTCTTCGCCTCAGCGATCAGTTCTGCAAAGGAATCAACACTTTCTCATCCGGGGCCAACACCATGAACACCAACAGCTTGGCGGGTTGGGTGGCGCTGGCATTTTTCGAGACCAGATGTTCCGAACCGGCCGGTTCGTACCAGAATTCGCCAGCCTTGTAGGTGGTCGCTTTTTCGCCTTTGACTTGAGAAGTGATCTCCCCTGACAGCACGTAGGCCATGGCCGTACCCTGGTGTTTATGGGCAATGGAAGATTGGCCCGGCTGGTAATCGACTTCGATCATCAAGGCTTTTTTGCCAGGTGCGTTTTTTAGCATCTGGTCCTGCAGAATGGTGACGTTTTCCGAAGGGGCGGCGGTTTTGTCGGCGAATGCCGAGGCTGAAACGCTCAGGGCCAGGGCGGTGAGAGAGGCGGCAAAAAAACGAAGTGCATTCATGGTTGATTACCTGTGGTGGTGAGTCGTCAGGGACCACGGTAAGCCGCGCCGTCGGGCAATCAAACGGCCAATTTTCCGGAAGGTGAGGGGACCAATCACTGATGTTACGTTCCCTGTAGCAGCTGTCGAGCCTGCGAGGCTGCGTTCGGCTGCGAAGCAGTCGTCAAATCAGAACTCGCGGTGCGTCAGACAGATCGCGTCAGCTGGACTCACGACTGCTTCGCAGCCGAACGCAGCCTCGCAGGCTCGACAGCTGCTACGGGGCTGCGATCTTTTGATCTTGTTTTAGACGATAGGAAAGCTGTTGAAGTCGACGGCATTGGCCAGTCGGCTGTCGATCAGGCCGATAAAGCCTTGCACTTCGGGGCGATTGAAATGCGCTTGCATGGCCGCTTCCGATTGCCAGCGGGCGCTGACCGTCCAGCGGGTGTCGTCCTCGGGGCAGCGGTCGACCATATAGCCGTCACAGCCCGGAAGTTCGCGCAGGGTGTCGACAATCTTTTGCAGTTGTTTGCCCAGTTCGTCCGAGCGACCGGCGGCAGCTCGTATCTTTACGGTGTTGAACACTTGGTTGGACATTACTCACACTCCTGAATCAGGCCGGACGAATCCTGCTCATTGAGGGATAACGCCCATGCAGGATAGGCCTGCCCCCTTGGGCCGCCAATAGCCAATCACCGGATAAAACCGCAGACCAATCCGTCAACCAACCTGCTGCAAAATGTCCCGCAAACGGTCCAGGGCGATGTCGATGTCCAGGGTTTCGATCGCCCCGAATCCCAGGAAAAGCCCGGCCCGTGGCGTTTGCTGGTAAAAAAAGTCGTCCAGGGTATAGAGCCCCACTTCGACTTTTTTCGCGAGTTCGATCACCAATGGAATATCGACCGGCACCTTGCACAGTACCGCCATGTGAAACCCGGCCGTGGTCGGCACCGCTTCGAACCATGGCGAAAGGTCGCTCGCCATCCGCGCCAGGATCCGTTCGCGGCGCCCGGCGTAAATCGTGTGGCAACGCCGGATGTGCTTGAGCAGACAGCCTTCGGCGATGAACTTGGCCAGCGCCCATTGGGGCAGGGTGGAGGTGTGCCGGTCGGTGAGTTGCTTGGCGCTGATCACCGCTTCGAGAATCGCCGGCGGCAAAATCGCATACCCCAGCCGCAACTCCGGCAACAGGGTCTTCGAGAAGGTGCCGACGTAGGCGACGATGCCGCGTTCATCCAGGCTTTGCAGCGAGTCGGTGGGCCGTCCTTCATAGCGGAACTCGCTGTCGTAATCGTCCTCGATGATGATCGCCCCCAGTTCGTGGGCCCGCTCCAGCAGCGCCAGCCGACGCTCGTGGCTCATGGGCATGCCCAAGGGGAACTGGTGCGAGGGGGTGACATAAATCAGCCGCGTGCCGTCGGGAATGTGCTCGACCTGGATGCCTTGAGCATCGACCGGCACGCCGACCACCGTTGCGCCATGAGTCCCGAACAACAGGCGCGCCGGAGGGTAACCGGGGTCCTCCATGGCCACGAGGCTGCCCGGTTGGGTCAACACCCGGGAAATCAGGTCCAGCGCTTGCTGCGCGCCATTGCACACCACAACGTCTTCGTCCCGACAATTGACCCCGCGGGAAAATGCGATGTGCTGTGCGATTGCATTGCGCAACGCCGGCAGGCCTTCGGGCTGGCTGTAGAAACCCTTGGAGCCGGCGATCTGGCGCAAGGCATGGGAGGTACAACGGCGCCAGTCGTCCTGCGGAAATTGGCCCTTGCTGGTTGCACCACCGATAAAGTCGTAGCGCAGCGAGCCTTCCAGCGTCGGGTGGCGCAAGAACGTCGGCAACTTGCGCCAGCTCTCGATGACATCGAAGCTGGCCAATTCCGAATGGCTCTGTTTACGGACGACTTTTGCCGCCCGGGCATTGACGTAGGTGCCTTTGCCGATCACCCCGGTGAGGAAGTTTTCGTAGGTCAGTTGCGCATACGTGTCGGAAATGGTCTTGCGCGAAATCCCCAGTTGTTCGGCCAGCAAACGGCTGGGCGGCAGCTGCGTGCCGGCTGCCAGGCGCCCGGATTCGATGGCGCTGCGCAGTTGCCGGTACAGCTGGCCTGCCAGATCCTTGCGGCCGTTGATGACAACGTGAAGTTCCATACCGGCGGGGCTCCTGGGGCGATTGTGAGGCGACTGTGCGTCGCGTCAGATTACCTGCATGAGTGACTGCACAGAAGTTGTGTGGGTGAAAAACCGGCGATTGGTCTTCTGTCGGGCGGTCCATGGCTTTTTCGCTGAATTGGCTCTGTAACGCTCGTGCATCAGCGCCTAACGTGGAGATACCGATTCGCGCCACGAGGCCGCCGCCATGACCGTTCGCCTGGATTACTACAGCGCATCGCCCAAGGCGATGAAAGCCATGATCGCCATGGAGGCCTTGACCCGTGATCTGAGCATCGAACCGGCGTTGCTGAACCTGATCAAGATCCGCGCCTCGCAGCTCAATGGCTGCGCCTTCTGCACTGACATGCACTCGGTGGACGCACGTCGTATCGGCGAGACCGATCGGCGGCTGTATGCAATCGTGGTCTGGCGCGACAGCGGCTTTTTCAGCCCTCGGGAGCGGGCGGCCCTGGCCTGGACCGAAGCGGTGACCCTGCTCGCGCAAAGCCATGTGCCGGACGATGTTTATGCACTGGCCCGGGAGCAGTTCGGTGAAGGGGAATTGGTCGACCTGACGATGGCCATCAGCGCCATCAACAGCTGGAATCGCCTGGCGGTGAGTTTTCGGCAAACCCCCGGCGGTTGATTATCGGTTTGGTTTTTGCCCGCTTGTCACATCAGGTTCATGAACGATCAGCAGGATGAAACGCTCAAGGACAGATCGACAGGGAGTCATCAATGTCATTCATGGAATCCGCCGGGCGTCAGGGCGTGGCCGAGTACCATTCGCCCGTAGAACACAGTAACGCCTTACACTCACGGATAGCCGGAATCGATCCGGTGTTGCTGCAGTCTTTCAGGGTCAGCGCCCGCTGTGGCTGTTTCATGCAGGCGGCCCGCAGTCTCAATATCAAGTCGACCCAGTTGCGTAAACAATTGGCGCAACTTGAAACACAACTGCAGCGCTCGTTGTTCTGCCATTCGGGCAATGGCTTTGCCCTCAGTCGTGACGGGTTGCAGCTTCAGGCGCAGTTGATGGCCTTGGCCCGTGAACGCGACTTGCCGGTGATTGAACAGCCCTTGATTCGCCTGGCCGTGGCCGAGTCGATCCTGCACGACATCCTCGGTCGCGACCTGGTCTCGCTGCTGCGGCGCAACGCCAGTGTGCGCCTGGACATCATTTCCCTCGACAGCGAGTTGTCCCTGCGGGCGATCAGCGCCGATGTGGTGGTGTGGCTGGCGGGCACCGATTCGCCATTGCCAAGCCCCAGTTTTGCTGTCAGCGAGCCCCAGCGGCTTGCGCGGCTGGACTATCTGCCGCACATCGCCAAGCGCTATTCACGGGTCGCGGCCCGCCCGGACAGCCTGGGTGACCTGGTCGACTTCATGCTGGTGCAATGGCAGCACGACCGCCAGGTCGAGACCTTTGGGCCGTGGAACCGTCTGGTGGAGCAGCGCCTGGCGGGGGTGGTGCAGTTGCATTCCTATGAGTTGATGCTGGAGATGATCCGTTGCAGCGCTTGCATCGGTTTGTTGCCGCATTATATGAGCCGATTCGATCGAGGGCTGCTGGCGTTGCCCGGGCTGTTCAACCAACCGATGCAGCGCCAGGTGTGGATGGCGGTCAATGCCGACTCCCGAAATGAGGCCGAGGTGCAGGGAGTTGTCGAGCTGATCCGCAATACCTTCAACGAGCGGCGGGAGTGGTTTGAGCAGCTCGACTGAGCTTCTGGCAAGAACACCTTTGTGGCGAGGGGGCTTGTCGGAACGCCGCACCGCCCCGTTGGGTTGCGAAGCAGCCTCCATTCTGAGAACCCGGTTTGCCTGATGCACCGAGTCGAATGGTTTGGGGCCGCTGCGCAACCCAACGGGGGCAAGCCCCCTCGCCACATGGGTTTGCGCCGTTATAGAGTAAGCGGCCATGTACGCATCAAGGACGAAACATTCATGCCCGCCGACTCCGTCATTACCCTCGAACGCTTCAACGAATCCCACATCGAGGGCGTCACCGCCCTCTACAACGACCCGGCTGTGGCCCGTCAGGTGCTGCAGATGCCGTTTCAGTCCTCCGAGGTCTGGCGCCAACGCCTGATGGCGGACAATGAACGGGCGGTGAAACTGGTGGCGCTGCACCAGGGAACGGTCATCGGCAACATCGGTCTGGAACAGTTTTCGCGAGTTCGCCGCAGCCACGCCGGCAGCTTCGGCATGGGTGTCGCCGTGGCTTGGCAAGGCAAGGGTGTCGGTTCGAAGCTGCTGGCGGCGGCGCTCGATGTCGCCGACAACTGGATGAACCTGCAACGGGTCGAACTCTCGGTGTACGCCGACAACGAAGCGGCCATCGGCCTGTACCGAAAATTCGGCTTCGAGACCGAAGGCCTGTTCCGCGACTATGCCGTGCGTGACGGTCGCCTGGTCGATACCCTGAGCATGGCGCGCTTGCGTCGCACGCCCAAGGAAGGTTGAGTCAGTCGCCCAACGCAAACGCCACCGCCGCCTGCGCATGCAGTTCGGTGGTGTCGAACAAGGGCAGGGCGCTGTGTTCGGGTTTGATCAGCAGGCCGATCTCGGTGCAGCCGAGGATGATCGCCTGGGCGCCGCGTTCGGTCAGCGCTTCGATCACCCGTTGATAGACCTGGCGCGACGCCTCGCTGATGACCCCGACGCACAACTCGTCATAGATGATCCGATGCAGCGCCTGTCGCTCTTCAGCCTCCGGCACCAGCACCGTCAGGCCCTTGGCCGTCAGACGTGCCTTGAGAAAGTCCTGCTCCATGGTGAATGCAGTACCGAGCAGGCCTACCCGCAGCGCACCGGCGTCCAGTGCCGCCTGAGCGGCAGGGGCGGCAATGTGCAGGAACGGAACATCAATCGCAGACTGAATCTGCCCGGCCACCTTGTGCATGGTGTTGGTACACAGCACCACGCAGTCGGCGCCGCCAGCCTCCAGGCGTTGCGCGGCATCCACCAGAATCGCCGCCGCATCGTCCCAGCGCCCGGCATGTTGGGCCTGTTCGACAGGGCCGAAGTCGACGCTGTACATTAGCAATTTCGCCGAACGCAACGGCCCGAGGCGGTCGCGTACCTGCTGGTTGATAAGACGGTAATACTCGGCGCTGGACTCCCAGCTCATGCCGCCGATAAGGCCGATGGTGCGCATGTCATGCTCCTGTGAATGGCAAACCCTTGCGAGAGAGTGTCCAGTGGATCCTTGTTCCGATCTATCAGGAAATTTCACATGCCCGGTGTGCTGAGCGAGAACCTGTTGGGCGGCAGACTCTGCCTGCAACTCTTGCCCCGTGCGCCTTACAGTGTGCGGGATCCGGCGCAGTCGCAAACCCTCGGGGTGACGCTTGAACGTCAGCAGGGCGTGCATGCGATCGATTCTGACCGGCGGACGGATTTCGATACCTGGCCGGGCGTATTGGCGTACACGCCGGTCGGCGTGGAGGTGTTTTCCGAATCGGCCAGCGGTGGCGAGTATCTGCTGATGCGGCTGGACGAACAGTTCGCCAGCGAACAATTACCCAGTGTCGCCCACCGTGTGCAGTCTTGCGGCAATCGACGTGCGCTGACCATCGCACGTGAGATTCGTCGTCAGTTGCTCGCCACGCAGCCCGACCCGCTGGCGCTTGAGCAATGTGCCGTGGCGCTGGTTGGCGTCGCGGGTTCGATAACCGATACAACGCAGCGTGCCACGCCCAAGGCCTTTGCCCGAGTCATGGAACAGATCGCCGAGCAGTTCCAGCACCCCCTGACGCTGGAACAATTGGCTGTCACCTATGGGCACAACGAACTGCGCTTTCTGCGCGATTTCACCCAGGCTATTGGCCTGACGCCTCACGCCTACCTCATTGAAGTGCGGCTTCAGGCCGCACGCAGGCTGATCGAGCGCACGGCTCTGCCCTTGGCCAGCATCGCTCTGGATGTCGGCTTCGCCCATCAGTCCCACATGGGCAGTGCCTTTCGCAAATACCTGGCCATGACCCCCAGCCAGTACCGCTCGCGCTTTTAGTCGTACGCCGACAGCGCGCATCTGCCATGCTCAAAGTCCGCAGCACCGCTTCAACCAAAGGAACATCGCAATGGACGACGTACAGCAACTGGGCGAGATGCTTCGCCACTATGCAGAAAGCGAAGCGCACAAGAAGCAACTGTTTGAGGCGCAATCGGCCGTGTGGGCGACGCGCATCGGGGAGTTGTTCGATCAGATCCAGCAGTGGCTGGCACCGGTCCTGGCGCCGAACCTGCTGGAAGTGAGCCGCGAGGCGTATGTCGCATCCGGGCCGAGTGTGCCGGTGGAGACGTCGACGTTCAAGACCGAGAAACTGAGCGTCGTTATCGCCGGCAAACCGGTGGAGTTTGTGCCAGACGTGATGGGCGTTGGTGGGCAGATTTCCCTTGCCGTGATGGGGTTGACCGCGGCGCGCTATGGCAGTATTTCGCTGGTGTGCCTGCCACCGTCCAGCGCCTGGCAATGGCGCAAGACCAACGGCCTGAAAGATCCGGACACCTTTGCCTTCGATGCAAACTTTTTGGCGCAGCAACTGCAGAGCCTGATACCCCGCGAGCGCAACTAATGTCCATGTGATCGACACTCAACCCTGTGGGAACGGGCTTTTGTGGCGAGGGGGCTTGCCCCCGTTGGGCCGCGCAGCGGACCCAGAACCTGCGAGCGCTGCGCACTCGAACGGGGGCAAGCCCCCTCGCCACAAGCCCGCTCCCACAGTGAATTGGGTGTACCTCAGATTTCGAGGTTGCCCCAGCCAGGTTTCAACTCTTGCGGCGCTACCGCTTTCACTCTCTTGCCGGTAGCCAATTCCACCCGCCGCGCCACCTCGGGGTCATCGGCAAACGGAATCAGGCTGGCATCGTCCAGGCTCTCGGTCGTCTGCTGTTTCAAGCAGTATTCGATCGCCAGCCAAAGCCCCAGCACGCCCAATAGATTCAATGCCATTTCGATCATGTCAGGCTCCTTGCCTCAGGCATACTGCGCTTCAAGTTCGGCCATCTTCACATCCGCAACCCGCACCGTACGCCACACGTTATACGCCATCAGCAGCATGCCGCTGAGGAAGAACACCCCGCCGACAAACCGCACGATGAAGCCCGGATGACTGGCCTGCAACGCCTCGACGAACGAGTAGGTCAGCGTGCCGTCGTCGTTGATCGCACGCCACATCAAGCCCTGGGTGATGCCGTTGACCCACATCGAGGCGATGTACAGCACGGTGCCGATGGTCGCCAGCCAGAAGTGCAGGTTGATCAGCGGCACGCTGTGCATTTGCGTGCGGCCAAAGACTTTCGGGACCATGTGATAGATCGCGCCGAAGGTGATCATCGCCACCCAACCGAGAGCGCCGGCGTGCACGTGGCCGATGGTCCAGTCGGTGTAGTGGGAGAGGGCATTGACCGTCTTGATCGCCATCATCGGCCCTTCGAAAGTCGACATGCCGTAGAAGGCCAGGGACAGCACGAGGAAGCGCAGGATCGGGTCGGTACGCAACTTATGCCAGGCCCCCGACAGCGTCATCATGCCGTTGATCATACCGCCCCAGCTCGGCGCCAGCAGAATCAGCGACATCGCCATGCCCAGGGACTGCGCCCAGTCCGGCAGTGCGGTGTAGTGCAGGTGGTGGGGGCCGGCCCAGATGTACAGGGTGATCAGCGCCCAGAAGTGCACGATCGACAAGCGATAGGAATACACCGGCCGACCCACCTGTTTCGGCACGAAGTAATACATCATGCCGAGGAACCCGGTGGTGAGGAAAAAGCCCACCGCGTTGTGCCCGTACCACCACTGCACCATGGCGTCGGTGGCCCCGGAGTACACCGGATACGACTTGAACCAGTCCACCGGAATCGACAGGTGATTGACCACGTGCAGCATGGCGATCACCACGATGAACGCGCCGAAGAACCAGTTGCCGACGTAGATATGCTTGGTCTTGCGGCGCACCACGGTGGTGAAAAACACGATGGCATAGGCGAGCCAGACCACCGTCATCCACACCGCGCCGGAGAACTCGATCTCGGCGTATTCCTTGGTGGTCGTGTAGCCCAGCGGCAGGCTGATCAGCATCACCACGATCACCGATTGCCAGCCCCAGAAGGTGAATGCAGCGAGTTTGTCCGAGAACAGCCGAACCTGGCAGGTGCGCTGCACGGCGTAGTAACTGGCGGCGAATTGCGCACTGCCGGCAAAGCCGAAAATCACCAGGCTGGTGTGCAGCGGGCGCAAGCGGCCGAAGGTGGTCCACGGCAGGTCGAGGTTCATCTCGGGCCATACCAGTTGCGAGGCGATCCATACCCCCATCGCCATCCCGACGACGCCCCATACCACGGTTGCCACGACGAATTGGCGGACGACCTTGTAGTTATAGGCCAGTCCGATTGTTGCTGTGCTCATGGTCAGTTCTTCCACGGTTGCAAAGTCTTGCCAGGCCACCCGGTCTGGCATGCGATGAACTGTAGAAACCCTGCCGGAAACAAAACAGTCTCAGGAAACTTTCATTTATACGGATCAGATACGGGGCACGCCTGCGGCCATCAGTCGCGTCCTGATACGGTTTTTTAGTGTTTAGCTGAATCTGTAACACGCTGCGCTGCTGCCGCATAGTTGCACCCCAAGAACGAGCCGCAGAGTTCGATCCACCGCAACTCCTGTGGGAGCGGCCTGTGGCGAGGGGGCTTGCCCCCGTTGGGTTGCGAAGCAGCCCCAAAATCTCTGATACACCGAAGATCTTGTGAGTGCTACGCACTCAAACGGGGGCAAGCCCCCTCGCCACAGGAGCTTCCACAGGTTCTGCGCAACATTCCTGATGAGGTGGCAGCTACATGTATCAGTACGACGACTATGACCGGGCCCTGGTGTTCGAGCGTGTTGCGCAGTTTCGCGATCAGGTCGAACGTTTCATGGCCGGCGAATTGAGCGAAGAAGAGTTCCTGCCCCTGCGTTTGCAGAATGGCCTGTATATGCAAAAACACGCCTACATGCTGCGCGTGGCGATTCCTTACGGCACCCTGAGCGCCAGGCAAATGCGCACTCTGGCGAGCATTGCCCGGGACTACGATCGTGGTTACGGCCACTTCACCACCCGGCAAAACATGCAGTTCAACTGGATCGAACTGGCCCAGGTCCCGGACATCCTCGAACGCCTGGCCCAAGTGGAAATGCACGCGATCCAGACCTCCGGCAACTGCGTGCGCAACATCACCACCGAAGCCTTCGCCGGCGTTGCGGCGGACGAGCTGATGGACCCGCGTCCGCTGGCGGAGATCCTGCGGCAATGGTCGACCATCAACCCGGAATTCCTGTTCCTGCCGCGCAAGTTCAAGATCGCCATCTGTTCGGCGAAACAGGACCGCGCGGCGATCATGATGCATGACATCGGTCTTTATCTTTATTGCGACGACAGCGGGCAAATGCTCTTGCGGGTGATCGTTGGCGGCGGGTTGGGGCGTACGCCGATTCTCGGTCTGCAGATTCGCGAAGGCTTGCCGTGGCAGCATTTGCTGTCTTATGTCGAGGCGGTGCTGCGGGTCTACAACCGCCACGGGCGGCGCGATAACAAGTACAAGGCGCGGATCAAGATTCTGGTCAAGGCCTTGGGGATCGAAGCGTTCGCCAAGGAAGTGGAGGAGGAGTGGCAACACCTCAAGGACGGCCCGGCGCAGTTGACCGACGTCGAGTATGAGCGTGTCGCCAGCGCCTTTGTGCCACCCGATTACCGTTCACTGGCCGGCACCGACCTGGACTTCGGCACGCGCCTGGCCGAGCACTCGGCGTTCGCCCGTTGGGTGGCGCGCAACGTTCAGCCGCACAAGGTGCCGGGTTACGCCAGCGTGGTGCTGTCGACCAAGCCGGGTATCGCCGCGCCGCCGGGGGATGTCACGGCCGAACAAATGGAAGCGGTGGCGCTATGGTCCGAGCAGTTCGGTTTCGGCGAAATTCGCATCGCCCATGAACAGAACATCGTCCTGCCGGACGTGCCCAAGGCAGACCTTTACGCGCTGTGGTGCCTGGCCTGCGAGCAAGGCCTGGGGAGTGCCAACATCGGCTTGCTGACTGACATCATCGCTTGCCCTGGCGGCGACTTCTGCGCCCTGGCCAACGCCAAGTCGATCCCCATCGCGCAAGCGATTCAGGCACGTTTCGACGATCTGGACTACCTGCATGACCTGGGCGACATCAGCCTGAACATCTCCGGCTGCATGAACGCCTGCGGCCATCACCACATCGGCAACATCGGCATCCTTGGCGTCGACAAGAACGGCAGCGAGTGGTACCAGATCACCCTCGGCGGCGCCCAGGGCAAGGACAGCGCGTTGGGCAAGGTCATCGGCCCGTCCTTCAGTGCCGCCGAAGTGCCCGATGTGATTGAACGGATCATCGGCACGTTCGTGCGCTACCGCGAGAGCGAAGAACTGTTCGTCGATACCCTGGCGCGCGTCGGTCTGGAGCCATTCAAGGAACGGGTTTATCCAAAGGTGCTGGAGGTGTCGGCATGAACAATCTGCTGCGTTTGCGAGAGGGCGGTGCCGAGTGGGTGCGCGATGACCCGTGGCAGTTGATTCGTGAAACGACCGGTGAACCGCCGGCCGGGCCGCTGATCCTGCCGTTACCCCAGTGGCTGGCCCTTAACGCCGACACCACAACCGCGCTCGAAGGTGTCTGGCTCGGTCCTGACGACGAAGTGACAAATCTGATTCCGTGGTTCCCCGACCTGTCGCTGATTGCCCTGGACTTCCCGAGTTTTCGCGACGGACGTGCCTACAGCCAGGCCTATCTGTTGCGCACGCGATTCGGATGGCAAGGCGAATTGCGCGCGATTGGCGATGTGCTGCGCGATCAACTCAGCCACATGCGCCAATGCGGTTTCGACAGCTTTGCCGTGCGTGAAGACAAGTCTGCCGAAGATGCGCTGAAGGGACTGGCGGGGATGAGCGTGTTGTATGGGCGTTCGGTGATCGAGCCGCGGCCGTTGTTTCGGCGGCGGTAGGGCATTGGGATCTTTTGCTTGGGCCAGTGATGGCATTTTGATAGAGTCCGCGTCTCATAAGGAGTTGGTGAAGAAAGGAGTCTGGTTTGGGCGCGGGCAAGAAGATTTTAGGGTTGATAGCGCTGTTGCTGATGGCGGCCCTGTGGGGCAGTTATTTTTACGTGTTCAAAGAGAACCGTAACGGCCAGCTCGGGGATGCGTTCGACAGCTACGCCTGGTGCGGCACGCCGCCGGCCAGCGATAGCGGCGGGCAGGGCAAGGATCAACTGTCGCTGCGCATCACCAACAACGTTCGCGGCGAGTTCATGCTCTCGGGGGCGGTTGTCGTTTCCGAGCGAACCTTTGATCGCTACGACCTGGGCCGCAACGAACTGCGGCTGCGCATGGAGCCGCTACAGTGGTCCTACGGCGTTGCGCCGATTTTCATGGAACAGGTCAAGATCAAACCCCTGAGCCGTAACCTGTCTTCGGTCAACAAAAGTGCCTACGCCGAACTTGAGTCCCGGCCCATCGACGTCCAGGGGCGTGCGACCGACTTTCCGTTCGACACCTACCGCTACGGTTACAAACCGGTGTTGTACTACCTCAAGGGTAACGAGCGCGTCGACCTGCGTTTCAAAAACGTCACCACCAGCATGCAGATGTCCAACACCTTTACGCCGATCCAGAAGTACAACCGTGTCGAGTACATCAACGAGAAAAATTCGCTGATCAGCGAGCAGGACTACAAGCCCTACGGCGCCAACGAATGCGCGTTCAGCGTCGAGCGCAAGGGCTCGTTCAAGGTGATTGTGTTGCTGTTGTTGCTGGTGATGTGCCTGCCGCTGCTGCACGTGTTCTATCGCGACGAGCCGGGCATCGACTTTCTCGCGACGCTGGTGAGTATTGGCGCGATCCGGGTGTTCCTGGTGGGGCCGTTGAACGATTTCCAGTTGTACACCATCGACTTCCTGTTCGGCGCGGTGATCATCCTGGTGGGCACGGTATCGTTGATCAAGGCGATGCGGGCCAATAGCCGGCGGGAGTTGGCAGCGAAAAGCGGGTCTTCGTGGTGATTATCGCGACCGTGGCGAGAGCTGAAAATTGTGATTTTCGATACAAAAACGCCGGGCATTAGCTATACCTGTAACTCTCGTAGGCAATACCGTTGCCGTCCTTCCGACAGGAGTTAAAGCATGAAGCTTGCGTTAATGATGAGCACACTGTGCATCGCCTCTCTCGGGGTGGCGGGTTGCGCCAGCAAAGTCGTCGAGCCAGACCAGTACTCCGGCTTTCTCAAGGACTACAGCCAGCTCAAGGAAGCCAAGTCGCCATCGGGCGCCGTGGTGATGCGCTGGGTCGATCCCAAGCTCAACGTCAACAAATACACCAGTGCCTACATCGAGCCGACTCAGCTCTATCCCAAACCGCAGCCGACAGCGAAAATCCCTCAGACCACGTTGAACGGCATCACCAGCTACTACGATCAAGCGCTCAAGCGCGAACTGGGTAAATCCCTGCCACTGGCCAGCGGCCCCGGGCCAGGCGTGATCGTGGTGCGTGCGGCGATCACCGCCGTCAGCAGCAAGACCGAAAGCCTCAAGCCATATGAAGTGATCCCGATCGCCCTGGTGGCAGCGGCCGTCACCACCGCCAGCGGTGCTCGCGATCAGCAAACCGATCTGGCCACCGAAGCGGTGTTTCTCGATGGCGGCACCAACAAAGTCATCGCCCAGGTGGTGCGCAAGGGCACCGGCAAACCGCTGGAAAACGAAGCTCAGGTGATGAAAGCCGATGACGTGAAAAACGTGATCGATGGCTGGGCTTCGGACATGAATCAGTCGTTTGTAAAATTCAAGTCCAAGTAACGCGGGTTCATTGTTCGCGCAAGATCGTTCCCAGGCATGGGAACGATCAATCCCCTTGGCTATTCCCCCGGGATGTCGGCCGGTATGACAGTGAGCGCAATCGGCGTCGCATGACTTTGCATTGTCTGGGCACCGACACCACAACTGGCGAAAAGCGCCATCAGGCTGAATCCCGCAACGCGAAGCAAACCTTTCATAGACGTTTCCTCATTTTCCGAAGATGACATTCGGTATGGCCTGCATGAAGGCTTTTTTTTACTCTAGCAGGTGGTTGTCGCGTCAACGGGTTTGCTTGTTGAATTGAAGGTCCATTCGCGGGCAAGCCGCGCTCCCACAGGTATTGAATGAGCCTTGGCTGATTTGCCAACCACAATCTCCTGTGGGCATGGGCTTGCTCGCGAAGAAGGATTGTCAGTCAACATCACTGTTGAATGCTGAGTCGCGTGTAGGTGTGCTTCAGTGCTTCTTCGCCTGTGCCCGCACGCGCTCTTCCTGTTCACGCAGTTCCGGGGTGAACTCGGCACCGAAATCTTCGGCCTCGAACACCTGGCGAATCTCGATCTCGGCCTCTGTACCCGGCATCGGGTTGGGGCAGCGCTTGACCCACTCGATCGCTTCCTCTTTCGACTTCACCTGCCACAGCCAGTAGCCGGCGATCAGCTCTTTGGTTTCGGCGAACGGGCCATCGATCACTGTGCGTTTATCTCCCGAGAAGCGCACACGGGCACCTTTACTGCTGGGCTGCAGGCCATCGCAGTCGATGAGGATGCCGGCCTTGGCCAGTTCCTCGTTGTAATTGCCCATTGCGGTCATCAGTTCTTCGCTGGGCATCACGCCGGCCTCGGAATCGGGGCTGGCTTTTATAATGATCATGAATCGCATGGTCTTGTCTCCGTTGAAGTTGAGTGATTCATTGCATAGTCGAATGGGCGTGACTTGAATCGACAATGCACCTAAACAAAAATTGTCCTTTTCGTTTTAGTCGATGTTGTAGAGAACAGATGTATTTTCGACATCCTCCTCGCGATCAAATATTCCTGTGAGACCCATCCAACGACCAACGGAAGGTGCCCCCCAGTTCCGCTTCAGGCACTGGATGTTCAACCTGATCCCGTCGAACTGGACGGTGGTGATCCGGGAGGTCGGCGATACGCATTTCATCGATGAAATGCTCAAGGGGCCGTTGCGTGCCTTTCGTCATGAGCATCGGGTGGCGGCGGGAGAGGGCGGTACGCTGTGCACCGACCGCGTGACCTATGCGGCGATTGGCGGTGCTTTGACTGAAGGGCTGCTGGTGAATGCCTGCATGCGGCGGATTTTCGCGGCGCGGCACCGCAATATGCTGCGGTTGCTCGGGTAGTGCACGTGCATCCAGCCCTGTGGAATTGCAGGTTTGCCTCTCCCGCTACTCATGACAATTTGTGTTTTTGCATAGGTCCCCGGCTCATTTCGTGGTTAACTTCGGCCTCGTCAAAATTCTCTACATCAACGTTCAGAAGGACTCCGTTCATGGCTCAAGTCACTCTTAAAGGCAACCCGGTTCAAGTCAACGGCCAACTGCCACAAGCCGGTTCCCAGGCGCCAGCCTTTTCCCTGGTTGCCGGCAATCTGTCCGACGTGACCCTGGCGAGCTTCGCCGGCAAGCGTAAAGTGTTGAACATCTTCCCAAGCGTCGACACCCCGACCTGCGCCACCTCCGTGCGCAAGTTCAATGCCCAGGCCAATGACGTGGCCAACACCGTGGTGCTGTGCATCTCGGCTGATCTGCCGTTCGCCCAAGCCCGCTTCTGCGGCGCCGAAGGCCTGGAAAACGTACAGAACCTGTCGACCCTGCGCGGTGCCGAGTTCAAGGAAAACTACGGCGTGGCCATCGCCGATGGTCCACTCAAAGGCCTGACCGCCCGTGCCGTCGTGGTTCTGGACGAAAACGACAAGGTCCTGCACAGCGAACTGGTCAAGGAAATCGCTGAAGAACCGAACTACGACGCAGCGCTCGCCGTTCTGAAGTAAGCAAAGTTTTACAATTGTTAACGGCCTGGCCCTGTCCAGGCCGTTTTCATTTGTGTCCTAACTTCCTGTTACGTAAGCCAAAGGTAAATTGCCGGTAAAGGCGCTTTGCTTAATACCCGCCAGTGCTTATCGTTCAGCCTCCCGTAGAAAAAAGCGCACGCGCCCAATGGTTGATCATTCCATGCAATCCTCCGCTTCCCGCAATCCTCGTCGCTGGCTGTTCGGCCTGCTTGTCCTGTTGGTCATCGTCGGCCTGTGCTGGAAGTTCTGGCCCGCTGGCAGCAGCCCGAAGGAGGGCGCAGGGCAGAAAGCCGTTGCCGGGCATACCGGCCGGTCGGGGGGGATGCGTCCGGGATTCGGCGGGGCGACGGGACCGGTTCCGGTGCGCGTGGCGCCGGTGGTCAAAGGCGATTTTCCGCTGTATTACAAGGCGCTGGGCACGGTCACGGCGCTGAACACCATCAATGTGCGCAGCCGCGTCGGTGGCGAACTGGTCAAGGTCTATTTCGAAGAAGGGCAGATGGTCAAGGCGGGTGACCTGCTGGCCGAGATCGATCCACGTCCTTATCAGAATGCCTTGCTCCAGGCCGAAGGCACCTTGCTGCAGAATCAGGCGCAATTGAAAAACGCCCAGGTCGACGTCGAGCGTTATCGTGGCCTGTACCGCGAAGACAGTATCGCCAAGCAAACCCTGGACACCGCCGAAGCGCTGGTCGCCCAGTATCAGGGTACGGTCAAGACCAATCAGGCGGCGGTCAACGACGCCAAGCTCAATCTGGAATTCACCAAGATCCGCGCTCCGATCACCGGGCGTGTGGGTCTGCGGCAGCTGGACGTCGGCAACCTTGTGGCGGCCAACGACACCACGGCGCTGGTGATCATCACCCAGACCCAACCGATCAGCGTGGCCTTTACCTTGCCGGAAAACAGCCTGGACACCGTGCTGACCCGCTATCGCACCGGCGCCAAGCTGCCCGCCGAAGCCTGGGACCGTGGCGACACCCAATTGCAGGCCACCGGCGTGTTGCAGAGCCTCGATAACCAGATCGACGTCACCACCGGCACCCTGAAATTCAAGGCCCGCTACGAGAACCGTGATCAAGCGCTGTTCCCGAATCAGTTCGTCAACGTGCACCTGCTGGCCGATACCCTTAAAGATGTGGTGCTTGCACCCTCGGCGGCGATCCAGTTCGGCACCAATGGCACATTCGTCTATGCGCTGGACGGCGACAAGAAGGTTGCCATCCGTCAGTTGAAAGTCGGCGCCAGTGACGGGGAAAACACCGTGATTACCGAAGGCCTGGCCGTCGGTGATCGGGTGGTGCTGGAAGGCACCGACCGCCTGAAGGACGGCAGTGAAGTGGAGGTGGTCAACGACAGCAAGGATGTACCGACCACTCCGACCGAACATCTGCAAGGCAAATCGGCGGCGACCCCAGGCGAGCCGGCGGCCACCGACAAGGCGAAAAAGGGCGGCGCATGAACATCTCGCGGCTGTTCATCCTTCGCCCGGTCGCCACGACCCTGAGTATGCTGGCCATTATTCTGGCCGGTGTAATCGCTTATCGGCTGCTGCCGGTGTCGGCATTGCCCCAGGTCGATTACCCGACCATCCGCGTCATGACGCTCTATCCCGGCGCCAGCCCGGATGTCATGACCAGCGCCGTGACTGCGCCGCTGGAGCGTCAGTTCGGCCAGATGCCCGGCCTGACCCAGATGGCCTCGACCAGTTCCGGTGGTGCCTCGGTGCTGACCCTGCGGTTCAGCCTCGACATCAACATGGACGTCGCCGAGCAGCAGGTGCAGGCGGCGATCAACGCCGCGACCAATTTGCTGCCCAAGGATCTGCCCGCGCCGCCGGTGTACAACAAGGTCAACCCGGCGGATACCCCGGTGCTGACCCTGGCCATCACTTCCAAAACCATGCTGCTGCCCAAGCTCAATGACTTGGTCGACACCCGTATGGCACAGAAAATCGCCCAGATCAGCGGCGTCGGCATGGTCACTATTGCCGGCGGTCAGCGTCAGGCGGTGCGGATCAAGGTCAACCCCGAGGCCCTGGCGGCCAACGGCCTGAACCTGTCGGACGTGCGCACCTTGATCGGTGCCTCCAACGTCAACCAGCCCAAAGGCAACTTCGACGGCCCGACCCGGGTGTCGATGCTCGACGCCAACGACCAGCTGACGTCGCCCAAGGACTACGCCAACCTGATTCTGGCCTATAAAAACGGCGCGCCGTTGCGGCTCAAGGACGTGGCACAAATCGTCGATGGCGCCGAGAACGAACGCCTGGCGGCATGGGCCAATGAAAACCAGGCCGTGCTGCTGAACATCCAGCGTCAGCCCGGCGCCAATGTCATCGAGGTAGTCGACCGGATCAAGGCCTTGCTGCCGAGCATCACCGACAACCTGCCGGCCGGCCTCGACGTCACGGTGCTCACCGATCGCACACAAACCATCCGCGCCTCGGTCACCGACGTGCAACACGAACTGCTGATCGCCATCGCCCTGGTGGTGATGGTCACGTTCCTGTTCCTGCGGCGGGCCAGTGCCACGATCATTCCGTCGGTGGCGGTGCCGCTGTCGTTGATCGGCACCTTCGGCGTGATGTACCTCGCCGGGTTTTCGGTCAACAACCTGACCCTGATGGCGCTGACTATCGCCACCGGTTTCGTGGTGGATGATGCGATCGTGATGCTGGAGAACATTTCCCGCTTCATCGAAGAGGGCGACAGCCCGCTGCAAGCGGCGCTCAAGGGTGCCAAGCAGATCGGCTTCACCCTGATTTCCCTGACCCTGTCGTTGATCGCGGTGCTGATTCCGTTGCTGTTCATGGCCGATGTGGTGGGGCGCTTGTTCCGCGAGTTCGCGATCACGTTGGCGGTGGCGATCCTGATTTCGCTGGTAGTGTCCCTGACCCTGACGCCGATGATGTGCGCGCGGTTGCTCAAGCGTGAGCCCAAGGAAAAAGATCAGGGCTGGTTCTACCGCTCCAGTGGCGCGACCATCGACTGGATGATCGCCGCCTACGGGCGCAAGTTGCAGTGGGTGCTCAAGCATCAGCCGCTGACCTTGCTGGTGGCCATCGGCACGTGGGCATTGACCGTGTTCCTGTACATGGTGGTGCCCAAGGGTTTCTTCCCGGTGCAGGACACCGGGGTGATCCAGGGGATTTCCGAGGCGCCACAGTCGATTTCCTTCGCGGCGATGAGCGAGCGCCAGCAGGAATTGGCCAAGGTGATTCTGGCTGACCCTGCGGTCGAAAGCCTGTCGTCCTATATTGGCGTCGACGGTGATAACTCGACGCTCAACAGCGGCCGGTTACTGATCAACCTCAAGTCCCACGGCCACCGCAACCTGAGCGCCACCCAAGTCATTGCCCGCTTGCAACCGGAGCTGGACAAGCTGGTCGGCATTCGCCTGTTCATGCAGCCGGTGCAGGACCTGACCATCGAAGATCGGGTCAGCCGTACGCAGTACCAGTTCAGCATGTCGTCGCCGGATGCCGAGTTGCTTGGCTTGTGGAGCGGGCGTCTGGTCGAAGCCCTGGCGCAACGCCCGGAACTGACCGATGTCGCCAGTGATTTGCAGGACAAGGGTTTGCAGGTTTATCTGGTGATCGACCGCGATGCGGCGTCGCGGGTTGGCGTATCGGTGTCGAACATCACCGACGCGCTCTACGACGCCTTCGGCCAACGGCAGATTTCCACCATTTACACCCAGGCCAGCCAGTACCGCGTGGTGCTGCAATCGCAGTCCGGCGAGAAGATCGGCCCCGATGCGCTGAACCAGATTCACGTCAAGACCACCGATGGCGGGCAAGTGCGCCTGTCCAGCCTGGCGCATGTCGAGGAGCGTCAGGCGCAGCTGGCGATCACCCACATCGGCCAGTTCCCGGCGGTGATGATGTCGTTCAATCTGGCGCCCGGCGTGGCGCTGGGGCATGCGGTGCAGATCATCGATCAGGTGCAGAAAGACATCGGTATGCCGATTGGCGTGCAGACCCAGTTCCAGGGCGCGGCCGAAGCGTTCCAGGCGTCGCTGTCGAGCACTTTGCTGCTGATTCTGGCGGCGGTGGTGACCATGTACATCGTGCTCGGCGTGCTCTACGAGAGCTACATTCACCCGATCACCATCCTCTCGACCTTGCCCTCGGCGGCGGTCGGCGCCTTGCTGGCGCTGCTGTTGAGCGGTAATGACCTGGGGATGATCGCGATCATCGGCATCATCTTGCTGATCGGTATCGTGAAAAAGAACGCGATCATGATGATCGACTTCGCCCTCGAGGCTGAACGTAATCAGGGCATGGACCCGCAGGCTGCGATCTATCAGGCGGCGCTGTTGCGTTTCCGGCCGATTCTGATGACCACCCTGGCGGCATTGTTCGGCGCGGTGCCGCTGATGCTCGCCACCGGTTCTGGCGCGGAGTTGCGCCAGCCTCTGGGTCTGGTGATGGTCGGTGGCTTGCTGGTGAGTCAGGTGCTGACGCTGTTCACCACGCCTGTCATCTACTTGTACTTCGACCGCCTCGGGCGGCGCTGGGGCCGTAAGGCCCAGTCCGTGGACCCGGTAGAACAGCCATGAACCTGTCCGGACCTTTCATCAAGCGCCCGGTCGCGACGATGTTGCTGAGCCTGGCGATCATGTTGCTGGGCGGCGTGAGTTTCGGCCTGTTGCCGGTATCGCCGCTGCCGCAGATGGATTTCCCGGTGATCGTGGTTCAGGCCAGTCTGCCTGGTGCGAGCCCGGAGGTCATGGCCTCAACCGTGGCCACGCCGCTGGAGCGTTCCTTCGGCACCATCGCCGGGGTCAACACCATGAGCAGCCGCTCCAGCCAGGGCTCGACCCGGGTGATTCTGCAGTTCGACCTGGACCGCGACATCAACGGCGCGGCGCGGGAAGTGCAGGCGGCGATCAACGCCTCGCGCAACCTGCTGCCCAGCGGAATGCGCAGCATGCCGACCTACAAGAAGGTCAACCCATCGCAAGCGCCGATCATGGTGCTGTCGCTGACCTCGGATGTGTTGGAAAAAGGTCAGCTCTACGATTTGGCCTCGACCATTCTGTCCCAGAGCCTGTCCCAGGTGCAGGGCGTAGGTGAAGTGCAGATCGGCGGCAGTTCGTTGCCGGCGGTGCGCATCGAGCTCGAACCCCAGGCGCTCAACCAGTACGGCGTGGCACTGGACGATGTGCGCACCACCATCGCCAACGCCAACGTGCGCCGGCCCAAGGGCTCGGTCGAAGACGGCCAGCGGCTGTGGCAGGTCCAGGCCAACGATCAGCTGGAAAAGGCCAAGGATTACGAGTCGCTGATCATTCACTACGCGGACGGCGCAGCCTTGCGCCTGAAGGATGTGGCCAAGGTCAGCGACAGCGTCGAGGACCGCTACAACAGCGGGTTCTTCAACGATGACGCGGCAGTCTTGCTGGTGATCAACCGCCAGGCCGGCGCCAACATCATCGAGACGGTCAACGAGATCAAGGCGCAGTTGCCGGCATTGCAGGCGGTGCTGCCGGCCAGCGTCAAGCTGAACCTGGCGATGGACCGTTCGCCGGTGATCAAGGCCACCCTGCACGAAGCGGAAATGACCCTGTTGATTGCCGTGGCGCTGGTGATTCTGGTGGTGTTCCTGTTCCTCGGTAACTTTCGCGCCTCGCTGATTCCAACCCTGGCGGTGCCGGTGTCACTGGTGGGCACGTTTGCCGTGATGTACCTCTACGGCTTCTCCCTGAACAACCTGTCGCTGATGGCGCTGATTCTGGCCACCGGGCTGGTGGTGGACGATGCCATCGTGGTGCTGGAGAACATTTCCCGGCACATCGACAAGGGCGTACCGCCGATGAAGGCCGCGTACCTCGGGGCGCAGGAAGTCGGCTTCACGCTGCTGTCGATGAACGTCTCGCTGGTGGCGGTGTTCCTGTCGATCCTGTTCATGGGCGGGATCATCGAAAGCCTGTTCCGCGAGTTTTCCATCACCCTGGCGGCGGCCATCGTGGTGTCGCTGCTGGTGTCGCTGACGCTGACGCCGATGCTCTGCGCGCGCTGGCTCAAGCCGCATACGCCGGGGCAGGAAAACCGTCTGCAGCGCTGGAGCCAGCGGGCCAACGACTGGATGGTCGGCAAATACGCCACCAGCCTCGACTGGGTGCTGCGTCATCGCCGACTGACCTTGCTCAGTCTGTTCGTGACGATTGGCGTAAACATTGCGCTGTATGTTGTTGTTCCTAAAACCTTTCTTCCCCAGCAAGACACCGGCCAGCTGATCGGTTTCGTGCGTGGCGATAATGGCCTGTCGTTCAGCGTGATGCAGCCGAAGATGGAAACCTTCCGCCGCGCCGTGCTCAAGGACGACGCGGTGCAAAGCGTTGCAGGGTTCATCGGTGGCAACAACGGCACCAATAACGCGTTCATGCTGGTGCGGCTCAAGCCGATCAAGGAACGCAACCTGTCCGCGCAGAAAGTCATCGAGCGTTTGCGCAAGGAAATGCCCAAGGTGCCCGGTGCGCAATTGATGCTGATGGCTGACCAGGACCTGCAATTCGGTGGCGGTCGCGAGCAAACCACCTCGCAGTACTCCTACATCCTGCAAAGTGGCGATCTCGGTGCGTTACGCGAGTGGTATCCGAAAGTCGTTGCCGCCTTCAAGGCCCTGCCTGAACTGACGGCGATTGACGCCCGCGAAGGCCGTGGCGCCCAGCAAGTGACGCTGATCGTCGATCGCGACCAGGCCAAGCGGCTGGGCGTGGACATGAACATGGTCACGGCGGTGCTGAACAACGCCTATAGCCAGCGGCAGATTTCGACGATCTACGACAGCCTCAACCAGTATCAGGTGGTGATGGAGGTCAATCCGAAATACGCCCAGGACCCAGTCACCCTGAACCAGGTCAAAGTGATCACTGCCGACGGCGCGCGAATTCCGTTGTCGACCATCGCCCACTATGAGAGCAGCCTGGAAAACGATCGGGTCAGCCACGAAGGCCAGTTCGCTTCGGAAAGCATCGCCTTCGACATGGCCGAAGGGGTGACGGTGGAGCAGGGCTCGGCGGCCATCGAGCGGGCGATTGCCAAACTCGGCCTGCCGGAAGACGTGATCGCGAAAATGGCCGGCACCGCCGACGCCTTCGCCGCCGCACAGAAGAGCCAGCCGTGGATGATCCTCGGCGCGCTGGTCGCGGTGTATCTGGTGCTGGGTGTGCTGTATGAAAGCTACATTCATCCGCTGACCATTCTTTCGACCTTGCCATCGGCCGGGGTCGGCGCGCTGCTGTCGATCTATGTGCTGGGCGGTGAGTTCAGCCTGATCTCCTTGTTGGGGCTGTTCCTGTTGATTGGTGTAGTGAAGAAAAACGCCATTCTGATGATCGACCTGGCGCTGCAACTGGAACGGCACCAAGGCCTGGAGCCGCTGGAATCGATCCGCAGCGCCTGCCTGCAACGGCTGCGACCGATTCTGATGACCACCCTGGCGGCGATCCTCGGTGCCTTGCCGCTGCTGCTGAGCCGCGCCGAAGGGGCGGAAATGCGTCAGCCGCTGGGCCTGACCATCATCGGCGGGCTGGTCTTCAGCCAGGTGCTGACCCTTTACACCACCCCGGTGGTTTACCTCTATCTCGACAAACTGCGCCATCGTTTCAACCGCTGGCGTGGGGTGCGTACCGATGCTGCTCTGGAAACTCCGCTATGACTGACCGTTCGCTTCTCAACCTGGCTGCACCGCTGATCACGGCCCGAGGCTCGCGTTTGCTGAGCCTGTCGCTGTGCGTGGCAATGCTCAGCGCCTGCGCCATCGGCCCGGATTACCAGCGCCCGCAAGCCGCCGCACCTGCGCAGTACAAAGAGGCGGCCGGCTGGCGTCAGGCCAACCCCAGCGATTCGTTGGCGCGTGGTGCCTGGTGGGAGCTGTATGGCGATCAGCAGCTCAACGGCCTGATCGAAAAGCTCAACAGCGCCAATCAGACCGTTGCCCAGTCCGAGGCCCAGTACCGTCAGGCCCAGGCCTTGGTGCGCAGTGCCCGTGGGGCGTTTTTTCCGACGGTGGACCTGACCGTCAGCAAGAACCGCTCCAGCCAGGGCACCGGCAGCAGCAGTTCGAGCCTGAGCAGTTCGTCCAGCGGTATCCGTGACACTTACTCG
This sequence comes from Pseudomonas sp. 01L34, assembly GCF_056400265.1. NCBI lineage: Bacteria > Pseudomonadati > Pseudomonadota > Gammaproteobacteria > Pseudomonadales > Pseudomonadaceae > Pseudomonas > Pseudomonas sp. 01L34. The sequence goes on from NZ_JBFTSX010000001.1 coordinate 308,813, forward strand.
GCACAGGCCGGGGTCAGTTGGGAAGCCGATATCTGGGGCAAATTGCGTCGAGGCCTGGAAGCCGACACGGCCAACGCCCAGGCGAGTTTTGCCGACCTGGCGGCGATGCGCCTGAGCCAGCAATCGGAGCTGGTGCAGAACTACCTGCAATTGCGGGTGATCGATGAGCAGAAACGCCTGCTGGAAGCGACAGTCGAGGCCTATCAGCGCTCGCTGAAAATGACCGAAAACCAGTACCGCGCCGGAGTTTCCGGCAAGGATGCGGTGGCCCAGGCCACCACTCAGCTCAAAACCACCCAGGCGGAGATGGTCGACCTGATCTGGCAGCGCGCGCAGTTCGAGAACGCCATCGCCGTGCTGATCGGCCTGCCACCGGCCGAATTCAGCCTGGCCGAAACCCCAGACATCCCGGCGCTTCCCCAGGTGCCGCTGAGCTTGCCTTCGCAGCTGCTGGAACGGCGCCCGGACATCGCCTCCGCCGAACGCTCGGTGATGGCCGCCAACGCCAACATCGGCGTGGCGAAGGCGGCCTACTACCCGGACCTGACCCTGAGCATGAACGGCGGCTATAGCAGTAGCACTTACGCCAACTGGATCAGCTTGCCGAACCGTTTCTGGTCGGTCGGCCCACAACTGGCCATGACCCTGTTCGACGGTGGTCAGCGCTCGGCGGAAGTCGACCGCAGTGAAGCGGCCTACGACGAGACCGTCGCCAAATACCGCCAGACCGTGCTCGATGGCTTCCGCGAAGTGGAAAACTATCTGGTGCAGCTCAAGGTGCTGGAAGACGAAGCCGTCGTGCGCCAGGAAGCACTGGATGCGGCACGCGAGTCCCTTCGCTTGACCCGGAACCAGTACAAGGCCGGGTTGATCGCTTATCTGGATGTGGTGGTGGTTCAGGCTACGGCGTTGAACAACGAACGCAACGCGCTGAGCCTGTTGCAGAGCCGGCTGATTGCCAGCGTGCAGTTGATTGCCGCGCTGGGCGGTGGGTGGGACGGGCAGCTTCAGGTGAGTGACAAGCAATAGCAGCACCCTGTGTGGCGAGGAGGCTTGCCCCCGTTGGGGCGCGAAGCGGCCCCCTGCATTCTTCAGATATACCGAGCCGCCTTATTTTACGACTGCTGCGCAGCCGAACGGGGCGATGCGGCGTTCCGACAAGCCCCCTCGCCACAGGGTCACACAACCGCTTCATCATCTTGATGGCTTTTTGATTACTTTGTGAGTGCGTTCGTCCGCGGAATCAGTACAATCGCCGGCTTTGCTCCCCCGAGAACAAACACAGTATGGCGGGGGCTGTTGCGAGAAATCCCATGCTCATTGGTAGTTATTCCCTTACGCTGGTTTTCATATCGCTGTGCGTGGCGATACTGGCCTCTTATACCGCGCTTGACCTCACCGGACGCATCGCCACGGCCAAGGGCCGAGCGGCGCATTTATGGACGGCGGGCGGCGCTTTTGCGATGGGCATCGGCGTGTGGTCGATGCATTTCATCGGCATGCTTGCGTTCACATTGCCGATCGACCTGGGCTACGACACCACCCTCACGGCACTGTCGCTGTTGATCGCGGTGCTGTCTTGCGGCTTTGCCCTTTGGCTGGTCAGTCAGCCACGGCTACCGGCCTGGCAACTGGCGTTCGGCGCGCTGATCATGGGCGCGGGTATCAGCGCCATGCATTACACCGGCATGGCCGCCATGCGCATGCAGCCGGGCATCGATTACGACCCGACTCTGTTTGGCGCGTCGTTGCTGATTGCCGTCGGCGCGTCGGGCGCGGCGTTATGGATCGCTTTCCGCCTGCGCCAGCACACGCCGCATGTTCGCCTGTTCCGTGCGGGTGCTGCAGTCATCATGGGCATTGCCATCGTCGGCATGCACTACACCGGCATGGCCGCGGCGCGCTTTGCCGCCGGCAGTTTCTGTGGTGCGGCGGTCAGCGGCTTGAACGGCAAGGGGCTGGACAGCCTGGTGCTGATCACCACCTTGGCGATATTGAGCATCGCCTTGCTGACGTCGATCCTCGATGCCCGCCTGGAGGCTCGCACCGCGGACCTCGCCCACTCGCTGACCGTGGCCAACCGTGAACTCACTCAACTGGCCTTGCACGACACCCTGACCGGTTTGCCCAACCGCATGTTGCTGGCCGACCGTATCGATCAGGCCATATCGAAAGTGCAGGAGCAGGGCAGCTGTTTTGCGTTGATGTTCATTGATCTGGACGGCTTCAAACCGGTCAACGATGCGTTCGGCCATCACATGGGCGACCAGCTGTTGCGTGAAGTTGCACTGCGCCTGCGCGAAGACCTGCGTAGCCAGGACACCCTGGCGCGGATCGGCGGCGACGAGTTCGTGTTGCTGGTGCGCCTGAACGAGCCAAACGATGCGCTGAGCCTGGCGGAGCGTCAGGTCGGGTTGATTGCGCGCTCGTTCCGGGTCGCCGAACATGACTTGCAGATTTCCGCCAGTGTCGGCATCGCGCTCTATCCGGGCAACGGTCAGACGGCCGATGAGTTGCTGATGAACGCCGATGCCGCGATGTACCACGCCAAAGGCGCCGGGAAAAACGGTCATCGCTTCTTCGACGCCTCGATGAACAGCAACGCGCGCAAACAGCTGCAATTGCTCCAGGACTTGCGCAGTGCCGTCGATCAGCAACAGTTCAAACTTTATTACCAGCCCAAATTCGACGCCGGTCATGGCCGACCAGTGGGCGCCGAGGCGTTGCTGCGCTGGGAGCATCCGACCCTGGGCCTGCTGCAGCCGGACACGTTCATTGACCTTGCAGAGAAGACCGGGCTGATCATTCCGATTGGCGAGTGGGTGCTCAACGAGGCCTGCCGGCAGATGCGCGAGTGGTACGTGCTCGGTTACACCGATTGGCGTATCGCGGTGAACCTCTCGGCCTTGCAATTCTGCCACGCGGGGCTGGTGCAGAGCGTTGCCAGAGCCCTGGCCACCCATCATCTGCCGGCCAACAGCCTGACCCTGGAAATCACCGAAACCACCGCCATGAGCGACGCCGATGCGAGCATGACGGTGTTGCAGGAGCTGTCGGAAATGGGCGTCGACCTGTCCATCGATGACTTCGGTACCGGCTATTCGAGCCTGATGTACCTCAAGCGCCTGCCGGCCAATGAACTGAAGATCGACCGGGGTTTCGTCCGCGATCTGGAGCACGACAGCGACGACGCGGCCATTGTCTCGGCCATCGTCGCCCTCGGCCAGGCGCTGGGCCTGCGGATCGTCGCCGAAGGGGTGGAAACCGGCGTCCAGCAAGACTTCCTGACCCAGCTGGGCTGCGACTCGTTGCAGGGCTACCTGCTCGGGCATCCGCTGCCGGCCGATCGCTTCATGGTCGACATACACCGCGGGGAGCAATCGGCAACGGGCTGATTGATCCCTGTGGTGAGGAGAGCTTGCCTGTGGTGAGGGGGCTTGCCCCCGTTGGACCGCGAAGCGGTCCCTCTTCGATTTTTCATGTTCACCGAGTTGCCTGAATTTACGACTGCTTCGCAGCCGAACGGGGGCAAGCCCCCTCACCACAGCAAGCTCCCTCGCCACAGGTTTGTCATCACAGGGTTGATGCAGGTCCATGCAAAACCGCGCAATGGCGGTTATTCTTGGCCCCGACTGCTTACGCTTGGAACGGGGGAAAGCCAGCATGGACAAAGTTATCGTCATCACCGGCGGCAGCCGTGGAATCGGCGCCGCCACGGCCCTGTTGGCCGCCGAACAAGGTTATCGGATCTGCATCAATTATCAGTCCGACGAACAGGCGGCGCTCAGTGTGCTGGAGCAAGTCCGCGCACGCGGTGCCCAAGCCATCGCCGTGCGTGCCGACGTCAGCATCGAAGACGAAGTGATCGCTCTGTTTCATCGGGTGGACACCGAACTGGGTCGGGTCACCGCGCTGGTGAACAACGCAGGCACCGTCGGGCAAAAGTCGCGGATCGACGAAATGTCGGAATTCCGCATTCTGAAAATCCTCAAGACCAACGTCCTGGCGCCGATCCTCTGCGCCAAACACGCGATTTTGCGCATGTCGCCCAAACACGGCGGGCAGGGCGGCAGCATCGTCAACGTCTCCTCGGTCGCCTCGCGTTTGGGTTCACCCAACGAGTACGTGGATTACGCCGCGTCCAAGGGGGCGCTGGACACCTTCACCATCGGCCTGTCCAAGGAAGTGGCGGGCGAGGGGATTCGCGTCAATGCGGTGCGTCCGGGTTACATCTACACCGATTTCCATGCATTGAGCGGCGATCCGGACCGGGTCAGCAAACTTGAGTCGGCGATTCCGATGGCCCGCGGTGGGCGGCCGGATGAAGTGGCGGAGGCGATTGTGTGGTTGTTGTCGGATAAGGCGTCGTATGCGACGGGGACGTTTGTTGATTTGGGCGGCGGGCGTTAACTTTTAATGGACGATCTTTACTGAGTCATCTGATTGATCTTAGCGCACCTGATTTCGAATATTATGGGTCATGAAATTACTGCTCAAAGAGATATTAAGTTTCTTTGAGCAGTAGTATGATTATTGTACTCTCGTGTATGAGTAACTTTTTCTGATGTTTACATTGTGATAAACTCCATGCGAGCTGGCGGACATTAGCTCGTCATGAATACTTTCTGGAACTCCGTAGTATTGATATACTTCGCCCTCGTGAAATTCTATTTCCAGTGTTTGAGTGCTGCTGTCATATCCGATCGAGGTTATATTACTGGAAGTCACTCTTTCTCTGTCCATGTTTTATACCTTATTGATAGATTGGTTGCGCCATGCACTTATTAGTTCTTTATAATTCTCCTCTTTGCGCTCCTTTAACCAAGAGGCTGTTACGGTTGGATCTCTGCTGTCAGGATATTTTCCCTCTGGAAGGATGTTGAATTTACAGCGAGTTGGAAGTTTTGCCGCCTCTCCAACTATTATCGCCTCCCCCGTTCTTAATATTGGCAATGCATCGGCTATCCCTGCTAAACCTTCTGACATCGCTGACTTTACAATGGCTCTGTCTGTTGCATTGTTAATCCTTAATGCGATTATTGTGCCGCATTGAGAAAGTATGGTGTCATCAATTTCCGAAGGTCTTTGGCTAACTAGTAGTGCGCCGACGCCAAATTTTCTTCCTTCTTTTGCTATTCTTTGAACCATGGTTTTTGCGAGTCCGGTCTCCGATTTTGCTAGGTATCTATGCGCCTCTTCTAAAACAAGTAATAGTGGCCTGGCGCGCATTCCGGACTCTAGGTTTCGGCCCCATATTGAAGACTCAAAAATTATATCCAGAATTGAGCCGAGAAGTAGGCTTAGCCTAGATGATGGCATTCCGGATAAATCAAGGATAGTAATTGGCTTTTCGTGTCCAAGCCATTCTCCAATAAGAGAGTCTAGATCTTTATTTATTTTTCCATTTTTGTCTGGTGACCAGTCGCCTGGGTCGAGTAAGAATGAGTATTGTGAGTCGAGCAGGCGGGACTTCATTAAGTCTAGTTGCTTCTTCATTCCTCCAGCCCCACCTTTCTTGGGTAATGAGCTTCCTGCACCTGGAGGTTTAAATTTTGGAGCAGTGAGCTTTTCGTAGTCGCCTATTTCATTGTTTAAGTATGAGGGAGTGGTCATTTCGGCATCATTCCAAGTGACCGTGTCTTCATGTAGTAAGTCATACCATATTTTTTTAATTCTATAGGGGAGTGGGGTGTTTCCTGTGATTTTTGAAGGATCGAAATCTTGAAGGTTATTGATCTCTAAAAGTCTTTCACGTTCTTGAATGGTTTTGTCAAGATATAGAGTTTTTTGTGATTCGTTTAGTCCCCCGCACAAAAAATCTATTAGCATTTCAGGAGAAATGCACCAGTAAGGAACGTAAAGTTGGTTTTGGCTTTCGGGCAATACTGAGAATACTTTTGCAATGTCTCCTAGCGCAGCGTGATATTCTCCGTGTATATCAATAAGAAGTATTCTGGCAGATGGTAGTTGCACTTCGGACGATTTTGTTATGATGGATCTCAGAATGCTAGCTGTGCTTGTAGACTTTCCTGATCCAGTTGATCCCAATAGAGCTGCATGTCTAGTTATTAGCTTGTCTAGGTCAATGCTGACGTTGATGCTGTCGGAGCTAGAGAGCGTGCCTACTTGAAACTGTCCGGCGAGGTTGGTTCCAAATATTTTCTTTAGATCACTTTCAACGACAATATGCACGTCATTTCCAATGCTGGGATATTCACTTATGCCTCTTTCAAACTCACCGCCAACCATCTCTCCGATTAGTTCGATTTTTATCCAGCGTCTGTCCGCAAGTAAAAGCGCCTCGTCATCAAAGTGTGAGGATTCGCTAGAGCCAGATACAACGCCATAAAGCTGGTTGTATCCAATAGGTATTTTGACAAAGCTGCCGACTTGCCCTATTCGATAGTTCCGGCCTTCAAAGATAAGAAGTCCTGACTCTACGGAGCTAGCTAATTCCACAGCGATTGAAGAACTGGATACCGCGCTTATGGTTCCGAGCAAAGTTGGGCTATTATTTATCATCGTTGACCTCGCCATCTTCGATCAACGCGTCGTTTGAAAAGTCACCTCCGGCTGTTGCTAGGAATCGAGATAACTTTAAAAAGTCTCCCAATAAGAATTCGTTGTTTTCGAAGTATTCCGTTCGGATGTGCTCCCAATTTTTGCTAGGTACAATGCCAAGGCGCCATTTTGCTTCAACACCATTTATGATTGCTCCATCGCGACAAAAAGCACTGATGCCAGGACATTTCAAGGCAAGATCTCTTATGTGTATCTCTTCTTTAAGTGTCCCGAATTGGAATGCCATTAATGCGGCTGAGGGGTTGGCAAGTAAGCTTTCTAATAATTTTGAAGAGATATGGGCGTCCGCAAAAGAAAATCCAGCTGAAATTAATAATGTGTCTTGTTCGTGGATGAAGTTCTTCAGTCGATCAAATAGGGAGGAGAAAGGCGCCGCTTGTGTTTGGTCATACTTTATATGGGAAGGGTAAACCATATTTGCTCTGTTAGAGCGGGGTATGCGGATTACCTCATTTTTTTCATTTTTTTCCCATCCTATGGAACCATGCAGTTTCCATACTCTAGCCCATCTTGGCGGTAAGTCATTTTTTGATATGCTTGCTGGATCAAAAAAAGCGTTTCTTGAACCGCTAAAACCATCAAAATATGGTGTTTTTGCTCGCTCTAATGCTTGTTCGATTAGCAAGTCATAATTGGTTGTAAATATCTCTACTCCGTGTTTTCTAGTAACTCCATTTATCCATGATATTAATTCTGAGTACGGGTTCTGTCCTTCCGGTAACTCTTTGCTCACAGCATCTCTGATTAGTAAGCAAATGGTTTCTGAGAGTTTTGCGAAGTCGGCGGCGTTGTAGTTGTGTATCAGTGCTTCTCCGATAACTTCGCTTAAGGCTCTAATTTTGGAGAGCATTTTTTCTAGGTTGGAGTCTGGTGTTGTTTTTTCTAATGCTTCATATACTTTGAGGTCATCGGGATTAAGTTTGTTCTTGACGATATTGGTTAGGCCGGCAAGGTTGGGGATTAGTGACTCCCATTCTGGTTGTTTTTTTATGTTTATACTGACCGGCGCTCCGGCTCCAATTAGAATTCCTATTTTCTTTTTGCCGGTGCTAACTATCTGGCGAAAGCCAAAAATATATTGATCCGGGTTGTGAGTAGAGCTGCTCATTATTATTTTTGTCCTTGCTACAATTCGAGTTAAGTATCTTATTGCTGCTTGTTTTTGGACAGCAGGGAAGTTGAATCTAACTCGGCCTTCCTTGAACCTTACAACGGTTTTATGAGCGTAGTCGTTCGATGGAGAGTGCGCCAGTAATATGGCATCACGGGAGGAAAGATCAGAACGACCGCACAATCCGCCCCAACGTCTCCATCGCCTTCTCCGAATCCTCGGTCCACGGGCTACCATAATTCAACCGAATACAATTCCTGAACCGCTGGGTCGGTGAAAAAATCGGCCCCGGTGCAATGCTGATCCCCTGCGCCAATGCCATCTGAAACAACTTCAACGAATCCATCTGCGGTGGCAGTTCCAGCCACAGGAAGTAACCGCCGGCCGGTTGGCTGACGCGGGTCTGGGCCGGGAAGTAGCGGGCGATGGCGGCGAGCATGGCACTTTGCTGTTCTTCCAGGGCGTAACGCAGTTTGCGCAGGTGCCGGTCGTAGCCGCCGTGTTGCAGGTAATCGGCGATGGCGGCCTGGGCGGGCATTGAAGCGCACAGCGAGGTCATGAGTTTCAGCCGTTCGATTTTCTGCGCATAGCGCCCGGCGGCGACCCAGCCGATGCGGTAGCCGGGGGCCAGGCTCTTGGCGAACGAACCGCAATGCATCACCAGCCCTTCGGTGTCGAACGCCTTGGCCGGTTTCGGCGCCTGTTGGCCGTAATAGAGCTCGGCGTAGACGTCATCCTCGATCAGCGGCACCTGATGGCTGCGCAACAACTCCACCAGTTCCTGTTTCTTCGCCTCGGGCATGGTCGCGCCCATGGGGTTCTGGAAACTGGTCATGCACCAACAGGCCTTGATCGGGTGCCGTTCCAGGGTCTGGGCGAGTACGCCGAGGTCGATGCCGTCTCGCGGGTGGACGGGGATTTCCACGGCTTTGAGCTTCAGCCGTTCCAGCACTTGCAGGCTGGCGTAAAACGCCGGGGCTTCGATGGCTACCAGATCGCCAGGCTCGGTGACGGCTTGCAGGCACAGGTTCAGCGCTTCCAGCGCACCGTTGGTGATCAGCAGTTCTTCCATCGGCAGCATCAGCCCGCCGACCATGTAGCGCAGGGCGATTTGCCGACGCAGTTGCGGGTTGCCCGGCGACATGTCGGTGACCACCATGCGCGGGTCCATCTCCCGGGAAGCACTGGCCAGCGAGCGGGACAAACGCTGCAGCGGGAACAGCGTGGGGCTGGGGAAGGCCGAGCCGAAGGGCACGGTGGTGGGGTCCTTGATCGAGTCCAGCACTGAGAACACCAGTTCGCTGACGTCGACTTCGGTGGACTCGTTGACCTGGCTGCTGATCACCGGCTCCGAGAACGGGCTTGGTGCATGCGCATTGACGAAGTAGCCGGAACGCGGTCGCGCGCGGATCAGGCCGCGACGTTCGAGCAGGTAATAGGCCTGGAACACCGTGGACGGGCTGACGCCGTAGGTCTGGCTGGCGTAGCGCACCGATGGCACCCGATGGCCGGGGCCAAGAACGCCGGAGCGGATCAGTTCAGCGATGTCGTCGGCGAATTTTTCGTAGCGTTTCATCGAGTGCCCGGTTAGTGAATTGTGCATTTTGTGGCGAGGGGGCTTGTCGGAGCGCCGCATCGCCCCGTTCGGCTGCGCAGCAGTCGTAAAACCAGACTGCTCGATATATCTGAATAATGTAGGGGGCCGCTTCGCGACCCAACGGGGGCAAGCCCCCTCGCCACAGGACAAAGGATTGCATCTTAAAGGCTCAGCGGTTCATCGGTGCAACAAACCGGCTCTTGGCCACGCTATAGATGTCCGGCTCATCGCTGTCGACAATCTTGAAGCTGATTGTCTGCGAGCTGCTGCTCGGCCGTTCCGTGGTCATCGCCACCGACACCGGTACATCGACGATTTCACCGGGGGCCAGGCTCAGTTCGGTCTTGCCTTGCAACTGGAAGCCGTCGTCGTCGACCAGTGTCAGACGGTACTCCTGACGTTGCTGGGTCTTGTTGATGACCTTCAGGCTGTAGATGTTTTCGATCTGACCTTCACTGTTCTCGCGGAACAGGCCACGGTCCTTGCTCACGTCCAGCGACACCATCGGCCGCTCCACCAAGGCCAGGGCGAAGGCGCCGATCATCACCAGCAGCACCGCGGTGTAACCGATCAGGCGCGGGCGCAGCAGGTGGGTCTTGCCACCCTGCAATTGATGCTCCGAGGTGTAGCTGATCAGCCCTCGGGCGTAGCCCATTTTGTCCATGATCGAATCGCAGGCGTCGATGCACGCGGCGCAACCGATGCATTCCATCTGCAAGCCATCGCGGATGTCGATGCCGGTCGGGCAAACCTGGACGCACACCTGACAGTCGATGCAATCACCCAGGCCGACCTCGGCGGGTTTCACTTCACGTTTGCGCGGGCCACGGTTTTCGCCGCGAGCCACGTCGTAGGAAATGGTCAGGGTGTCCTTGTCGAACATCACGCTCTGGAACCGTGCGTATGGACACATGTGCATGCACACGGCTTCACGTAGCCAGCCGGCGTTGATGTAAGTGGCACCGGTGAAAAACAGCACCCAGAACAGGCTGACACCGCCGATTTGCAAAGTCAGCAGCTCTTCGGCCAGGGGCCGGATCGGTGTGAAGTAGCCGACAAAGGTCAGGCCGGTGAGAAGGCTGATCGCCAGCCACAAGGTGTGTTTGGCCGAGCGACGGAGCAGTTTGTTCAGGCCCCAGGGCGCGGCTTGCAGCTTGATCCGCTGGTTGCGCTCGCCTTCGGTGATCTTCTCGCACCACATGAAGATCCAGGTCCAGGAGCTCTGCGGGCAGGTGTAACCGCACCAGACCCGGCCTGCGAACACGGTGATCGCAAACAGACCGAAGGCGGCGATGATCAGCAGCGCCGACAGCAGGATGAAATCCTGGGGCCAGAAGGTCGCGCCGAAGATGTGGAATTTGCTTTCGGACAGGTCCCAGAGCACCGCCTGGCGGCCGCCCCAGTTCAGCCACACCGTGCCGAAGAACAGTAGAAACAGAAACCCCGCGCCGCTCATGCGCAGGGTGCGGAACAGGCCGGTGAAGCTGCGGGTGTGGATCAGGTTGTCACTGGACTTGGCCTTCATCTTTGGACGCGAAGGCTCATTGTTTTTTATAAACGAGGCAGGTTCAACGGTTCGGACGGGGATTCTATCGCTCATGGTCTTTCGCTCATCAGCCTCCATCAGGCCTGAGCACTATGACCAGCGATCTGTTTGCATAACAGACTCAGCTAGCGCAATAAAAAGCGGATCAGATGGGCTACCCACACCCGCCTGCGACAACTTGATGCACCCGCAAGGGCGGGCTGCAAGTACCTAGGTCAGGCGCTGGTGGGTTGTGTTGATGCCGGTCAGTCAAATCACCGAATCACTGTTCGTGGCCTTCAAATGCCGGCGACCGTCCACAGCACCTGCTACGGTCAATGCGTCGGCTTCTGCTTCGGTGATGTAGAAGCGCTGGCCGTCGAGTTCTACTGCCGACATGGATTTTTCCTCGTCAGTGATTATGGTGATATCAGGGCAAAGGCGAATTTCTTCGCCGTTTTCGGTGATGAAGAAGCAGGTCTGGTTGTCGATGCGCACGGTCATGGAGGAGGCCTTTTTGCGGATTCATTAAGTGTTAGGGCGCGTTTGCCGGTGATTGTTCTGTGCAACCGATAGATGGCGTGAGTCGTGCTTAAGTTGGTTGACCCGTGCCCGGGGGATTGATTCCTCGAAGGACCTGGCAAATCCCTCTGAACTTTGCCGGCGCCTGTGGCTCGGAACTTATGTGTGTTCATACCCTTGAGTTCATCTCGGGGCAGATCGCTTCGTGTGAGTGATGACCAGGCACAAGAGCGTCCTTGGGGCGTAAGGAGAGATGCTCGATGACCGCTGAAAAAACCACAGAGCTGAGCTACAACCCGCATATACCGCTGTCCCAGGCGTTGCTGCTGCCGCGTATCGTGATCGAAAACACCATGCCGACCCTCGATGGCGGGCAATTTGCCGTTAAAGCCGTGGTCGATCAGGACGTGGTGGTGACCAGCAAAGTGTTTGCCGACGGTCATGACAAACTGGCCGTGCGCATCCGTTGGCGTGCCGAAGGCGACGACACCTGGCAGAGCGAGGTGATGGCCGAGTTGGGCAATAACGGCTGGCAGGGCCAGTTCCGTGTCAAGAAGCAGGGCCGCTATGCGTTCTGTATCGAAGCCTGGATCGATCAGTACGCCAGTTTTTGTTATGAGCTGAAAAAGAAGCACGGGGCCTGCATGTCGGTCAGCCTGGAATTGCAGGAGGGGCGCCTGCACGTCAAGCAGGCAGCGGAACGCAGTGAAGGCCTCCTCAGCGAGCAGCTGGCGGCGTTGCACCATGAGTTGTCCGGTCTGCTCGAAACCGAGCAGGTTGCCTTGTTTCTGCACCAACGCAGCGCGGACTTGATGGCCCAGGCCGATCATCGTCCCTTCGTGAGCCTGAGTCCTGAATTTCCGGTGGACGTGGAGCGGGAGTTGGCGCAGTTCGCCAGTTGGTATGAATTGTTCCCACGCTCGATCACGGATGATCCGGCCCGTCATGGCACCTTTAATGACGTGCATACGCGGCTGGCGATGATTCAGGACATGGGCTTCGACGTGCTGTACTTCACGCCGATCCACCCGATCGGCCGCAGCTATCGAAAAGGCCCGAACAACTCGTTGACCGCCGGCCCCGACGACCCGGGCAGTCCTTACGCCATCGGCAGCGAAGAAGGCGGGCATGAGGCGATTCACTCGGAACTGGGCAGCCGCGAAGACTTTCGCCGGCTCGTCGCGGCGGCCGCCGAACATGGGCTGGAAGTGGCCCTCGACTTTGCGATTCAGTGTTCCCAGGATCACCCTTGGCTCAAAGAGCATCCGGGCTGGTTCAACTGGCGCCCGGACGGCACGATCAAATACGCCGAGAACCCGCCGAAGAAATATCAGGACATCGTCAACGTCGATTTCTATGCCGTGGATGCGATTCCCAGCCTGTGGGTTGAATTGCGGGACATCGTGGTGGGCTGGGTCGAAGAGGGCGTGAAGCTGTTTCGTGTCGATAACCCGCACACCAAACCGCTGCCGTTCTGGCAGTGGCTGATCGCCGATGTGCGGGCGCTGTACCCCGAGGTGATTTTTCTGGCGGAAGCCTTTACCACGCCGGCAATGATGGCGCGCCTGGGTAAGGTCGGTTACTCCCAGAGCTACACCTATTTCACCTGGCGCAACACCAAGACCGAACTGGCGACTTATTTCACCGAACTCAACGAGTCGCCATGGCGTGAATGCTACCGGCCGAATTTTTTCGTCAATACGCCGGACATCAACCCGGCATTCCTGCATGACTCCGGGCGCCCGGGTTTTCTGATTCGCGCGGCGCTTGCGACCATGGGTTCCGGGTTATGGGGCATGTATTCGGGCTTCGAGCTGTGTGAAGCGGCGCCGGTGCCGGGCAAGGAGGAGTACCTCAATTCCGAGAAGTACGAGATCCGCCCGCGGGACTTCAACGCGCCGGGCAACATCATTGCCGAAATCGCCCAGCTCAACCGCATCCGCCGGCAGAACCCGGCGCTGCACACGCATCTGGGCCTGAAGGTCTACAACGCCTGGAACGACAACATTCTGTATTTCGGCAAGCGCAGTGAGGATGGCAGCAATTTCATTCTGGTGGCCGTCAGCCTCGATCCGAATAACGCCCAGGAAGCGAATTTTGAATTGCCGCTGTGGGAAATGGGCCTGCCCGACGATGCCAGCACCCAAGGCGAAGACTTGATGAACGGTCACCGCTGGACCTGGCACGGCAAGTACCAGTTCATGCGGATCGAACCGTGGCATCTGCCGTTCGGGATTTGGCGGATCACCGCTTCTTGACTGTGGCGAGGGGGCTTGCCCCCGTTGGACCGCGAAGCGGTCCCCAAATCGCTCAGGCAACCTCTCCCTCCAGCCAGATTCAGAGGTTTACGACTGCTTCGCAGCCGAACGGGGGCAAGCCCCCTCGCCACAAAAGAGCCATCAGCATTAGTTGGCGTTTGGCTCATGACGAATTCTTCAACAGGAGTTACAAATGGCGAAGAAACCCAGGTCAGCCACCTTCATCAAAGACCCGCTCTGGTACAAGGATGCGGTGATCTACCAGGTTCACGTTAAGTCTTTTTTCGACTCCAACAATGACGGGATCGGCGACTTTCCCGGCCTTATCGCCAAGCTCGATTACATTGCCGATCTGGGCGTCAACACCATCTGGCTGTTGCCGTTCTACCCCTCGCCACGACGCGACGATGGCTACGACATCGCCGAGTACCGTGGCGTGCACCCCGACTACGGCACCCTGGCCGATGCCAAGCGTTTCATTGCCGAGGCCCACGAACGCGGCCTGCGGGTGATCACTGAACTGGTCATCAACCACACCTCGGACCAGCACCCGTGGTTCCAGCGCGCGCGCAAGGCCAAGCCCGGCTCGGCGGCCCGCGACTTCTATGTCTGGTCCGATAACGACCAGAAATACGACGGCACTCGTATCATCTTTCTCGACACCGAAAAGTCCAACTGGACCTGGGACCCGGTGGCCGGTCAGTACTTCTGGCACCGCTTCTATTCCCACCAGCCGGACCTGAATTTCGACAACCCGCAAGTGATGAAAGCGGTGCTGTCGGTGATGCGCTACTGGCTCGACATGGGCATCGACGGCCTGCGGCTGGACGCGATCCCGTACCTGATCGAGCGCGACGGCACCAACAACGAAAACCTCCCCGAGACCCACGACGTCCTCAAGCAGATCCGCGCCGAGATCGACGCCAATTACCCCGATCGCATGCTGCTGGCCGAGGCCAATCAGTGGCCGGAAGACACTCAGCTGTATTTTGGTAACACCGACGCCAAAGGCCAGAACGGCGACGAATGCCACATGGCGTTTCACTTCCCGCTGATGCCGCGCATGTACATGGCGCTGGCCCAGGAAGATCGTTTCCCGATTACCGACATTCTGCGCCAGACTCCGGAAATCCCTGCCAACTGCCAGTGGGCGATTTTCCTGCGCAACCACGATGAATTGACCCTGGAAATGGTCACCGACAAGGAGCGCGATTACCTGTGGAATTACTACGCGGCCGACCGTCGGGCGCGGATCAACCTGGGGATTCGCCGGCGTCTGGCGCCGTTGATGGAACGCGATCGTCGTCGCGTGGAGCTGCTCAACAGTCTGTTGCTGTCGATGCCCGGCACGCCGACCCTGTATTACGGCGATGAAATCGGCATGGGTGACAACATCTACCTCGGCGACCGCGACGGTGTGCGCACGCCGATGCAGTGGTCGATCGACCGTAACGGCGGCTTCTCCCGCGCCGACCCGGCCAGTCTGGTGTTGCCGCCGATCATGGACCCGCAGTATGGCTATCTGTCGGTCAACGTCGAAACCCAGGCCGGCGACCCTCATTCATTGTTGAACTGGACCCGGCGCATGCTCGCGATACGCAAGCAGTCCAAGGCCTTCGGTCGCGGCACGCTGAAGATGCTGTCGCCGAGCAATCGCCGGATCCTGGCTTACACCCGTGAATTCAACGGCGCGGACGGCAAGCACGAGATCATTCTGTGCGTGGCCAACGTGTCCCGCAGCGCGCAAGCGGCGGAGCTGGATCTGTCGGCGTATGTCGGCATGGTCCCGGTGGAGATGCTCGGCGGCAATGCGTTCCCGCCGATCGGCCAGTTGAATTTCCTGCTGACGCTGGCGCCTTACGGCTTCTATTGGTTCGGCCTGGCAGCGGAGAACCAGATGCCGAGCTGGCACGTGGAGCCGGCGCAAAGCCTGCCGGACTTCACCACGCTGGTCCTGAAGCAGCGCATGGAAGAGCTGCTCGAAGCGCCGTCTCGGCAGTCACTGGAGCAGGGCATTTTGCCGAGCTGGTTGCAGAATCGCCGCTGGTTCGCCGGCAAGGACGGCACCATCGACAGCGTCAACCTCGCTTACGGCGTGCGCTTCGGCGACCCGCAGCATCCGGTGCTGTTGAGTGAAATCGACGTCACCAGCGCTGGCCAGACCAGCCGCTATCAATTGCCATTCGGCTTTATTTCCGAGGAACAGGTCGGCGCCGCGTTGCCGCAGCAATTGGCGCTGGCCAGGGTCCGTCGCGGTCGTCAGGTCGGCCTAATCACCGACGCCTTCAGCCTCGACAGCTTTGTTCATGCAGTGTTGCAGGGCATGCAGGCCAGTACGGTGTTGCCCTCGGACGGTGGCGAGATCCGTTTCGAGCCTACTGATGAATTGGCCAAACTGGGGCTGAGTGCCGAGTCGCAGGTGCGTTACCTGTCTGCCGAGCAATCCAACAGTTCGGTGGTGATCGGCGCCAGCCTGGTGCTGAAGCTAATCCGCAAGGTCGCGTCAGGGGTGCACCCGGAACTGGAAATGAGCGCGTACCTGACCCATGCCGGTTTCAAAAATATTTCGCCGCTGTTGGGAGCGGTGATTCGTCGCGATGCGGCGGGCGAGGACACGCTGTTGATGATCGCCCAAGGTTACTTGAGCAATCAGGGCGACGCGTGGGAATGGACCCAGAACAACCTCGAACGGGCGCTTCGTGACGAGCTCGCCGATGCCGTGTCCGAGCAGGAGCAGCACTACAACGCCCTCGGCGAGCTGAAGGATTTTGCCGGCATGCTCGGCCAGCGCCTGGGGGAGATGCATCAGGTACTGGCGACCCCGAGCGCCAACCCGGACTTTGCCCCACACATCATGAGTCAGAAAGATGCCCTGGCCTCGGCCAAGGACGTGGCGGCGCAGTTGGAGCATGCACTGAAGCTGCTCAAGCAACATCAAACCGAACTGAGCGCGGCGGACCAGACATTGGTCAGCCGCTTGCTGGACAACAAGAAAGCCATCCTCGGACATATCCAGGAGCTGGGCAAAAAGGCCGCTGGCGGCTTGCGTATCCGCGTCCATGGTGACTTGCACCTGGGGCAAGTGCTGGTGATCAAGGGTGATGCTTATCTGATCGATTTTGAGGGTGAACCCGCGCGGCCGCTGTGTGAGCGCCGCGGTAAACACAGCCCCTATAAAGACGTCAGCGGCGTGTTGCGCTCCTTCGATTACGCCGCGGCGATGGCGATAAATGTACACAACGTCGACAACACGGCGGATGCCCAGGCGGCGCGTCAACGGGTCGCCGATCGCTATTTGAAAGAGGCGCGACAATCATTTGTCGACGCTTATCGGCTGGCGGCAGCTAGTCTTGCTCATGCATGGCAAGATCCTGAAGGCGAGGATGCTGCGCTGGCGTTGTTCGGTCTGGAGAAGGCGGCTTACGAAGTGGCCTATGAGGCTGAAAACCGCCCCACTTGGCTACCGGTGCCGTTGCACGGTTTATATGGATTATTGAGTGGGCTTAAACCCTTTTCCGATCTTGGTGGAGAGTAGTCATGAGTTTCTCGAACAAGGAACAGGGGCACGTTAAAGAGGCGCTGCTGCCCAGGGCGCGGGACATCGACGCATTGGTACGCGCCGAACATCAGGATCCCTTTGCAATTCTCGGCCCGCACGGCGATGGCGCTGGCGGGCAATTCATTCGGGCGTATCTGCCGGATGCCTTGAGTGTGCAAGTGGTGGACAAGGCCTCCGGAGAAGAACTCGGCAGCCTTGAGGCGACCCAGACGGCGGGGTTGTTCGTCGGGCACTTCGAGCGGGCACAGCCTTATCTGCTGCGAACCCGTTGGGCCGGCGGTGAGCAACTCGCCGAAGACCCTTACAGCTTTGGCCCGTTACTCGGCGAGATGGACTTGTACCTGTTCGCCGAGGGCAATCACCGGGATCTGAGCAGTTGCCTCGGCGCGCAGTTGAAGACGGTCGATGGCGTGGAGGGTGTGCGCTTCGCCGTGTGGGCGCCGAACGCCAGAAGGGTCTCGGTGGTCGGCGATTTTAACGTCTGGGACGGTCGTCGGCATCCGATGCGCCTGCGCCATCCCACTGGGGTCTGGGAGTTGTTCATCCCGCGCCTGCAAGCGGGGGAGGCCTACAAATACGAAATCCTCGGCGCCCACGGCATTCTGCCGCTCAAGGCCGACCCGGTGGCCCTGGCCACAGCGCTGCCGCCAGACACCGCATCGAAAGTCGCTTCGCCGCTGCAAGTCGACTGGCAGGACCAGGACTGGATGCAGTCGCGGGGCGAGCGTCAGCGAACCAGTGCACCGCTGTCGATCTATGAGTTGCATGCCGGTTCCTGGCAATGCGAGCTGGATGACCTGGGCGAAGTCGCCCGTCAGTACACCTGGCCCGAGTTGGCCGAGCGGCTGATTCCGTACGTCAAAGAGCTGGGTTTCACCCACATCGAACTGATGCCGATCATGGAACATCCATTCGGTGGCTCCTGGGGTTATCAATTGTTGTCGCAGTTTGCCCCGAGCGCCCGTTACGGCTCGCCGGATGAGTTCGCCGCTTTCGTCAACGCGTGTCACCAGGCCGAAATCGGCGTGATCCTTGATTGGGTGCCGGCGCATTTCCCGACCGATGTCCATGGCCTGGCGCAGTTCGACGGCACCGCGCTGTACGAATACGGCAACCCGATGGAGGGCTTTCACCAGGACTGGGACACGCTGATCTACAACCTGGGTCGCACCGAGGTGCACGGCTACATGCTGGCGTCGGCGCTGCACTGGCTCAAGCATTTCCATGTCGATGGACTGCGGGTCGACGCAGTGGCGTCGATGCTGTATCGCGATTACTCGCGCAAGGCCGGCGAGTGGGTGCCCAACCGTCACGGCGGTCGGGAAAACCTGGAAGCCATCGATTTCCTGCGTCATCTCAACGACGTAGTGGCTCTGGAAGCACCGGGTGCACTGGTGATTGCCGAAGAGTCCACGGCGTGGCCGGGTGTCAGCCAGAGCACGCAACAGGGCGGGTTGGGTTTTGCCTATAAGTGGAACATGGGCTGGATGCACGATTCGCTGCATTACATTCAGCAGGATCCTGTGTACCGCGCCCATCATCACAATGAACTGAGTTTCGGCCTGGTGTATGCCTGGTCCGAGCGTTTCATCCTGCCGATTTCCCACGACGAAGTGGTACACGGCAAGCATTCGCTGATCGACAAAATGCCCGGCGACCGTTGGCAGAAGTTTGCCAACCTGCGGGCTTACCTGAGTTTCATGTGGACCCATCCCGGCAAGAAACTGTTGTTCATGGGCTGCGAGTTCGGCCAGTGGCGCGAATGGAATCACGATCAGCAGCTGGACTGGTACTTGCTGCAATATCCGGAACACCAGGGTGTGCGCAAGCTGGTCGGCGACTTGAATCGGTTGTATCGCGAAGAGCCTGCCCTGCACGATCAGGACGATGTACCGCAGGGCTTCCAGTGGTTGATCGGCGACGACGCGATCAACAGCGTCTACGCCTGGCTGCGCTGGAGCAAGGAGGGCAGGCCGGTGTTGGTGGTGGCCAACTTCACCCCGGTGCCGCGTCAGTCTTACCGCGTCGGCGTGCCGTTTGCCGGGCGCTGGGTCGAGTTGATCAACAGCGACGCCGACACCTATGCCGGGTCCAATTACGGTAACGGTGGCGGGGTGTTCACCGAGGAAGAACCGAGCCATGGGCAGGCACTTTCCCTGGTGTTGAATTTGCCGCCGTTGGCGGTGTTGATTCTGCGACCGGAGGGTTGATCGAAAAGATCGCCGGCTTCGCCGGCTCCTACAGGATCGGGTCGCCCCAGGTGGGCGGGACAACGTTGAACCGTAGGAGCTGCCGAAGGCTGCGATCTTTTGATTTTTTTACCAACGCATCCGCACCCCAAGGCTGCCAATCAACCCGTTCAAATCATTTTCAACCACATTGCTGCTGTAGTCGGCGCTGACATACAGGCTGACCGAAGGCGTCACTCTGGCCACCAACCCCAGACCCACGTCTACTGTCGATGAATTGCGACTGCTGCTGATTTTGTCGACCTGATCCAGGCTCACTGTGTTGCCCGTGTACACCGTGTGCCACAAATTGGTCCGCACATAGGGTTCGACCGGCAGGCCGTTGATATCGTAATTGCCTTTCAAGCGTGCACCGACCCGACCGCTCCAGGAGGTCAGGTCGCTGGACGAGGCGTTGCCTGACCCGGCATATGGCGTATCCAGCGTGATGCGTTGATTGATCAACTGCGCCTGGGGTTCAACCACCCAGTTGTCGCCCAGGCCAATCGGGAAACCACCTTCCACCGACACTGTCATCGCGCTGCCTTCGGTGGTTTGTCGCACACCCTGGTCGTTGCGGCTAAAACCGCTGACCCGGCCGCCGCTGGCCGTCAAGTCGACGTGCCAGCCTTGCGCCCCGGTCAGGCTCCAGTAGGCACCAAGGCTTTGGCCTTGAAGGTTGAGCGTGTCATGGCTGGGGTCGGCGAGGGCGCGGCTGGTCAGCAGGCCGTTGTCGTTGCCCTGGAATTGAGCGGTGCCGCCGATCAGTCCGACCCGCTGGATACTACCGCTGTTGCTTTGCACGGTCAGGAGTGCCGGGCCTTTGAATTCGCTGGCTCCGGGGATCGTGCCCTGGGTCAGATAATCGGTTTGTGCCTGCCGCGACGTCGGGCCATAGGCGTGATCCCAGGCCAAGGGCGCGGCGTCTTCGATCGTCAGGCGTGAGCTGGGTAAGTCTGAGTTGACGCGTAAACGGTCAGGATATGTGGCGACGCCGAAGGGCAAGGTAATTGTCGGTAGTTGCTGGCTGTACCAGGGCGTTGTTTCGTCCTCGGAAGACGACGCTCGCACCTCCATGGATGAGCACAGCAGGAGTGAACCGGAGACGACGCAAAAAGTGAATTTTATCTCTTGTGGGGTGAATGAAGTTCTCATGGAGGTCTACCTTGCAATCGCATGCGTATCTCGCTGTGGCGTCTCTCCTACCCCGAATGAGGGGCGACCGAATGGATTGAGGCAAGGTCCGACCCGCCCGTTTTACGGGTGTCTGGAGGCTTGCCCCTGATGGATTTCCGGGGGTAGTAAGGACTAGCTAAGAAGACCGATGACGCTGCGTCAAGAAAATGGCCGATAAGTGGTACGGCTATTTCAGACTCTGTAAGTGACTGATTATTGGCGCCGATCTAAGTTGTTGTTTGTACGAAAAATCATCCTGAAAGGTGCAATCCAGACGTATTGGGTAGTGGGCTATCGGTTGCGTGACGGGTGAACAGTGCAAAATCCATGAGCAAGTCCGTGACGTGATTACTGTCATTTTTTCTGCTTCAGGCTGCAGTTCTTGGCGCCTGTCGCTTGACGGTGTTACAGGCGTACCTCCACTGCCAGCGGCAAATGGTCCGACAGGTGCGTCCAGGGTTTGTAGCCGAGTATGCGCGGCTCATGACTGCTGGCATTGCGCAGGTAGATGCGGTCCAGGCGCAGCAGGGGAAACCGTGCCGGGTACGTTTTCGCCGGGCGGCCGTGGTGGCGTTCGAACGCTTCATGCAGGTAGTCGCGTCGGGCGAGGGTGGCATTGCCTTGCAGCTGCCAGTCGTTGAAGTCGCCGGCAATGATTACCGGGGCGTCCTCTGGCAACGATTCGAGTAACAGGCAGAGCAACTGCAGCTGGAGTTGTCGATGGCTCTCCAACAGGCTCAGGTGCACGCAAATGGCATGCACTTCGGCATGGCCCGGCACATCCAGCACACAGTGCAGCAAGCCGCGCCGCTCGGGGCCGGTGATCGAGACATCGAGGTTGCGAAATTCGCGGATCGGGTATTTCGACAGCAGGGCATTGCCGTGATGGCCGTCGGGGTAGACCGCGTTGCGACCGTAAGCGAAATCGCTCCACATGCTGTCGGCCAGGAATTCGTACTGCGAGGTCGGTGGCCAGTCGTTATAACGGGAAGAATGCCGGTCATGCTCACCGACCACTTCCTGCAGAAACACCAGGTCCGCCGACGTACTGCGTACCGCTTCGCGCAGTTCCGGGAGGATGAAACGTCGGTTGAGGGCGGTGAAACCCTTGTGAGTATTGACCGTCAGTACTCTGAGTCGGCGAATCGCCGGGGGCGTGTTCGATGGCACTGATTCGACGGCTTGGCGTTCGGCATCGTGGGTCACGTTCACTCCTCTGAATCAGGGCTGCTGTATGTATGCGACTGATGCGTGGGCGAGCAGTTCAGTTCGAGCTACGCCAATCCATGTGGGAGCGGGCTACTGTGGCGAGGGGGCTTGCCCCCGTTGGGTCGCGAAGCGGCCCCAAAAGCTTTGCGACTGCTTCGCAGCCGAACGGGGCGATGCGGCGTTCCGACAAGCCCCCTCGCCACAAAAAACATTCTTCGAGTCATTCAGACAAACACAATTTCATACGGCAACCGCATGCGTTCCAGAATCACTCGTGGCAGCAGCGGGGCGATGCCGATCGCCGGTTCGCCGTCGAGCTGGCTGGCGTAGGCATAGGTGGCGTGGCTTTTGCGCGCGACAGTCCAGGTGTCGAGGCGTAGCTTGCGCGCGCGATGCCAGGGGATCAGCCCGTGCTCGCGCATCGGCCAGTGCCAGGCCCAGACCGGTATTTCGTTGAGCGTCGCCCCTACCAGGGCGGCAGCCCTGGCGCTGGCCCGGCCGACAGCGTCGTGGTCGACGATGCCATCTTCGCGCCAGGTGGTGAACACCACATCGCCGGGGCGCAGGTAGCGGACGATGAATTGGGTCAATTCAGACTCTCGCTCGGCCAGAGCGTTGTCGGTGAAGCCGCCGCGAATCCACTTCAGGCTGTGCATCGGCAAGCCGAGTCGACGCAAGGCTTCGACACTTTCCTGGGGGCGGAACACGCTCAGGCGCTTTTCCGACCACTGACGCGACCCCGGATGGCTGGCGCTGCCGTCGGTGATCGAGATCAGTTGCAGAGGATGACCAAGGGAGCACAACAGTTGCAGCAGGCCGCCGCAAGTCACCACTTCATCGCCGGGATGCGGGGCGATCACCACCGCGCGAGCTCCAGCAGGGACCAGTGTTTCGGTGTTGATGACGGGGATGTTGTCCAGTTGTGGGGCGCTGTTCCAGATCTGCGCAGGCAAGCTGTTTTCGCTGATGGAAACCGGTCTCATAGGCGCTACGTCCTTGTTCTGTCTGGCCCTCAGTCGTGCGCAATACTTGCGGGAGCAAGCCTGGCAGACCCGTGAAGGCGGGTAGATAGCAATGTGCGGCGCTCCGAACCCTGGATTGCCGCGTTCAGAGTATTGCTCATGAAACGCTATTCGTCGCCTCAGCCTTTGGTCTGATGCGGTTTTTTTAACCCTGGCTGTGTCGGGGTTCGCAAAAAGTCACCGAAACCGTCCTTTGGTAGCAGCTGCCGAGCCTGCGAGGCTGCGTTCGGCTGCGAAGCAGTCGTGAAGTCAAACGATGCGATCTTGCAGATATACCGTGCACTCAGGTTTTACGGCGGCTGCGCAGCCGAACGCAGCCTCGCAGGCTCGGCAGCTGCTACAGATATTATGGTGATCACTCTCACTCTTCTTCCTCATGCTGCAGTTCAAACAACAGCAGCGAACGGCCAGTAACCGAATATTGGCGACCAAATTCAAAGCGTTCCTGGCCCCGAATCGACGGTTGATTGGTATCGATCATGCAAGTCCAGAAACCACCGTCAGGCACTTCCGGCAGCAGGAAGTTGACGATGTCATGGTGCGCGTTGACCACCAGCAGCAGGGTTGCGTCGGCACCCTTGCGGCGAATGCCGGTTTCCTGGGCGCGGCCATCGAGCAGTATGCCCATGCAGCGACCGTGGCCTTCTTCCCATTGCTCATTGGACATTTCGCTGCCGTCCGGGGCCAGCCAGGTCACGTCCTTGACGCCGATGTCCTCGTTGTAATTACCCACCAGGAAGCGCCCGCGCCGAAGGATCGGATAGGCCAGGCGCAACTTGATCAGGCGTTTGACGAACTTGAGCAGCGCCTTGCCGTCTTCGCTCATGTCCCAATTGACCCAACCGATCTCGCTGTCCTGGCAATAAGCATTGTTGTTGCCTTTCTGGGTGCGGGCGAACTCGTCGCCGGCCACCAGCATCGGCGTACCCTGGGACAGCAGCAGCGTGGCGAAGAAGTTGCGCATCTGCCGCAGGCGCAGGGCATTGATCTCGGGATCGTCGGTGGGGCCTTCGACGCCGTGGTTCCACGACAGGTTGTTGTTGCTGCCGTCCTGATTGTTCTCGTCGTTGGCCTCGTTGTGCTTGTCGTTGTACGACACCAGATCGTTGAGGGTGAAGCCGTCATGGGCGGTGACGAAGTTCAGCGAAGCATACGGTCGACGGCCGCGCTGGTTGAACATCTCACCGGAGGCGGTCATGCGGCCGGCGAAGTCGGCGAGCTGGCCGTCGTCACCTTTCCAGAACGCGCGCACGGTGTCGCGGAATTTGTCGTTCCATTCGACCCAGCCCGGCGGGAAGTTCCCGACCTGATAACCGCCGGGGCCACAGTCCCAGGATTCGGAAATCAACTTCACCTGACGCAGCACCGGGTCCTGGCGACAGGCGACGAGGAAGCTGTGCCGTTCGTCGAAGCCGTCATGGTAGCGGCCGAGGATGGTTGCCAGGTCGAAACGGAAACCGTCCACGTGCATTTCCGTGGCCCAGTAACGCAGCGAGTCAGTGACCATTTGCAGCACGCACGGGTGGCTCAGGTCCAGGGTGTTGCCGGTGCCGGAATCGTTGATGTAGTAGCGTTTGTCGTCGGGCCTCAAGCGGTAGTAAGAGGCGTTGTCGATGCCGCGCATGGACAGGGTCGGGCCTTGTTCGTTGCCCTCGGCGGTGTGGTTGTAGACCACGTCGAGGATCACTTCCAGATTGGCCTCGTGCAGATGCGCGACCATCTCCTTGAACTCGGCGATCTTGCCGCTGGCCAGGTAGCGCGGGTCCGGGGCAAAGAACGCAATGCTGTTGTAACCCCAATAATTGGTCATGCCTTTGTGCAGCAGATGCTGGTCGTTGACGAAGGCATGGATCGGCAGCAACTCCACAGTCGATACGCCGAGCTTGCGGATGTGTTCCAGCACATCATCGACCATCAACCCGGCGAAGGTGCCGCGCAGGTTCTCGGGAACGGCGGGGTGAAGCATGCTGAAACCGCGTACGTGAGTCTCATAAATGATCGTCTTGTCCCATGGCACGCTGACCCGATGGTCATGGCCCCAGGTGTGGGCCGGGTCGATCACTTTGCACTTGGGCACGAAGGGCGCGCTGTCGCGCTCATCGAAACTGAGGTCGGCGTCGGGGTGGCCGATGGTGAAGCCGAACAACGCTTCGGACCATTTCAATTGGCCGACCAACTGTTTGGCATAGGGGTCGATCAGCAGTTTGTTCGGGTTGAAGCGATGACCGTTGGCCGGGTCGTACGGCCCGTACACGCGATAGCCGTAGATCAGCCCCGGATGGGCGTCGGGCAAGTAGCCGTGGTAGGTCTCATCGGTGTATTCCGGCAGTTCGATACGCTCCAGTTCCACCTCGCCGGCATCGTCGAAGATGCACAGTTCGACCTTGGTCGCGTGAGCCGAAAACAGCGCGAAATTGACCCCCAGGCCATCCCAGGTCGCGCCTGGCGGGAAGGGCAAGCCTTCACGGATTCGCGAGGCCTCGTGAGGTTCGGGCGCGGTTTTCTTTGGACTGGTCATAGCTGCTCCTGCAACGGTATTTTTCGAGGGCGCTCTGTGGCGAGGGGGCTTGTCGGAACGCCGCATCGCCCCGTTGGGTCGCAAAGCGACCCTTAAACCAGTCACCGCAATTCTTTAATCAGCAACGTGGCGTCTGGTTTACGACTGCTTCGCAGCCGAACGGGGGCAAGCCCCCTCGCCACAAATCAGGACAAGACAGTGAAGCGTCAGACCTCGGGTGGTTTACGCGCGGTGCGCGGCTTTTTCACTGTGGTTTTTTCGCCCGGCGGGATCACTGCCGAAGCGGCAGCGGGTTTGGCTTTGGGCTTGGCGCGAGGTTTGGTTTCGAGGCCCTTGGTATTGACCAGCTTGCCGTCGGGCTTGCCGGCCGCGGGCTTGCTTGCGGTTTTGCTGCTGCTCGCTTTGGCTGGTTTGCCGGGCGCCAGGGCTTCGGCCTCGGCGAGTTTGCAGGCCATCTCCCAATGGCGGGCTTCCTGGCCCTCGGGTTTTCCTTCGGACTCCCAGATTTGATAGGCAAATTCGCGGATGCGTTTTTCGTCGGTACTCATCGCAATGCTCCTGAACTGAACTCAAGTTTGGGTAAAGAGATTGACCGGGAAATCCCCCAGCGCGGCGCCGACCATCAGCTCCTTGTGTTTTGTGACTGCGACGCTGGTAAAAAGTCCCTTCAGATTTTCTTCGGTGGCGGTGAACGGCAATTTGATTCGGGTATCGCCCCACAGCGACGCGTCAATCTGGGGGGCGGCACTGTTTTCCAGCAGTCCGGCACAACGTATCGGTACGGCCACGATTGCCCGTTTTCCCTGCCATTCTCGAGCAAACGCCAGTACCCGGTGAGCCTGGCTGCCAATCACTTCAAGGGCTTGGTAAGTGCCTTTTTGAAACAGTTCGGCATGCTCGGCA
This sequence comes from Pseudomonas sp. 01L34, assembly GCF_056400265.1. Taxonomy (NCBI): domain Bacteria; kingdom Pseudomonadati; phylum Pseudomonadota; class Gammaproteobacteria; order Pseudomonadales; family Pseudomonadaceae; genus Pseudomonas; species Pseudomonas sp. 01L34. The sequence continues at coordinate 335,023 of NZ_JBFTSX010000001.1, forward strand.
CGCCGGTTCAGCGCCCGGGCGATCAGGGTTTGCTTGATGCGCCCGTCACGCCAGTTCGCCAACAGAGCGGGCAGGTCAAGCGGTAGGTGCATGGCCTGCTGACGGCTGACGTAATCCACCGGCCGGCGGTTATCCGGATCGACCAGCGAGAAGTCCCAGAACTCGTTGCCCTGATAGAGATCCGGCACCCCCGGCACGGTCATTCGCAGCAAGGTTTGCGCCAATCCATTCAGTGCACCCGGGACGGCAATGCATTGAGCGGCTGCCTCGATGGCCGCGCGCAATGGCTGACCTTCGGGGCTTAGCAGCAGGCGTTCGAGAAACCCGTGGGTCGCCTGTTCATATGCCTCGTTTGACGCGCTCCAGCTGCTTTGCAACTTGGCTTCGCGCAGGGCTTTGCGTTGCCACTGCCAGAGGCGTTTGGCGTAGTCCTCGAGCGCAGGTTGATCGTCGCTACACAATTCCAGTGGCCAACTGCCGAGGATTGCTTGATAGAGAATCAGCTCGTCGCCCGCCGAGGGCGCGCCGGGGTCGCTGCGCAGTTCGCCCGCGAGGGTTCGCCAGTGCTCGACCTGTTCGGCGTACCAGGCGCTGCGCTCGCTCAACACCGCCAGCCGCGCGCGGGTGTCTTCACCGCGTTTGTGGTCGTGGGTCGCGGTGGCCAGCAGGTTGTCGGGGAACTCGGCGAGGCGATTGGCGCAGGCGGCATGGAAGTCGGCAACCGGGGCGCTGAACTGCTCGGTGTTGTAGCCGACATCGTTGCGCGACAGCAGCACCGCCGAGCGATAAAGCGCGGTGTCTTCCACCGCTTTGGCCGCCGTCGGTGAGGTCAGTTGCTGGAAGCGCACGCAGGCGTGCTTGAGCAGTTTGCGTGGACGGCCCACCGGGCGCTTGCGCCAGGGTTGGCCACCGAGCCAGCCGGCCAGGCAATCGAGCACCGGCCAGTCGGCCTCGCCAAGGGTTTGCCTGGCACCGGCCATGGCCTGCTGGAAAAACACGTCATCCTGGGCCGCACGACCCAACGGGCTGATGTAAGTGCGGTACACCGGGAAGTGCACGATCAGTTCCTGCAAGGCCCGTCGGATCGCGCCGAGGGTCAGGTCCCGGGTCATCAGGTCGTCCCGGGCCACTTGCAACAGGGCGTGGGCAACACTTTCGAAATCCCCGGCGAGGGAGCCGTTGAGAATCTGCTGGCGCGCCAGTTGTGCTTCCTGGCGGAAATCGGCGGGCCGTTCGCTGTGCCGGCTCCAGAGTTCACCCAAGGTCTGGGTGCCTTCGGGGTCGTGTTGCAGCAGCGACAACTGGTTCATGAATTCATAACCGGTACTGCCATCGACGCACCAGTCGCGGTGCAGGGTTTCGCCTTCGCCGAGGATCTTTTCGACGTAGATCGGCAGGTGTCGGCCGGGTGCCAGTCGATCAACTCGACGTCGCAGTTTGCGGCAGTAGCCCCGCGGGTCGGCGAGGCCGTCGATGTGGTCGATGCGCAGTCCGTCGACCAGACCTTCGGCCACCAGCTCGAAGATTTTTGCATGGGTCGCTTCGAACACCGCCGGCCGCTCGACGCGCAGGCCGCCCAGTTCATTGATATCGAAAAAGCGCCGCCAGTTGATGTCGTCCGCCGCGGTGCGCCAACTGGCCAGGCGATAACTCTGGCGCTCCAGCAGGTTATGCAGGCGCTGGAAACCGTCGGGAGTGAGCGAGTCGTAAGTGTCGAGGGTGTGCTGGATGGCGTGCAGAATGGCTGGATCACTGGCCAGTTCCCGCAGCTCGGCTTTCAGTGGAATCGCCAGGCTGTACACGTCGGACTGATAACTCAAGGTGTCGAAACGATCTGCCAGGGATTTGAGCCGTTCAGCCTGCTTGGCATTCAATCGGTCATCGGCCTTGAGCAGTTCGCCGTAGTCGGTGGGGCATATCGGGAAGTGGTGTTCATAGTGCTCGACATGAAAGGCGCCGCGCCGGGCATCGAAACGCAAGGGCAGGGTGCCGTCCTGCAAGGCGATGCCGTAGTCGCTGCCCAGAAAAGGCAGCAGCAACTGGCCTTCCATCAACGGGTCGGGCGAGTGCCACTGAATGTCGAAGAACTCGCCGTAAGGGCTCAGCCGTCCCCATTCCAGCAAGTCGAGCCACCAGGGATTGTCGCCACCGCCGACGGCCATGTGGTTGGAAACGATATCGAGGATCAGCCCCATGTTCTGTTCGCGCAACGCAGCGACCAAACGGCGTAACGCCGCTTCGCCGCCCAGTTCAGGGTTGACCGTGGTCGGGTCTACGACATCGTAGCCGTGCATGGAGCCGGCGCGGGCGGCGAGCAGCGGTGAGGCATAGAGATGGCTGATGCCCAGGCTGGAAAAATACGGCACCAGTGGCACCGCTTGATCCAGGGTGAAGCCTTTATGAAATTGCAGCCGCAGGGTCGCCCGCAGCGGCTGGCTGAGCGGTTGATTCATTGGTCACGCTCGGCCGCCTGAAGTCGCGCGCAGGCGAGCAGTTCCAGGCGGCGGGCGGCGTCCGGATCATCGAGCAGGCTTTCGCTGTCGCCGGGCAATCGGCGGGACCAGTTGGGGTGGGTGTCGGTGGTGCCGGGCAGGTTGGCCTGCTGTTCGATACCCAGGGCATCCTCCAGTGGCAGCAACACCAGCGGTGCGCGGGTATGACCGAGGAAGCGGATGGCGGCGTCGAGCACCTGATCGGTTTCATGGGACTCTTCACGGAAATTTTGCGGGTCCTGACTCAGCACCCGGCGCAAGCCTTCGCGCTCGCGTTCGCGATGTTGACGCCATTCGATTTCACCCGTGGCGTCGACCAGGCCCAGGCGTGCGCTCCAGTCGATATCGCGGCCATGCCACCAGCCATTGAGCGTCGGCAGGTCGTGGGTGCTGGTGGTGGCCAGGGCGTTGTCCGGCCAGTCGAGAATCGGTTTGAAGTGTGTGTTGTCCTGTTCGAACAACAGCACGCGCATGCCGAGGATCGAGCGCGCGATGAGTTTTTCGCGCAGGCCATCAGGCACGGTGCCAAGGTCTTCGCCGAGGACGATGGCCTGATGCCGATGGGATTCGAGGGTCAGAAGGCGCAGCAGATCATCCACCGGATAATAAAGGTACGCTCCGTCGCTGGGCGGTGCGTCTTTAGGGATCACCCACAGCCGCTGCAGGCCCATGACGTGATCGATGCGCAGGCCGCCGGCATGGGCGAAATTGGCCCGCAGCATTTCGATGAACGCGCGAAAGCCGTTACGCACCAGACCTTCGGGGGAAAACGCGGATATCCCCCAGCCCTGGCCGGTGCGGTTGAGGATGTCGGGTGGCGCACCCACGGTCAGGGAGGCGAGTAATTCGTCCTGGCGACTCCAGGCCTGGCTGCCGCCGCCGTCAGCGCCCACCGCCAGGTCGGCGATCAGGCCGATGCCCATGCCGGCACCACGGGCGGCGGTTTGTGCGCGCTCCAGGCTGCGCGCAATCAGCCATTGGCAGAATGCGTAATAGCCGATGCGGGCCGAGTTCTCTTCGGCAAATTGCGCCAGAGCGGCGCTGCGCGGGTTACGCCATTGCTCGGGCCACTCGCGCCAGTCGAGGCTTTCACCGCGCCTTGCACGGGCTTCCTGGATCGCTTCGAAGCGGCAATGATTTTCCAGCGCTTCGCCACCGGCGTGACGGAAGCTGCTGAAGTCGGCATGCAAGGGGTGTGCGCCGTGGGTGAATCCTTCGTACAAGGCTTCCAGCAAGCGATGTTTGGCCTCGGCGGCGGTGGGCCAGTCGATGAGCTGTAAGGTTTCCAGATGCTTGAGTTCGCCAGCCAGGCCCGTGGCGTCGATTGCGGTGCGCAGGGCACGCTCACCGAGAATCGCGCCGGGCGCTGCGTACAGGCTATTGAGAAACAGACGGCTGGACGGCGAGTAAGGGCTGTAGCGCTGGGTGTCGCCGCTGAACATCGCATGCAGCGGGCTGATCGCTAATGCTTCGGCGCCCCGTTCGCCGGCCACCCGGGCCAGATCTTCGAGGGCCTGGGTATCGCCGAAACCGCCATCGCCGGGGCGGCGCAGCGAATACAATTGCACGCTCAGGCCCCAGGCGCGCGGGGTTTGACTGTCAACGGCGTCGCCGACGCTGTAGCAGCGCTCGGGCGCCACCGCCAGGATGAACGACTGATCGTCGATGCTGACGTGCTGATAACCCACCGGCACCAAACCGGGCAAAACAGCGTTGTCATCGAGCTTGAGGTTGAGCCGCGAGCCGTCTTCGAGATGGATCTCACACGGGGTTTGCGGTGCAAAGTAGTGGGCCAGATCAAGACCGACACCAACGTCACAGGTCAGCAGGGGCGGCAGGTGCCGGGTTTGCTGTGCCTCCTGCAGTTGCAGCAGGCTGGCGTCGATTTCCTGGGCGGTGCTGGCGGGATGGCCAAGCCCGGCCAGCACTGAACGCAGCACCGCCGGCGTGACTTTTTGTGGACGGCCGTTGGCGTCGATCCAGTCGACGGCCAGGCCGGCTCGGCTGGCCAGTATTTCCAGTTGCGCATCGCTCATGGTCGCTCTCCATCCGGGGGTAGCAAAGGGGCTGCGGCTGTGAGGCTGACGAGCGCGCAATACGGGGCAAGGGTGCCCTGATCCAACAGACCGGCCGAGTGCGGCGGGTATTCGAACAGCAGTGTCGCGTCGGCCTGTGGGGAGTGGACCACGGCTGCGTCGCTGAGGTTCAGGTCAATGCGCAACTGACTGCCATCGCCCAGCCGCCAGCGTGCCGACACCGCGCCCTCGGCCAGTACCTGCGCCCCCAGCGCGTGGGCGCCGGGCAACTGCGGGATGATGTGTTGATGGCGGATTTGCAGCAGTCGACGATACAGCTCATGAATGGCCGGTTGCCGGGTGGCGGTCAGCTTCGGCCGCGACGCTTCGAAAGTCTGCATCGCGTTCGGGTCGGGAATCTGCTCGCGTTTGTGCGGGTCGGCAAAGGCGCTGAAGGCCGCGAATTCGTTGCGTCGACCTTCGCGCACCAACTCCGCCAGCTCACCATGGTGGCTGGTGAAAAACAGGAACGGTTGCTCGGCGGCGAACTCATCGCCCATGAATATCAGCGGGATCATCGGCGACAACAGCAGTAACACGGTGGCGGCACAGAGGGCCTCAGGCCGGGCCAGTTGATGCAAGCGCTCGCCAAAGGCGCGGTTGCCGATCTGGTCGTGGTTCTGCAAAAAAAGCACGAAGGCCGTCGGCGGCAAGTGACCGCTCGGCTCACCGCGCGGCGTACCGTGGCGGGTGATATGGCCTTGAAACACGAAGCCCTGGCTCAGGCAACGGGCCAGTTGTTCGGTGGGGTTTTGGGCATAGTCGGCGTAATAGGCATCGGTTTCACCGGTAAGCAACACGTGCAGGGCGTTATGACCGTCGTCGTTCCATTGCGCGTCGAAACCTTGCTCCAGCAGGCTGGCCTGGTTGTGCTCGTTTTCTGCCATCAGCCACACATGCCGCGCCGGATTGATATGTTGGCGAACCCGTTGCGCCAGCTCTTGAAGGAAGTCCGGGTCTTCGATGGCGTGCACGGCATCCAGACGCAGGCCGTCGAAGCGGTATTCCAGCAACCACATCAGCGCATTGTCGATAAAGAAGTCACGCACCTCGCGCCGGCGGAAGTCGATGGCTGCGCCCCACGGCGTGTGTTGGTCTTCGCGGAAAAAACCTTTGGCGTAGTGATGCAGGTAATTGCCGTCCGGGCCGAAGTGGTTGTAGACCACGTCGAGAATCACCGCCAGGCCATAGCCGTGGGCCGTGTCGATCAGGTGTTTGAGTTGTTCGGGCGAACCGTAGGAGGCCTGCGGTGCGTAAGGCAGAACCCCGTCATAGCCCCAATTGCGCTCGCCGGGAAACTGCGCCAACGGCATCAGTTCGATGGCGGTAATCCCCAACTCGACCAAGCGCGCCAGATGCTGCTCGACCTCGCTGAAACCGCCGAGCGCACCGACATGCAGTTCGTAGATCACCGCTTCGTTCCATGGCCGACCTTGCCAGGCAGTGTGTTGCCAGCGATAGGCGAGGGGATCGACCACCACGCTGGGGCTGTCGATATCGCCCGCCTGGGCGCGGGAGGCCGGGTCCGGCACCTCCAGTTCGCCATCGATGTTGTAGCGGTAGCGGGTACCCGCGGGACAGCGGGTCTTGATCACAAACCAGCCGTCGGCCTGAGGCAGCAGCGGCAGGGATTGTCCGTTTTCCAGTTCAAGACTGACGTAAAACGCATCTGGCGCCCACAAGGCAAAACGCGTGTGTTCAGCGTCCAGCATGATTGCGCCGTGGGGCCAGGTTTCAAGAGTCCGTAACGGCATCGTTGAAAACCTCTTACTGTTTGCCCGATTTACCCAGCGCTTTAGCCACCAGTTGTTCGTAGAGTTCGGCGTAGGGTTCGACCGCCTTGCACCAGTTGAAAGGCGCCGCCATGGCCCGGCAACGCATGGCGTTGAGCAGGCCGGGGAAGGCGAACACCTTGAACGCGCGGCTCAGGGCTTCGCGATAGCTCTCCACGGTGGATTCGTCGAAAAGAAAACCGGTCACGCCGTTTTCAATGGTGTCGGCCAGGCCGCCGGTATTGCGCGCCACCGGCAATGAGCCGAAGCGCTGGGCGTACATCTGGCTCAGGCCGCAAGGTTCGTAACGCGAAGGCATCAGCAGGAAATCACTGCCGGCAAACATCCGGCGGGCGTCGGTTTCATTGAAGCCGATGTGCACGCCGATTTGCCCGGGGAAGCGCAACGCCAGCTCACGCATGGCTTGTTCTTCTTCCGGTTCGCCGCGGCCGATGATCGCAATCTGGCCGCCATTGGCGACAATGTATTCGGCCACCGCTTCGGTCAGGTCCAGGCCTTTCTGGTAGACAAGTCGCGAGACCACGGCGAACAGCGGGCCTTCGGAATCATCCAGGCCGAATAACCGGCGAACGTGCGCCGCGTTGACCGCTTTGCCGTCCCAGTCGCCGATGCCGAACGGGTGGAACAGGTGCGGATCGGTGGCTGCGTCCCAGCTTTCATCGATGCCATTGGGAATCCCGCTGAGCAGACCTTGCTGGGTCTTGGCGGCGAGAAAACCGTCGAGGCCGCAGCCGAAGGCCGGCGTGGTGATTTCCTGGGCATAGGTGGCGCTGACGGTGGTGATGTGGCTCGAGTAGGCCATGCCGGCCTTGAGGAACGACATCTTGCCGTAAAACTCCATGCCTTCCTGCTGCAAGGCATGCACGGGAATACCGAGTTCCGGGCATGAGCCGAGGCTGGTGACGCCTTGGTACGCCAGGTTATGGATGGTGAACAGGGTCGGGGTGCGTTGGCCACGCCAGTGCATATAGGCAGGGGCCAGGCCGGCGGGCCAATCGTGTGCATGCACCAGATCCGGGCACCAGTGAATTTGTGCGAGGTTGGCGGCGATATCGGCGGCCGCAAGCCCCAGGCGGGCGAAACGAATATGGTTGTCTGGCCAGTCACGGCCGTTGTTGGCGCCGTAGGGTGAACCTTCGCGCTCGTACAGTTCAGGGCAGATCAACACGTAAATGACCAGGCCGTCGGGCATGTCCATGCGCCCGATCTTGCAAGGCGGCAACGCGGCGTGCCCGCCCAGTTCACCGATGATATGAATCGGGTTTTCGCTGTTCAGCACTTGCGGGTAACCGGGGATCAACACCCGGACATCGTGCAGGTGAGCCATGGCTCGCGGCAGCGCGGCGGAAACGTCTCCCAGGCCACCGGTCTTCACCAGATCGGCAATCTCCGAGGTGACGAACAACACTTTCTTCTTGTTGGGATTCTGACGGACTACCGGTGCCAACGCTTTGGTGACCGGGACGCTGACCGATTTGGCGGTAAGGGCTCCCACGGTGTTGGCTTCGCCGACCTGTTGATGAGCACGTTCTCCCTGAACATCTAACGCCGTATTGATCATATGCATCTCCCCGTGTTGTTGATCTGATTCCAAACCTGGCACAAACGGTGTTGGCCAATTCCTGTGGCCGGGCGCAAACGCGCTACGCATCGGTGAGCAAGTGCTGCCCATGCGCTGAAGCTCAATGGGTGAAGTGGCTGTTGCAAGGAATGCACCAGTCGCTGTGCCCTACCTTTCAGCTGACCTGAAGCCAATACGAAAAGTTTCTATTTATTTCACCGAATGACCAGTCGGTTTTATTCCCCGAAAACAGTCTAGGCCAGAACCTAGAGCGGGGTGGTCAACCGGACAAATTGTTCGACAATCGGTTGGGGGAGGGTACAAAACACACGGGGTTTATGGGGGAGCGCACCGACGAAGGGCAGGTTTGTTTTTTTGGGTGGGTCAAATCGGGACCGGGAAGTCACGATAGTTGGGCGCGATGGAATAGGGGTTGCACCATTTCGGTGCGCAGGATTTAGGAGGGTGTGGTGGATTTGAGGGACTCTTCGCGGGCAGGCCTCGCTCTCACAGGGGAATGCATTTCACATGTGGGGGCGCGGCTTGCCCGCGAAGAACGATAACGCCGTCTCAGCCCAGCAACCGAATCGGCGCCCCGGTCGCCCAAGCCTGAATGTCCTCGATCATCTGCGAAAAGAACAGCTGATAGTTCTGTCGGCTGACGTACCCGACATGGGGCGTGGCCAACACATTGTCCAGCGTTCTGAAGGGATGATGGCGAGGCAGCGGCTCGTGCTCGAACACGTCCAGGGCCGCGCCCGCCAGGCGCTTTTTCTGCAGCGCCTTGATCAGCGCCGACTCATCGACAATCGGCCCGCGCGCAGTATTGACCAGCCATGCCGTGGGCTTCATCCAGTCCAGCGCCTGAGCGTCCACCAGCCCTCGGCTGCGCTCGCTGAGCACCAGATGGACTGACAGCACATCGGCCTGCTCGAACAGTTCCTGCTTGCTGACATAGGTCACGCCGACTTCGGCCGCTCGTTCACTGGTGAGGTTTTCGCTCCACGCAATGACGCGCATGCCGAACACCTGGCCGAATTGGGCAACCCGTTGACCGATACTGCCCAGGCCGAGGATCGCCAGCGTCTTGCCCTGCAAGTCGCCACCCAGGCCTTGCTGCCAAAAGCCCGCGCGCAAGGCGTTGGCTTCGGCCACCAGGTTGCGGGTCGCGGCCATGATCAGTGCCCAGGTCAATTCGGGAGCCGCGTGTTTGTAGCTGTCGGTGCCGCAGACCTGGATGCCCAGCGCGGCGGCGGCTTTCAGGTCCAGGGCGGCGTTACGCATGCCACCGGTGACCAACAGTTTGAGGGTGGGCAAGCGGCGCAGCAGGTCTTCGTCGAACCGGGTGCGCTCGCGCATCACACAGATCACCTCGAATGCGCCCAGGCGCTCGGCCAGGGTTTCGTTATCGGCCGGGTAGTCATGGATAAAACTCACCTGGCCGATGCTGTCCAGCACTGACCAGTCCACCACGTCGCGCGCCACGTCCTGCCAGTCATCGATCACCGCAATCTGCACCGCCATCAGCCTTACCTCATCAACGAACGGGATTGGTTTTGTTCAGCCAGCCGAGCAACGCCTGATGAAACTTCGCCGGCGCCTCCATCTGCGGCGCGTGGCCCAGACCCGGGAATTCAATCAGTGTCGACTGGGGGACCAGCTTCGCCACTTGCTTGCCGAGTACATCGTAATGACCGATTTTCGCCTTGACCTCGGGCGGTGCGATGTCTTTGTTGATGGCCGTGGTGTCGGAGGTGCCGATCAACAGCAGGGTCGGCACTTTCAGGTCCTTGAACTCGTAGTACACCGGCTGGTTGAAGATCATGTCGTAAATCAGCGCCGAGTTCCACGCCACCGCTGTTTTGCCCGGTCCTTTGGCCAGGCCTGCGTACATGTTCACCCAGCGGTCAAACTCGGGCTTCCAGCGGCCGTCGTAATAGGTGGTGCGTTGGTAGTCATGAATACCTTGCGCGGTCACTTTCAGCTCGCGCTCATACCATTGATCGACCGAGCGATATGGCACGCCGAGGGCTTTCCAGTCTTCCAGGCCGATGGGGTTGACCAGCGCCAGTTGTTCGACCTGATCGGGGTATTGCAGCGCATAGCGGGTGGCGAGCATGCCGCCGGTGGAGTGGCCGAGCAGGGTCGCCTTTTGTATGCCGAGGGCTTTGAGCAGTTGCTGAGTGTTGCTCGCCAGTTGCTGGAAACTGTACTGATAGTGGTCCGGTTTACTGGAGGTGCAGAAGCCGATCTGGTCCGGGGCGATGACCCGGTAACCGGCCTCGCTCAGTGCCTTGATCGAGCTGTCCCAGGTGGCTGCGCAGAAATTCTTGCCATGCATCAACACCACGCTGCGGCCGTTGGCCTTGCCTTGGGCGGCAACGTCCATGTAGCCCATTTGCAAGGATTTGCCCTGGGATTGAAAGGCGAAATGCTTGACCGTGTAGGGGTAGTCAAAGCCCTGGAGTTCCAGGCCGTATTCTGGTGTTTCGGCCTGGGCCTGGTTCTGGGCATAAACGAGAACCGGCAGTGCCGCCGTTAGCAGCAGGCCGGGTAACCAGCGGGAAAGGATGGGCGACATGGGGAAACTCCACAGGAAATCCGCCGATGCTGGATTGGCGTGATTAGGGTGACATTAAACGCAGTCAAGCCATTCCCCTCGCGATGCACTCTTTTTGTAGCAGCTGCTACGGCGAACGCCGATACACGGGGCCTTTCGTTCAACCCATCCAGCCCAACGTGGCCATTGCCAGCACGCCATAGCGGGCAGCCTTGGCGAGGGTCACGATCATCAGGAAACGCCCCAGCGGTTCGCGCATGACGCCGGCCACCAGCGTCAGCGGGTCGCCGATGATCGGTACCCAACTCAGCAGCAAGGACCAATGACCGTAGCGCAGATAATGTATTTGGGCTTGTTGAAGATGACGAGGGCTGACCGGAAACCAGCGCCGCTCGCGAAACCGCTCGATGCCGCGTCCCAGCCACCAGTTCAGCAGCGACCCCAGCACGTTGCCCAGCGTTGCTACTGCCAACAGCGACCAGAGCCAATACCGGTCGCTGAGCAACAACCCCACCAGCACCGCTTCGGACTGCAAGGGCAGCAGGCTCGCGGCGCCGAACGCCGCGAGAAACAACCCGATGTAGGCACCGAACATCAATGGGCGGGGTAGTCCGCCACCACCACGTCAGTGCCATCCTTTTGCAGGCCGATCACCTGATAGGCATCGCTCATGCCGTCCATTTCCATCCCGGGCGAGCCCATCGGCATACCGGGGGCAGCAACTCCCAACAGATCGTCACGTTTGCTCAAGGCCAGCACTTGGTCGGCCGGCACATGGCCTTCGACGAACTTGCCGTTGATCAAGGCGGTGTGGCACGACGCCAGGCGAGGCGGCACGCCGTGTTGTTGCTTGAACTGGCTCATATCGGCTTCGACGTGGTCTTCGACCTTGAAGCCGTTGGCTTCCAGATGGCTGACCCATTTTTTGCAGCAGCCGCAATTGGCGTCGCGGTGCACTTCGATCGGGATCAGGTCGGCGGCCTGGGCCAGGGAGGAGATGAAGAGGGCGCTCAGGGCGGCCAGACGCAGGTGGGTTCGCATGGGAGTCTCGTCTCGGGTTGCGGCCAAAAAGGTGCATTTTGACTCTTTTATCCGACTGGGCATTGCGCGAGTGTTTCTAAGTTATACAAGGTCGGCTGGCCAGATCATCGCAGGTTGATGCTGTCAGCTGAATGAGCGAGGAATGACAAAAATGTCAGGTGTGCCGTCTGAGCGTCGAAAACCGGCGCTCAGGGGGACTTACGAACTGTAAAATTTGCAAGCCTACGGCAAGGGCAACGGCTACCGGTCGAGCAACTTCATGACCTCTTCCGGATAGCGCAAGCCAGCGGTGGCATTGGCCGGGAATATCGCTTCAAGGGCCTGCAACTCTTCGCGGCTCAGTTTCACCTCCAGCGCGGCCACATTTTCCTCCAGGTATTTACGCTGTTTGGTGCCCGGAATCGGGATCAGGTAATCCCCTTGAGCCAAAACCCAGGCTAAGGCCAATTGGCCGGCTGTCACGCCTTTGTCGGCGGCCAGCGTTTGTACCTGCTGCACCAGCAACAGGTTTTTGGCAAAGTTTTCCCCTTGGAAACGCGGGCTGAAGCGACGGTAGTCGTCTGCGGCGAAGTCATCCGGGCTTTTCAGTGCCCCGGTCAAAAAGCCCCGGCCCAACGGGCTATAAGGTACAAAGGCCACGCCCAGGCGCTGGCATGCGGCCAGGCAACCGTTCTCTTCCTGATCGCGGCTCCACAGCGAATATTCACTTTGCAGGGCGCTGATCGGATGAACCTTGTGCGCTCGCTCCAGTGTATCGACCGAGGCCTCACTCAATCCCAGGTAACGCACCTTGCCGGCCCTCACCAGTTCGGCCATGGCGCCGACGGTTTCCTCGATGGCCACCTGCGGATCGATGCGGTGCTGGTAATACAAATCCAGGGTTTCCACGCCCAGGCGCTTGAGGGTGCCGTCGATCGCTTCGCGAATGTATTCCGGGCGACCGTTGACGCCACGCGCGCCGGGGTTGGACGGGTCGCGGACAATGCCGAACTTGCTGGCCAGGAACACTTGGTCGCGCTTGCCGACAATCGCCTTGCCGATTAGCTCTTCGTTGGTGTGTGGGCCGTACATGTCTGCCGTGTCGAGCAGGTTGATCCCCAACTCCAGCGCGCGATGCAGCGTTGCCGTGGCTTCGCGGGTGTCCACGCCGGTGGTGTAGAAATCGGTCATGCCCATGCAGCCCAGACCGATGGCTGACACCTGTGGTCCGTTCTTGCCCAGTTGACGTGTTTGCATGAAATGAACTCCCTGTGGATGTAGGCGCTTAGTGTCGATCTCGACAGAACGAAGATAAACCGGCTAAAAGTGCTATCACTGTTCGTAATTTCTAAATAATCATCGAGTCCTGACCATGGATCGTTTAAACGCCATGCGTGTATTCACGCGAATAGTCGAACTGGGCGGCTTCGCCAAGGCGGCGGACAGCCTGCAATTGCCGCGTGCCTCCGTGACCATTCTGATCAAGCAACTTGAGGCCCACCTGGGCGTGCAACTGCTGCAACGCACCACCCGGCAAATCAGTCTGACGCTCGATGGCGCAGCCTATTACCCGCGTTGCGTGCGGTTGCTGGCGGATCTGGAGGAAACCGAAGCCGTGTTTTCCGCTGCTCGCCAAAACCCCAAAGGCCTGTTGCGAGTGGATATGCCGGCGGGAGTGGGGCGTTTGATGGTGATCCCGGCATTGCCGCAATTCACTGCACGCTATCCCTTGATCGAGCTGGAAATCGGTTTGAATGACCGGACTGTGGATCTGATCCGCGAAGGTGTCGATTGCGTGTTGCGGGGCGGCTCGGCCCTGGACGAATCACTGGTGGCGCGACCTCTGGCCACACTGGATCAGGTCACGTGTGCGAGTCCCGAATACTTGCAACGTTGCGGGACTCCGCGGTGTCTGGAGGATCTGAAGGGGCATCAGATGGTGGAGTACTTTTCCAATAGCACGGGCAAACGCTACGGACTGGAGTTTGTCGTCGATGGGCAGTTGCGGTTGATCGACCTGCCCAAGCACGTCGCGGTCAACAGCTCCGATGGCTATCTGGCGGCGTGTGAGGCGGGATATGGCTTGGTCCAGGCTCCGTATTATCACGTTGCCCGTCAATTGAAGGAGGGACGTTTGATCGAGGTCCTGAGGGATGTGCCGCCACCGGGTATGCCGCTGACGGCGCTCTATCCTCCTCACCGCCAGTTATCCCGGCGGGTTAGGGTATTTGTCGACTGGCTGGTGGAACTTTGCGCTCAGCCGGGTAATGACTTTTACAGGAAACCCTCACGCGGCTGAGCGGGCTCCAATGGGTGTATCGGCGCAGCGCTGGCTTCTCGTGGCGCTCGCGTTCTGCTGCAAATCGTCATGCAACTGTTGCATGTATACGCAGCCCAGATCGAGGGATCGAACCTGCACGCCCCGATGAAACAGGGCGAACCAGCCATTGTCACCTGACGTAGGCATCAAGCCGGTAAAGGCGAAGCCCAGCGCCGAAAAACTGCACAAGTCCCGGGCGAAGTGCCGGGACAGTTCGAGCCGTGCCGAGATCACCCAGTGCCCGGGCAGTTGCCGGAGTTGCTCAAGTAAATCATTGTTCAAATGCTGAATGATAATGTCGACCCGATGCTGATGTTGTTCAATTTGCAAGGACGTGGCGAGGCGCGGAGTGTCCTGGTGGGTTCCGAATACCGAGCACAGGTGCTGCATAAGCGCCCGGCAGCTTTCGGGCCATTGGATATCGGGGAGTGGTCGTGTGTGTCCTTCGATCATGTGGCAACACATCACCATGGTTTCCGGAAGTGGTTCGCCAAATGGCGAGGGGACGTAGTCGGGAAGCAGTCCAGTGTTGTGGAAACCGAGTTTCTTTGCGATGCGTTGCGTGTAGGGATGGTGGGTCACTTGCATGATCGAGGCGCTTTTAAGCCCCAGAGAACCTGCCTGTCTCAGCAGTTCGCGGCCCAGACGAGTGGCGATGTCCTGCCCCTGCGCGGCGGGATGTACCACGGTGAGGGCCAGTTCCGCGGTATTCGAAGGTGTGTCGCGTCGCAACGCGGCATGACCGAGGACGGCTGTGTCATCCACAGCCAGCATTGATTGCCAGTGACCCTCGGCATTGTGCTGATTGATCATGTTCGGCAGGTAAACATCCGGCTGAGCGTAATGATCGCCGTAGACTTCTTGAAACAATCGACTCACTGCGTTTGCATCGGAAGGGCGGTAGGCGCGAATTATCAACGGGGTCATCACACGAACTCCTGCAAGGGCACGTCATACACTCGCAAATCCAGCACCCGCAGTTGTTTGCCCGAGCGAGGGTGGAGTTTCAGGTCTGTGGTTGCGCAAGGCAGTACTCGAAACTCCAGCAGACCCTCGCGGCTCAGGTCGTCGATGGCGGGGTAGTGGGCGAGCAGCGCTTCACGCAATTCGCGGAGCACCGGTTCGACGGCTTGTAACTGGGGTTCGGGCACCCACTTCACGCTCAGCAGATCCTTGGGGCCGGTCTGCTCGATCAGCAATTGCCATTGTTCGCTGTGCGCTACACGCTGGACGATCTCGTGTATTTCTTCAGTGAACAGCGACAACACACCGACTCGTACTCGTTGACTGTGGGCACTGCGCCCTTTGAGCGCGAATTTACGCCTCGGGGTTGCGGCCGGCTCACGCCAACAGGCACGGTCGCCCACTGGGTAGCGCAGCAGCGGCATAAGCCGGCGTGTCAGGTTGGTCAGTACCAACAACCCGGTGCGATCGCACTCTTCAATCACTTCACCGGTGTGTTCGTCGACGATTTCCAGCAGGGTTTGTTGATCGAACACCCGATGCTCGCCCAATGCGCAGTCGCGATCGCTGGCGCCTATCAGCCCGGCGTCTACGCTGGCGTAGCCGATCGAGGCGATACGGGCATTGGGGAACATTTCCCCAAGGATTGCCAACTGCGGAGCAAACAGGCTTTCGCCGGCATATAACAGCGTCTCAACCCCGTACAACACACGCCGATGCTGCGCCAGGTAGGCGCAGAATTGCAGCAGTTGTGCCGGTACGCCGGCCAGAACGTTGATCCGATGCCGCTCTATGGCATCCGCCAATACGTCCGGCTCGACGTTTCCGGTAAACGGAAATTCGCAGATGGATCGCTCGACATAGGCCAGGGAGTCGTGGACGAACAGAAAGCTGGCGTAGAGATCCCCTGAAAAAAACAGGTTGGCAACCCGGTCGCCATTGTTCAGTTGAGCTGAGAGGCTGGCGCCGAACGTGCTGACCAAGGCTTGCCATTCCTCGTAGGAGTAAACCGCAAGTTTGCCTTGGCTGGTCGAGCCTCCGGTTTTTAATACCAGTGCATCATCGACATCTCCGGTCAGGACTGACCAATGACTCAAGTCGTTGCTACCGGACCAATAGTCGGCCACATGGGTTAATGGCAGATCTTTTAAAGTAAGCCCGTTTTCGGGCAAGTGTTCCAGATGTTTATGGTAGAAGTTGGAGTGTTGTCTTATATAAGGTACAAGTTGTTCAAGCGAATAAGTTGGCTTCACGGGATTCTCTTTTATAGTGGGCGTCTTGCGTCGACTTCTCTTATTTTCGTTGATCGATAACTAAGGGGGTTTTGCCACTGTGTTTGTTTCGGGTGAATGCTTGTTCAACGCATGTTGTCACCTCCACAATTAAAAGTTCAGCGCGCACCGCATTCGCCAAGGCTTCGTGGGTCAGCAGTTTTTCGTGTACCCACTCGGCGTCTGCATCCGCGAGAACGTACATGCGTTCGACCCCGTTGGCGGTGTGGTCCAGGACCACTTGAATGGGGGATCCCACACTGAGTTCCAGCGCCGCGGGCGAAATGAACTCCGTGCCAATGCGCACCAGTTTGTCGTGCCGCTGCAGCAGTTCGAATCGCGGCGTCTCCAGTCCGCAAGGGCAGGTTCCGGGTATCCAGCGGCCGGTGTCGCCGATGTCATATCGGCGCACGTGCTGACCCTGCCGGGCGCGTGACGTAAACAGCAGGCGGCCGATCTCATTGGCCTGTACCGGCGCATCCTGTTCGAGCTGGACGATTTCCAGATGCTGGATTTCGCTCATCAAGTGGAATACGCCGTCCGCCGTTGCCCGGCAGGCATGCCCCAGGGGGCCTGCATCGACGGAGCCATACATGGCGGAGCGAATCGTCGACACCCCACAGCTTTCCATCAGGCGCCGACTGGCTTCTCCCGGATGTTCGCCGCCAAGGAATACTTTGCCGATACCGGCATAAGCGCGAAGTCGGGCCTGCTCTTTGAGAAACAGCCGATGCAACGTGCTGGGCATGCCGATCAGCACGGTGACACGCTGCTCCACGATCAGTCGGGCGATTTCGCTGAAGTCATCGTCCTGGGGAGCCCCCATGGGCAAATGCACAACCCCCATCCGTTCAAGAATGTTGGAACAACTGAAAAAACCACCATAAAGGTTGCCGCCGTAGAACAGGTTCATCACCCGGTCCAGTGACGGATCGAGCCCGACGCAGAACATGCCGTCGGCCGAGGCGCGCATTTGTCGATGAAAGTCTTGATAGCTGAAGCCAGCCAGCGCCGGGGTCCCGCTGCTACCGCCGGAGCGGAAGTACAGCTGTGCTGCGGACCCGATCGGCTGGGCCATAAAAGTGTCCTTGTCCATGATCGGGTCACGGGATGTGTCGGGGGCGGGCGGAACTGGGTCGAGCGTTGCACGACCTGTTAAGACATGCTGGGGCAAACTCACCGAGAGGCGGCGACTCAGACGCGACAGCGCGTAGACGCCATCGTGGGGCTCGCCGGTGTATCCGTCATGGATCGATTCGCAAGGTGCAATGCGACTGACGCCGGCATTGACCAATGTTCGAACGAGCTCAGGCGTTTTTGCCGAGGGGGACATCAACGCGCAGCTTTGCAGGAAGTTGCGCCAAGGCTGCAGCGTCTCGGCGAGCAGATACTGAGGAACCGGTTTGAGCACAATCGTACGAAACAACGGTGACGGCGCGAGCTTTTGATGGTGCTCCCAGATGACGCGCCATCCGAGGCCAGTCCACACTTGGCCGGTCTGATTGGCAAAGCACTGATCGAGCCGTGCCATGGCGGTGCGGGTGGTGATTTCCGATGCTTCCTGATCTGTCGGCGTTAATGCCGGCCAGTGTGGGGCGCGACGGTTGAAGGCTTCGGCCAGTCGATCTCCGAGGTTCTGCAAGACGGCCGGATCGTTGCTGTCCACCAGCACCCATTGAGGACTGGAACACGCTTGTTGATCCAGTCGACAGACTTCATCCGCCAGGGCATCGAGCGCCGAAGGCGACGCCGCATCAGGTGACAGGTAGGCGAAGCTGATCTTGTGTCCCCAATCGATCCAGCGACAGCCGGACGGGATCTGCTGGCGGATCGATTTAAGCGCCACTTCTGCGCCCCAGGCGGATACCCCATCGGCCTTGGCGCAGAGTTGAGCGATATAGGAGGTGTCCACCGGCAGAACCGCTACGAATTCGGCCAGTCTGCCACTGGTGTCGCAACGCAAAAGGGCGGCGAGCAATTGTGCGGTCAAACCCTGATCGCTGGAGCTGGGGCGCAGCCAGTTGATGTTGCCGGCTAACAGGCTTTCGAGAATCGCGCAGAACGCCAGCATCGGCGCATTGCCCGGGGTGATATGCACCACCAGCCCCAATGGATGCCAGCTTTCGAAGCTTGGCTGGCGGTAGTCGATACGCCGCAGTGAACGCGGTTGCGGGCCCAATTCCCGTTCAAGCTTGGTGCTCAGGTTGCTGCGCTGGCAGAAGTCGATAAGCCCCTGACATTGGTCGTCGTCCAGGGGCAGATCCAGGCTGCGAGCTTGCAACTGCGTGGCAAAGCAAGCGGCGGACT
This sequence comes from Pseudomonas sp. 01L34, assembly GCF_056400265.1. Taxonomy (NCBI): domain Bacteria; kingdom Pseudomonadati; phylum Pseudomonadota; class Gammaproteobacteria; order Pseudomonadales; family Pseudomonadaceae; genus Pseudomonas; species Pseudomonas sp. 01L34. Next base: position 353,385 of record NZ_JBFTSX010000001.1, read on the forward strand.
CGATCACGATATCGCTGTCGATCGGCGTAGCCAGCAGCCGGGGCAGCGGTTGCTGAAGGAGTTCGAGGGCGCTTTGGGCAGAGATGTCGTCGCGCAGTTGGCCATTGATCAGGTACATATCAAGCTCCCCCGATCAGTTCTGAAGCGGCCATGGCACAGCTACGACTGGCGCTGGTGCCGGCACGTCCATGCAGTTCGAACCAATCGGTCGTCAGGCCGCATCCGCAACTGGCGCCGGGGTGCAACGTTGCCAGATCGCCCATGACCACAGCATGAGCAGGGCTTGAGGAAATGTAGGGGGAGACGAATTCCAGCAAACCGCGCTGGCCGTAGGGCTGGACAGTGAAATCGGATGGGTTGCGCACGAAAACCTTCGAGTAAATCGGTACATGAAAATGATGGTGGGCACACTGGATATAGGGCACGGCATGCTCTACGGCGCCGTAGCCGTCCCGGCAGCGGGACAGGTCGATACCCAATTGCCGGTTGATGCGGGCATACAACTGATGCAGGGGAATCTCCTGTGCCGCCTGGGTTTTCCAGCCGCCCCCCAGCAACACCAGTGACTGGGCAGGCAACTGCAAGTCGGCCACGCCTGTGTCCTCCATGTGCTGCAGTGCATGGGAAAGGAACGCCGGAAAACCGAGAATGCGAACGGGCAATCCTTCCTCGGCAAACTCCTGCAGGGCGCGAATGACACCGAAGAGGTCGAACTCGTGGCCTTTGCCGGTCAGGCGCAAGCCGTAAGCGGCTCGGTTGACGGGGGCATAGCTACACAGAAATTGATCGGTATAGGCCGTGCCCAGGGTAATGACCGCCTCGGGTTCGTAGCTCAGAAGCAAATAATTGCAGGGGCTGTCCGGGGTGTCCCAGCCGTAGTGCCGGAAAATGTGGCTCACCATGCCTTGGGCGGCGACCATGCTGCGATGGTCGTAGCGCATGCGACTCTTCTGACCGCTGGTGCCGGATGAGGTCATCTCCAGCGCGCCTTCGCCTGTGGGACTGATCAGCAGATGACGTTTGAAGTAATTGGCGAAAATCGGCGGCAACCTTGACCAGTCATCCAGCGTCTCGAGAGTGCGGGCATCAAGGCCATTGGCGTTCAGCCAGCGTTCATATCCGGGCGTGTGATGACAATGAAACAGGCTGATTTCACCCATTGCCTGATCGAACAGACCTTCTGGCATGGATTCCAGGCAATAGGGTTGCGTTAACGCGCAAAGCGCATCGGCGTGGGGTAGATGGATCATCAAAAGACCTATGGGGTGGTATCAGACGGCAAGCGTGATATGAGAGCGACGCAGAAACAGTCGTAAGGGCGCCAGGCACAAGAGTCCCGTGAGGCCGGCCATCAGGGCGAAGGCTTCAAGGCTGTCACCGGCACCCAGTGCGGCGATAATTGAGCCGCCGCCACCCATGACGGCAATGGAGATCATGCCGATCATGGCCGAGACCAGGCCTTTGCTGTCGTCGCTGGAGAACAGGGCGAGCCGGTACAGCGCGGCATTGCTCATGCCGAGACCGATGGCGTAAAGCGATAGGCAACTGACCAACAGCACCGTTGAAGCACCGGTGAACGTTATGGTGATCAATGCAATGAGCCCGCCGCAAAATGGCCAGAGCGCATATCGAATCAGTTGGGGCAGTTCAGTGTTGGCAATCAATCGGTTGAGTATCAGATTGCCGAGAATGACGGCCGCAAATACCGGGATTTGCCACTGGCCATACTGCAGAGGAGGAAGTCCCTGGCTCTGGATCAGCAAGATTGGCGCCAAGCCGATCCAGGCAATCAACGGCAGGCTCATTAGTCCCAGGGCGACGGTAGCGCTCAGGAATTGTGTGTTGGTGAGCAACGCGGCGTATCGGCGCACGGTGCCGTTCCATTCAAAGGGCACTGCGGCCAATTGTTGACCGTCCTGGCGCGCGGTGCCCACGGTTTCCGGCATGAACAGGTAAAGCCCGAGCCAGACCGTCGCGCCGCCGACACCCAACACTAAAAACAGCTCCCGCCAGGAAAGCCATTCCAGCGCCAGGCTGCTGAGCAGGGGGCCGAGCAGCGGGGAGAGCAGCGCAACGTTCCCCAGCAACGCCATGATTTTTACCGCGTCGGCTTCGCAGAAGACTTCTTGCAGGGCTGGATAACTGACTGCAATGACAAATCCCAATCCGATGCCCTGAATCAGGCGCAAGCCGTTGAAGGCAAGAATGCTCTGCACGTAGAACGCCACGGCACAGGCCAGGGCGAACACCGCACAACCGATGAGCAACAGCCTGCGACGACCGAAGTGATCGGACAATGGTCCGATAAGCCACTGCAGAAGAACGCCGCCAATCAAGTAAAGATTGAAGGCATATGGAACGTGACTCGTACTGGCATCCAGTTGATGGGTGACGGTCAACATGGCCGGCATAATCATATCGCTGGCCATATAAGTCAGCAGTTCGAAAAGAGTGATTGCAAGACAAAAACCGAATAATCGAGGCGGACTTATATTTATCAAAGGTTTGCGCATGGCGTTCCCGTTGGTGCTGGAGTTGGATAAGGCAGCAGAGCAAGAGTAACCATGGCTCATGAATAATTACATGTGCTTATGTGAGGCTAAGAGTTTCAATACTTTTCGTTATGTGTCTGGCTGGAAGTTCAGGGGAAAGAGGAGTGGGCTTTTGTAAATAAAATTACAGAGAAATAAGAATAGTCCTACACAAAAATGCCCGCGATAGAGCAGGCATTTGTACGCGACTTGTAGGGTGATTTCTTCGTCTTGTGAGTGAATGGTAAGTTATTCACTGGTCAAGAAAGCAGTTTAACGTTATCGACGCTGATAGTAGCCGTGTCCGTCACGGTCGTAATGGTGGCCGCCATGCCAGCCGTTATTAGGAAAAATGATGCAGCCACTCAGGGTCAGGAGGGCGAGCAGTGGAATCAGCTTTGTGATTCGACGGAACATTTTAAAAATCCTCATGGTTATCGCCGCAATGAAGTCAAAACTCTTCATCGGCTGTAACATGAGACCCCGTTTGCAGCCCCGCATTCGCGCAGAACTGTAGGGGTTTGGTATGCAATCGGATACAAACCGGATACATTTTTTTGGTTCAGGAACCCGTAATGACCCAGTCGCAACGTTTGAAATACTCGATTCTGATTTCCCTGGTGGTACTGGGGATCATGTTCGGCCTTTCCTGGCTGCAGAACGCAGGGTTCATCAGCGAGAAGCTGTTCCAGTACATCGCCATTGGCGTGGCGGTGGTCGTGGTGGTGATCAATGGCGTGATGCGTCGCAAGGTCAAGCCTTGAGCGACGCCTGCTGGCCTGATTGCTCGCCATGAAGGACGGCGACAGCCTGTGGATGCAGGCTGTAGCTTTTGTCTGGATTGAGCGTGATAACGCCTTCACTGCACAGGCGTTTCAACACTTCGCGGACACTGAGAAAGGACAGGGGAATGTCCAGGTCCAGCAAATGACTGTGCACACCGCGCACACCCAGGCTGCGGTCGCCTTCGGCGGCGCTTAGCAAGGCGTCGATGACTTTCAGGCGAATCAGGCTGGTCCGCAGGCCAAAGCACTTGAGCAAAAACCTGATCCGTTCGTTGCCCTGGCGTTCGGTCTGTTGATTGCAAGCACCGGAGCTCATGGCGCTGCCCTTTGATGTATGGCTACCATCCGTTGGCAGTTGCGGGTTGTACATGCAAAAACTCCTTTCCAGAGCCTGATCATGAAAATGTGATGGGTGCTCTTGATCAATAAGACGAACGAGCCGGGAAATAATGAAGACCTGCATGTAGAAAATTTGTCGCCGCGACGTCAGCGCTCTGTGAGAAGGGCATTTGGGGATGCCCTCGAAGACCTAATTTTTTTGGTGTTCGCTTCGTTTTTCTGGAAGGCGCATTGCGTGTCATACGTCTTTTCGATCAGGAGCGAGCGTGATTATTTCCAGGCAGTTAACCAGGTTGAGCCTGGCGGGTGTGTTTCTGGGGCTGAGCCTTGCGGCAAACGCGCGCAGTCAGCCAGAGCAGGCGACGGCCGACATCCGTCGAACCAGTTTCGGCGTACCGCATATCCGCGCCGAAAACGAGCGCGGGCTCGGCTATGGCATTGGCTACGCCTACGCTCAAGACAACTTGTGCTTGCTGGCCAATGAGATCGTCACCGTCAATGGCGAGCGTTCGCAGTATTTTGGCCCGGAGCAGGTGACGCTCGAGGAGCGCGGCAACCTGGCCAGCGATCTGTTTTTCAACTGGCTGAACACCCCCGAGGCTGTCGCCGGTTTCTGGCAGGCGCAAACTCCTGAAGTACGTGATCTCATTGAAGGCTATGTGGCGGGTTACAACCGTTCGCTGACAGAGCGTCGAGCGCAAGGTTTACCGCAGCAATGCCAAGGCGAATGGGTGCGCGCAATTACCGCCCAGGACCTGGTCAAGTTGACTCGTCGATTGTTGGTCGAAGGCGGCGTGGGCCAGTTTGCCGAAGCACTGGCCGGCGCGACTCCGCCTAAAGCCGTCGCTCATGCGGCAGGCGACCCGGCGTCGTTCCAGTTGGCGGCTTCGCGCATGCAACGCTTTGCTCTGGATCGCGGCAGCAATGCCGTGGCGGTTGGCAGCGAGCGTTCGTTCAACGGTCGCGGAATGCTGCTGGCCAATCCGCACTTCCCTTGGGTGGGCGGGATGCGTTTTTATCAGATGCACCTGACCATTCCCGGCAAACTGGATGTGATGGGCGCCGCGTTGCCCGGTCTGCCGATGATCAACATCGGGTTCAACCAGCATCTGGCATGGACCCACACCGTGGACTCGTCCAAGCACTTCACCTTGTATCGCCTGCAACTCGATCCGAAGGAGCCGACCCGCTACCTGCTCGATGGCAAGTCTTTGCCAATGAAAAAGCAGACGCTGACAGTCAGCGTGAAGCAACCCGATGGCCAGACCCGGCAGATTTCCCATGTGGTCTATAGCTCGGCGTTCGGGCCGATTGTGCAATGGCCTGGAAAACTGGACTGGAACAATCAGTTTGCCTACAGCCTGCGTGATGCCAACCTGGACAACGACCGGGTCTTGCAGCAGTGGTACGCGATGAATCGTGCCGCCAGCGTCAAGGATTTACAGGCTTCGGTGCACAAGATTCAGGGTATCCCGTGGGTCAACACCCTGGCAGTGGACGATCAGGGGCAGACGCTTTACATGAACCTGTCAGTGGTGCCGAACGTCAGTGCCGAGAAGTTGGCCAAGTGCAGCGACCCGCGAGCGGGGTTACAGATGATCCTGCTCGACGGCTCCAACAGTGCTTGTGCCTGGGACATCGACCCGCACGCCGCGCAAAAAGGCATTTATGCCGCAGACAAATTGCCGCAACTGTTGCGCAAGGATTTTGTGCAGCATTCCAACGATTCGGCCTGGATGGCCAACCCGGCACAACCGCTCACCGGTTTCTCGCCATTGATCAGTCAGGACAGCCAGCCATTGGGGCTGCGTTCGCGCTTCGCCCTGGAGCGCCTGAGCTTTTTAAACAAGGCGGGTCCTATTGCGGCGGCGGATCTGCAACACATGGTGATGGACGATCAGGTGTATCAGGCGGCCCTGGTGATGCCGGACCTGCTGCAATTCTGTGCCGCGGACCTCGGCACCGATGCGCCGACGCTGACGCCCTTGTGTGCCAGTCTCAAGGCTTGGGATCACCGAGTGAATCTGGACAGTGGGCTGGGCTTTGTGCATTTTCAGAACGTCATGCTGGCGTTGCAGCAAACCCCTGACTTCTGGCGTGTGGCGTTCGATCCGAAGGATCCGCAACACACCCCGAGTGGCCTGGCAACCGAACGGCCGGAAGTCGCCAAAGCGGTTCGAGCGGCGATGCTGGCTTCGGTAGAGAAGGTCGAGACCCTTGGCCTGAAGGCCGACAGCCGCTGGGGCGATATCCAGGTGGCCAGCAGTGGCGGGCAGCAAACGCCGATCCACGGCGGGCCGGGCGCGCTGGGTGTGTATAACGCCATTCAAAGCGTGCCGAGAACCGACGGCAAACGTGAAGTCGTCAGTGGCACCAGCTATTTGCAGGTGGTGACGTTCGATGACAAGGGGCCGCAGGTTCAGGGTTTGCTGGCATTCTCGTTGTCCAGTGACCCGGCGTCGAAGTATTCCCGGGACCAGACACAGGCCTTTTCGAACAAACAGTTGAGTGTGTTGCCGTTCACCGAGCAGCAGATCACGGCTGATCCGCAGTATCAGGCTCAGACGATCCGCGAGCAGGATGAAAAGGTGGGGAAGATCGCCGCGCAGTAACAGCGATAGCGTTTAAATGAAAAGGTGAAGGCCGTACCCCGCAAGGGTCGCGGCCTTCAGCTTTTTGGGGCTTGTTGAGGCATTGAGTTGAGGACCGGATTGCCGTCCTGGTTGCGGGTCAGGTAGACCGGCAGCACCTTGGGCAGCGAAGCCACCAGGTTATTGAGCTCTTTGATGTTGTAGATACCGCCGAGGCGAATCGAACCAGCGCTGTGGTCCGCGAGCATCACCGGTTTGTTCAGATAACGATTGATCAAGGGCAGGGCATCGGTCAGCGCCAGATTATCAAGCACCAGTTTGCCGCTACGCCAGGCCAGCGACTGGTCGTTGGCATAGGTCTGGCTGATTTGTGGCGTGAAGTCGCCGTGCCTGTAACGTGCCTGCATCGCAGGTTCCAGGCGTAGACCGTCGCTGGGCAGGGCATCGTTGCTGGTCACCAGCACGGAACCCTCGATCAGGTTCACGCGTACCTGGTCTTCATACATCCAGACATTGAATTGGGTGCCGGTGACGCGAATCCTGCCGTCGCCCGCCCTGACAATGAACGGGTGCTGCAGGTCGTGGCTGACGCTGAAGAAGGCTTCGCCTTTTTTCAGCGTGACACGACGTTGATCCTTGTAATTGCTGAACGTCAGTTCACTGCCCAGGTTCAGCTCCACCTGGCTGCCGTCACCCAGTGTGACCTGACGAACACTATCGGTCGCCTCGAAATGCTGGTAGGCATTGGGCAGCCACCCCAGGTTCCATCCGGTATACGCGGCCAGTGGCAGCGCCAGGGCGCAGATCGCGGCTGCGATGCCGAAAGTGCGCCAGGGTGTTGTCGGTTTGAGCCGAACAGCCGGTGTGACGGATTCAGGACGAGGCAAATCCCCCGCAACATCCCAGATCTCCAGCATGGCTTCGTACTCGAAGGCGTGCAGCGGATGGGCATCACGCCATTGCTCGAACGCCAGGCGTTCCTCTGCCGTGCAGTCGCTGGCGTGCAGACGCATGCACCAGTGCGCAGCGGCATCGGTGATGGCGTCGTATTGGGCTTGCGAGAGAGAGTGGTCGGTCATTGACTCATCCTGATTTCCTGCATTCTAACCTTGAGGGGAAGCCTGCGAGAACAATCGTCATGGCATTTCCCCATCAAAGTCGAAGTTATTTTCAGGGCACTGACATTGCGCCAGTGCCTGGTGACCGCGTTTCAGGGGGTGTCGACGTGAAGTTGACGTCCCAAATGAGAGATAAGCCAAGCGACAGAGTCAGCATTGGCCAGCTGGACAGCCAGTCTTGTCGTAGCATCCTTTTTGAAATGCGTGCGTGCTTCGGCCAGGGTTTTTTTTCCGGTCAAACTCAAAATCCGGTCACGTGTACGGTTGGTTTCCTCGTAGAAGGTTTGACCAAAATCTTCCCATACATTTGTATCGTCATTCAAAACGGCGAACAGTTCGGATAAGGGGGTATGGATTGAAAGTGCTTCCTTCTGAAGCTGTGTCAGCGCCTTGCTCAAATGGTTGCCACGGGGCGTAGTGGTATCAATCAGGTCGACAAACGGTCTGCTTGCATCCATATAAGCAATATCCTCCGTGTCACAAATTACATGCGACAGCTCGTGGATCAACGTCGTTGCGCGGGCGTGGGCACGGATCGGGAACGCGGCATCGGTCATGTAATTACGGTAGTGATCCATGTAAGGCATAAAATACTTCTCTGCCAGGTAGATTTTTTTCTGTTGATCGGTAGGGATCGTGAAGGCAAACATATGGTCCCGGTCACCGGGATGAGCTCTCCCGGTGACGAAGCGTTCCGACTGCTCGTTCCTGAGGGTCGGATCCAACAAGGCACCGAGAATGTCCTCTACGACCTTCTGGATCATCGTCACATGCTCGGGCGATATCTCCGACACATCAAGAAACCTCCTGACGAGCTGATGAACCGGTGTCTCTGTGTCGCCTGAATTTTTCAACAGTTGCAAGTTACGAAAACCGTTCCACGCATAGGTAGTTGCGAAGTCAAGGCCTTCGTCGATCAGCCGCGCCCGCACAGGGAAGAGCCGGCGTATTTGAGCCATTCCGTTGGCTTCGACGTTCATCCCGCCACGGACAGCGTTCCACGTTTTCAACCTCTTGATCAGGCTGTACTGACGAACCAGCTCATCCGGTTCCCGCACCCACTGCTTTGAAGCGTTTCGAGCAACATGGGGGCCGCTTCCGTCCGGACCGCTGATGCGCCAGCGCAGGCCACGTTTTTCGAGTTGATAGACCTTTCCTTCAACCGCACCGTATTTTTTCTGTGTGGTCGGGTGCGTGTAGAGCCCAAGGGCGGTGTCCCGGGTCATCGAGCCAAGGTTGACATCAACGTGCTCGTGGTTCTGCAAACCGGTGCGTGCGGGATCGGTAGTGGCGATGTCTTGCCATTTAAGGCTGGCACTGGCTGGGGAGGGGGAAGACTCGCTGGCCGCTGCAGAGGGCTCTGCCTGGCCTTCCATTGACTGGCGCAACATCGCCAGTTGCGTGATGCCGCTGATAAAGGATGTTATCGCCGGGCCCCATTTGTGTTGTTGAAGCTCCTCCGCAGACTGCTTGACCTCACGATAGCTGCGCCACACGACAATCGGGTAGGCCAGTTTGCCCATCAGGAATGTATAGGCCTGTTCCAGATCGTCACCCAGTACACGTTTTACGGTTTCCCACTCGCCTTGAGCGTCTTTGTTGGACTGGGTGCCCAACAGTCGCGCGAGGAGTTTGATATTTTCGTTGAACAGGTGCCTGAACAGATGGCCCTTGATGGGGTTGGAGGCCAGACTGATCTTGCCGGACGCTTTCGTACCCGTCACATGGGTGTCGTAATGCGTGCGGCCGGTGTCCGACAGCCTGTTGCGCACCCAACTTTGTAATGGCCCTTGTGACTTGAGCTCGGTCAGCAACAGCTTTTCGTTTTCATATTCCTTCACGCCATGCTCAGGGCTATAGGGCGCGATAAGCACCTCGGGTCCCGGGGTGTTCTGTTTGGGGCCGATCAAATACATTCCCGGGACTTTGATCGACTGGTCTTTACCGAAGAGAAGCTCAAGTGGACGGATTATCGCATTCGTACCGCTGACGGCCTCGCGGGCGATTGCATCGGGCATGTCCATGACCTGCCGAACGAGGTCGAGCCCGGTTTCGCTCAGGCGTTCCTGCAGTTTTAGCGAATGCGCGTAGTGCAGCAGTTGCCAGGGCAATTGTGCGGCGAACAGCTGTCTGCAGGATTTCGCAGTGGTGCTGGTTTCGGCAAGCGCCGCCTCCACAAATTTTTTGTGGAACTGACCGACATTCAGCTTTCGTATCAGGCTCTTGATGTAAGGCTTGTCCATTTTGGCAGGGATGGCGGCTGAGGTGAGTGACTTCAACTTGAAGTCGGCACTGTCCAGTTCATCAAAGTGAGTCAATGCAAAAGCCGACAGCGTTAACGTCTTTGCCGTGGACATCAGGCGCGAGGCAACCTGCACCTGGACGTTGTCCGGATCAATGGTCAATTCATCGGCCTTGAGTAACTCTTTCAACTCGAACTGTGCCGTGCGTTCAAGAGAGCGCACGCCGCTCAGGTAATCCTTATCGTCCTGGGCATTGTTCAGGTATTGCTGAAGCAGTTCTGCATGCAGTCTCTGATCCTGTATGGACGCTTTGGCCAACCATGCCGGAAGCTTTTGTTGTGTCGTCAGAGAGCGCGCGAGGTCTGTTGCCCGACGCAGCCCCGTCATCGGTTTATGCAATGCCACCAGGCTCAGTAGATTCTTCAGGACCGGTTCGGTCAGGGGGGAGGCCAATGCGCGTTCGACGGACAGTTGATCCAGCCGAACAAATGGTTTTTGTACGTGATCCAGAAAATTCTCATGAATCAGCTGTAATGGCGCGAGGGTAAAGGTGCGCCCTGATGTTCGCTGGCTTCTTTCGATATTCTCCAGAATCGCTGGGCGATCGTCCTCGCTCTGCAAACGTTTATTGAACGCTGTCAGCAGCGGTGTGAGGGCGGAAAAGGCTTCGAATCCCGAGGCGGGGGTCCATAAAATCGCCTTGCCGGAGTGGGTCGGGTCCAGGCCGCCGCGTTCGGTGAGCACAAAACAACTGGCGAGATCGAGCAAGTCACTGGAGTCGCCGGCCTTCAGCGCAAGGGAAAAGACGTCCGGCAGAAAACCGTTCAGCGCTGCGCGTTGCAGCCGGACCGGCGTCTCAAGCACCGTCTTGATCATTGCCAGTTCCGTCGTCCCAAGCGCGCGGATGACACCCAGCAGCTTGTGCTCGCTACGCAATGCGGTGGTCAGGGTATGCACAAACTTGGGTTGCAGTTGCTCAAGGGACGAACGGGTGAGGGTTTGTGCCGCCGCTAACGTTTTAACCGAAATGGACGGGTGTTTATCCAGCTGTTGCTCGAGTGCCTGCTTGACGGTGGAGAGACTTTCCAGTTGTTCTTTTGCCGATTCTGCCCGCACGGTGGCCGGTCGGGCACTCCATCGCTGATCGGCCCGGGTGCTCCAGCGGCCGTTTGCATCGCCGGTCAACAGGCGATTGTCGATCAGGCCCCGTACATCCAGCGCATTGTCGAGCAACGCATGCACATTGAGCGTGCCCTCGCTTTCCCGGTACCGGCTCAGGGCGTAGGTCAGGTTCTGCCATTGCTTGGCCCGGACATCTTCCATGAGTCGCTCAAACACCTGGCCGCTAATCGGTTCAGCAATGATCAGGCGCTCCTGTGGCTCAAGCGACAGGAAGGTGCCGCGTTCCTCGAGGGACATGAAATTAAGCAGATTGTCCTCGTGACCTTCACTTTTGAGCATGGTCAGTATCGTGTCTTTTATCGCTGCAAGATCGGTACTGGCCTGGATGCCTGAGGAGTGGGTGTACAGGTAGCCCAAGGTGTCCGAGTTACCACACATAAAGGTGGATGCGAGCTCTACGTAATGTTTGTAGAGGGCGCTGACACGTACGGCCTCGACCCGTAACGGAAGGGCTGGCGCAGGCGCGGCGCCGCTGACGCTCATCAACTCCAGATATTCAGTGGTGTTCAAAATACCTTGCTGACGTTTTCGCAGAAGATCCACATGATAGGCATCCCGCATGCCCTCGGCGAAAAATTCGGAACGGGACTGCCCGCTGCTCATGGGAGAATTCCAGAAGGTTTCGAGCAGACTCTGCAGATGGGGCGTGAAGCTTTGCGCGATCTCTTTTACCTCGAGTTCCCAGGCCTGGTTATCAGCGTCGCTGCTCACACCGTGGCCGGGGTTGGAGAAGGTCCTGATGTCGCCATCCGGCCATTGATTGGTCAGGTAGAAGTGCAGCAGGGCATCGCTCAGAGATAGCGAAGAAAGCTTGCGCCGGCTTTCCGGGTTGTCGGTATTGGAGGAGGGAGACGCGCTGTCGATAAAACTATCCAGTTGCGTTTGGCGCTGGTCCAGTTTGGGAAAACGCTTGGCCAGGGCGATGTTGAGCAGCTCGTCCAGCATCGATTGCAGCGACGGAATTTTCACCAGTTCAGCCAGCATCGTCTGGATGTTCTGCGTCTGGTTGCGGTCGAGGATCTGCTCCTGGTCCTGAAACCCCGCCCCCTCGATTTTTTGCGGCGTCACTGTCAAGCCCGTGGTGGCCAATGCAGTCGCCCGCTGTTCGATGGAGAGATAACGTAACAGCGCCTGCTTGCCGTCGTCCTGGCTCAGCAGTTCCTCGAGTTTCTTGGTGAGGTCGGTCATGTCCGCGTATTTGACGAGACCTTTCCACGGTGTGTAGAGGATGACTTCGCCGTTGGCCTTGTGTTCGTTTTTGACATCGTCCTCGACTTTGGGGTGGCTCATGCAAAACGCACCGGCCAATGGAATGTCAGTCCCGTCGGGCATCTTCAACATCAACCGATCTATCTGCATCGGAGTCTTTTGGGCTGCGCGAACCTCGTGGGTGGCGAGATAGACACCACCCCTCAACCATTTCAAATCGTCAAGAGTGAGATGCAGCGCTTTCTCGCGATCACCGGGGTGTTTGGCATTGGATGCACGTTCTGCCTCGTCGAAAAAATACGGCAGTGCTGGAGCAGTCATGATTTTTCCTCGATGGGCTGCGATCGATGGCGATCGCAGGTCGTTGGCTCGAGGGAAAACAGTAGGGCCAATGGAAAGCCCGGGTGCGGTACATATTGCTTGAGCTTATCCTTTGTCGCAGGCTTGACAGGACGCCGGTAAAACAGCGCTTAATCGACGACTTTTTTCGGTTGTCCTGCAACCTCGCTTGACCTGTTGCCCATACCCAATAATAAAACCGGAGCTTCAGATGACCGCATCGCCTGAAATGGCCGTCAACTCGAACACACAGAACCTCGACTTCGACGCGCTCGTTCAATTGCTCGAACAGATTTTCCTGCGCCATGGCACCTCGGCCGATGTTGCCAGAACCCTGGCCCTCAACTGCGCCAGCGCCGAACGTGACGGGGCTCACAGTCACGGCGTTTTCCGTATTCCCGGTTATGTGTCGACGTTGCAGAGTGGCTGGGTCAATGGCCAGGCCGTGCCGGTGGTCGAGGACGTGGCCTCGGGTTTTGTCCGGGTTGACGCCGGCAATGGATTTGCCCAACCGGCCCTCGCGGCGGCGCGGCCCTTGCTGGTGGAAAAAGCCCGCAGCGCCGGCATTGCGGTGTTGGCGATCCGCAATTCCCATCACTTCGCCGCCTTGTGGCCGGACGTCGAGCCGTTTGCCGATGAAGGGTTGGTGGCGCTGAGCGTGGTCAACAGCATGACCTGCGTGGTGCCGCACGGTGCCGATCGTCCGCTGTTCGGGACCAACCCGATTGCCTTCGCCGCGCCCAGGGCCGGCGGTGCGCCGATTGTCTTCGACTTGGCGACCAGCGCCATCGCCCATGGCGATGTGCAGATCGCCGCGCGTAAAGGCGAACGCTTGCCAGCGGGCATGGGTGTGGACAGCCTCGGCCAGCCGACTCAGGACCCGAAAGCCATTCTCGAAGGTGGCGCGCTGCTGCCGTTTGGCGGGCACAAGGGCTCGGCGCTGTCGATGATGGTGGAGTTGTTGGCGGCGGCGTTGACTGGTGGCAACTTTTCTTTCGAGTTCGACTGGTCGAACCATCCGGGGGCCAAAACCCCCTGGACCGGGCAACTGCTGATCGTGATCGATCCGAGCAAATCGGCGGGGCAGAATTTTGCCGAACGCAGCCAGGAACTGGTCCGGCAGATGCATGGTGTGGGGCTCAAGCGTTTACCGGGGGATCGGCGTCACCTGCAACGCGCCAAAGCCAATGTTGAAGGCATTGCGCTCGATCCACAGACGCTGGCGAATCTGCGGGAACTGGCCGGGTCCTGAGCCCGTTCCCACAGATCAATGGTTCAACGCCGACCCAACAACAGACCAACCACCAGGCCGAAACCCGCAGAGATGGCCACGGTTTGCCATGGATGGCCGCCAATGTAGGTTTCGGTGGCGTCGACCGCGGGTTGGGTCCGGTCACGAACACTGGATAACGAGCTTCGGGCCTGCTGGAGTTTCTGGGCGATTTGCCCGCGAAGGGTGTCCGCTTCTTCTCCGACCAGTGAGGCACTGCTTTTCAGCAGTTTTTCCGACTCTTCGATCAGGGCCTGAAGTTCGCTGAAGACCTGATCCTTGATTTGATCATCGGCGACTTGATCGACGGTTTTGCGAGCCATTTGGTGTACTCCTTACAGTGAATGGACAGTGAGCAATGGAGTCTGCCGCCGTGGCAAAAGTTGCAGCCATTTTGCGCGGTGACTCACCCCTGACGAAAAATCCAGCGCAGGACATTTCTTCCTACAGTGTAAGATGTCGCCTATTTTACGCAGCAGGTAATTCCCCATGAGCTTCAATCTGGCCGACAAACCCCTCGCCGAGCGCGCGGCGCTTGAAGATGAAAAATCCCGTCTGTTCGAACTCTGGCAAAACAACCTGGGCAAAGCCAAGGGCGAAGCCGCACGGTTGTTCGGTGAGCGCGCCAAGCGCAAAGGCAAATGGGCGGAATGGGTACGCGCCGAACTCGACGGCATGTCGCCGCCGGAATTCGCGAACATGGTGCGCAGTGAAGTCAATCGCTTGATGGCCGCTAAATAAACGCCCCGGAAAAAATCGCGGCAATCGCTTCACGCACTTTCAACACCACCGGATCGAGCTGCGTGCTGGTGCGCCAGCCCAGTTCGATCGGGTAACGCGGCAGCGCCAGAGGGCAGGGCAGCAGCGCCAATCCGCACAGTGCCGCAATACTTTGCGCCGCATGGGCCGGAATGGTCGCCACCGCCTGACTGCCCTTGAGCAGATAGGGCAACGCGGCAAAGTGGGTGGTCGATGCGCATACCCGCCGACTCAATCCCAACGCGGCGAGGCCTTCATCGGTAATCCCGATAAAACCGCCCGAGGACACCAGAATGTGCTCGCGGGCGACGAACTCATCAAGGCTGAGACTCTGTTGTCCTTCGGCCAGGCTGAGGGGATCCACCAGACACAGGTAACCCCCTTCACCCAGCACTTGGCGGCTCAGCAGTCGCTCGGCAAACCCGCCTGCGGTGATCGCCAGATCGATGCTGCGTTCCATCAAGGCCCGGGCGACGATCTGGCTATGGGTCTGGCGAAAGATCAGCCGCAGTTTCGGCGCTCGGTGAGCGATTTCCTCGATCAATCGTCGCCCGTAGGCGATTTCGAAATCATCCGACAAACCCACGGTTACCGAGCGCCCGTCGTAATGATGGGCCGCAGGATCGACCATCGCCAGGCTTTGCCGGCATTTGTTCAGCGCATCGCTGATTACCGGTTTGAGCTGGTTGGCCTTGAGCGTCGGCGCAAGGCCTCGGCCAGTGCGCACGAACAACTGATCACCATACACCTCGCGCAACCGGCGCAACGCCGCGCTGACCGCCGATTGCGTCACGCCAAGACGCAGCGCGGCGCGGCTGGCACTGGACTCCTCATGCAGTGCTTCGAAGACTTTGAGCAAGTTGAGATCGACGGTGGCGATATTCATTTGGTTCATATCATTCAGCAGTGAGTCGGGCTTTATTCATGATCCTGTGGCGCCGGAGAATGAGCAACACCTCATTCCTGACGGAGCCACCGTAATGCCCAAGTCAATCGTTGCTGCCCTGCAAATCGGCGCCTTGCCCGGCGGCAAGGCCGACACCCTCGATCAAATCCTCTCTTGGGAAACCGCCATTATCGAATCCGGCGCGGCGTTGGTGGTCATGCCCGAGGCGTTGCTCGGTGGCTACCCCAAAGGCGAGAGCTTCGGCACGCAACTCGGCTATCGACTGCCGGAAGGTCGTGAAGCGTTTGCCCGGTATTTCGCCAATGCCATCGACGTGCCTGGTACCGAGACCGACGCCTTGGCCGGGTTGTCGGCCCACACCGGGGCCAACCTGGTGATCGGCGTGATCGAGCGCGCCGGCAGCACCTTGTACTGCACCGCGCTGTATTTCGACCCGCAGGCAGGGCTGGTTGCCAAGCACCGCAAATTGATGCCCACCGGCACCGAGCGACTGATCTGGGGCAAGGGCGATGGCTCGACCTTGCCGGTGATCGACAGCCAGGTCGGGCGGATCGGCGCGGTGGTGTGCTGGGAAAACATGATGCCGTTGCTGCGCACCGCGATGTACGCCAAGGGCGTGGAGGTCTGGTGCGCGCCGACTGTGGACGAGCGCGAGATGTGGCAGGTCAGCATGCGTCACATCGCCCATGAAGGACGCTGCTTTGTGGTCAGTGCCTGTCAGGTTCAGGACTCGCCACAAGCCTTGGGCGTGGACATCGCCAACTGGCCGGCGGAGCGCCCGTTGATTGCCGGCGGCAGCGTGATTGTCGGGCCGATGGGCGACATTCTCGCCGGGCCGCTGCGTGGCGAGGCGGGATTGCTGACCGCCGAAATCGACACCGATGACCTGATCCGCGCCCGGTACGACTACGACGTGGTCGGGCACTATGCGCGCCCGGACGTGTTTGAGTTGACGGTGGATGAGCGAGCCAAACCGGGCGTGCGGTTCAACACATAATCCGTCGGGGGGTGTGATTGTCGTCTAGTCTCCAGGCGTTCACACCCCCGTCAACGGATGGACTCGCCATGAGTTTGTTACTAGGCCCGATTCTGCAGTTTCGTGGCATCAATAATAATGTCTACAACGTGTCTGCCCTGGTGGTTTCACCCTTGGGCGAGCCACCTCCCACGGTAAAAGTGCCCAAGGATGTGACTGCCGACACACCCTTGGCCATCGCCGATATCCCGCTGCTCAACCCTAATTCCCGGGTTTGGCGCATCGATTTCAAAGCGGCGCAGGATCAGGCCGTTGCCACCAGTTACACGGTTTCCATAGACGGTGCGCAGGCCAACTTCGTCGTTCCGGCCAAGGGCCAGTCGCCGCGCATTGCGTATGTGTCGTGCAACGGTTTCTCCGACCCCAAGGAGATGGAGAAGGTAGACCGGAACAACGAGCGTTGGGAGCACATGTGGGGTGCTCACCAGGGCGAGCCCTATCATCTGCTGTTGATGGGCGGCGATCAGGTTTACAGCGACGACATGCGCAGCAGTGTGCCGTCGATGAAAGCATGGTTCGCCAAACCCTTCGCCGACCGGCAAAAGGCTGCTTACACCAAGGTGATCGAAGCCGATCTGGACAAGTTTTTCACCAGGCTCTACCTGGAATGCTGGAAACAGCCCGAGATGGCCAAGGTGTTCGGCGCCATTCCGACGGTGATGATGTGGGATGACCATGACATCATCGATGGCTGGGGTTCCTACGATGAGATATTGCATTCAAGCCCGGTGTTCCAGGGGCTGTTTGCCACAGCCAAACGCTATTTCAGGATTTTCCAGCAGCAACTGATCCAGACGCATCCTCACCTCAAGCCGTCCGCTGATACCCATCCCTGCGCGATTCCCGGCACTGCTGATGGCTTTCACCTGGGGTTCACCGGCCTGGGCGAGTTGGCCTTGCTGGTTCCCGATCTACGCAGCGAACGTGCGCCGGACTTGACCACCCCGCAGGCCCAACAAACCCGGGTTATTTCCCCGGTCAGTTGGGATGCGATTTATGCCTGGCTGGACAAGGTCCCTGCGCACAAGCACCTGTTGCTAATGTCGAGTATTCCGGTGGGTTACCTTGATTTACAGGCCGCCGAAAAGGCGCTGGACGTGATGGTGGGGCAACAGGAGCTCGAGGACGATTTACGCGACCACTGGCGAAGCCTGCCGCACCGCAGTGAACGCAAGCGGTTGATCATGCGGCTGCTGGATTTCGCCAAAGCCCAATCATGCAAGGTCACGCTGGTGTCCGGCGACGTTCATGTGGCCGGGGCCTGTGTGATCGAATCGAAGTTGCCCCGGCATGGCAGCGATGGCGCGGGGAAAATCTACCAATTGATTTCCACCGGCGTCGTGCATCCTGCGCCGCCAGTGTTGGCGGTGCACTTTCTGGAGTCCATCGGTGCGAACCAGGAACAGATCGACTACGGCATCACCGGAACCATGTTGCCTGTTGGCGCGAGGGGTCGTTACCTGATCGCCGCACGAAACTGGTTGGCGATCGAGCCGGATGAAGGCGGCAACGGCAAGACCCGACTGTGGGCCAACTGGCACGTAGAAGGTCTGAAGCATAGTGTGACGCAGGTGATCGACCCCGTTACATAGCGGGGGCGTTACCAGGTGCCAGAGATCGAGCCCGGCAGGCTGAGCTTGCCGCTATCGACAAAACGCATGGTGCCGAACGCCCCTCCGGCCAGTTTGCCGTGCAGTACGTAAGGCAGATTGTCCAGTGTCTGCGTCTGACTCAGTCGGAGGGTCTGACGCAGCATCGAGAAGGCCGAAACGCTCACCGGCACCACGATCACTGCTTCGGAGAACCGCGGGATCGAGCCCGACTGATCGCTGACGCCGGAAGCTAGCGGCTGGCCATTAACCTCCAGGTCCAGCGCCACGCCGTTATAGGCGATCGCGGTTTCATTGGGGTTTTGCACGCGCAGTTTTACTGCGAAGCGCACTTCCAGCTCCTGGCTTTGCAGCGGCTCGATACCGACCACATTGATGTGCAGCGGGTCGCGACTGGGGAACAGGGCGCAGGCGCTCAGAGACAGCAATAGAAGGGATAGGGACAGGGCCAGCAATCTGCGCATGAACATATTCTCGTAAAGAAAAAGGCCGAACCGCTCAAAGCTCGGCCTTCGAGCATTACGGACGGTTCAACTGTGCGACAGCCACAGGTGACGCGGGTTCACCCTTGGCCGCAACATCCGGGTTCTGCATCACCTGAAGCACCGAGGCTTCGGGGTCGAACTCGTCTTCTTCCAGCTCGATGAACTCTTCGGGCAGGAAGATATTCAGCACGATAGCGCACAACGCACCGACAGTGATCGGCGATTCGAAGATGTTGTGCAGCGCCTTCGGCAGCTCGCGCAGGACTTCAGGCACCGCCGCGACGCCCAGGCCCATGCCGAGGGAAATCGCCACGATCAGCATGTTGCGCCGATGCAGGCCGGCCTCGGCGAGGATCTTGATCCCGGCCACGGCCACAGTGCCGAACATTACCAGTTCGGCGCCACCGAGCACTGGTTTTGGCATCAGTTGCAGCACCGCGCCGATCATCGGGAACAAGCCCAGCAGCACCAACAGGCCGGCAATGAAAAACGCCACATAACGGCTGGCCACGCCAGTGAGTTGGATCACCGATTTTGGGGCCGCTTCGCCGCTCAGCGGGAGCAAGCTCCCTCGCCACGGAGTGGGAAATTTTCAAAATCGGCTATAGCTCCTGCCACTTTCTGACAGCAGCCTCTGCTAAGCTCCGGCGACTTCCAGCAAGGAGCCTGCCGACCGTGTCCCGAACCACTCGTTTACTGACCTTGTTACAAGTGCTACGCGGCAAAAGTCGTCCGGTGACTGCCGCGACATTGGCCAGCGAGCTGGAGATTTCCGAACGCACGCTGTACCGCGATATCGCTGAACTCACCGCACTCGGCGCGCCGATTTTTGGCGAGGCGGGGATCGGCTATGTGTTGCGCAGCGGTCTGTTTCTGCCGCCCTTGATGCTCAATGCCGATGAGACCGAAGCCATCGTGCTCGGTTTGCGCTACGTGGATCAGCGGGGCGATGAGGTGTTGAGCAAAGCGGCAGCCGATGCCCTGGCGAAAATCGCCGCGGTGCTCGACCCGACGGCCCAGGACGCCTTGCGCAACCCGACGGTGTTGCCGGGGCCGCCGGGTTATGGCTATCCGCAAAACGCCGTGCCGTTGAATGTGTTTCGCCAGGCCATCCGCGATCAGGCCAAGTTGCATATCGATTACGCAGACGCCAACCAGGTGCCCAGCCAACGTTTGATCTGGCCACTGGCCCTGGGGTTTCTCAATGAGGTGCGGATCATCGTCGCCTGGTGTGAGTTGCGCAGTGCCTATCGCACGTTCCGCACCGACCGGATCTCGGCCGCCAGTGAACAGGGTGAGCGCTATCCGGGGCGGCGCAGCGACCTGTTGCGCACCTGGCGCAAGCAGATGCAACTGGACGAAGCAGGGCGTTTCACTCCTGACAAGAACTGACACTGGCTTGTTTTAGCATGGCTCCAGAAACAACTCACAAGGAGCCGTAAACATGTCCAATCCAGCCTCTTCACTGGCCCCCGCCATTGCCGCCTACATTGCTGCCGCCAATGCACGCGACACCTCGAGGGTCGCCAGTTTTTTCGCTGAGGATGCCAACGTGTTCGATGAGGGGCAGCATCAGGTCGGCACGCAAGCCATTGCCCAATGGATGCAAGACACTGCGCAACGTTATCAGCCGCGGGTCGAGGTGCTTGACGTTCAACAGCGCACCGGCAAAGTGCTGGTGCACAACCTGATCTCCGGCACCTTTCCCGGCAGCCCGCTGGAACTGCGCTATATGTTCCGCCTCAATGAACAGGGCAAGATCGCCCGGCTGGACATCTCGCTGTAACCACCGGCCTATGTAGCAGCTGCCTCGCGGTGCTCGACAGCTGCTACGGCCCGGGCTTGGCGAGCCGCTATAGAGACGTATACTGCCGCGCATGAATGTCGACTCTCCCTTAAGCGCCTGGCAACACGCCATCGAACAGAAGGGCTTCGTCCAGGACGAAGCCCAGGAACATGCCGTGTGGGCGCTGCAAAAATGCCACGAAGCCTTGCAGGAAGGCCGCGCGCCCATCACCGGCGTGTACCTCTGGGGCCCGGTCGGGCGGGGCAAGACCTGGTTGATGGATCAGTTCTATCAAAACCTGCGCGTCCCGGCCCGGCGGCAGCACTTTCACCACTTTATGGGTTGGGGGCATCAGCGCTCCTTCCAGTTGACCGGTACCGCCGACCCGCTGAAGGCCCTGGCCCGCGAGCTGAGCCAGGAAGTGCGGGTGCTGTGTTTCGATGAACTGTTCGTCAACGACATCGGTGACGCGATCATTCTCGGGCGTTTGTTTCAGGTGATGTTCGAGCAAGGCGTGGTGGTGGTCTGCACCTCCAACCAACCGCCGGATCAGCTGTACGCCGATGGTTTCAACCGCGACCGCTTTGTGCCGGCGATTAGCGCGATCAAGCAACACATGCAGGTGATTGCGGTGGACGGTGGAGAAGATCATCGTCTGCACCCCGGCGCCGGCCTGCAGCGTTACTGGGTGAACGTTCCGGGTCAGCCCGGTGCCCTTGGCGACGTGTTCAAGGCCCTGACCGTCGGCCAGACGCTGTCCAGCGATCCGGTGCAGATCGGCTACCGTTCGGTCAATGTCATGCAGGCCAGTCGAACCGTGCTCTGGTGCCGTTACGCCGAGGTCTGCGAGCAGCCTTTTGCCGCCATGGACTTCATGGCCCTGTGCGACACCTTCAGCGCTATTCTGTTGAGTGACGTGCCCAATCTCAGCGCGCAAAAACGCGAAGGGCGCATCGCCCGCGGCACTGAAGACGGTGTCGAGCGGGTGGTGGCGGGGGATCGCGAGTTGCCGCAATTGTCGGTGCATGACGACGGTGTGCGGCGGTTCATTGCCCTGGTGGACGAATGCTACGACCGCAAGGTGCCGCTGTACCTCGAAGCGCAGGTACCGATGGAAGCGTTGTACACCGAGGGCTATCTGGAATTCCCGTTTCGCCGCACCCTCAGCCGTTTGCAGGAGATGCAGCTAAAACGTTTTGCCGAGGCTTGATGTCCGGGAGAAGGTGCAACGGGGCGAGAGGATCCAGTTGTCGGCACCCCGGCGCTCGCGATAAGGTCGCAGGACCTTTCAGTGCGCAAGAAGCGAACTGGGGCAACTTCATGTGTGATCGAGGGTGGAAATGGAATCCGCAGAAATTCTTGTGCTTCAGGCCAGTTACAGCAACCCGACACATGCCGAGGCGATTTGTCTTGTATTGAACCATTACGCCGAAGACCCGATGGGTGGCGGTAAGTCGTTGCCCACCCATGTGTTGCAACAACTGCCGGGGGAGCTGGCCAAGCGGCCCCATGCCTTCAGTGTATTGGCGTTTGTCGGTGGCGAGCCGGCAGGGCTGGTCAATTGCTTCGAAGGCTTTTCGACCTTTGCCTGTCGGCCATTGGTCAACGTGCACGATGTGGTCGTGGTGTCGAAGTTTCGCGGGTTGGGACTGAGCCAGAAGATGTTGCACAAAGTCGAGGACATCGCACGTCAGCGCGGCTGCTGCAAGATCACCCTGGAAGTGCTGGAAGGCAATCCAGTGGCCCAGGCGTCTTATGGCAAATTCGGTTTTTCACCCGGCATGTTCGACCCGACGCACGGCCGGATGCTGTTCTGGACCAAAGCGCTTTAGTCCTCCGAGCCATAAAAAAGGGCGTCGATCAGGACGCCCTTAAGTCATTTGTCGGCCCCTCAAAACTACTGCTGAACGACCGCCGGGGTGACAGGCGCGACCTTGGGTTTTATCAGGCTGAAGTCGATCAACGGCCGCAGCTCACGCTCGTAAGGGTTGCCGATCATCAATGGCCGAAGCTTGAAGCTGTCGCTGACCAGGCTTTTGCTGCGGTCCAGTTCATCGAAACTCAGGCCGGCCAGATCCGCCCAGGTGTGAATCAGCTGGGAGCTGCTGTACGGCCGACCCAGATCAGCGGCAAAACTCCAGTCATGGGTTTCGCGCCATTTCGGCGAGGCCCAGGCCATGAATGGAATGGTGTACATCGGTGCGGTCGGCTTGTTCTCGTTACGGCCCAGGGTGTTGTGGCCAGCGGAGTCGAACACGTCTTCGCCGTGGTCGGAGAGGTACAGCAGGAAGCCGTTCGGATCAGTCTTGGCGTAGTCCTTGATCAGGCTCGAGACCACGAAGTCGTTGTACAGCACCGCGTTGTCATAGCTGTTGTACGTCGGCACCTGATCGTCACGCACGCCGTCCGGCACGCCTTTGCGGTCGGTGAACTTGTTGAACGTCGGCGGGTAACGGTACTGGTAGCTCATGTGCGTGCCGAGCAAATGCACGACGATCAGCTTGCGTGGCGCCGCATCGGCCAGCGCCTTGTTGAACGGCTCGATCACATCGCCATCGTACTGGGCGGCGTTCTGGTTGCGGTTGTTGTTCAGGTACGCCTGCTCGTCGGCCTGTTCAGAGAAGGTCGTGAGCATGGTGTTGCGCTTGGTCATGGTCTGCTGGTTGGTGATCCAGAAGGTTTTGTAACCCGCCTGTTTCATCATGCTGACCAATGACGGCGTCGTCAGGTAGAGGTCCGGGTTTTCTTCGTCGGCGAACGTCAGCACCTGCTGCAGCGCTTCGATGGTGTAGGGGCGTGGGGTAATGACGTTATTGAAAACCGCCAGTTGGTCCTTGAGCTTATCCAGTTCCGGGGTGGTTTCCCGCGGGTAGCCGTACAGGCTCATGCGCTGACGGTTGGTGGACTCGCCGATCACCAGCACCAGGGTCGCCGGCTGATTGGCCATCGAGTCGGTGAAGTTCTTCAGCGGCGGGATCTTGCTGGCGCTGTCGAGCATGCCTTGCATGCTGCCCAGGGTACCGAGGTAACGGTGATAGGCCACGGCCATCTGCCATGGCACCGCGGGCTCGATGCGGGTTTCGAATTTCTCGAAGCCTTCCGCCAGGCTGCCGGTGTGCGCGGTCTGCTTGATCAGCGGGTAACCGATCACGGCCAGCACAATCGCCGTCGCTGCAATCAGCGCCTGGACGCGTGGCAGGTACACCGGACGCACGCGGGTCCAAAGGAAGTACGCGAATGCAGTGTGGGCGAGGAACGCCAGCACCATCCACCAGGCAAAATACTGCGTCAGGTATTCGCCGGCTTCAGACACGTTCGATTCGAACATGATGAAGATGACGCTCTGGGAAAATTCCTGCTGATAGATGAAGAAATAACCCAGGCTGGCCATCGAACAGGCCCACAGCACCACACCGATCAGCGCGGACATCACACGGGTTTGTCTGGGGAACAACAGCATCGGCGCGAGCCAAATGGCGCTCATCACAAAAGCCTGGCGGAACCCGCTAAAACCGGAGGTGCCCGTCAGTTGAATCAGTAGTTGGGTGATACCGGAGAAATACCAGAAGAACAGAAATAACCAGAGTAATCCTGCCCAATCAAAACCATTCGCAGACGTTTTGCTGCGTTTAAGCAAAGCCATTCAACACTCCAGCCTGATGATCGGCCGTCGGCACTCTCCTTGTCGCAGACGAACGGATGCCGCTCGCAAAGCAAGCAGCCACAAAGGGCCGGAGTATCGCCAAGCAAGTGTGAAAACTTTGTGAGTTGTCGCAGCGGACAGGATTGCAGCGAGTCAGAAACAGCGCTGGGCCGCTTCCGACTCAAGCGAGGAGATCAGGCGTGAGGAGCACGTTGGGTGACGGGCAAGGGCTGAGCCTGATTGCCTTGGGTCAGCAGGCGCAATTGCGCAACTTCCCGCTTCAACTGATCGCGCTCCTCTTTCAACTGGCGCAGTTCATCGCGACGGATAGTGACGTAAAGGGTTTGTGCTGGCAGTGCGGTGTGTACGGTGCCCATTGCTCACCTCGCAAATGGCGGTATCAACTGTAAGTCGACTCCCGAAATCGGGTGCTCACTTACTATCGGCGCCAATTTTGATTTCTTTTGCCCCTGAAGGGAACTTTTTTATTTTTCATGGTCGTTGTGTCTTCGGCACGATTCCCGACGTTATCAGTCTGGATCGGGCACAATGCCCGGAAACTTCATCCCGCCGCTCTGGACTAACCTTCACTAGTCGCATTGGGCTATAACCTTAGACACACTTTATTTGTAGTAGGGAGCATCAGTACATGCAACTCGGGATTATTGGACTGGGCCGCATGGGCGGTAATATTGCGCGGCGCCTGATGCTCAACGGGCACACCACCGTTGTTTACGACCGCAATACCGCTTTTGTCGATACCCTGGCCGAAGAGGGCGCCACCGGCGTCGCCGACTTGCCAGCCCTGGTCGCTGGCCTGGCCAAGCCGCGCGCGGTGTGGGTCATGCTGCCCGCCGGCGCACCGACCGAAGACACCATCGACACACTGAGCACCTTGCTTGAAGCGGGCGATACCATCATTGATGGCGGCAACACCTTCTATAAGGACGATATCCGTCGGGCCAAAACCCTGTCGGAAAAAGGTCTGCATTACATCGACGTCGGCACCTCCGGCGGCGTCTGGGGCCTGGAACGTGGCTACTGCATGATGATCGGCGGCGATGCCGAGACGGTTAAGCGTCTTGACCCGTTGTTCGAGTCCCTGGCCCCGGGTATGGGCGACATTCCGCGCACCAAGGATCGCAAGTCCGATGACGATCGCGCCGAGCGCGGTTACATCCACGCAGGCCCCGCCGGCGCCGGCCACTTCGTCAAGATGATCCATAACGGCATCGAATACGGAATGATGCAGGCCTTCGCCGAAGGCTTCGACATCCTCAAGACCAAAGCCAGCACCAACCTGCCGGAAGATCAGCGTTTCGACCTGAACGTGGCCGACATCGCCGAAGTCTGGCGTCGTGGCAGCGTGGTCTCGTCCTGGCTGCTTGACCTGACCGCCGATGCGCTGGCGTCCGATCCGAAACTCGACGGCTACTCGGGTGAAGTGGCGGACAGCGGTGAAGGGCGCTGGACCATCGAAGCCGCCATGGAACAAGCGGTGCCGGTACCGGTGCTGTCGAACTCGCTGTTCTCTCGCTACCGTTCGCGCGGGCAAGGCAACTTTGGCGACAAGATTCTCTCGGCCCAGCGCTTCGGCTTCGGCGGCCATGTGGAGACTGCGAAAAAATGACCCACGTGATTCGCAGGAAATCCAAGGCAGAACCCGCACCGCCCACCACGCTGTTTCTGTTCGGTGCCCATGGTGATCTGGTCAAGCGCCTGCTGATGCCGGCGCTGTACAACCTGAGTCGCGATGGTTTGCTGGGGAATGGACTGCGGATCGTCGGCGTTGATCACAACGCCATCAGTGACGAAGCCTTTGCCAAAAAACTCGAAGATTTCATTCGGGCGGAAGTGGCAGCCAAGGTCGGCAAGGGCGATCACGCCCTTGATCCGGCGTTGTGGGCCAAATTGGCCAAACACATCAGCTACGTCCAGGGCGATTTCCTGGATGAGCGCACTTATGACGCGCTGGCGGCGAAAATCGACGCCAGCGGCACTGGCAACGCCGTTTTCTACCTGGCCACCGCTCCGCGCTTTTTCAGTGAAGTGGTGCGACGTCTCGGGGCTGCCGGATTGTTGCAAGAAGCCCCTGAAGCGTTCAGAAGGGTGGTGATCGAAAAGCCTTTCGGCTCGGATCTGTATACCGCCGAAGCCTTGAACGCGTGCTTGCTCAAAGTGATGACGGAAAAGCAGATCTACCGGATCGATCACTATCTGGGCAAGGAAACCGTGCAGAACATTCTGGTCAGCCGGTTCTCCAACAGCCTGTTCGAAGCCTTCTGGAACAACCATTACATCGACCACGTACAAATCACCGCCGCTGAAACCGTCGGCGTTGAAACCCGTGGCAGTTTTTATGAGGTCACCGGCGCCCTGCGGGACATGGTGCCTAATCACCTGTTCCAATTATTGGCGATGGTCGCCATGGAACCGCCGGCGGCGTTTGGCGCCGATGCGGTACGTGGCGAGAAGGCCAAAGTCATCGGCGCGATTCGCCCCTGGTCGATCGAGGAAGCGCGAGCCAACTCAGTGCGCGGCCAATACACCGCCGGCGAGATCGATGGCAATCGGTTGCCCGGTTATCGTCAGGAAACCAACGTCGCGCCCGACAGCACCACTGAAACCTATGTCGCGCTCAAAGTGATGATCGACAACTGGCGCTGGGTCGGTGTGCCGTTCTACCTGCGTACCGGCAAGCGCATGAGCGTGCGCGACACCGAGATCGTCATTTGCTTCAAGCCGGCGCCGTATGCGCAGTTCCGTGACACCGAGGTCGAAGAATTGCAGCCGACCTACCTGCGGATCCAGATCCAGCCCAACGAAGGCATGTGGTTCGACCTGCTGGCCAAACGGCCGGGACCGGCGTTGAACATGGCCAATATCGAGCTGGGCTTTGCCTACAAGGATTTCTTTGAAATGCAGCCGTCCACCGGCTACGAAACCTTGATCTACGATTGCCTCACCGGCGATCAGACGCTGTTCCAGCGTGCCGACAACATCGAGAACGGCTGGCGCGTCGTGCAGCCGTTCCTCGACGCCTGGCAGCAGGATGCAACCGTGGAGAGCTATGCAGCCGGCGAAGACGGACCCAAGACCGCTGACGAACTGCTGACCCGCGACGGTCGCGTCTGGCACAGCCTCGGATGAGGGACCTCACGCAACAACCCATCCGTTTTCTGCTCAGTGACATGGACGGTACGTTGTTGCTGCCCGATCACAGCCTCAGCCAGCGCACCATCGATGCCGTCCGCGCCTTGCGTGACGCCGGCGTGCTGTTCAGCCTGGCCACCGGGCGTCCACCCAAAGCCATGTTGCAGCAGATCGAAGCCCTGGGCGTTGATCTGCCGACGGCGGCGTTCAATGGCGGCACGATCGTCAACCCGGACGGCAGTTTGCTGGTGGCGCATTATCTGCCGGCAACGGCGGCGCTGACGGCGCTGGCGCTATTTGCCGATCAGCCGGACATTGAAGTCTGGGTGTTCAGTGGTGGCGACTGGCTGTTGAAGGACCCGTATGGCCCGATGGTCCCGCGAGAACAACATGGCCTGGGTTATCCGCCGGTGGTGGTCGAGAGTTTCGAGCCTTACCTGGCTCGCATCGACAAGATCGTCGCCGCCAGCAACAACAGCGAACTGTTGATCGAGCTGGAAGCGCGGTTGCTGGCCAAGGTCGAAGGCCAGGCGCAGGTGTCGCGTTCGCAGCCGGTCTATCTGGACGTGACCGCGATGCAGGCCAACAAGGGCGCGGCACTGGCGACACTGGCCGGGTTTCTCGGGGTGTCGCTGGAGCAGACCGCCGCCATGGGCGACGGCGGCAATGACCCGGCGATGTTTCATCGTGCCGGGCTGTCGATTGCGATGGGGCAGGCGGAAGAGGCGGTGAAGCGTCAGGCCGACGTGGTGACCGGGGCCAATACCGAAGACGGCGCGGCCGAGGCGATCGAGCGATACATCCTCCCTCGATAAGCACACAAAACCAATGTGGGAGCGAGCAGGCCCGCTCCCACATTTTTGTTCTGGGTTACAGCCAGTAACTTACCGCGTACCAGCCAAGAACTCCCATCACCATGGTGTATGGCAGCGCCATCCACACCATCCGCCCGTACGACAGACGAATCAGCGGGGCAATCGCCGAGGTCAGCAGGAACAGGAACGCCGCCTGACCATTGGGCGTCGCCACGCTCGGCAGGTTGGTCCCGGTATTGATCGCAATCGCCAGGGTTTCAAAGTGCTCGCGGCTCATGTGGCCGGAGATGAATGCCTGTTTTACTTCGGTGATGTAAATGGTCGCGACGAACACGTTGTCGCTGATGGCCGACAGCAAGCCGTTGGCAATAAACAGCATGCCCGGCTGTTGATCCGCCGGCAGCGTTAGTACCCACTGGATCAGCGGCGCGAACAGCTGCTGATCGTGAATCACCGCCACCACGGCGAAAAATACCACCAGCAGCGAGGTGAACGGCATGGCGTCCTTGAAGGCGGTGCCGAGGCGGTGTTCGTCAGTGATACCGGTAAACGCGGTGATCAGCACGATCACCATCAAGCCGATCAGGCCGACTTCGGCGATGTGAAACGCCAGCCCGGCAATCAGAATCAGTGCCGCCGCCCCTTGAACCAGCAGCGCAGCGCGCTGACGCGAAGTACGCTCGGCGTTGTCTTCGGCGGCGTAGTTGGCCAGCACCGCACGCACGTTGTCCGGCAGCAGCGTGCCATAACCGAACCAGCGCAGTTTCTCCAGCAGTACGCAGGTCACCAGGCCCGCTGTCAGCACCGGCAACGACACCGGGGCGATCTTCAGAAAGAACTCGGCAAAGTGCCAGCCCATCTCATGGCCGATCAGCAGGTTTTGCGGCTCGCCAACCAGCGTGCAAACACCACCCAACGCTGTGCCGACCGCGCCGTGCATCAGCAGGCTGCGCAGGAAGGCGCGGAATTGTTCGAGGTCGGCATGGTGCAATGTCGGCAGCTGCCGGTCATCGCTGAACTCACTGTCTTGCCGCGGATCGTTGCCCGAGGCGACGCGGTGGTACACCGAATAAAACCCCACGGCCGCGCTGATGATGACCGCGGTCACGGTTAATGCATCGAGAAACGCCGAGAGAAACGCTGACAGGAAACAGAACATCAACGCCAGCAGTGCCTTGGAGCGAACTCCCAGCAGCAGGCGCGAGAACAGAAACAGCAGCAGGTCTTTCATGAAATAGATGCCCGCCACCATGAACATCAGCAACAGGATCACCGGGAAGTTGTGCACCAGTTCGTCATAGAGCGCCTGGGGCGTGGTCATTTTCAGCAGCAGAGCTTCGATCAGCAGCAACCCGCCGGGCATCAGCGGGTAACACTTGAGCGCCATGGCCAGGGTGAAGATGAACTCCAGCACCAACAACCAGCCGGCCGCCACCGGACCGATCGTCCACAACACCAGGGCGTTGAGAATCAGGAATCCGATAATGCTGGCTTTGTACCAGCGGGGTGAATGCCCAAGAAAATTGTGTGCGAAGGCCTGGGCCATTGAGCCGGACATCGGCTACTCCTTGTATTAAGAAGCGCGCAACTTGCCGTAAGCGGAAGGGAAGATCAAGTGCAGGAAACTAGGGTTGATAGCGGGCGACGACGGCGCGGTAGTTGCCATCCAGTGAATAGCCGCCGACGACGATGCAACCATCGGCCTGCACGGCCAATGCAGTGGCGGTGTCGGGGCCTCGACTCAGGCGTGTGCGGACCCAGCCCATGCCATTGGCGAAGCTGCGATCCAGCGCCCCATTGGGTAAGTACCGGGCGAGAATGAAATCGCCTTCGAGCCCGCCGCCCGTCGCTCCGACCGTCAGCACACAGTCGTCCGGTTGTATCTGGGCGGCGGTCCACTGGCAGCCGCTGTGGCTGATTTCCAACAGTTGTGGCTGGCCGCTATTGCAATGCATGTCAGGTCGGCCGTTGCTGTGAACGTTCAGGGCGAGGCAGTGCATCGGGTCGCGACTGCTGCCAAAACAATGCAAATCACCATTTTCGTGCTGGACGATCTGGCAGACCTGGGCACTCTGACCCCAGGCCTTGAAGGTCATGAAGCCATCCACGGCGAAGCCGTCATCCAACTGGCCATCGGTGTGATAACGCGCCAGCAAACCTTCCTCGGGGAAATTGATCGATCCGCCCACCAGGATTCGGCCGTCATGTTGCACCATCAGACTGTTCAGCCAGGTGTTCATCAATAAGTGCCGGACCATGACAAAGCCACGACCATTGAAGGTGCTGTCCAGCGAGCCGTCGGCATTGAGTCGAATCAGCATGCCGACGTGATCGGTCAATTCAAAGTGATGATTGGCCAGCAGCAGGATTCGACCATCGTCCTGCACGCAGATATCACAGGCCTCGGTACCCGGTACGCCGGGTGGTAACCAGGCGTCGCGAGCGCCTTCGGAAAGCTTCCCCGGCAGGCGCACCACGCAGCGGCCGTGCTCACCAAAACCCTGTATCGGGTAGCCTCGTTGATCAAACATCGCCAGGGCGGGCAGCGTACGATGAGCATTTTCGTAGTGCAGGCCGGCCACCAGAATGTTCCCGTCGGCCAGCACCCGCACCGTGCCCGCCATGGCCTCGTAGCCGTGGGCGAATTGCCCGATGATGCTGCCTTGTTTGCCGAAGGCCAGATCCGCCGAACCGTCCTCACGCAGGCGGGCCAGGCCAAAGCGGCAGCCACCTGGCGTGCCGACCTTGGCTGCCACCAGAATTCGGCCGGTGTGGTCAATCGCCACACCATTGATCCTGCTGGAAGTACTGCCGGCGAAATACACTTGAGTCTTGCCGCTGCCAGCGAAATGGCTATCGAGTTGCCCGGCGTCTTTCACCGCTGCCGGTATGGCAAAAGCAGTCTGGAGTGGCATGCACGCATCTCCTTGCCAGTCGTCCTTGTCCGGGTGCCCGGAGGTTGACTGCATGAGGAGAACATTCAATCCCTGAATGCGATGATGCGCAACTGCCATTACGCTCGGGAGGAGCGGCGTTTTGTGCCAGAACAGTGTCTTCTCGAACCACTGACAAGCCTGCCAAGTAATCTGGCGGCTAGAAGTTGGAAAACGAAAATGGCGTTATGCAGCTGACCGTAGAAACCGTCAACTAAGGAGAAGAAGGGACGCGGATTACCGGGCGGTAATCCGCGAAAAAGATTAATGCGGCATGGACCACGATTGCAGTGTGTAACCTTCCTCGCTCAGCTCGGCGCGGGCTTGTTCCAGCAAGTGTGCAAGTTGCTGTGGATCGGAATAGGCACTGCTGGGGATTTGTTTGCTGCTGATGCGAGTGTTAGTGCGATCAATGATGGCCAGGCTGAGCTCACCATTACCGTCTTGTGGGGCCCAGGCCACGCATTGAAAGGGTTGGAATGCGCGGTCGGCAATCAAAAGAGCTTCGTTGATACGGAGCGGGGCGTTCATGGGGTCTTCTCTCTGTGTGCCCAATCAAGTGATGTGCCGTCGGTTGGGCTTACCGTTCGGCTGGTTACTTGTACTGATGTCCGCAACCGGGGGTTGGGTCACACACAATCAAAAGAAATTTCAACTTTCTTTGATTCGCCGGCGATTCAGGCAGTTGCTGAAAGCTGAATGAAAGGTTCAATTCGTTAGGCAACTCATTAAGTGATTTTTTATAACTAATAAGCCGACGTCCCTATAAGCAATCGATACAAGCCCGCGTCAATATTTTGCTAGTGTTACACCGAAGCCCGCCAAATGACTGTTTTTAATAATATTTCCTAAAATTTGGCGCCAAGGAACAGTCATGATCGAAGCGCCTGCTTTACGACGTCTTTTAGTAGTGGATCCTTGCGACGACTGCCACCGTTTGCTGCCGGGTTTACGCGCTGTGGGTTGGGATGTCGACAGCTGTACCCTGGAAAACGCCGAGGAACGAACCTGCGACGTCGGCCTGTTGCGCTTGCAGCCGTTTCATCTGGAACGTCCGGAAGCCGTCAAGGAACTGATCACCCGTAGCGGTACCGAGTGGATCGCCGTGCTCGATCAGGATGTCCTGCGAATGCAGAATGTCGGGGATTTCGTCTGCGAATGGTTTTTTGACTTCCATACCTTGCCGTTCGATGTTTCAAGGGTTCAGGTCACTCTGGGCCGAGCGTTCGGCATGGCGCGCCTGCGTGGGCAGGGCACGGTTCATATCGATCAGCCTGAACACGAACTGCTCGGCGACAGCAAACCGATTCGCGAGCTGCGCAAACTACTGAGCAAGCTGGCGCCCACCGAATCGCCGGTGCTGATACGCGGCGAAAGCGGCACCGGTAAAGAATTGGTCGCCCGTACTCTGCATCAACAATCCCAGCGCCACAGCAAGCCATTCGTGGCGATCAACTGTGGCGCGATTCCCGAACACTTGATCCAGTCCGAATTGTTCGGTCATGAGAAGGGGGCCTTTACCGGCGCCCATCAGCGCAAGGTCGGGCGGATAGAAGCCGCCAACGGCGGCACCCTGTTTCTCGATGAAATAGGCGATCTGCCCCTGGAGCTGCAAGCCAATTTGCTGCGCTTCCTGCAGGAAAAACACATCGAGCGGGTTGGCGGCCATCAGCCTGTTCCGGTGGATGTGCGGGTATTGGCGGCGACGCACGTCGACCTTGAAGAGGCCATCGAGAACAAACGCTTTCGCGAAGATTTGTACTACCGTTTGAACGTCCTGCAAGTAGTCACCGTGCCGCTGCGTGAGCGCCATGGTGATCTATTGATGCTGGCCAACCACTTTTCCCATTTCTACAGCAGTGAAACCGGCCGTCGTCCGCGCAGCTTCAGCGAGGATGCGTTGGTCGCCATGGGCAAGCACGACTGGCCGGGCAATGTCCGCGAGCTGGCCAATCGGGTACGTCGTGGGTTGGTACTTGCCGAAGGGCGGCAGATCGAGGCGCGAGATCTGGGGCTGCTCAGTCAACACGCCTTCGCCACGCCGATGGGCACCCTTGAAGACTACAAGACCCGCGCCGAGCGCCAGGCGCTGTGCGATGTATTGAACCGGCACAGCGACAACCTGAGTGTTGCCGCCCGAGTCCTGGGCGTGTCACGGCCGACTTTTTACCGATTGCTGCACAAGCACCAGATCCGCTAGGGCGGTGCAACAAAAAAGGCCCGCTACGACAACTATCGTAGTGGGCCTTTTCTATTGCGGGGTGCGGTTTAGAAGTAGTACGGGAATTTCAGGCTGAAGGAAAAGTCCGGCGCATCGTCGGTCATACCGATGGACAAGTTGGGAACGATCGTCAGGTTGTCGGAGGCCGCGATGGTCATGCCGACGTTGAAGTAACCGGCGTTGGCGTCGCTGGACACCACCGACTCCCAATCCCCGCCATCCTGCTTGAGCTTGCTTTTGTGTTGCACCAGGTCAGACACCGAGAACGACATACTCATTTTTTCGTTCAGCGCGAACGCGATGCCCGCGCCAATCTGGAAGCTGTCGCCAATCCGCACCTTGCCCGGGACTTTCTGATTGACGGTGGCACTGATGTCGTCGAAGGAGCCTTCGAAGTTGTGGGTGTAGGACAGGCTACCGAACAGAACCGCTGGATCGTAGGTCTTGACCAGCGAGATACCGGGGCTGATCGACCAGACGCCGTTGCCGGTTGGCAGGGTGTCAGGCACGAACAGGTTGGTATTGGCGTCGCTCTGGCGCAGTTTGATGCCGAACGGGTCCTTGCCGGTCGGCGCCTTGACGCGCAAGGTGACTACTGCATCCGGGGTGTTGACCGATTCGTCCAAGAATTTGTAGGCAATACCGAAGTTGACATCGCCCAGTGTCGGATCGCGGGTGACGCTTTCTTCGCTGGTCACTCCCGCCGCACCGTTGTTGGCGCCGCCGGACTGATACGTCGATTCGCGGTACACCACTGGTACGTTCAGGTCGAACTGCCAGCGATTGTCGAAGTTGTAGCGCCCGGTGAGGTCCAGCGTCCAGGTGTCGGCCTTGATCCGGTCCAGGTTGATGTTGCCCAGAAAGATCGAGTCCAGTGCGAGGAAGCCGTTGAGGATCAGCTGGCGGGTGTCGTAACGTGAATAGGTCAGCCCGGTTTCGAGGCTGAACTTGCCGCCGCCGAAGAATCCGCTGGCCTCGTCATACAGGTTGGAAACACTCTGTGCCGGTTGAGAGTCATCGGCCAGCGATTGTCCATAGGAACTGCCGCTGCCCGCGGCGCCGCCTGAAGCTGCGGCCGCTCCCGTCCTGGTGGCCACTTGCGGGTTGCCTTTCATGTCGGCTGGCGACTTGGCCAGGCGTTTAGGCGGCGGCGCCGCCGGTTGCTCCTCCACTTGGCGGACTCGTTGTTCGAGTACTGCCAGGGCTTTTTGTTGTACTTCGTATCGTTGTTTGAGCTCCATGAGCTCCTGTTTCAAAGCCGCCACGTCCGCATCGGGCGCTGCTTGCAGCAGCGCCGACGGGAACAAAGTGCTCAGACAAACGACCGCGCGCAGTGGTACTGACCGATACATGATTAGCCATCCCCCATGAAGCCCAATGATCGAACATCAGCGTAGTTCAATATCCCAGGTTGCGTAGTGCGTTGAGTTGACTCAGATTGCAGTTGACTGCTCCGGCATTTCGGCCATTGTTATTTAGCACCACGTTAAGATGCGTCAGGTTATTGACCCTGTTGTTGTTGCCCAGAAGCCGGGTGTTCTGCACCAGACCACCCTGAGCCACCTGTTGCATGGCCGTGCCTTGGTTGTTGCTGGCCTGGATAGCCATTTGCACGCCACCCCCGGTGGCTGACACCGCGACGCTACCGGCGGCATTGTTGTCGGTAATGGTTTGCCCGCTCGTCAGCACCTGCCCTTGGACGGGATTCGGCGCCGGCGCCTGGTTGGCCTCCTGGACGTTGAGGGCGACATTGTTGTAGGCGGTATTGCCGTCACCGGCGGCGCGCACAGTTTGAGTGACACCCTGGGCGGTGGTCAGTCCTGCGCCACCGATCACATTCCCGGTGCCTAACGGCGGCGTACTGCCGTTACCGGTTTCTTTAATGGTCGATACGTAAAACTGGGGTTTTACGGTAGAGGCCTGGATCTGCATCAACGTCGTTGCGCCAATCAGGTCCCCACTGGCATTGCGCCAGGTACTGCTCATGACAATGCCGAAGCTGATGATCCGCCCTGGCATGACATAACGACCGCGTAGCTCGGCGAGCTCATGGTCCTTGAGTTCGATGGGTTTGAATCCTGCATTGGCATAGCCCGATGCGCTTGCTGCAAGGCAAGCGGCGGCCAGCCAGTATGAGGTTTTCATCTGCTGCTCCCAGGGCATCCGGCCCTCTCTATCATCAGTGGGCGATTAGAAGAAGTCGCTCTGAATGAAGCCAAAGTCCATCAACTCGGCATCTTTGACCGGGTTGAAAGTGTCCAGCTTGTTCTTGGCCGTCAGCGGTTCCGGAGGGCTGCGCAATGCATTGGTTTTGTCATAACCGGGACCCACGATAGCGAAGACAATGCCGTTCCAGCCTTTGACAAAGTCATCATGGGAATAGCGTTTGTGCCCAAGCACCGGGTCGCCGATATAGACCCAGTTCTTGTCCGCCCGCTGCATCACCACGAAATGCTTGTAGCCGCGAATTTCCATCAGCACCACCACCGGAATGGTCACCGCTTCGAGTTTCTCGGGCGGTATCCGGTAGCCACGCGCGCGCATGCCGATTGCTTCGATGTAGCGCTTCATGTCCAGCATGGAGAAACCTTGAGTACGGACAAGGTTCTGATCAGCATTGATCAGCATGCCTTTGATGATGTGTTCCTCATCGACATCGAGCCAGTAAGCCTGGCGTAGCACCGTGGCCAGTGCGGCAGCGCCGCAGCTGAAGTCGGTTTTTTGTTCGACGATGTCGCTGAACTTGCGCTCACGCACGCTTTGCACCTGCTTGTAAACCAGCATGCCGCCCGGTAAGGCGGCCACCGGCATCTGCGCCGCCTGAGTCAGGCCGCACAGGCACAGCAGGGCGAAACAGGCTGTCGTACGCATGATCGATACGCCTTTGGTGAACCGTGGAAAGAAAGCCCCGTTGCCGGGGCTTTCATTTCGATCGCGATTACATGCAGGCTCTGCAGCCGGCAGCAATGGACAGAGAGTTGCTTTGTTGGTTGCCCACACCCGCCGACACGTTGGCACCGCCGTTGCCGGAGAAGCCGTTCATCGAGCCGGTCATGCTGGCGTTGTTCACTACAGGGTTTTTCCAGCCGTCTGGAGTCAGCACTTGATGGGTGGTGACGCTAGACAGATCGAAGGTGCCCACGGCGGTGAACTTGAACTTGTCGTCGTCGTGGCGACGTCTGCTATCCCAGCCACCGTCCTCTTCAATCGTACCGCTACCTTTGGCCTTGAAGCTGCCTGAAGAGGTGGTGGTATCGGTGAGGGTGGTGGTGATGTGCGTCCGGTCAGCTTTGTTTTTTACATCCAGACCGGTGGTGGATTGATAAGCGTCAGCCGAGGCTGTCGCTACGCGTCCGCCGGACACGGCAATCGCCAGGTTGTTTTTCTGTTGGTTGAAGTTGCCGGCAGTCACGTTTATGCCAATGTTGCCGGAGCCGTTGTTGCCAGCGTTGTCGAGCGTGGCGTTATTTTGGGTAGAGCGGTTTTTGACGTAGTTGTCGGTATTGTACTGATTCGCGTAGGACGTTGCAGTGGCAGAACCGAAGATGAAACTTTCATCGGCGGTCGCCAGCGCGGCGGCGTTGTCTTGTTGGTTGCCGTCACCGCCAGCCACGTTGGCGCCCATGTTGCCATTGGAACCGTTGAGTGAGTTGTCGGCATTGGCAGTGTTTTTGGTGCCCTGGTTAAGTACCGAGTTGCCGCTGCTGTCCTGTGTGTCCCCTACATAGGCGTTGGCGGCGGAGTCGATTGACAGCTGTTGTTCCCAGGTGGGGCCTTTGGGGCCGTGATGATGGTGGTGACCACGATCGTTGTCGCTGGCCTGTGCAGCCATCGCCATGACGGATGCCAAGGCGAAGACCAGAGGCTTGAGAGCCATTGTGGGTTTCATGGTGATTCTCCGTGCTTATTAGTTGGTTAAGTGTTGGTTACTTTCTAATCGCACTGCGTTCGGGTCAGTCAGCGACCCGTATGCTCAGGGTGTTAGCCATTCGGTTCCCCACCCCGGCACTCTGGTTCACCTGAATCACTCCTCGGCTGCCGGTGAAGGCCTGGTCGCTTGTCACGACCTGGCGACTGCCTTTTGAAGCGTCAGTTGCCCCTGAGCTTGGTAACAACGCCACGTTCTGTTGAGAAAGGGCGCTATCGTCGACGCTTTGCGGAGCAGCACTGATGCTGATACGCATTGCGTTGGCCATCTGGTTGTTGGCCCCGGCGCCCTGGTTGACACCCAGTGCACCGTTGCCTTGACTGAAAGAGTTGCCGCCGATGGTGGCCGTCGCGTTCATCGACGGGTTGGCGGGCGTGTCGAGTTTCTGGATGACGCGGGTGGTCGCCGAGGCATCAGTGGTGCCGATGGCGATGGCGCGGGTATTGGCCTGTTGCTGTTGATCGCCGGAGGCCTGGTTGACGTTGAAGTTGCCGTTGTACCGGGCGCCGGAATCCAGGATGTTGGCGGTGTTGACCACCGGAACGCTGGAGTCGGCCATGGCGCCTGGGCTCACACTGGCACCGATGACCAGGGCGAGAAGGATCAGGGAGCGGCTCATGTCATTGACCTCCCGCCAGTCTGCCCAACGGCGCGAGGCCGGAGCTCATGGCATGGTTGATCGTTCCCGAAATCGCGCCACCGCTACCGCCGCCGTGACCGACGCTCATGCCGGGCATGCCGTTGGGGTTGGTGACGACATTGAGGCTGCCGGGTACGCTCCCGTTCTGATTGATGTTGTTGCTGATGGACGAACCGCTGGCCACGCTGGCGAACTCACCATCGCTCAGTTCGGTGCTGTTGAGTGTCGAGGTGACACGATCCGAAGGGTTGGCGTTGACAGTGATCGGGTAGGGGTCTTTCTGGAATGGCGGTCTGCCGATGGTGTGGGGCTGTACATCGCGAGTGAGCACGATCACGCCATTGCCTTCAGCCTGAACATCAAAACTGAGTACCGAGACGGCGGCACATCCGAGCAGCATCAAGCGCGTAAAGCCTTTACGAAAAGTCCCCACGACTGCGATTCCTTCTGTTGTGCGCTGGCCCTAATCAGCGTTGTGAAGGAGAGAGCGAAAGTCGTGCCGCTTTTTGATTGTTGTTTTGATTCAAGGGGTTATCGATCAAGCAAGGTGTATCGATGGTTGAGCTGTTTCAGGCCTGAGACAAAATCTGGAGCTGCAACGGGAAAAAAGCGGGATAGAGCTCTGGATCCGTGGTTTGCGCTGTGATGTATCAGCGCTTTAACACATGGCATGACAGGATGATGAACGACGCTTAGACGGGCGGTTAGGGAGCAGAGGTGTGTTTCAGAAGCGGACGTATTTGCAAAATTACCGCAACAAATGCCGGGTGCCGGGGTGTTGGCGACTGTAGCAGCTGTCGAGCTTGCGAGGCTGCTGCTGCAGCGGGATACAGGTCAGCGCTCAAGCAGCAGAGTGACGGCCTGCAACGCTTGGGCTCGGCGTTCTGCCCAGTCACCCTGGATCACTTGAACAGGTTGGCGATGCCGTTCCAGCCACGCCTGAGTCGCGTTGAAAAAAGCCCGGCGTTGATCCAGCTGCGGCTGACAGCGCTGGCCATCGTCGGTCCAGTCGACGAGTTCAGGCGACAACAGCAAGTGCAAGTCGTAATGCCGGGCCAGCAGCGCTTGTTCGAGCCAGGCCGGGCAATCGCTAAACAGGGTCTGGCTCCAAAGCATGTTGCTCAGCAAGTGCGTGTCGAGAATCAGCAACGGTGGCGCAAGGGCGCGGGCATCATCTTCCCACTGCAACTGGCCGCGGGCGATCTCGGGGATATCCGCGAGGCAGGTGTCCCGTGCCTCCTGTTCAATGAACCAACGCACGTATTCACCCACCAGAACGCCGCCGAATTGCTGTTGCAGCTCGGTGGCGAGCCAGCTCTTGCCGCTCGATTCGGGGCCCGTGAGCACCAGGACTTTCATGTGCGCAACGCCGGGTCGGCGCGCCACGTCCGCCAGCCTTGCACCGCCAGCAGGGCGAAAACCCCATAGAGGGCGGCGGTCAGGTACAGCTCTTTGTAGATGAACAGGCCGACGAAGATGACGTCCAGCGCGATCCACAGCGGCCAGCATTGCAGGCGTTTTTGCGCCATCCATAACTGGGCTACCAGGCTGAAACCGGTCAAGGCGGCGTCGAGCCAGGGTTGGGCGGCGTCGGTCCAGTGAGCCATCGCAGCCCCCAGCAGCAGGCTGCCGACCGCGCCCACGGCCAGACCGAGCGCGACGGATTTGCCATCGAGCGCGCTGACGTGCCGCCCGTCATGCGTCACGCCCGCGCGAGTCCACTGCCTCCAGCCGTAAAGCTGCAACGCGGCGTAGATCACTTGCAGCAACATGTCCGAATACAGCTTCACCTCGAAAAAGATCCAGCTATACAGCAGCACCATGACCAGACCGACCGGCCAGCACCAGGGGTTCTGTTTGACCGTCAGCCAGACGGCAATCACACCGAGGGCGGCGGCAAACAGTTCAAGCCCGGACATGGAGGATCCTTGGGGAAGACGAAAGGGGGGAGGATTGTAGCGGCAGGCGCTGCCAAGTAGAACCGGCTTGCGCAGTCCGGTGTAGCAGCTGCCGAGCCTGCGAGGCTGCGTTCGGTGTGGGCCGCATTCGGACGAAGCCGTCGTAAATTCTGCGCACACGGTCTATCTGGAACCGGCGTCGTCTGATTTCACGACTGCTGCGCAGCCGAACGCAGGCTGCGCCAGCTGCTACATGTGATCAGACGCGAAACTGCTTGAGCAACCCGTTCAACTGTTCGCTCAATTCCTTGAGATGAACACTGGCCACGCTCGACTGCTCGGCCGCCAATGCCGTGCTGTGGGACAACCCGGCGGCCTGGGTGACGTTCTGATTGATGTCTTCCACCACATGCGCTTGCTGCAAGGTTGCACTGGCAATCGAGGCATTCAAGCCGTTGAGGTTGCGCAAGGCCTGGCCGATGGCATTCAGGCTGGCACCGGCCAGGCCGGCCTGCTCGATGGTCAGTTGCGAGGCGCGGCTGCTGTCGCCAATCACCTTGACCGCCGCTTCGGAATGGCTTTGCAGGCGTTCGATCATCGACTGGATTTCTGCCGTCGACTTCTGGGTACGCTGGGCGAGCAGGCGCACTTCATCGGCGACCACCGCAAACCCTCGACCTTGCTCACCGGCCCGGGCGGCTTCGATGGCAGCGTTGAGGGCCAGCAGGTTGGTTTGCTCGGCGATAGAGCGAATCACTTCCAGGACACTGCCGATTTGCGTGCTTTCGTCGGCCAGCGTACGAATCACTTCCACCGCTTGATCGATGGTCGAAGACAGCTTGTCGATCTGCTGCAGGCTGCCATCGATATTGATCTGTCCCTGCTGCGCCTGAGATTCGGCATCGCGCATTTCACTGGCCGCGTGCTCGGCGTTTTTCGCCACATCCTGCACGCCGTAGGTCACTTCGTTGATCGCGGTCGCCACCAGTTCCATTTGCTGGGACTGCTGCTGGCTGCGTTGCTGGGCTTGCGCGGCGTCGTTGCCCAGTTCGCTGGAAGACTGGCCCAGTGCGCCGGCGGACACTTGC
Source organism: Pseudomonas sp. 01L34 (assembly GCF_056400265.1). Classification (NCBI taxonomy): domain Bacteria; kingdom Pseudomonadati; phylum Pseudomonadota; class Gammaproteobacteria; order Pseudomonadales; family Pseudomonadaceae; genus Pseudomonas; species Pseudomonas sp. 01L34. The sequence continues at coordinate 393,894 of NZ_JBFTSX010000001.1, forward strand.
AACTGATTGATCACCAGGCGCAGCTTGGCGGTAAAGGCGTTGAAGTGTCGGGCCAGTTGCGTGACTTCGTCCTGGCCGTGGGTATCGAGGCTGCGGGTCAGGTCGCTTTCACCGCTGGCGATATTGGCCATGGCATTCACGGTTTCCTGCAACGGGCGCACGATGCTGCGTGCAATCATGATCACCAGCAACGCCATGATCAGGGCAATCACCAGGCCGACGAAAGACGCCTTCCAGACCTGCGCATTAAACTCGGCCTGCATGTCGTCGATGTACACGCCCGAGCCGATCACCCAACCCCAGGGCTCGAACAGTTTGACGTAGGAGGTTTTTTCCACCGGTGCACTGGCGCCCGGTTTCGGCCAGCGGTAGTTGACCATGCCGGCGCCCTTGGCCTTGGCGATGGCGGCCATTTCGTTGAACAGTGCAAAACCGTCCGGGTCGCGGATCGTCGAGAGGTTCTGGCCTTCGAGTTTTGGATTGGTCGGGTGCATGACCATGACCGGCGTCAGGTCGTTGATCCAGAAATAGTCATTCTGGTCGTAGCGCAAACCACGCACGGCGGTCAGTGCCTGCTGTTGCGCGGCGGCGCGGGTGAGGGTGCCGGCGGTTTCCAGGTCGTGGTAGTAGGTCAGGATGCCACTGGCGGTCTGCACCACATGCTGGGTCTTCTGGGCCTTGGCCTGATAGAGGTCGTCGTGGATCTGCTTGAGCATCAACGCGCCCAACGTCAACAGCATCACCACGGCCACGATCAAGATAAGCCACAAGCGTCGGCTGATCGACACACTGCGCAAGCTGTTCATAACGCTGTTACTCCGTTTTCTTGTTCTTGTCATAAACGATCGCCAGCATCCAACCACACTGTGCCGATCGGCGCCTATACGACTCAGGTCCTATTACACGGCAGCGCAAATGAGGCTTGTCTGATAGGATTTCGGCCCCGCGCGGAAAAACCTGAGTCCAAGTCGATTTTTCACGGAATTTTTACGGTTTTGTGTGGATCTTGTGCGCGCGGGGTTTCAGCGCACGCTGATCGCGAATAACGCTCTACAAATTATTAACGGGGCATGCCTGGGGGCATGGCTTCTTGGGGGAATGATGGATCTTTGGACAGCCTTTCAGGCATTGATTTTAGGCGTTATAGAAGGGCTGACCGAGTTCTTGCCCATTTCCAGTACCGGGCACCAGATCATTGTGGCGGACCTGCTCAATTTCGGCGGCGAACGAGCGATGGCCTTCAACATCATCATTCAGCTCGGCGCGATCCTGGCGGTGGTCTGGGAGTTCCGTCGCAAGATTCTCGACGTGATCATCGGTTTACCGACGCAGCCCAGCGCTCGACGCTTTACCGCGAACCTGTTGATCGCCTTCATGCCGGCCGTGGTATTGGGGGTGATTTTCGCCGACCTGATCCACAAGTACCTGTTCAACCCGATAACCGTGGCCAGCGCATTGGTCGTGGGCGGGATCATCATGTTGTGGGCTGAACGCCGGCAGCATGTCGTGCATGCCGAAAGCGTCGATGACATCACCTGGAAAGAGGCCCTGAAAGTCGGTTTCGCCCAGTGCCTGGCGATGATCCCGGGGACCTCGCGTTCCGGTTCGACGATCATCGGCGGTTTGCTGTTCGGGTTGTCGCGCAAGACGGCCACCGAATTCTCGTTCTTCCTTGCCATGCCAACCATGGTCGGCGCAGCGGTTTACTCGGGCTACAAATACCGCCACCTGTTTGTGCCGGCTGATTTCCCGGTGTTCGCCATCGGCTTCGTCACCGCGTTTATCTTTGCGATGATCGCCGTCCGGGGCCTGCTCAAGTTCATCGCCAGCCACAGCTACGCGGCATTCGCCTGGTATCGCATTGTGTTTGGCCTGGTGATTCTGGCGACCTGGCAGTTCGGTTGGGTCGACTGGACCGCGGCCAAGCCATGAGCGACGCCGCCGCACGCAACAACCCCGGGCGCAAGCCCGGGGGAGCGATTCAAAACCTGCGGTTGAAATTGCTGGTGTTCGTTTTGCTGTGCGCAGTGCCGTTGTTTGGCTCGGTGTCGCTGTGGCTGCGCGGGGTGTCGGTGATTCCCCTGGCCGCCTATGGCATCGTCAGCGTGCTGGCGTTTTTCCTGTACTGGGGCGACAAGCACAAGGCCCGCGCCGACAGCTGGCGCACGCCGGAGAACGTCTTGCACGCGGTGGAACTGGCGGGCGGTTGGCCGGGTGCCTTGCTGGCCCAGCAAGTGTTTCGGCACAAGACCCGCAAGGTTTCGTTTCAACTGGTGTTCTGGCTCATCGTGCTGATGCATCAGGTGTTCTGGATCGACCAGTTGTTTCTGGGTGCTCAGCTGTTCGCGCTGTTCTAAAGCTGTTTTAAAGCAGCAAGCCGATCTGCGTGCGCTTGGGCAACTTGCTCACCACCAGTTGGTGGGAACGTTGCAGCAAGCCTTGCAGCTCTTCGGTGCCCAGCGGGTAGGGCGTTTCCATGATGATCCACTGCGCCCGGGCCAGATACGGCGCCGGGTGAATGCCCGGTCGGTCGCAATGACCCAGGAACAGGTCCTTGTCGACCTTGAAGGCCAGGGACTGACCCCGCAGGTTCTGCAAGGCGAACATCTTGCTCCCGGCAATCGAAAACACCCTCACGCCACCCCACTTGTAATCCTCCCGCGCGCCGGGCAGCGCCAGGCAGAATTGCGCGACATCCTCTTCGCTCATTGGTCTTGCCTTCATAACAGTCGGTCCCCACAGGCATTGAATGATTCGATCAAATGGTCGATCCAGGCGCGTACTGCCGGCATTACCCCGCGCCGATGAGGGTAGACCGCTTGCAGCCAACCGCCCGGCAATGACCAGTCAGGTAGCAGCTGCACCAGCGAGCCGTTTTCCAGTTCCTGCTCGCAATACATCATCGGCAACACGGTGAAACCCAGCCCGGACAGGGTACACGCCTTGCGCACGAGAAAATCGTCGATGCCCAATCGGGCTTCGAATGTCATTTCACAGGCCTTGCCCTGCTGGTCGAGCATCCGCAGATGCACCAGCCGATCGGCTTCCAGTGCGCCCAGTATCGGTACGTTTTTCAAGTCGTCAGGGGTCTTGATCTGCCGTTCACGAAGAAACCCCGGACTGGCGACCATAACGGTCTGCGCCTGTCGTAAACGGCGGGTGACCAGCAACGGATCTTCATCCCCCAGATCCCGCACTCTCAAGGCAACGTCGACGCCCTCGGTCACCAGATCTACCCGACGGTTGAGCAGCATCATCTCCAGTTGAACCTGCGGGAATTTCTCCAGAAAGTTGCTGATCACCCCCGGCAGCATTTGGTGGGCCAACCCGACGGGGCAGGAAACCCGCAGCCGCCCCCGGGGTTCGCTGGACATGCTGGCCACCGCTTCGTCGGCCATCTCGGCCTCCAGCAGCATCGCCTGACAGTGCCGCAAGTAGCGCTCGCCCACGGCGGTCAGGTTGAGTTGGCGGGTGGTGCGTTGCAGCAGGCGCGCGCCCAGGCGTTCTTCCAGTTCGGCGATGCGTCGCGACAACCGGGACTTGGGAATCCCGAGCAAACGCCCGGCCGCCGCGAAGCCGCCGGCGTCGACCACCTTGGCGAAGTAGTAGAGGTCGTTGAGATCTTGCATGATTTAAATCCGACTGTTCTATCAGTGGGACAAACTATCGCATTATTGCCGGCTAATCAGCTATTGGTTTTGTCGGTAGGATTGTTTCCATCAGATCGCCGGGTGGCGATCCTCACCTTGGAGATCCCACATGAAATTACTGCATATCGATTCGAGCATTCTGGGTGACAACTCGGCTTCCCGTCAGTTGAGCGGCGAAGTCGTCAAAGTCTGGCAAACCGCCGAGCCTGGTGTTGTGGTGACTTACCGCGACCTGGCCGCCGATGCCATCAGCCATTTTTCCGCCGCCACGCTGGTCGCCGCTGGTACCGCCGCTGAGCTGCGCAACGCCGCGCAACAGCATGAAGCCGATTTGAGTGCGCAGGCCCTGGCCGAATTCCTCGCCGCCGATGCCGTCGTGATTGCAGCGCCGATGTACAACTTCACCATCCCGACCCAACTCAAGGCCTGGATCGACCGCATCGCCGTAGCCGGCCAGACTTTCCGCTACACCGAAGCCGGCCCTGAAGGCCTGTGCGGCGGCAAGAAAGTGGTGATCGTTTCGACGGCTGGCGGTTTGCACGCTGGCCAACCGACCGGCACTGCTCACGAAGAGTACTTGAAGGTGATGTTCGGCTTCCTCGGTATCACCGACATCGAGTTCGTCCGCGCCCATGGCCTGGCCTACGGTGATGAAGTACGCAGCAAAGCCATGAGCGACGCTCAGGCGCAAATCAGCGAACAATTGTTCGCCGCCGCGTAAGGCTTGCGTAAAGACGTCAAACGGCGCGGGCAATACCCCTGAAACTCTGTATTCTGGTCATCATGATGGCCAGATGCGGAGTTTTTTTGTTTCTGGCGGCAATCAGTTTCTGGCCCAGGTTATGCAGTCGAGGGTTAACATCTGCGGTCAGGGTAATAAGGTGGGGCATCCCATGGTGCGTCTTTGTGCAACATTACTGATTTGCCTGTTCGGCAGCCTGAATTCGGTGCACGCCGCGCCTGCGCCGTATCCTCACTGGAGCGTCGGTTTCCATGAGATGACGTTCCTCGATCCGCTGGACTTGCAGCCGATGCGCGCCATCGCCTTTTATCCGTCCAGTGAGAGGGAACACTCCAGCAAGCTCGAGGGTTACACGGTCGAAGCCGGTGAAGACACCAAAGTCGCCATCGGACGCTTCCCGATGCTGATGCTGTCCCATGGCAACACTGGAACCCCGCTGGCCCTGCACGATCTGGCCACCTCGCTGGCACGCAAAGGGTTTGTGGTGGTGGCGGTGATCCATCCCGGCGACAACTCCAAAGACCACAGCCGCCTCGGCACCTTGAGCAATCTTTACGGGCGGCCGATCCAGATTTCCGAAGCCATTACCGCGACCTTGGGCGACCGTATGCTTGCGCCCTTCGTCAATGCCGATCAGGTTGGGGTGATCGGCTATTCGGCGGGCGGTGAGACCGCGTTGATCCTGTCCGGCGCCACCCCGGACCTGGACCGTCTGCGCCGTTATTGCCATGAGCGCCCGGACGATCATGATGCCTGCAACACGCAAGGTGAATTGATCGTCGACCGCGATGACTTGCAGCCAGTGCCAGACCCGCGAGTGCATGCCTTGTTGTTGATGGCACCGCTGAGTCTGAAGTTCGGCCGCCAGACCCTGGCCGAGGTGCATGTGCCGGTGCTTCTATACAGCGGCGATGGCGACAAACTGGTGGCGTTCGACAAAAACGCCGCAGCGCTGGCGCGCAAACTGCCGACTGCACCGGATTTCAAATTGCTGGCCGGGGCAGGGCACTTCGTGTTCCTGGCACCGTGCAACGAAGAACAGATCGCCGCCATGCCGGCGCTGTGCACCGATGCCGACGGCGTCGACCGCAAGGACATTCACCGCAACCTGATCTCCGAAGCCGGACGTTTCTTCTCCCATGCCCTGGGCAAACCGAGTCGGGCCGGCATGCAAACTGCCGATCAATAAACTCCCACAAGAGATTTACAGCAGGCTTTAGACCATCGCCCGGTGTTTCAGTAACAGGGTCAAACCGAGCCCGGTCACGGACAACAACGCCGCACTGAAGAAAATCCACGCATACCCCAGGTTCAACGCCACCGCGCCCATCAACGGCCCGGCAATCGCCAGCGCCAGATCGAAAAACACCGCATAAGCACTCAAACCCGCCCCGCGACTGGAATTGGGCACCTGCTTGATCGCTTCCACGCCCAGCGCCGGATAGACCAGCGACAGGCCGAAGCCGGTCAGGCCTGCGCCAATCAAGGCGTAAACGGTCGAGGGCGCCAGCCACAACAGGACCAGCCCCACGGTTTCAATGCTCATGCAGGCAATGGCCGAGGTGAAACCGCCGAAACGGCTGATGCTGGAAATGAACAACAGCCGCGACAGAATGAAACACACCCCGAACACCGTCAGGCAGTAAGCCGCACCCGTCCAGCTACGACTGGCGTAATACAGGGTAATAAAAGTGGTGAGCGTGCCGTAGCCGATAGACGCCAGGCTCAGGCTCGCGCCGAAAGGGGCAATGCGACCGAATACCGCCCAAAACGGCAACCGCTCGCCGCGAATCACTGGCACCGAGGGTTTGTTGCGGATCAACAGCAATGCCAACAGGGCCAGTAACGACAGCATGATCCCGAGGCTGGCGAAGCCCAATTCAGCCACCATCACCACGCCCAACGGTGCGCCGATGGCGATGGCGCCATACGAGGCAATCCCATTCCAGGAAATCGACTGCGCTGCGTGTTCGGCACCGACTTTGCCCAAGCACCAACTGACGGTGCCGACCGCGATCAACCCTTGGGCAATCCCCAGCAACAACCGGCCGGCGATCAGGATGATCAGGCTCAACAAAGGGAAACTTTGCAGCAGGGTCGATATCAGCGTCAGTACGCCGCTCAACACAATCCCCGAAAACCCGTAAACAATCGCCCGTTTGGTGCCGACACTGTCTGACAAGCGCCCGGCCATCGGACGGCTGAGCAGGGTGGCCAGGTATTGCGAACCAATGGTCAGCCCCGCGACGATGGCGCTGAACCCCAACTGTTCATGGACATACCCCGGCAACACGGCAATCGGCAGGCCAATGCAAAGGAAGGCAATAAAGCTATAGAAAACGATGGAAACGATCTGCAGGGTGATCGCCATGGAGCTTTGCGGGGGCAGTTGCTGCACAGACATGAGAGCTCGTTCGCGGGCGGCGGTAGGAGAACTGCATCATGGCGCGGGTGTGAAATAAAAGAAAGCAGGCTAACGATGTGGATGACAGATCGGCTGTAAGTGGATCAACCTGAGATGCAAAAAGCCCCGTCACCAGGACGGGGCTTTCCATTTGCAGCCAGAAGCAGCCTTACATCAACACACCCTGACTACGCAGGTAGTCGTCATAAGTGCCGCTGAAGTCGATCACGCCATCGGCGCTCAACTCGATGATGCGGGTGGCCAGGGACGATACGAACTCACGGTCGTGGCTGACGAAAATCAGCGTGCCCGGGTAGTTCTCCAGCGCCAGGTTCAGCGCCTCGATGGATTCCATGTCCAAGTGGTTGGTCGGTTCGTCCATTACCAGCACGTTCGGCTTTTGCAGGATCAGCTTGCCGAACAGCATGCGACCTTGCTCACCACCGGAGATGACCTTGACCGACTTGAGGATCTCGTCGTTGGAGAACAGCATGCGCCCGAGGGTGCCGCGAACCAGTTGCTCGCCGCCCTGGGTCCATTGGCCCATCCAGTCGAACAGGTTGCAGTCGTCTTCGAAGTCGTGCGCGTGGTCCTGGGCGTAGTAGCCCAGCTCGGCGGCGTCGGTCCATTTCACGGTGCCGGCGTCCGGGGTCAGTTCGTTGACCAGGGTGCGCAGCAGGGTGGTTTTACCGATACCGTTCGGGCCGATGATCGCCACGCGCTCGCCGGCTTCAACGGTGAAGCTGAAGTCCTTGAACAGGGTCTTGCCGTCGAAGCCTTTGGCCATGCGCTCGACGATGACCGCCTGACGGTGCAGCTTTTTGGTCTGCTCGAAACGAATGAACGGGCTGACACGGCTCGAAGGTTTGACTTCGGCCAGCTGGATCTTGTCGATCTGCTTGGCGCGGGAAGTTGCCTGCTTGGCTTTCGAGGCGTTGGCCGAGAAGCGGCTGACGAACGATTGCAGTTCCGAGATCTGCGCTTTCTTCTTGGCGTTGTCCGACAGCAGTTGCTCGCGGGACTGGGTCGCCACGGTCATGTACTCGTCGTAGTTGCCTGGGAACAGGCGCAGCTCGCCGTAATCCAGGTCAGCCATGTGCGTGCACACGCTGTTCAGGAAGTGACGGTCGTGGGAGATGATGATCATCAGGCTGGAGCGCTGGGTCAGCACGTTTTCCAGCCAGCGGATGGTGTTGATGTCCAGGTGGTTGGTCGGTTCGTCGAGCAACAGCACTTCAGGATCGGAGAACAGCGCCTGCGCCAGCAACACGCGCAGTTTCCAGCCCGGCGACACTTCGCTCATCGGGCCGAAGTGCTGCTCGATGCCGATACCCAGGCCCAGCAACAGCTCGCCGGCACGGGACTCCGCGGTGTAGCCATCCATTTCGGCGAATTCGGTTTCCAGCTCGGCCACGGCCATGCCGTCTTCTTCGGTCATTTCCGGCAGCGAGTAGATGCGATCGCGCTCGGCCTTGACCTTCCACAGCTCTTCGTGACCCATGATCACGGTGTCGATCACGGTGAATTCTTCGTAGGCGAACTGGTCTTGACGCAATTTACCCAGACGCACGTTCGGCTCAAGCATGACCTGGCCACCGGACGGCTCGAGATCGCCACCGAGGATTTTCATGAAAGTCGACTTGCCGCAACCGTTGGCGCCGATCAGGCCGTAGCGGTTGCCCGCGCCGAATTTGACCGAAACGTTTTCGAATAGCGGCTTGGCGCCGAACTGCATCGTGATGTTAGCTGTGGAGATCAATTACTTTACCTATCAATGGGTTGCGAGCTGCGCATTTTGGCGCTTGGGCCATACCTGGGGCGTTTTGGAGTTTCTCCATCTCTCCCCAGTCACCGCTAGACTTCAACCGGCGCGCATAAGTCGAGAGCAGCATCTGGACGCTTGTCCAAGCTGTTGGGCAATAAAGGCGGGATTCATGCCAGACATTCTGCATATTGTCGCATAAGTGTGACGGCAGTTGTACGGCGCGCGATAACGTGTCGCGAGCTTCTTCAGGTTGGCCCCGCTGCTTGGGTCTGCCAGAGGGGATGGTTCATCCTGGTGGGTGGCGAAACGCTGCGCAAATCCTTGATTACACGCCAATGTTATTTTTGTTCAGCGTTGTGTTAGGGACACTGGGCGCAGCTCTGGGTAAAGTCGGCAGCGCTTGCCCGGCCAGGTGTCTTTCAGAAGGATTGCTGAATGGCCAGCACTTGGTCAGGGTGGGCACCTATTCGGATTTATCTCTCCACGCCGCATGAGGCGGCAGTCTCTCTCCAGGGCATCGAGGCTTTGGTTGCTCTTGCCAGATGATTCGTTCTAAGCGACTAGAATATAAACGGCCTCTAGTCACGGATGAATCAAATGAAACTGATTTTGGTCGTGTTAATCATTGGTTTGTTGGCCTGGAAGCTTTCCCCCGAGTTACAACCTTGGGTTGAAGCCAAGCTACCGCCCCCGAAAGTAACCCCTACAGTCGCGACTGCGCCGAAACCTGTTTCTGCGCCATTCAAATGTGACGGACGCCAATATTGCTCGCAGATGACCTCGTGTGCAGAGGCCAAAAAATTTCTGCAAAATTGTCCGGGAATGAAAATGGATGGCGACAACGATGGCGTGCCCTGTGAGTCGCAGTGGTGCCAATGACTTTTGCCGCGGGACAAGGGGAATAAACGGGCCTGACGGCTACAAAACTTGTAATAAGTTGTCCGTGATTGTTCCCGAAAAAATAGTCTTTACCGGCCCGATGAGAAAGACCGGGCCCACGCCATCCCATTGAACCGTTACAGTGCCGCCATCACATTCAACCTCAACGGAATGGTCTAATAAACCACGACGAATTCCGCTGACAGCGGCGCCACAAGAGCAAGAGCCTGAACCAAGCGGAATACCACCCCAGCGCTCCCAAATGCGCAACCGTATGTGTTGTCGGTTAATGATCTGGACGAAATGCACGTTCGTCCTGAGAGGAAACAGTGGGTCGGTTTCAATGGTCGGTCCGATGGTCGCTATATCAATGGCTGTCAGATCATCCACAAAATAGGTGCAGTGAGGATTGCCCATGCTGCAAGCTGCCGGGCCACCAGCCAGTGGCAAAACAGCAGTGTCCAGTTCCTGAGCCAGGGGAATATCCGACCAGCCGAAAAGCGGCTCGCCCATGTTGACCGAAATTGCGCCGGCTGAAGTTCGTTCGCAAGTGAGTAGGCCACGGTTGGTTCGCAGCGCTATCGAAGTCATATTGGATTCGCGCATCAGCATGTCCGCGGCACCCCGCGTTGCGCTGCCACAAGCATCCAGCGTGGAGCCATCTGCATTCCAAAACATCAAGCGGGCATCGGCATCATCGCAATCAAGCACCGCTGCGAGTTGATTGAATCCGACGCCTCGGTTCCGATCACCCATTCGCCGAGCCAAACTACTTGTCACTGGATTGGCCGAGTTTCGCGAGTCCACAATGACGAAGTCATCGCCATTGGCGTGCATTTTATGAAAACTCAGCGGCATATATAGATCCTGGGCGAACTGGCATTTGAGAACGATCTAGCCCCAATCACATAACCTTTGCAAGCCGTGAGCGGGTAAAGAAAACACCGGCCCTCGAAACCGATAACGATTGATCGACTCTTGAATTAGTATTCCATCCCCCACCCAAGGAACATGGAAGTGAGAAACAAATTCGCAGCAGGTATGTTCTGTTTCCTGACGATTGTGACGGCTCAATACGCTGACTCCAGCGCCACGGATGAGTCCGCCGAAAACGCCTCATTGCTCTGCAAAATCCTCGATGGCAATGATGCCTTGACCCAGGCCTCCGAATTCTCGGCCGAGGATCGTACGGTCAATATCTCGGTAGACCGTTCTCCAGAGGACGCCAAAAAGCTTTGCCCGGAAATCAGCGCCATCGTCGAGTATCACGAGATGACTTTTACGCAAGGCTGGACTGTGCAGATCACTTCTCCAGACAGTGGTTATGACGTTGTTGCTATCTGCCCGTTGTAATGATGGTGGTTGTCCTGTACGCCAGTGATCAGGTGCAGTGGAATGTGCTGTTGCTCATCAATGCATGTGATTTCGAAACTGCCCACTATTTGAGGGGGGCGCTCACTCAGCCCGGTCGACTCTTCTTCCTTTGCCTTAGCCATTCTCGCGTGGTTCGCTGCGATTTCGTTGAGAGTTGACACGTTACATCTCCCGGTGACTGACCAAGCGTATCGCTGGAGTCCTTAAACGTTAATGTGAATGCCGCCGCGTCAGAATTACGTCGTTCTGGGGCCGCTATCGCCGGCAGGTGCAAACCCTAAGCCAGACATTGACGCGTATTCCGCGCCACGCTTTCCATGCGACGAATGGTGTCGCGCGATGTTCAGATAGGTTCGATCAGTCCAGGGCCATCGTTGTGCACATTGCCCACGGCTTGATCAACCTTGAACCACTCGAATGTCTCGGCCGGCTCGCCCTGCGACAGTACTATCTGCTCGGCTCGCTCTTTCGGCGTGGCCGGGTCCAGCCATTCCCGGGCCAGTTCGGCATTCAGCGTCACCGGCTGGCGATCATGAACATCCACCATGCCGCCCTTGCTGTCGGCGGTGATGATCACGAAACCGTCATGTTCGTCCGGCAGATGTTCGTACCTTGGGTATTGACCGATCGCCGCGCACAGGATCGGTGCGCGATCCTTGCGGCGGATGAGGTAGGGCTGCTTCTTCGGACCGCCCTCGTAAACCCATTCAAACCAGTTATCGATGGCAACGATCGCCCGGTGCGGCCATATGGCTTTGAAGAATGGGCCGTGACTGACTTTCTCGACCCTGGCATTGATCGGCATAGGGTGTTCTTCGGACCAATGCGGCCGCCAGCCCCAGCGAACCCTGTCGGCGTGCAGCACGTCGCCTTCCTGGTGGAAGAGGGCGAGCTGAGTCGTCGGTGCGGCGTTGTAGAGCTCGAATGGCTGATCGCCGGCATTGTTGACCAAGGCGTTGGGCATGCTCAGCGCCTTGACGAAGTCGTGAATGCCTCGGTACTGCGAAAGTCGTCCGCACATGGCTGAGCCCTCATGCTTACATCTGAGCTTAGACGATCCTTTGAACTAATAGGGCGTTAAAGCCGCGTGGCATTTTGGCGGGCATGAGTAGACACATTTTCACAGTTGAAGGTTAACTATTGGTTACAAAGTATGGCTAAAATGACATCTTTCGCCCCCATGTCGATTGTCGGCATGGCTCAAGAACGCGCCATCGGGACGCACTTTGTTCATTTCAGACGTGTGACGATTTCCGTGAAACTCATTATTGCCGCTATCTATGTCATCTCCATCGCGTATGTCCACTTGCGCGGTAAGGTGCGCCACAAACCAGGCCGCCAACTAAGCGACCACTCGACGTTTCTGGCGCCGATCAATTGCTTCCTTTATATGTTCTCGAAAATCCCCAATCGGCCTTATCTCAATCCGGCGGACTTTCCTGACTTGAGCCCTTTGCAGGCTCATTGGGAAGAGATTCGCGCCGAAGGCCAGAACCTGCTCAAGGCCGGGGAGATCAAGCGCTCGAATCAGTACGACGACGTTGGTTTCAACTCGTTTTTCAAAAGTGGCTGGAAGCGTTTCTATCTCAAGTGGTATGGCGACAGTCACCCATCGGCCGCGAAGCTCTGCCCGCGTACTACTGAACTGGTGCAAAGCATTGGCTCGATCAAGGCAGCGATGTTTGCCGAACTGCCACCGGGTTCCAAACTGGTCCGCCACCGCGATCCGTATGCCGGCTCGTACCGTTATCACCTGGGGCTGGAAACGCCGAACGATGCCGGTTGCTATATCAACGTCGACGGTGAAAGCTACCATTGGCGTGACGGCGAAGCGGTGATGTTCGATGAAACGTTCATTCATTACGCTGAAAACAGCACCCAGCAGAACCGCATCATCCTGTTCTGCGACGTCGAACGGCCGATGAAGTATCGCTGGGCGGCGGCGTTCAACCGCTGGTTCAGCCGCACAGTGATGGCGGCGGCGGGGGCACCGAACGATGCGGGTGACAAGACCGGTGCTATCAACCGTTTGTTTGCCAAAATCTACACGGTTCGCCTGCGCGGCAAAGCACTCAAAAAGCGTAACCGCGCTCGCTATTACCTGGAGAAGTGGGCGATTTTTGGCGGGTTGCTGGCGATTTTTGTGCTGATCTGAGTTTTGCTTTGCGGCGCATTTAGTCATTGCAAGCAGGCCAGGATTTTCACCGCATAACGTATAGGCACTCCACTAACCGATCAGCCACGAGAACGCTTCGTGGCTTTTTTATCTGTGCTCGCTTTGGCTTTTTCTGCCGTTTTACCGGCACTCCTGGCACCGAGGCTGCGCTTGAGCAGTTCAGTCAGATCGATCACGTCCGCGGTCCTGCGTTCGTCCTCGCCCGTAGCGGTTTCGACGATTTCGATCTTGCCTTCATTCGCCTTCTGCTCAACCAGCGCCATGATCTTGTCTTCGAAGCTGTCGCGGTACTCCTCGGGCGTCCAGTCGGCGCTCATGTCCTCCACCAACCGTTTGGCCATCTCCAGCTCGCCCTTGGCCAGGTCCGGGTTGGTCACTTCACTACCAAGCTCCAGTTGATCCAGGCTGCGCACTTCGGCCGGCCAGCGCAGCATCACCAGAACCAGGGCCGATTCCAGCGGCATGACGGCCGCCAGGTGCTGGCGGGTATGCAACACCACACGGGCGAGGGCGACCTTGCCGGTTTTGCTGAGGGTTTCGCGTAACAGCGCATAGACCTTGCCACCGCGTTTGTCCGGCGCCAGGTAATAGGGTGTGTCGATGTTTTGCAGGGGGATCTGCTTGCTGTCGACAAAGGCAAAAATGTCGATGGTTTGGGTCGACAGTGGATGGGCCGAGCGAATGTCCTCTTCGCTGAGCACCACGTAACGACCCTTTTCGTACTCGACCCCTTTGACGATGTGTGCCTGGGTGACCTCCTTGCCAGTGACCTTATTGACGCGTTTATAGCCCACCGGCTCCATGCTGCGACTGTCGAGCCAGTTGAAATCGATCCCGTGGGAAGACGTCGCCGAGACCAGCGCCACGGGGATGTGCACCAGACCGAAACTGATTGCGCCTTTCCAGATTGCCCGTGCCATCGTCGTGTTCTCGTCAGCCCATTGATGTTCAGGTGACCTGTTGCCCGGGGGAAAGTTTCAGTCGGCAGCGACCCGGTTTTGCGGGCTGATCGACGGTGCAGTCAACTGGTGTTACATCTTCTGAAGGAGGTTTTAGTTAACAAATCCGAACCCCGGGCGTAGCGTGGCTCTATTCATCCATGAAGCGTTGCACGCGCTTTTAGAGAGGTTTCCATGAACCGATGTGTGTTCGGCGTCATCGCACTGGTATTGAGTGGCGTGCTAAGCAGCCTGGCCCTGGCCGATGCCGCCGCTCCGCCATCCTCGCCCTTGCTGCTGGCCCAGAACCTGCCGGGCAGCACCAATAACAATCCTTACAACAACCCGATCCGCCGGGCCAATCCCAACAGCATGCAAGGCACGCGACCCGGCATCCCGGTGATCCGCGGGCCGAGTACGGCGCCTGCGCCGCGACCACCGACCCTGGAGAACGGCGGTATCGGCAACCGTTATCCGCAGGATCGCCAGGCTCCCGCCAGCCCACCGACATTCATACCCAATCCACCTCATCGGGACGCAGACACCAGCAACCGTTGAACGGCAGGACAGAGGTCTTGCCAGCCATTTTGACCACAAAAGGAATCGTGCATGTTGCGTAAGACCCTCCTGACTACACTATTTGCCGGCGTACTGATCATCAGTGCGCCCGTGTTTGCGGCGCCTGTCCAGGAACTGAAAAGTGAGGAGGGCATCCTTGAGGTCACGCCAATCGTTAAAGGTCTGGAGCATCCCTGGGCGCTGGCGTTCCTGCCCGGTCGCCAAGGAATGCTGGTGACCGAACGGCCGGGCAACCTGCGGGTGGTCAGTGCCGATGGCAAACTTTCGAGTCCGCTCAGCGGTGTGCCTCAGGTCTGGGCCAAGGGGCAGGGCGGGTTGCTCGATGTGGTGTTGTCGCCCGACTTCAAGCAAGACCGCATGGTCTATCTGTCTTATGCCGAAGGCGGCGGTGAGGGCGGCAAGGCGGGTACGGCGGTCGGTCGCGGACGGTTGTCGGAAGACCTGACGGCCCTCAAGGATTTCAATGTGATCTTCCGCCAGGAGCCCAAGCTTTCGGTTGGCAATCACTTCGGCTCCCGTCTGGTGTTCGACCGCGACGGTTATCTGTTCATCACCCTGGGCGAGAACAACGATCGACCCACGGCGCAGGACCTCGACAAGCTGCAAGGCAAGGTGGTGCGGATCTATCCGGACGGCAAGGTGCCGAAGGACAACCCCTTCGTCGGGCAAAAAGGCGTACGCCCGGAAATCTGGTCCTACGGCCATCGCAACCCGCAAGGCGCGGCGCTCAATCCCTGGAGCGGCACGCTCTGGGAAAATGAGCACGGCCCCCGGGGCGGTGACGAAGTCAACATCATCGAGCGTGGCAAGAACTATGGCTGGCCGATAGCAACCCACGGCATCAACTATTCCGGCCTGCCGATCCCGGAAGCCAAGGGCAAAATCGTCGAAGGCACCGTAGGTCCACAGCATGTCTGGGAAAAATCCCCCGGCCTCAGCGGCATGGCGTTCTACGATGGCGATCGCTTCAAGGCCTGGCAGCACAACGTGTTTATCGGCGCGCTGGTGGGCCAGGAGCTGATCCGCCTGCAGTTCGACGGCGACAAGGTTGTTCACGAAGAGCGGCTGTTGGGTGAGCTGAACAAACGGATTCGCGATGTGCGGCAGGGGCCGGATGGTTATCTGTATGTACTGACCGATGAAGACGATGGTGCGTTGTACAAGGTTGGGTTGAAGTAAACAGACTCGCACAACCTTTGTAGCTGCTGGCGTAGCCTGTGTTCGGCAGCTGCTACAGAACGTGTTTCTCCAGTCGCATCGCGTCGGCATGGTCCTGGTAATAGTCATGAATCAGCCCGAATCGCCGATAACCGTTGCGTTCGTACAGAGCGATTGCCATCGGGTTGTCGATGCGAACTTCAAGTCGCAGGCAGGCGCAATCGTGCTCAAGGGCGCAGGCTTCGGCGCGTTCGAGCAATTGCTTGCCCAGCCCACTGCCGCGAGCATCAACGGCGATCGCAATCGAGTACAGACGTGCCCGTGAAGTACCCCGGTGAAACAACACCAGCGCATACCCCACCAATCGCTCGCCACGTTGGGCCACCAGCAGTTGCCCGTGAGCCCGGCTGATCATCCATCGAAAACTGCGCCGGCTGAGCCGGTCGGTGGTGAAGCATTGCTGTTCGAGTGCCAGCAGTGCTGGAAGGTCTTCAATGACCGCCAGGCGAAAAACAGGATTCATATGACCGCCGTAAAAGTTGCGTAACGAAACGGGACTTTCGAAAAAGTTCGTGCTTAATAGGAAAGGTCTTGTTCTCCAACGGATCAATCACTATGTCAGCGGTACAAGGTCATTGGCGCGAAGTATCCGAACAAACGTTGCCGACGGCAATAACTTCTGCAAACTATTTAAATGCCTCGATCAGAACTTCCAGTCCGTTGATGATAATCGTCGAACGCAAGGAAGACTGGGCCTCATACTTTCCCAGTGAAGACATCGTCACCGCCCAGGAATACCTCGAACAGACCCGTAACAACGAGCAGGGCAAACGGGTTCAGGTGATCAACCTGTGCCGCAGTTACAAGTACCTCGGGCACGGTTATTACTGCTCGCTGTTGGCCGAAGCGCGGGGGCACAAGGTGATTCCGTCGGTGCGGACCATCAGCGAGCTGACCCGAAAGTCCCTGTATGGCCTGGCCCTGGACGATCTGGATAAAACCCTGGAAAAAGCCTTAAGTCATCATGTTTACAGCGATACCGAAGGTTTCACCTTGACCCTGTACTTCGGCCAGACCTCAATCGAGCCATTACAGGAATTGGCTCGACAGTTATTCGAGGTTTTTCCTTGTCCGATATTGTTAGTTGAATTTCGTCGAACTAACGGTTGGCACATCGAAGGTGTAAAGTTCGGCACCCTGCATAAGTTGCGTGAAGATCAGGAAGATCAGTTTGCAAACGCGCTGGATAGTTTCAGTCGCAAGATCTGGCGCCTGCCACGCTCTCGGCGCTTGGCCCGTTATGACTTGGCCATTCTGCACGACCCGCAAGAAGCATTGCCGCCCTCCAACCCCAAGGCTCTGGACAACTTTGTCAGGGTCGGCAAGATGCTGGGCATCGACGTTGAGCTGATCGAACGCAAGGACTACGCCCGAATCGCCGAATATGACGGGCTGCTGATACGCGAGACGACAAGCGTCGACAACCACACCTACCGTTTCGCGAAAAAAGCCGAGAGCGAAGGCCTGGTGGTGATGGACGATCCGGCGTCGATCCTGCGCTGCACCAACAAGGTTTACCTGACTGACTTGCTCAAGAGCCATCAACTGGGCATGCCGGCCACTGAAATCCTCTACAAGGAGCGACCGGAAGACTTTGAGCGGGTAGGCGAGCGTCTGGGGTTTCCTTTGGTGTTGAAAATCCCCGACGGCTGTTTCTCAAGGGGCGTCATCAAGGTCGAAAGCCAGCAAGCCTTGCTCAAGGCCACCGCCGAACTGTTCGAGCACTCGGTGTTGCTGTTGGCTCAGGAATTCTTCTACACCGAGTACGACTGGCGCATTGGTGTGCTCAACCGCAAACCAATTTTTGCCTGCCAGTACTTTATGTCCAAGGGCCACTGGCAGATCTACAACCATAAGGCCAAAGGCCAGGACATCAACGGCGAATGCCGCACCCTGGCGGTTCACGAAGCGCCGCGAGCAGTGGTTGAACTGGCGGTGAAAACCGCGAATCTCATTGGCGACGGACTCTATGGCGTCGACCTCAAACAGTCCGGCGACAAAGTGGTGGTGATCGAAGTCAACGACAACCCAAACATCGACGCCGGCATCGAAGACGCGTACCTGCAGGACGATCTGTACACGCTGGTGCTGGAAGAGTTCGTCCGGCGGCTGGAGCTCAAACGCCGTGGTCAGGCTTGGTGAGTGGCCTCAACCTACAGAGCTTGTTGAAATTTGGCCATTGACTTGCCATCAACGTCCGGCTAATTTCCAGCCATGACTTCCACCGTATTGCGCTGCCAGCCAAGCATTATTACCGCCATTCCTTATTTGGCGGGCTAGCTCACGACTGCAGCACCCAACCCGCCCTAGAGGCGGGTTTTTAGTTTCTGTCTCTTGGGCTCCGATCAAAGTCAGGAGACGACCATGAACAGCACCCCCGCCCAGCAGAGTTTGCTTGAGCATTACGTGAAAAAGATCCTCGCCGCGCCGGTCTACGAACTCGCCGTGCGCACGCCGCTGCAAGCGGCACCGGCCTTGTCCGAGGCGTTGGGTAATCAGATCCTGCTCAAGCGCGAAGACTTGCAACCGACTTTTTCCTTCAAGATCCGTGGTGCTTACAACAAGCTGGTGAACCTGAGCGATGAACAGAAGGCTCGGGGCGTGATCACCGCATCGGCAGGCAATCATGCCCAAGGCGTAGCGTTGGCGGCTCGCGCGTTGGGGATTGCCGCCACTATCGTCATGCCCTGCACAACGCCGGAATTAAAGGTGCTGGGTGTGCGCAGCCGGGGTGCCGATGCGGTGCTGCACGGCGAAAGTTTTCCGTTTGCCCTGGCCTATGCGCTGGACCTGGCACAGCAAACCGGCCGCACCTTTGTCTCGCCCTTCGACGACCCGGACGTGATCGCCGGGCAGGGCACCGTCGGCATGGAGATCCTTCGTCAGCACCAAGGGCCGCTGGATGTGATCTTTGTGCCGGTGGGCGGCGGTGGCTTGATCGCCGGTATCGCCGCGTACGTCAAATACCTGCGCCCGGAAGTGCGGATCATCGGTGTCGAATCGGAACATTCCGCCTGTTTGCAGGCGGCCTTACAGGCCGGCGAACGGGTTGTGCTGCCGACCGTTGGCACCTTCGCCGATGGTGTGGCCGTCGCTCAGATCGGCGCGCATGGTTTCGAGGTCTGCCGGTTTTGCGTCGATGAAGTGCTGACCGTCAGCAACGACGAACTCTGCGCCGCGATCAAGAATATTTACGACGATACCCGCTCGATCACCGAACCTTCCGGCGCCCTGGCCGTGGCGGGTATCAAGCAGTACGTGGCGCAAACCGGCGTCCGAGGGCAGACCCTGGTGGCCATCGATTCCGGCGCGAATATCAACTTCGACAGCTTGCGTCATGTGGCCGAGCGCGCCGCATTGAGCGGCGCCCCGGCGTGAGGGATGGACCAGTTATTCCTGAACGGCGTTCTCGACGCGGCTCGACGCCGACCAGATCCGGTAGCGCACTTCGACATCACTGGGCACGTAGAGCACGATCGGTAATTTGCTGTTGTAGCGCAGCTTGAAACCGTCACCGACCACCGGCACGAAGTCCTGTTTGTGCTTGCCGTCAGGACAGGCCATCAGGGTGCTCATCGGGCCGGTGACTTTTTCCAGCCGGTAAAACGGGTAGCCCCAGCCTTCGAGGTTCTTTTCCTCAAGCATGCCGCCTAGACGCTGACGGTTGCAGTCGACGGTCAGGGTCTTGCCGGCCAGAATTTCGACCTGGTAGGCGTCTTCCTGTTTTTGTGGGGCGAGATGAATGACCTGGCGGGTAAAGCCGCTCTCTGGTTTGGGATACGGTGCGACGTCTTCGAGTGTCGCGGCCTGGGCAACGGACGACAGAACGGTAACTATCAGCCCGACGGTCGTATTAAAGGGCAAAGCACCCATAATGCCTCCTTGCGTGTGCGTGGGGTCAGCGGATACTGAACAGATGGCCGCATTCTCACTGCCGTCCTCGGTCAATGCAAACCCGCCATCAGAGATGGGGTGCAAAATGCAGGTGTCGAAAACAGTCCTTTCTTGCATTTTGCATGACGTGATGTGTTGCCTTCTTTGTTAAACCCTTGATTGGCCGACGAGCCGCAGGGCGAAATTCCGGGCATGTTTTATGCTGAAGCTGTCTTGAGCTGACCACGGTCCCGTTGAGTCAGCGCTGAAACAAAAAAACGGTCGGACGTTGGAACGATGAAACCCGCAAGGAAGAAAAGAACGGGTGATCTGAGCTCCGACCGACAATTGATTTTCGATTGGCAATCTCACAATACCGAGAGGGTGGTCATGTTTCTTTCTGCCTTGGAACTACGCAATATCGTTGAAAGCAGTTTTCTTCCGAAACGCTGCCAATGCACGCTATCTCCGGATCTGTCGATGACCGTTAAGGTGTATTCGGACAACGAGACTGACCATCTCGACCTGTGCGTCACCGGCATAGACGCCCATCGCCTCAACGGATGTCGGGAGATTAATCATCTGATCGCCGAGTTACGCACCGACCTTGAGCACAAGACCCATAGCCATTTGCCCAGCACTAAGTCGAAAGCTCATTAGCCGACTGTTTCACCCAATTCGAGCGACACGCGCCGGGTCTGGATAAACCCCAGACCCAGTGCCAATTCCACCAGGATCGCCAGTAAGATACCCGGCCCGGCATGACCATTGAGCCATTCGCCGAAGCCCAGCGCTGCCAAGCCGAAACAGCCAACCATAAAGCCGCTGCATATCGCACTTCTCGCCGCCGAGGGCGGTGCCTGCCGCACGAGATAAAACATCACCCCAAGCGCACCGAACAGCACCGCACTGCGCCTGGCCACAAACCCCGCTGCGGGCGAATACTCGATACTCCAGATCGCCAGCAACCATTGCGGCATCAAACCCCACACCAGCGCCAGCAGAAAGCAAAGCGCGGCGGTGAACGTTGAAAGCGTGCGAAACGAGAACGGCATGGCGAATCCTTTCGGCGGTAGAGGGGACGCCAAAGCATAGCGTCAGAATCCCCTCAGGCCTACCGCCAAGTGCCGAATCAGAATCGTCTGTCAGCTCTGATAACTGCACGCGTCAGAAAGTTTTCGATAGGTAATTTCCGCAGGCTTGCCCGAGGTGCTATCGATGTACTTCATGTCCGCCGTGACCACTTCGCAGTCCAGCGTCGACGGTTCGGTCATGGAAATGACCTTGCCCACATTCAGCGGCATGCCGTAGTGATAAGGCACGGCCTGAGAGGACGACGTGTCGTTGGCCTGAGCGAAACCGGCGAAAGCGGTGCAGGTGAGGGCGGTGGTCATCAGCAGTGTTCGCCTGTTCATGATGGGTCTCCAGTGCAGAGGGGAAGCCAGTTCGATGCAAGAGCGTCGAACCTGCCGCACTGGGCGTCAGAGGGTGCTGAGGGAGTGCGGTCCAGTAAAGTTTTGGACCGCAGGATTAATCGAAGGTTAAGTAGCGGGCTAATGGTTGTTGCGAGCCGGTTGTGCGGTTATCTATTCGAGGTGCACAACCTTGAACCCACGTCGATCTGGAGGCGTCTCTATACCAGCGGGTCCTTCCAACTGCCCCCTTCCGGCAACATAGTCATAGACCAAAAACTTCGCCGACACTTCATACCCAATATTAGGAATGACCAGCCGGATCTGCTCTCGTCCGAGGTACAGCCAACGTGGTAACGCCTTCTCGGCAAAATCGATTCGCTCGACGGTGTGAGTGACAGGGTTCTTGCGTAAAACGACGCCTTTTAAATACGGCGAGCCGTATGCGAAGGCGAATATCAGGCTGGAAGAAACACACTTTGCCAGGAAGACTTCGCCGAAAAAGTCGAAATCCGGGATGTCGGTAAAGGCCGGTTGGATTTTGCTGTCGAGTTTCACAAACAGGCGCTGGCCTTGCGCATTCGTTTCCGCCAGCAAGGACACCTGAGTTCTATCGGCCAAAGGGCAGGTGAGGATTGTCTGGAGTGGTTGCGCGTAGGCCGGGGCGGCTAGCAGTGCCGCGATGATGTACTTCCATGGTGTTTGCATTCGGGGAAATCCCTTCGGTTGTCGGGTCCTACATTACTGCCCGTGAGTCGTGATAAATCCTAAGAAAGCTTCGTCCCGTTCCTACAGGCTGGGGCGTGTTGTCGTCTTTCGCCGGCTGGTTTCCAGCGGTTACTGTTTGGCGTCGCTGCAAAATCAGCGAACAGGTTTGGTCACCTGTTAACGTCGCACATATTTGTGCCCTCATTCGCACTGCGGACTTCTACGTCTCGTATTGCGTTGTAATGGCGGCTGTGTGCGGGACGCCTTCGGGCGAGCCGATTTGGCGTTATCGGTTGACCAAGCCTGTGCACAGCCGCCACCCATCGTTTGGTCACGGTGCTGGCGATTACTAAATTAATGCCGAGTAATTACTATGCCAACGATAAACCCATTCCCCGAGCGCTACCGTTCAATTAAAAGTGGCCTTACCGACTCAAATCCCTTGGTGATCGACACTGAAGCCAATCCCCAAGACATCCTCGAATCTGCCCTACAGCGCATCCGAGCCTCCAGCCAGCTACTTGAAACACTCCACTGCCTATGCTTCAAGCACGGTGATGTTCAGGACATCCCGCACATTACCCATGCGCTTTATTTACTGACTCAGGATGGTTACGACCTGCTGCAGGTTGCGCAGCAGCGGATGATGGGGTGGAAAGCGCCGGTCTGACGCCACAGCATGACAAACAAGCCAGCCCCTTATGGTCGCTGGCTTGTTTGCGGGATACACCGAGTCATTGCCCTTCTGAAAACTAAGCCGTCCTCAGTTCACTGCTGCTTGCCTGAGGAATCATCGCGAGCTGGACCTCAACAGTGTTTTCTTTTTTCGCCATCCAGCGATCGACGTTGTTTTTATGTTCCGGCGCCTGAGTGGCAGAGCCGTAAATGTCTTCGGGCGTCAGTTTAAGGAAGCTCAAGGCGTGCAGCCGTTGCCGGGCGGTATTCAACCGACCTATTTCCGCTCTCAGTAGACTCGCTTCTCGCTGGTTTGCCTGACGATCGTATTGGAAGGAGTTGTTCAGTTCAGCTTCCTTCGTCTTCAAACGGTCCTGCATTTCTTGCAGTTGGTAGTAGACCTGATCGTACTCAGTCTTGGTCACCACCGTGGTTCCGCTTTCCTGG
Source organism: Pseudomonas sp. 01L34 (assembly GCF_056400265.1). NCBI lineage: Bacteria > Pseudomonadati > Pseudomonadota > Gammaproteobacteria > Pseudomonadales > Pseudomonadaceae > Pseudomonas > Pseudomonas sp. 01L34. Next base: position 416,734 of record NZ_JBFTSX010000001.1, read on the forward strand.
GTTTGCTGCCAGCGGCGCAATGTTGCCCAGGCGTACGGGATGTAGGAGGGCACCATGAAGTGATCGCTCATGTGGAACAGTTGCTTCACAAAAGCGGCACGGTCGGGCAAGTCGTCGAACTTTTTCAATGCTCTGGTGCAGGCGGCCTCTTCGATGGAGTCGCAACCTGGATCCCAGAGAACGGCGGATTGCTCACGTCCTTTAAAGTGGACGGGCATGAAGTGGTGCAAATTACCGTGATGCTCGTATGGCGAACCGCCGGTTCGCGACAGGCCTATGGCGAAAATAAGTGCGCCTAAAGGGGCGGTGACAAAACTGATGATTACGCCGGGCACCCAGATACTTTTACGAGTGTTCATCCAGGGCGCGGGAACACTTGGGATCGGGTCGTTGTTGTTGACCATGCGGTGATGGGCCAGCTCTGCCGCGCCGTTGACGAAGTCAGCGTCGCCGGCTCTTGGGGAGCCGTAGGTGTAGAGCAAGATGTCGTATGCGCTTGGACTACGTCGTAACGCTTCTGCGAGCAATGTTGCGATTGCCCCGCCCAGGCTATGCCCGCAAATGATTACCTTTTGTCCTGTATAAAATTGCTCGAGATAGACTTGAATGAATTTGCTCATCGCCTGATAGGCTTCGTAGAAACCTTTGTGCGCTTTCCCTACGCCATCCTCAAATGGAACTTGCTCTGCATCGGTATCCCGCAAGAAGTCCGCGCCCTCTAATGTCCCTCGGACCGAAATTAGGATGATTTCGTCATGGTGAGTTATGAACGCCTGAGTATTTGTACCACCCTTTATTTGGCCATCATCAAAGAAATGCCACTTTGCTGGGTGCTCTTGTTCTACGCCCAAGCCAGGTTTGTTTTGATCATAGAGTGTCGGGTCGAAAGGCAGAATCTCAAAACGCTTTGAGTACGGTACATCTTCATAAAGCGGGTAGTAAGGGGTGGTTTGGTCAGCATTAATTCTCCAATCTTCTCTGAAACTAGCCAGTCCATCTCCAAATAGGTTGCCGACGCTAGGGGTGAGAGGGAACTTGATAGTGTCAGTTGGCAGTTCAGCCGGTTCTTGACCAAAATTGGCGTAGCTTAAGCTTGCAAACAGAGAAAGTTGATATAAATTCAAGGCGCTGAATTTTTTGTCTTTTGAAAGCATGGGGCGGAATGCACGCAGTGGACGGACCTCAAGGACAGTGTGTTTATTAGGCGATAACACGACGCCAAATAGTTCCGATTCCTCGGGGCCGAAACTGAGGTCTCCCATGATTTTTAGTAAATTGTAGTTCGGTGGATATTTTTTTTTGGATTCAGGAGGAAGGTGAGCAGATTTTTTTACAAAATCTCGAACTTCAACCTGAAAGAACTGATCAGCTTTGGCTTTTGCAGGGTTGTTCTCAACGCGCAAACCATCTTTTCGAACAAAACGGGTTTGTTCTGCATTGACTTGGAGTTGGGTGATGGGTAATGGATATTTTTTTCGAACTGAGAGAGCTTTGTAGTATTCGTCCGATCCTGTATAGGGCGCATCCAGAGTCAGAACTACCGGTCCTTGATAATGATTGAAAACCTTGGCTGATCCATCACCGTCTAGTACTCCGGGGTACTTTTGATGCGCACTATCCTGCAATACATAAGCAAGACCAGCATACGGCTTGCCATTACCCGTCTCATCTACTATCTGGAAGCTGATCCAATCGCCTCTAAGTGGGCAAGCTTGTGACTTTCCACCCAATAATGGTTTGCATGATGCCTTCGGCTCCATAATAAATATCCTTATTCAGTACAGTTAGGATAAACAGTGCAATCACGTCCATCCGGCATCTTAAATGGTTTAAAATCAGTCATATTGCCGCTACAGAACCCATACGGATCCTCGATATTTTTCCCCAAGCATCGTTTCCATCCTTCAGGGAACTTTATCCACGTGTCACCCATATAGGGAAGCTCTTCTTGTGCCAGGGAAAATATTACGGTTAACGTTTTTCCCGAAAGCTGATCACGTTGCAGAGCTCCGGACGTAATCGGGTCGGCGACTGCCTTGCAACTAAGTATCTTGCTAATATAGTTTTTTGGTCCAGTTGTTCGAAATAGCCACTGGCACTCTTTTTTAAGAGTTTTTGGAGGTGTTGTTAGTTGTGTGTTGTTGTTTCCATCTTTAAAAGAAATCCCAGTGTAGTCTCTTCCAATATTTAATCGGGCTGCGCCATATTTTCCGTCCACTTCATATCCGAAGCTTTTAAGTACTAAAGGGCATCCTTCTTCATTGCTTGTCAGTGGGACTTCGAAGTGTGCCGTTTGCGCATCGATATTAAGCTCTTGCTCGAAAAATTTTTTGCCGGGGTAGTTTTTCCCATTGCGAGGCGGGACCGTGCAAGTCTCTCCTGTTCTAGGCGCATAAGACGCTTCGCCTTTAATGCTGAATCCGGGTGGCAGTTCAGTTACCAGCGTGAAGGTATCCTGTTGTGCAACGGAGCATCCTGTAGCCCCGAGCGTCCCCAAGCCGATGGCCGCAGCTCGAACAAGCCCAGTGAAAAAGTCTCGAGAAAACATTTTATTGTCCTTGTTCAGTGCAGTTGGGATAGACGGTGCAATCACGTCCATCCGGCATTTTGAAGGGTTTGAAATCTGTTTTATTGCCATCACAAAATGCGTATGGATCCTCAAGACTGTCGCCCATGCAGCGTTTCCAGCCCGTGGAGAACTTCACCCAGTTGTCACCAACGGCGGGTCTTTCCTCGCGTGATATATCGAAAACCACTTTTATCGTTTTTCCCGCCAACTGAGCTCGTTGCAAGGGACCTTTTGCCACTGAGCCGTTCGCCTGTTCGGGAGTTGCCACCGATTTACATTTCAGAATTTTAACGATGTAACGATCAGGCCCAACCGTGCGGAAAAACCATTCGCACTGCTTCTGCAATATCATGGGGGAGGGAGAGGTGTGGCTGTCTGCAGTTCCATCCTGAAAGGCAATGCCCGTGTAATCCCTACCTAAATCGAGCCGTGCAGCCCCATACTTTCCGTCAACCTCATATCCAAAGGTATCAAGTACCAAAGGACAACCACCTTCCTTGCTCGTCAGCGGAACTTCGAAACGCGCCGTTTGTGCATCGTTACTCAGCTTCTGCTCAAAAAACTTCAAACCCGGATAGTTCCTGCCTTTTCGAGGAGGGACCGTACAAGCCTCTCCCGTTCTAGGCACATAAGACGCCTCACCTTTAATGCTGAACCCCGGCGGTAATTCGGTCACCAGCGTAAAACTGTCAGCAGATCTAACCGAACAACCAGAAACCGCCATGACACCCGCAACAGCGAACAACCAAAGCAAACGTCCCGAAAAGGTTGCGTCAGACACCTCCACCTCACCCACGCTCTGACTGACCCAGCTGCGCATCAAACACCCGCTGACACCGCGCAAAATGTTGCTCTGGCGTCTCATCCGGCAGAGGCTGCCAGGCCACATCGTCCGCGCACCTGGGATCAAGCCTCAGGCTGAGCATGAACTCGCGCTGTTCCGGCGTGTTCCATTGCCAGGCCTCAAGCAGGTCCATCTGTTCTTCCAGCCATTCGCGGACATTGCGGGTTTCGGAGAGTTTGGCGGCGGCCTCGATGTGGTACACCAGCAACCAGCGCTTAAGGTTTTCGCGCAAGATACTGCGCGTACGTTCCGGCGAGTTTGGAATTCGCATCCACGGCGCCGGGTTTGGCACCGGGTACATGCCAGGCCTGGCGTTATCCGCGCTTTTCCACTGCTCCTCGTCCCAATACAGCACGCTGCTGATCGGGCCCAGCAGCAAGGGGCGTTCGGCCTCGCTCAGGTTGGCGAGGCAGCGAGCTATCACGCGGTTGTCTTGAAAACGGAACAACGAGCGTTCGCCGTCTTCCTCAATCACCATTCGCGCTTGCCAGTGTTGGGTCAAGCCGTCGAGGTCGGCCTTGTCCATGCTGCCGATCCAGCCCCAGTTGCGCTGTGGGTCGTCCAGCAGTTGGCGAAAGGCATCGGCGCCGGGGTTGTGCAGTTCGGTCAGCCACGGGCTGATGGCGGCGAACTCGGCGTATTGGGTGCGTCGATAGAGTTGCACCGAGCGCTGCATCAGGCCAGCGCTGTAGAGCGAGGTGACGGGGTTCGGTTCGGCGAGGCTGTCGAGGGCCAGGATCAGAACGCGATTGAGTTTTGCTTGTTCGCCAAGCCAGTTGTTCAGTGCGTCGCTCATGCTGTTGCCCCCAAATCACATTTGCCTTCACGGCAGGCTTCGCAAATCGGGCAGCGGATGTCGCCGGCAGCTCGGGCGGCTTTGGCCATGGCCATTTGCACGGCGGCCGGGACGAGCAGGGCACCGGCCTTGTCTTTGGCGGCGGCCCAGGGGATGACGGGGTCGAGAATCTGAATCCCCGTGCCCGCGCCGGGAGCGCCACCGGAATTCACCTTCACCTCAGCCCCACTGATCGTCACACCCCCCGCATCAATCTTCACAAAACTCCCGCCAGCCTTGGCCGTGAGCTCCATGCCACCCTCAACCACTACCTTCTCGCCAGCGTTGTAATGAATCTCCTGACCGGCCTCGACAAACTGCGCGGTGCCCACCTTCACATGCTGGGTCACGCCCACGGTCAGGTGATCATCCGCCCGCGCTTCAGTCTTGCGATCCAGATGGGTGAGGCGATGCTCTTCCACCTTGAACTCGCTGAACACGTTGGCCTCGACCGTGTCGTGCCGTTCATTGCCGACGCGGATTTTCTGGTCGTGTTCGATGTTTTCATCCCAGTCGCGCTGGGCGTGCAGGTAGATCTGTTCCGCGCCTTTCTTGTCTTCGATGCGAAACTCGTTGTAGCCCTTGCCGCCCGGCGAGCTGAGGGTTTTGAAGGTGCTGCGGGTCTTGTTCGCCGGCAGGTCGTAGGGGACGACGTTTTCCTTGTGGTACAGGCAGCCGGTGATCAGCGGTTGGTCGGGGTCGCCCTCGAGGAAGGTGACGAGCACTTCCATGCCGACCCGCGGGATGGCGATGCCGCCGTAGGCGTTGCCGGCCCAGCCGCTGGCGACGCGTAGCCAGCAGCTGGTCCTGTCGTCGGACTGGCCGTCGCGGTCCCAGTGGAATTGCACCTTGACCCGGCCGTATTCATCGCAGTGGATTTCTTCCCCCGGCGGGCCGGTGACGATGGCGGTCTGGCTGCCCAGCACTTGCGGTTTCGGGTGTTCCAGGGCCGGGCGGAAGTGCGCATCCCACGGGGTGGCGAGGAAGCGGTTGCGGTAGCCCTGATGGAAATCGTCCTTGCTGTCGGTGACGTCGCTGGTGATGTTCTCGCCGAGCACTTGCGGCTGTTTGCCCTCGTGGACGATTTCCAGCAGCAGCCACAGGTCGTTCCATTCGGCGCGCGGGTGTTCGCTGAGGGCCAGGAAGTGGCCGCTGACCAGAGTTGGCTCGTCACCTTTACCTTCGGCCAGTTGGTAGTCGCTGCGATGACGTTCCAGGGCGCGGGTCGCCAGTTGCTTGCCACGCGCGCGGTCGGTGAAACGGCCAGGGTAGTCGTAGTCTTCGAGGTCAGGGGCGAACGCGCTTTTGGCTGCGCTTTCCGGCAGCAGCCGGGGTTTTTCGAAGTCGTAGTCGCGGCGGCTGACGCGGGTGGTGCGGGTTTCCAGGCGCAGGTTGAAGCGCTTGATCACCGTCTTCTCGGCGGCCATGCCGGAGTCCTGCTGGTAGCTCACCGGCGCCAGTTTGCGGAACACCGTCTGGTCATCGCCGAACACCAGTTTGTGGCCACTGGCCGAGTGCTGGAAGTGGAAATGGATGCCTTCCTCTTCGCACAGGCGCTGGATGAAATGCAGGTCGGATTCGTCGTACTGCACGCAGTACACGCGCTCCGGGTAGATCGCGCCGAGCTGGAAGCTGTAGGCGTCGGCCAGAATGCCGCGGGCTTCGAGGACCTGGGCGATGATCTTCGGTACGCTGAGTTGCTGGAAAATCTGTTGGTCGTGGTTGTGGCGCAGGTAAGCCAGTTGCGGCACCAGGCTGATGCTGTAGCGGGTCAGGCTCTTGCCGGAATCGCCTTGCTCGATGCGGTACACCAGACCATGGATTTTGCCCTGGCCGGTGGCGCCGAAGGTCAGACAACCGGGCTTGTGCAGCAGCTCTTCGAGTTTCAGGTCGGGACGGGTGCTGACCAGTTCGATGTCGAAACAGAACGGCTGGTTGAGGGCCTCGCGGCCGATGAAGCTGAGCACCTGAAGGTCGACGGAAACGCCTTCGAGGGTGAGGGAGATATGGATTGCGTTTGCGTCCAGCATGCCTTGAATTCCGTCCTTTGAAAAAGCAGGGGGCGGATGGTGCAGTATTAAATGGCCATGTTCAAGGCGAAAATGCCGTAGGTCAGGGGCCTGACGCTTGTAGGGCTTTCCCCTATAGCTGAGGTTTTGCACGATGAATACAGGCACTTTTCGAGGCAATTGACCGCTACGCCATATAAAAAAGAAGGCCCCACAGATGGGGCCTTCGTTTATGACTCAGCCAATTAATTCAAAGCGATTGCAGGGAAATGGTCGCGCTCTGAGAGTTTTGCTGGCTGTCAGCATCCATCCAGACCCACTGCGTACCGTCGCCTTGCAGATTATTGGAAATACTCTGAATCTGCGAGTAACTGATCTTGACGGCCCCAACTTCACTTGCAGTAGGCCCGATCGTGGTGACCTGGCCGGAGAGCAGGCCGTTCGACGTCTCGTTGACGACGAACACGGTCGCTTGCGCCTCACGGAACTGGCAAGAGAGGAACTGTGTAATGGTGCTGGTGATCGTCAGGTTCATCCATTTCGATGGAGGGACCGCATAGTAGCGGGTGTACTTGTTGAACGGATGCTGCTCACCATCGGCCGGCAGCGGATAGTTGCTGAGCCCCGATGTGTTGGTCGGCATGCTGACACTTCCCAGCCAGATTTCGACCTGTGATTTACCGGCGTTGCTGGACAGTGAGACCGAAACGGTTTGAGTATCGGTGCCCGAGACAAAACCCAACGATGCCAGGCCTGCATTGGCCGTGGTGCCAGGTACCGTGATCGGTACGGGCGGCTGGCTGTTGCTCCAGTTCACGGAGACAGTCGAGTTGTTGTCATTTTGCGCGGAGTTGTAGATAAAGATCCCATACAGCTGGCCTGGGCTAAGCGCGGTACAGGTGGCTGTATCACCTGCGGTGAGCGTAATGCGTTGTCCGCCGTTCCAGTTAATTTGGGCAGCTGAGATAGCGACACTTTCCATGTTGGAGTTCCTTTTCCTGTTGTGGTGGTATAAGGATTCGCACAGCAATTGTCCTTACCTGCGCCGTGCGTGGAAAAGATACTAGTTGAAGGCATGTAGCGGTCAAGTAACTAACTGGTTGTAGTTGGCTGCATATGATTATTTTTTGGAATAGTTGCAAGTATAAATCGCTATAAATTTTCTCGGGCATAAAAAATATAAAGCTGTCAATGACCGCTTATCTTTTGTACGGGTTTTATTTTTTAAATTGCAATAAGACTATATCTAAAAAATATAATGGGAGAAAAGATGTAGCGCTCAATGAAGAAAGATATGCAAGCTGTCTTTTATTCAAGTCCACCGGCAGGCCCTGAAATCAGGACCTGCCATAGTAGAGAGGTATGGGGGGCGTGTATTTCAGCTCAACTGCCGCCGATACGGCAAATCCGGCCCGGTCTTGCTGCAGGTCAACGCGGCGGCACTCACCGCAAACCTGAGCATCCCGTCAATCTGCTCACGGCTCAGCCGCTGCACACCCGCAACCGAATCCAGCTGCTGCTCGGTCAGCCAGGTAATCAGCGCCGCCTGGAAGGTATCGCCAGCCCCAACGGTGTCGGCAATCTTCACCGAACAGGCCGGCACCGACCATGTGCCATGAGCCCGGCTGAACACCGTCGCCCCCTGACCGCCACGGGTCAGGAACACCAACTGACAACGATGCTCCAGCCAGCTTTCGATCACGCGCTGGGGATCCTGCTCGGGATACAACAGGCTCAAATCTTCGTCGCTGACCTTGATCAGGTCGGCAAGCTCCACCAGGGTGGCGATCCGTGAACGCCACAACTCGATGTTCGGCTCGGGATTCAGGCGCACGTTCGGGTCGAGGCTGATCAGGCGTTTGCCACTTTCGCGCTGCACCAGCGCCAGCAAGGTATCGGCAACCGGTTGCACCACCAGCGAGAACGAGCCGATGTGCAAGCCGCGCACTTCAGGCCCCAGTTGCGGCAGATGCGCAAGGCTCAACTGCCGATCCGCGCAGCCTTCGCCGCGAAAGCTGTAGTGGGGCGAGCCATTGGCACCGACCGCGACCATCGCCAGCGTGGTCGGCGCGGCGAAGTCCACAAGGTAATCCGGGCGCACGCCTTCATCCTGCAGCACTTGCTGCAACCGTCGGCCGAGGTAATCGGTCGACAGCCCGGCAAACAGCGCGGCATCCACGCCCAGGCGGCGCAAACCCACCGCGACGTTGAACGGCGAGCCGCCGGCAATTGCCTTGAAATTCACTTTGGATGCCAGGCCGCTGGCATCGTCTTCGCTGAAGAAATCGAATAGCGCTTCACCACACACCAGATACATAGTTGCTCGCTCTTTAAAGGGTTGCGACATGCTGTTGATTGCGTTCGTAGGCCTGTTGACAGGCCTGTACATTTTCTGCAATCGGCAGGGTTTCACTGGCCAGGTCGAGCTTCACGCAGCGCTCGCACAAGTCCGCTAGGCTGTCTTCGTGGCCGTTTGCCCAAGACTTGCACCACGCCGCCTGAATCGCTGCGCCAAGCGCCGCGGCCTCGCTCTGTTCGGTACAAATCACTGGCGTATTCATGATGTCGGCGACGATTTGCCGCCACACCGGGCTTTTGGAGCCGCCGCCGGTCAGGCAGATGCTGCGGCTTTGTAAGCCATTGTGGCGCAGCAGGTCCAGCCCGTAACGCAAACCGAAGGTGGTGCCTTCCACCACGGCGCGGCACAGATTGGCCCGGGTCAGGTTGGTCATGGTCAACCCCAGCAGGCTGCCGCTGGCATGGGGCAGGGCGGGAACGCGTTCGCCATTGAGGAACGGCAGCATGCACACGCCTTCAGCACCAATCGGCGCGTGTTCGACCAAGGCATTGAACTGCTCGATATCCAGTTCGAACAACTCGCGAATCGCGCCGGTGGCATTGGTCAGGTTCATGGTGCAAATCAGCGGCAGCCAGCCGCCGCTGGAGGAACAGAACGTCGCCACCGAGGCGTCCGGACTGACGTGCGCTTGCTCGGCATAGGCGTAGACCGTCCCCGAAGAGCCGAGGCTCATGGTGATCGCGCCGGGCTTGATGTTGCCGGTGCCGATCGCGCCCATCATGTTGTCGCCACCGCCGCTGGAGACCAGGGCCTTGGGGTTGATGCCCAGATGCTCGGCGATGCCCGGCAGGATCGTACCGACCGGCTGGTGGGCATCGATCAGCTCCGGGAGCGCGGCTTGCAGGCGCCCGCTGGGGTCGATGTCGCGCAGCAGTTGCAAGTCCCACTGGCGCGTACGTACGTTGAAATAGCCGGTGCCCGACGCATCGCCGTACTCGCTGCAACTGCGACCGGTGAGCCAATAGTTGAGGTAGTCATGGGGCAGCAGGATACGGGCGATGCGGGCGAAAATTTCCGGGTGTTGTTCTTTGGTCCAGAGCAGCTTGGACACGGTGTAGCCCGGCGCGATAACGATGCCGAGGCGCTCCAGGGAGCCTTTTTCACCGCCCAGATGAGCCAGTAGACGATCATTCTCCGGGGTGGATTCGGTATCGCACCAGAGCTTGGCCGGGCGCAGTACCTGGCCGTGATCGTCGAGCAGCACCAGGCCATGTTGCTGGCCGGAAACGCCGATGCCGAGAATGGCCTGACCATCGACATCCGCGGCGAGCAACGCGCGACGGGTGGCCTGGGTAAAGGCTTCCAGCCACTGGGCGGTGTCTTGCTCGCGACGGCCATTGGGGCCGCTGATGAGGCTGTGGACAGCAGCGCCCTGACCGAGGACCTGACCGCTGTGTGCGTCGAGGATCACGGCTTTGGTGCCTTGGGTGCCGCAGTCGATGCCCAGGAATAGTTGTTGGTTTGCCATGGAAACACCCTACCGAAGATTGTTCCCACGTTCTGCGTGGGAATGCATCAATGGACGCTCTGCGTCCGCTTCTGAATGGGACGCGGAGCGTCCCGGGCTGCATTCCCACGCAGAGCGTGGGAATAATCAGACGGCCAGCACTCGTTCGAGCGTCTGCGTCACGCCAACTTCCCGCAAGCTGTTACAGCACCACTCGAACGCCGCGACGAACTCTGGCGAACGCGGAATCGCCGTGCCGAAAATCTCCTCAACCTCCAGCAGCCGCTGGGTGATCAATGCATCATCGGCCACCAGCGCCTGACAGAACGCCGCCCGCGGATCCGGAATTGCATAGGTCTGACCGTTCTCATCCACGCCTTTGAGGTACAGCGCCCAGGCCGCCACCACCAGCGCCGCACGTTTGGTCTCGCGGCCGTCGGCGATCAAGCGGTTGAGGGTCGGCACGGTGAATTTCGGAAACTTCGATGAGCCGTCCGAACACACCCGCTCCAGTTGATCGGCAATCGCCTGATTGGAGAAGCGCGCCACCAGGGTGTTTTTGTACTCGGTCAAATCGATGCCCGGCACCGGCGCCAGTTGCGGCGTCACGTCCAGGTCCATGTAGGCGCGCATGTAGCGCACGAACAGCGGGTCGTTCATGGTTTCGTGAACGAAGCGGTAACCCTTCAAAAAACCCAGATAAGTCAGGGCCAGGTGACTACCGTTGAGCAGTTTGATCTTCATCTCTTCGTAAGGCGTGACGTCGTCGGTGAACTGCACGCCGACTTTTTCCCAGGCCGGGCGACCGTTGACGAATTTATCTTCCAGCACCCACTGCACAAACGGTTCGCAGACCACTGGCCAGGCGTCGTCAATGCTGTGTTTGTCGTGCAATTGCAGGCGATGCTGGATGCTGGTCATCGGCGTGATGCGGTCGACCATGGCGTTGGGGAAGCTGACGTTGCGCTCGATCCAGTCGCGCAGGTCGGCATCGCGCAGGGCGGCGAATGCGAGCAAGGCTTTGCGGGTCACCGCGCCGTTGTGCGGCAGGTTATCGCAGGACATCAGCGTGAACGCGGGCGTGCCGGCGGCACGCCGTTTGGCCAGCGCGGCGCAGAGGAAGCCGAACACGGTTTTCGGCGTGTTCGGATTGCTCAGGTCATGCTGGATCTGTGGCAGATGCGCCATGAACTCGCCGTTGCTGTCGTCGATGCAGTAGCCGCCCTCGGTGATGGTCAGCGAGACGATGCGGATCTCGGGGCTGGCCAGTTTATCGATCAGCGCCTCGGCGCCGTCTTCGGCCAGCAGCATGTCGCGGATCGCGCCGATGACTCGCACTTCGGTGTCGTCGGTATCGCCGAGTTCAAACAAGGTGAACAGGTAATCCTGTTCTTTGAGATCGTCCCGGGCACGACGGTCTTCGGCGCGCAGGCCAACCCCGCAGATGGCCCAGTCCAGTGCTTCGCCGGTGTTCATCAAGGCGTCGGTGTAGTACGCCTGATGTGCGCGGTGGAAACCGCCGACGCCAATGTGCGCGATGCCCTGGCGGGTGTCGCTCAGGGTGTAGGCGGGCAGGGCCACCTCGGGGGCGAGGCAGTTGAGGTTGGATTTATTCAGTTTCATCGCATGTTCTCTGATATCAGGCTGCGGCGCGCAGTGGACGGGTCAGCGCCACGCCGTCGGCATCGAATAAATGGCAGTGTTCGGCGTCCAGGTGCAGGCTCAGGGTTTCGCCATAACGGCTGGCCAGATCGCCGCGAACGCGCATGGTCAACGCTTCGCCGGACGACGTCAGCACATGGCAGAAGGTGTCGCTGCCCAAACGTTCGCTGACATCGGCGGTGACTTGCAACGTGCAGTCGCCAGGTTGTGCCAGCTCCAGGTGTTCCGGGCGTATGCCCAGCGTCACCGCGCCGCCGACGCTCAGGTTGGCCGCGCTCAGCGGCAGAGTGATGCGGGTGCCGGCGTCCAGCAGCACTTCGCAGCCCCGGCTGTCGACACGGGTGACTTTGCCTTTGAGGAAGCCCATTTTCGGTGTGCCGAGAAAACCTGCGACAAACAGGTTGGCCGGCTGGTGATACAGGTCCAGTGGCGAACCGACTTGCTCGATCTTACCGCCATTGAGCACGACGACTTTGTCGGCCATGGTCATGGCTTCGACCTGATCGTGGGTCACGTAGATCATGGTGGCTTGCAGTTCTTTGTGCAGGCGCAACAGTTCCAGGCGCATTTGCACCCGCAGGGCGGCGTCGAGGTTGGACAGCGGTTCGTCGAACAGGAAAATTTTCGGGTTACGCACGATGGCCCGGCCGATCGCTACGCGCTGACGCTGACCGCCGGACAGCTGTTTCGGTTTACGTTCGAGCATCGGCCCGAGTTCCAGGATGCGAGCTGCTTCGCCGACCTTCTTCTCGACTTCGGCTTTCGCTACACCGGCCAGGTCGAGGGCGAACGACATGTTTTTACGCACGCTCATGTGCGGGTACAGGGCGTAGGTCTGGAACACCATCGCCAGGTCGCGCTTGGCCGGGCTGACTTCGGTGATGTCGCGGCCATCGAGCTCGATGGTGCCGCCGCTGACTTCTTCAAGGCCGGCAATCAGCCGCAGCAGGGTGGACTTGCCGCAACCCGACGGGCCGACGAACACCACGAATTCCTTGTCGTTCACTTCCAGGTCGATGCCTTTGATGATGGAAAAACCTTCGAAGCCTTTTTGCAGATTTTTGATTTTCAGGTTGGCCATGATGGCGCTCCTTTATGTTTATTCTTTGAGGGCTATTTCACGGCGCCAAACGACAGTCCGCGGACCAGCTGTTTCTGGCTGATCCAGCCGAAGATCAGGATCGGCGCGCAAGCCAGGGTCGACACCGCCGACAACTTGGCCCAGAACAAACCTTCGGGGCTTGAGTAAGAGGCGATCAGTGCGGTCAGTGGCGCGGCTTTGGACGAGGTCAGGTTCAGCGACCAGAACGCCTCGTTCCAGCACAGGATCAGCGACAGCAACACTGTGGAGGCCAGGCCGCCCTTGGCGATCGGCAGCAGCACCCGGACCATTTCCTGCCACAGGGTGGCGCCGTCCAGGCGTGCGGCTTCGAGGATGTCCTTGGGGATGTCTTTGAAGTAGGTGTAAACCATCCAGACCACGATCGGCAGGTTGATCAGCGTGTAGATCACGATCAGCGCGATTCGCGTATCCAGCAGGCCAAAGCTCTTGGCCAACAAGTAGATCGGCATCAGCACGCCCACTGGCGGCAGCATCTTGGTGGAGAGCATCCACAGCAACGTGCCTTTGGTGCGCTGGGTTTCGTAGAACGCCATGGAATAGGCGGCCGGCACCGCGATCAGCAGGCACAATGCCGTGGCGCTAAAGGAAATCACCACCGAGTTCCAGGCGAAGCTGAAGTAATCGCTACGCTCGTTGATGTGCAGGTAGTTCGAAAGCGTCGGCGTGAAGATGAACTGCGGTGGCGTGGCGAAGGCGTCGATTTCGGTCTTGAAACTGGTCAGCACCATCCAGAAGATCGGGAAGAAAATCACGATCGCGATGGCCCAGGCCAGGGTGCCGAGCAGCAGGCTTTGCAGACGACGGGATTGTTGAAGAGTCATGGCGCGGGCCTCAGGCTTTGTCTGTCAGGTTTTTGCCGATCATGCGCACCAGCACAATGGCCGCGATGTTGGCAATCACCACCGCGATCAAGCCACCGGCGGAGGCCATGCCGACGTCGAACTGCACCAGCGCCTGGTTGTAGATCAGGTAGGCGAGGTTGGTCGAGGCGTAACCGGGGCCACCGTTGGTGGTGGTGAAGATTTCGGCGAACACCGACAGCAGGAAGATGGTTTCGATCATCACCACCACCGCAATCGGCCGGGCCAGGTGTGGCAAGGTCAGGTGCCAGAAAATCGCGATCGGGCCGGCACCGTCCAGGCGCGCGGCTTCCTTTTGTTCCTGGTCGAGGGACTGCATGGCAGTCATCAGGATCAGGATCGCGAAGGGCAACCATTGCCAGGACACAATGATGATGATCGACAGCAGCGGGTAGTGCGCCAGCCAGTCCACCGGCTGCGCGCCGAACAGCTTCCAGATGTAGGCGAGAATCCCCGAGACCGGGTGAAAGATCAGGTTCTTCCAGATCAGCGCACCGACGGTGGGCATGATGAAGAACGGCGAGATCAACATCACCCGCACGATGCCGCGACCGAGAAACTCACTGGCCTCCAGCAACGCGCTGATCAACACGCCGAACACCACGCTGATCAGCAACACACTGCCCACCAGCAACAGGGTATTGGTGGCGCCGGGCAGGAAACCCGAATCGCTCAGGAAGTAGCTGAAGTTCTCCAGCCCCACGAATTCGTTTTCGCCGGGGTAGAGCAGGTTGTAGCGGATCATCGAAAAGTAAATGGTCATGCCCAACGGCACGATCATCCACAGCAGCAGCAACGCCACCGAGGGGCTGACCAGAAACCAGCCGGGGTTGGTCAACCGGCTTTTACGTACTGGTTGCGGGATGTCCATGTGAGCTTTGACAGTGGTTGAAGTATTCATGGCGATCAGAACCGATTGGGAACAGACAAATGAAGATCAACTGTAGGGGCGAGGCTTGTGTGGTGAGGGGGCTTGCCCCCGTTGGGTCGCGAAGCGGCCCCAAAAACACTTTGCGACTGCTTCGCAGCCGAACGGGGGCAAGCCCCCTCGCCACACAAACCTGTTCCCACATGGGGCGCTGGTTATTTGGGATAACCGGCGCGCTTCATTTCACGTTCGGTGGTTGACTGGGCGGCGGTCAGGGCCTGGTCGACCGTGGTCTGGCCGATCAACGCGGCCGAGAACAGCTTGCCGACCTGGGTGCCCACGGCCTGGAATTCAGGAATGGTCACCAGCTGGATGCCAATGTAGGGCACGGGCTTTTGCGACGGTTGGCTCGGGTCCGCGGCTTTCAGCGATTCCAGCGTCACCTTGGCGAACGGCGCGGCATTCATGTAAGCCTCGGTGTAGGTCGAAGCGCGAGTGCCTGGTGGCACGTTGGCGATGCCGTCTTTTTCCGCGACCAGGGCTCCGTACTCCTTGGACGTGGCCCAGGCGCTGAAGGTTTTCGCCGCTTCCTTGGCCTTGGAACTGGTTGGGATGGCCAGTGCCCAGGAATACAACCAGGCCGAACCTTTGTCGGTGACCTGATGCGGTGCGTAAGTAAAGCCGACGTGGTCGCTGACTTTGCTCTGGGTTTTGTCGGTCACGAACGAGCCGGCCACACTGGCATCGACCCAGATCGCGCACTTGCCGCTGTTGAACAGCGCCAGGTTCTCATTGAAACCGTTACTCGATGCGCCGGGCGGGCCGGACTTTTTCATGGTGTCGACGTAGAAATTCAGCGCATTTTTCCACTCAGGACCGGTGAATTCCGGCTGCCATTTCTCATCGAACCAGCGCGCGCCATAGGCGTTGGCGACAGTGGTGATCAGCGCCATGTTTTCGCCCCAGCCAGCCTTCCCGCGCAGGCAGATGCCGTACTGTTCTTTATCTTTATGGGTGAGTTTGCTGGCGAATTCGCCGATCTGTTCCCAGGTCGGGCGTTCCGGCATGGTCAGCCCGGCGTCCTTGAACAGGTCGGTGCGGTAATAGGTGATGGAGCTTTCAGCGTAGAACGGCAGGGCATAGAGCGAGCCCTTGACCGAAAGACCTTCACGCACCGAAGGGAAAACGTCGTCGAGGGCGTAGCTGGCCGGCAAGTCCTTCATCGGTTCCAGCCAACCCTTGGCACCCCAGAGTGCGGCTTCGTACATGCCGATGGTCAACACATCAAACTGCCCGCCCTGGGTCGCGATGTCGGTGGTCAGGCGTTGGCGCAGGACGTTTTCTTCAAGCACCACCCAATTGAGTTTGATGTCCGGATGCTCGGCTTCGAAGGTTTTCGAGAGCTTTTGCATGCGGATCATGTCGCTGTTGTTGACGGTGGCGATGGTCAGGGTCTGAGCGCCGAGGCTGACGCTGCTGAGGGTCATGCAGGTGAGGGCAAGCAGAGCTTTTACCGAAGGTTGCATCGTGCACTCCTTTTCTGCACCCGGGGGTTACAGAAGGACAGTTATTGTTTTTGTGTCTTCCTGCGGAGGGAAGAATGTGCAGCGATTACAGCCTTCAATTGACAGGCTGACAAATCATCCATCGCACTGTGATCGATACTTTTTTGCACTGGGAAGTCAGGGGCTGGTGTCGCTGCATGCCGCGCTGTAGCAGCTGCCGTCAGGCTGCGTTCGAGGGCGAAGCCCTCGCCGGGTCCGAAGCTGCGGCGATACAGAAGAGGTGGAGTGGCCGGGTTTGCGACTGCTGCGCAGCCGAACGCAGCCTTCGGCAGCTGCTACAAGGATCCGTGGTACAGGATAAGTCAGTGCTGATTCTGCTCAGTCAACCGTTGCACCGCCAGCCGCCGATAGTGCGACGGCGTCATGCCCTTGAGTTGCTGAAAACGCCGGTTGAAGTTGGAAATGTTGTTGAAGCCCGACTCGAAACACACATCGGTCACCGTTTTGTCGCCATCGGCCAGCAGCTCGCAGGATTTGCTGATGCGCAGGCGATTGACGAACTCGATGAAGCAGCGTCCGGTGGCCTGTTTGAACACTCGGCTGAAGTAGGTCGGCTTCAGACCCAGATGCTCGGCCACCTCTTCCAGCGTTAAATCCCTGGCGTAATGGGCAAAGATGTAATCCACCGCCCGGTTGGTACGGTCGATATTGTGTTCATCGGCCAATTGCGGCGTTGTGGCACCGGACAGCAACTGGTAGTCATCGGACGCCGCCAGCAACTCCAGCAGAATGAAAAAATGCCCGAGCCGGGTCATGCCTTGGGTGTCGGCGATGCGCTGCATCAAGGTCATGGCCTGGCGTATGGTGCGCTTGCAGCGAAACTCGATGCCGTACTGCGCGCGCTCCAGCAAGGGCGCAATTGTCTTGAGTTCAGCGAATACCTGATGGCCACTTTCGAACAGCTCGTCAGTGAAATTGACCAGCATGTCGCGCTCGGGCACCACTTCGTCTTCGGCTACCTGGCTGATCCAGTTGTGGGGCAGGTTGGGGCCGGTCAGGAACAGTGTTTCCGGGTAGAAGTTACCGATGTAGTCACCGATGAACACCTTGCCGGAGCTGGCGATGATCAAGTGCAGTTCGTATTCCTTGTGGAAATGCCAGCGCACCAGGGGGCAGGGGAATCCGTGTTGGCGATAGATGATGGACAACCCGTTGTGGTCGTCCATCAATTCGTAGGAAGGATCGGTGACTCTGGCTGTTCGGGTCATGTCAGGGCGCTTTGATTGTTATCGCCCCTTGATCATGCCTCTTTCGGGATGCCTAAGGCCAGCTTGCAACGCGACTGTGCTTAGGCGGGGGCATGCAACGCATCACCGTATACCGCTTTCATGCTGGTGGCACTCCAGCAGTAACGAACGATTTCGGACTCATCGAAAAAGTCGGTATTAATGATGCTGCAGCGCGTCACCCAGTCCCGGGTGGGATTGAACCAGTCATTGATGTGGTTTTTGATGTCTTGAGGCCCTCCCAGAAACGCGTAGCTGGTGGCCGATAACGACCATAAAAATGTTTCGTAAGGCGCGTCTTTGAGTGTGTTGGAAATATGGGTTTTCAAATCCTCGGTGTCGGTAAACCGCTTGTTGATCCACTTGTGTGCAATACGCGGCCAGAAATAATTCTCATCCAGTTCCCGCCGTACGGGCGCCGCTAATATCACCCGGCGCAGAGCACTGATCCGCTTGAGCTCGCCGATCGTTTTTGTGGCGTTGTCGGGCGGTATCACTCGCTGTCCGAGTTGGCTGACCAGAAGCTCATTGAGTTTCTGATAGTCAAAGCGATTGTTGCCGTCCCCTAGCTGATGAAAGTCCAAAACCACGAATTCATCCGGGTTTCGGTCCAGGAAAGATGAAACTGCGCTGATGAGTTCATCGAGAACCCGATGTGACTGATATCCATTGTGATGGAAATAGAAAATCGACTGATCAGCCCCCTCGGTATAGCCCAAGCGGATATCGAATGCCCGTGCGCCATTGGACAATTGCCATGCAAATGAACCGTTTTGACATGTCGTCCAGTTGCCGACGACCACCTCATAATTAGGCGCCTGTTTATCCATGCCGGCGTTATGGGCGCCGGGCCAGATAACATCAGTCAGTTTTATACGATCGATGTCGAGGGCATTACTCATCCATTTTTGTTTATCCAGCGTGATTACTGCGTTATGGGTCATGACAGTTCCTTGTCGTAGACTCGTCTACCTCCATGGAGGGGACGAGGTCCATGTTTAGGGTGTGGCTGCGTGCCATACCTCTATTGCTCGCCTGCGTAGAAAGGCTTTCATGACCCAGCATAGAAGTGCGCGACTGCATTGCCAGTCACGGAAATACTTGCATAAGAATTAATCCTTTAATGGCTCGGCGCTAGTTGGCGCGCTTGGCCGCTTTACTCAGGTTTGCGGTCAGGCAATACGAAACGATGTTGCTTTCTTCAATGAAGTCGACATTGATAATGTTGCACCGTGTTGCCCAGTCGCTTTTATTCGGGTCAAACCACGAATTAAGCTCATCGTGAATATCTACCGGACCACCGAGAGCGCTATAACTGGTCGCGGACAGCGACCATGGTGCCCATGTGCCTGGCGGAAACTTCAGCACTTTTATAATGTGCTGTTCCAACTCGGAGGCACTGGTGAGGCCGTTGCCAGACCATTTGTGCTCGATCTGTTCAATGAATAGGTTTTGATCAAGGGCTCTGTTCCTGGGGGCTGCGACCAGTATTCTTTGCAAAGAACTGATTTGTTTGAGTTGACGCAGACTCAGCGACCGGTTTTTGCTGGGAATGATCCGATGACCGAGAAAGTGGATCATCATGTCATTAAAATAAGCGAAGTCAAACGTGCTTCCGCTCAGATCGTGAAAGTCCAGGATGATGAATTCATTGGGGTTTTCCTGGAGGAATTTTTCTACATCGGTTACAAGTTGGCCCAGGGTTCGGTCATTGCGATAATTGTTATGATGACAGCGAAATTTTCCAAGTCCCGGCGCGCGGGCGTCGTAAGTCAGGCGAATATCCAGCGCGCGGGAACCGTTGTGTAGCTGGGAATAAAACGATTTATGCTGACAGGCCAGCCAATGGGCTCCCGGGCCTTGCAGCCAAGTGGCTTTCCAGTCGCTTCCGGCGTTATGGGTGCCTGGCAGTGTCAACTCATTGAGCGACAGTGTATCGATTGCCGGCGTGCTGGCCATCCAGTTTCTAAGTACGTAGTTGTTCTGAACAGTATTGTCCATTTAATGCTTCCTTGCATAGTTTGATAGGTGTTATCGGTTGGCCGAAGTGAGTGGCTGTTACTCACTTCGGTCAATAATTTATAAAGGGAAAGAGCGGGGCGATCAATCGTTGTGATAATGCAAGATATGTGTATTTGGTTGTGCGTAACTTAAGCAGGGTTTCGGTTTTTCGCCTCAATCCATTGCGCCATGTATTGCGTACTTTTATGGTGGTGATGACGCAACATACTACCGGTAAAATTATCGCGTCTAAGTTGAGTCAAGTGCTGTTGGCAGTGCAACAACTTCTTGATCAATGCCGGGCCATGTTCCGACATTTTATATCGATCGGCCAGTAACCTCTGTCCGTGGGATTGGGCCTGCGCCCAAAGCGCTTCATCCTTATACAGGCGCACCGCACAGTCAGCCAGTTCCCGTGCCGTGCGGGCCACGGTCCCAGGCCAGGGATGATTGCCATGCATGGCTTCGGCGCCGATGGGCGTCGTCACCGTGGGGGTGCCACATAACATGGCGTCGACGATCTTGCCTTTGATACCGGCACCGAAGCGTAGAGGCGCCAGACAAATGCGTGCCGCCGACATCACTTGCAAAGCATCTTCTGCCCAGTTCATGACATGAAAGCCCTGGGCCGGGTTGTGCAACGCGGTAGCTTTGGGGGGGGTGTAAGCACCGTAGATATGCAACTGAGCCGTGGGCAGTTGCGCGCGGATCAACGGCCAGATGGCTGTTTTCATCCAGAGCACCGCATCCCAGTTCGGCGCATGTCGAAAATTGCCGATGCTGAGAAAGTGCGCCCGATCTTCAAAGGCTGTCGGCGGTACGAGCTCAGGTTCGACCATCAGCGGACACCAGTGCAACAAGTTGCGCGGCAGCTTGAACTGCTCGACCAGTAATTCGATCTCCACTTCAGAGATCATCAGGTTCAAGTCGCAACGGTACAGCGCAGCAATCTCCCGTTTGGCGAGATCGGTATCAGCCATCAGTTCGAACTCTTCGCGCAACGCCGGCGCGAACAAGTCGCTGAAATCATTATTGTCGTCATTGACCTTCAAGCGATCCTTGAGGCGCTGATGCCGGGCGTGCCGCAAGCTTTGCAGATCCGATGTCTCGAGGACACGCAGGGCATCGGGACAGTATTTTTCGACCCGCCAGCCAAACTGCTCCTCCATCATGAACTGATCGAACAGCACTATGTCCGGAGCAAGTTCACTGACGAAGTCGTCGAAACTGCTGTTGTTCAATTCAATCGGAATTTCACGAATGCCCAACGCCGTCAGATCAGCCCGATGTTCGCCGGTGCCGGCCGGGCTACTGAAGGTGACGTCCCAGCCTTGCTGCAAGAATGTCTCAAGGATTTGCATGACGTGCCCACCGGCCGCTGAAGAACGGGGCTCGGGCCAGACGTAACCAATGACCAGGACTTTGGTTGCGTTGAGCTGACTCATGACAGTGTTCCTTGGTGTAGGCGAGGAGGGACGAAGAAAAGGCCGCAATTAAACCACAGGAGGCGATTCCTGTGAGTTTGCGGCCGTTTACTTGAGTCGACGGGAGGTCAGCGCCCCTGTTGACAGAGATTTTCTGTCCCAGGCATCTAGGCGAGTGTAGACAGATTAATGATCACAGCCTCCGTGATGTGCTTACCGGTTGCGGTGTCGAACTTGCTCCTCATCCGGCCCAGGTTTTCGAGAAAGCGCGGGTAATTGGCCGATCGTTGATTCAGCAAGCCAATAGCCAGGGCGTAAGAGTCGGCGTTCAGGAGTGCAGGAGCCTCGGCAACGATCTTGGGCAAGTCTTTTTTAAGCTGGTTAAACTCACGGAACCCCTTGTGATCGGCATCCCGCAATGTGAAAGGATCTAATCCTTCCGGATGCTTCGCCAGATTCATCAACTGAGTCACATCGACATCGCCGGCCTTACCAAATGCGGGATCCGGGTTGCCATACATCAGGTCAATCGTACGTTGTGAGCCATGAGACATCTCATGCACCACGCCATCAGCGATCCGTCCTCTGTCGAACCTTTCCTTTTGGAAAAAGTCAGTCATATTGTCCGAGTAGATCTTAATGAATCGACTGTTAACCGAATCAGCAGGGTAATTCGCTGCTTTCCATCGCGCGAAGGTCTCGGGAAGCATTGCCGCCAGCGCGCCGTCCGAAGGTTTTTTTACAATATCTATGTTCTTCAGGGAGATGTGATTGAGGTCTTTTTTCATTTTGCGTAATGCTTCGGTCAGGTGCTCAACAGTTTGAGCGGAACTGTTGCCGAAGAAATACTTTATTACCGCTTTTACGTCGAAATCAGCACTGTTCGCCACCAGTTGATGCAGTGCGGTGTCAATTTTTGTCTGGGCGATCGGTAAGCTTCTTTTGACATAGGCGGAGACGAAGCTATCCGGGAGGAGTTTCTTGCGAACGTAGGACTTGAAACTCAAGTCGAAGTTTTTGAGTTTCTTTC
Organism: Pseudomonas sp. 01L34; assembly: GCF_056400265.1. Taxonomy (NCBI): domain Bacteria; kingdom Pseudomonadati; phylum Pseudomonadota; class Gammaproteobacteria; order Pseudomonadales; family Pseudomonadaceae; genus Pseudomonas; species Pseudomonas sp. 01L34. The sequence continues at coordinate 438,556 of NZ_JBFTSX010000001.1, forward strand.
CCCACGGCTGCCCCAGCCGGTTGAGAGCGTACCAGTCATCCTGCATGCGGACCGCCGACACGACGAAAGAATCTCCAGAGCTACCCAGCGGACGCCAGGTTCCTTGTCCGATATCAGTTCGTTGCGCCGCTTTGATCAAGTCATAAGCGTCAGCACTGCCGGTCAGTCTTCGAAGTTGATGGGTTGCACTTTCCAAAGAGTTCAAGCCAGCCCGACTGATACCCAATACACCTTTCTTTAAATACTTTCCGACGCCCAGGATCAGCTCTGGCGTACCGTCCAGCGGGTTGAATACAGAGTGGAGAAACCCTAGGCCCAACTTGGCTAGCGCTCTGGTCTTCGAGGCCGTGGAAACGGCCTTTGCCGCAACGCTAGCGGCTTTTGCGGCGACGCCAACAACCAGCAAAACGGTCATCGCTAGTTCAAGCGTGCAGGACAACGTACTGCCCCTGTTACGGTCCGGATCGTCGGAGAAGAAGTCTTCGATGCAGGATTTAAAAGGCACAATAATATTAATGAATGTCTCGAATTGTTGTTCTTCCTTTGAGTGTCTTTGCTCCAGTTCTGTTCGGCCCCGTGCGTCTTCTATCAGTTCGTCGTACGTCCAGAGGGGGCGATGCTTCAAAATGTAATTTGTCAGGGGGCTGAATTCTTCGCTTTGATAGCTCTCATAATAACCAGGCTTAATAGTGCGTGTTGTTTTTACCGATGCGTTCAATGATCCCAGTTTTTCAATTACCCCATGACTGGACCGGGTGTTGCCGGGTGGAACTCCATGGGTATAGCTCTCTATATCAGTTGGCAAATTGTGGATTTTTTCGGCTTTGCTCAAACTGTTGATGTGATCGGTAAAGTCCAGTCTCGCAGGTTGTGCCAGCAGACCTTCTTTTTGCACAAGTGCTGCCAGTTGAGGGTTCTCCCTGCATTCACCGTGTAAGGTGAACAGTTCATAACAATACAACCGGCCTTCATATTTCGAGCACATCACGACGCCATAGCGACCCGTGGCTTCATCTTTGGCTTTCTGTTTTTCCTGAGGAAACAAATCGGGAGGCTGGATGATGGCAACCGAGGGCCGGATAGTGAAGAAAGTGACTTCACCGCACAGCAAACGAACCCGGTCAGCCGGCGGTAACGCCGACAAAGCCAGCTTGACAATACTGGCCATCGCTTTTTCCAATGGCGCATAAGCCTGGTCAAAACGACGTTTGAAAATCCCCTCCGTAGAGACCAGATTAGGCACAAGGTGCGGAAATCTCTGGTAGAGACTAGGGCTTCTTTTCAAATCCCAGTTCAGTGTCCCCAGATGGTTGGACATGTTGAGCTCTACCATGGACATGGCTAACGGCTCGAAATTGTTGAACTCGTGCCAACCCCGTTGTTTCTCGAACAGTATTTTTTCGTCGATGAAATCGCAGTCCGGCACGATCTGCTCAAGTATCTCCCGGGAAATCGCTTTTCGGCTGGGCAGTGGGGTCGATAACGTGGCGACTGCTTGCGAATAGGCATCTGCAAAGGTCTGATAAGCCTCAATGGCACGATCACCAGAACCTTTATAGTCACTGACCACCTGCTCAAGAGTAATCACGTTGTTCAACAGCGCCCAGTCAATAATCGGGTCGACTGACAGCACACTGTGCAGAATTTCCTGCTCCTTGTTGACTGGCTCAATCGCTTCAAGTTGCATGACGTTGGCAAATGTCATGGAAAGCACGGAACCGCAAGCGTTGGCTTCTGCTATGGCAACGCCCCGACAGAACGTAATCCATTCGGGGGTGCCCAGTCGCAATGATTCGGGCAGATTTCTTACCAGAAATTCGGGTGCCCTGCCTGCCAGCAGCAAGTAGGCGGCGAGCGTACTGGTGTTAGAAGGAATGTCATGCTCATTCTCAAGATGCCGTTCCAGTTCAGTGAAAACCTCTGGAACCGATTTCTCTATGTTTTCAGGTGCATAAAGGTTGTAACCCGCGATGTGATTTCGACGCTCGTCGCCTCCCGCGTCCGGGTAAATGTCGAGAATAATTGCAGTCATGAGCACCTGCTCGAGGTTCAACTCTGAGACGGACTCACCTGATTTGGATCCGTACCAGTCAAGCGCTTTTAAATAACTTTCGGACCAGCTTTTGAAATAGGGGTGTACACCCAATTCATGCAGCAGTTCGCGGCAATTCAATCGGTTTGCTGTTTTCGAACGATTTCCCAATGCAATGCTACACAGGTCCACCAGCAGTTTTCCGCGTCCGCCGATGTGCTGAGCGGTCAAGGTACGAATTGTTTGCCTGTCGTCCGCCGACAACACCAAAGCCCTGTCCTCACTGCTCGTGATGGCTTCCCAGTAGTTACCCAATGCAGGGGAAGGGTGGTAGTCAAACTCTAGATGTTTGATCAGGTTTTTTATGCGTTTTACATCTTCGGGCAGTTCGTATTCGTGGAATGTGATCCATTGAGCAACACCCAGCCGATTGTCGAAGAACACCACTCTGTCGATGGTTGCTGCAATATCCGCGATTGCAACCAAATCATCATTGAGGTCCGGATCAAGTTTGGTCTTTGCGGTCAATCGTATTTCGCGGCCATTATGGGAGGCGATGATGTGACCTGCATCGACAACATAGAACGAAGCATCGGGATGGACGGAATAGTAGGCGAGCACTTCTTTAAAGGCGGGCTTGTCGATCATGCTCTGCAACATGACAGCGCCGGGGCGCAGCGCCTGTTCGAACGAAGAACCTTCGGTCACTGTAATGAATAGCTCTTCCCAGTCTATCTGCTCATTGTTTTCTTTTCCGGAAATAGCCTTTTTAAGCTGTGCGATGATTTCGCCTCGCTCGATTTTATCGCTCTCAATGCCTTGTTTAAGTCGAGGGGTGATGTCTTGAGGGTTGGATAGTTGCAAATTATAATTCGCAGCTGTGTGCAGTTGGTTCATTAGTAGTTCCTTCTACTGGTTGTTGCTTAAAGGTGTGGGGATCCTCTTTTAGTTTAAGTTATTGGGCAACTGGCATTGTATTAGTTCCTGTTTCAGGTGGGGTTGTAAAGTATTTATGGGTGCGGACTGTTCCGTTGCGGGACAACTAAGAAGCACCGCTATTTTCAGGAACAGGTGCTTGGCGCGGCTTAAGCGCTTAGTTACGTTTCAAGTATGCCCTTGACCTTATCCCGCAGTTGATCAATCGAGAACGGCTTGCCGATCACATGCATGTCATCAGGCACCTCGATGCTTTCGGCATAACCGCTGGCGAACAGAATCGGCAACTCGGGGCGCAGCATGCGTGCCTGCTTGGCCAGCTCCCGACCGTCCATGATTGGCAGCCCCACATCGGTCATCAGCAGGTCGATGTGCTGGTCCTCATCGTTGATGAAATCCAACGCCTCTTCACAGCCATCGGCCTCAAGTACCCGGTATTCCAGTTCCTCCAGCACATCGACGATCAGCGTGCGCACGATGGCATCGTCTTCGACGACCAGGATGGTGGATGTGTTGGTGGACATAGTGGGGCTCTCAAAGGTTGGATTTACGATAGCGTCGATCGAAATCGCCGGGCTCTTGCATGAGTATGGGACGGATCACGACAAGTTCCCGAGGCGTTACAAAGAACAATAGCCGCACAAGAGCCGCGAAGAATAACCGCTCCTTTGCGCCGGAGCAGTGAAATGCAGGGTATTGCCGAAAAACGTGTCAGAAAAATGGATCCCCTCGGCCGATTTGGGGCAGACTCGATGGCATCCAACAGTTCGACAAGGCTTCCCATGACCTCTGCGCCTGCGGTTGATGAGCAACGATTCCGTAAACTCCTGAGCCGCAACGTCAGCCTGCCGTTGGGTGTCGGTGTCATCAGCGCGGCGTTCTTTGTCTTGCTGATCACCTATCTGCTGTCGGTGATCCAGTGGGTCCAGCACTCGGACCGGGTGATCAATAATGCCAATGAAGCCGTAAAACTGACCGTCGATCTGGAAACCGGTATGCGCGGTTTCCTGCTCAGTGGCGACGAGCAATTTCTCGAGCCCTATGAGACGGCCAAGCCAAGAATAACGGTCGCCCTCAATACCCTGCTCGAACTGACCGCGGACAATTCGGTGCAAACCGACCGCCTGCACCGGCTCCAGGCCTTGCAGACGGAATGGGCCAATTACGCGCAATCGATAATCGATTTGCAGCGCGCAGGCGGTGATTACCGCAGCGTCGTCAAGGTCGGGCGCGGCAAACGGTTGACCGATGAGATCCGCAAGCAATTCGAAGACGTGATCGACATGGAGCAGCAGTTGCGTGCCACGCGCAATGAAGAAGTGCGAAGCGCCACAATCTGGAGCATCGCCCTTTATCTGTTGTTCGTAGCCGGTATCAGCGGATTGCTGGCCTATGTCGGCCGCCGGGATCTACTCAACCTGTCCCGCAGCTACAGCGTCAACCTCGCCGCGCAACAGGCCAGCGCCCGGCGTCTGGAACAGCAGGCCTGGTTGCGCAATGGCCAGACCGAACTGGCCGAGCAAGTCCTGGGGCAGTTATCGCTCAATCTGTTGGGCCGCAATATCCTGCAGTTCTGCGCGCAATACCTGGGCAGCGCCGTCGCGGCGATCTATGTCCGTGAGGAGCATGGTGGCCTGAAGCGCATCGCGTCTTACGGTTTCTCCCGGGAACAGGAAGCACTTGAGCAGCAGATTTACAATGGCGAAGGGATTGTCGGCCAGGTGGCGCAACAGGCGCGTCTGATTCGTCTTGATGAGGTGCCAGGGGACTACTTCAAAGTCAGCTCCGGCCTGGGCGACGGTTTACCACGCAGTGTAGTGGCGGTGCCGACCAGCGATGACGATCGCGTCAACGGGGTGATCGAACTCGGTTTCCTGCGACCGCTGACAGATCGTGACATCGAGTTGCTCGAACTGGTTGCCGGCAACATCGGCACCTCGATCGAAGCGGCGCGCTATCGCCAGCGCTTACAGGAAGTGCTGGCCGAAACCCAGCAACTCAACGAAGAGTTGCAGGTTCAGCAAGAAGAGCTCAAGAGCGCCAACGAAGAGCTGGAAGAGCAGTCGCGGGTTCTCAAGGAGTCCCAGGCTCACCTGGAAACCCAGCAGATCGAGCTGGAGCAAACCAACGAGCAACTCGCCGAACAGGCGCAGATCCTGGCCGAGCAACGCGACGCCATGGACCTGAAGAACAGCCAGCTGAATCAGGCCCAGCTTGAGCTCGAGGCCCGCGCCGAAGAATTGCAGCGTGCCAGCAAGTACAAATCCGAATTCCTTGCCAACATGTCCCACGAATTGCGCACGCCGCTGAACAGTTCGTTGATTCTGGCGAAATTGCTGGCGGAAAACCCGCAGGAAAACCTCAGCGCCGAGCAGGTCAAGTTCGCCGAGTCGATCTATTCCGCCGGCAACGACTTGCTCAACCTGATCAACGACATTCTCGACATTTCCAAGGTTGAGGCCGGCAAGCTTGAGGTGCGTCCGGAGAACACCAGCGTTGCGCGCCTGGTGGAAGGCCTGCGAGGAATGTTCGAGCCGTTGGCCGCGGACAAGAAACTGGATTTTGAAGTCGAATTGCGCGCTGACGCACCGCTGATGCTGTTCACCGATCGCCAGCGCCTGGAGCAAGTGATCAAGAACCTGTTGTCCAACGCGGTGAAGTTCACCGAAAAGGGCACAGTCAGCCTGATTGTCGCGGCTCAGCCAGGCGAGGGCATCGCCTTTATCGTCCGTGATACCGGGATCGGCATTGCGCCGGATCATCAGGACAGCATTTTTGAAGCCTTCCGTCAGGCCGACGGCACTACTAACCGTCGTTACGGCGGAACCGGCCTGGGCCTGTCGATCTCTCGTGATCTGGCCACCTTGCTGGGCGGCTCCGTCAGCCTGACCAGCACGCCGGGGCAGGGCAGTGTGTTCACCCTGGTGTTGCCGCAGCACTACATCGAACCGGGCGATGCGCCTGTCGAAACGATGAAAGCCACGCCGGTGACCATGCCGCAAGCCATCGTGGTTACCGCGCCTGTACCGTTGGTTGCCGAGGTCGAAGTCGCGCGTTTCGATGATGATCGCTACAAGGCGCCGTTCGCCACTCGTTGCATCCTGGTGGTGGAAGATGAGCCGGACTTTGCGCACATCCTCTACGATCTGGCCCATGAACTGGGTTATCAGTGCCTGGTGGCCTACGGCGCCGATGAAGGCTACGACCTGGCCCGGCAATTCATCCCCGACGCGATCCTGCTGGACATGCGCCTGCCGGATCATTCCGGGCTGACGGTGTTGCAGCGCCTGAAAGAGCAAGCCGAAACCCGGCACATTCCCGTGCATGTGATCTCGGTCGAAGACCGTGTCGAGGCCGCCATGCACATGGGCGCCATCGGTTACGCGGTCAAACCGACTACGCGCGAGGAGCTCAAGGAGGTGTTTGCCCGTCTCGAAGCCAAACTGACCCAGAAGGTCAAACGCATATTGCTGGTCGAAGACGACGATCTGCAGCGTGACAGCATCGCCCGATTGATCGGCGACGAGGACATCGAAATCACTGCCGTCGGCCTGGCGCAGGATGCACTCGATTTGCTGCGCACGACGATTTTCGACTGCATGATCATCGACCTGAAACTGCCGGACATGCTTGGCAACGACTTGCTCAAGCGCATGTCCTGCGAGGATATCTGCTCGTTTCCACCGGTGATCGTCTATACCGGGCGCAATCTGACCCGGGACGAAGAGGCCGAGCTGCGCAAGTATTCGCGCTCGATCATCATCAAGGGCGCGCGTTCGCCCGAGCGGTTGCTGGATGAAGTGACACTCTTCCTGCACAAGGTCGAATCCCGGTTATCCCATGAACGCCAGACCATGCTCAAGACCGCCCGCAGCCGCGATAAGGTGTTCGAGGGGCGCAAAGTGCTGCTGGTGGACGACGATGTACGCAATATCTTCGCCCTGACCAGTGCGCTGGAGCAGAAGGGCGCGGTGGTGGTGATTGGTCGTAACGGTCGTGAAGCAATTGAGCGATTAAATGAAGTCGAGGACATCGACCTGGTGCTGATGGACGTGATGATGCCGGAAATGGATGGTTTCGAAGCCACCCTGGAAATCCGCAATGATCCGCGCTGGCGCAAGCTGCCGATCATTGCGGTGACGGCCAAGGCGATGAAGGACGATCAGGAGCGCTGCTTGCAGGCCGGCTCCAACGACTACCTGGCCAAGCCCATCGACCTGGATCGCCTGTTCTCGCTGATTCGTGTGTGGTTACCGAAGATGGAACGCCTCTAATGGAGCGCAGCGAAATCGAACTGAGGTTGTTGATCGAAGCGATCTACCTCAAATACAGCTACGATTTTCGCGATTACTCCGGCGCGTCGATCAAGCGTCGGGTCAACCATGCATTGAGCCAATTCGAGTGCAATACCATCTCGGCGCTGCAAGAGAAGGTCCTGCACGACCCAACCGCATTCATGCAGCTGCTGCAATTGCTGACGATTCCGGTCAGCGAAATGTTTCGCGACCCTTCGCACTTCCTGGCGCTGCGTCAGGAAGTGGTGCCGCTGCTCAAGACCTATCCGTCGATCAAGGTCTGGATTGCTGGTTGCAGCACCGGCGAAGAGGTCTATTCGATGGCGATCCTGCTGCGCGAAGAAGGCTTGCTGGAGCGCACTATCATCTATGCCACTGACATCAACCCGCGCTCGCTGGATAAAGCCAGGCAGGGGATTTTCTCCCTGCAGAATGTTCGGGCCTACACTCACAATTATCAGCAGGCCGGTGGTCAGCGTTCGTTCGCCGATTACTACACGGCGGCTTATGACTACGCGATTTTCGACAAGAGCCTGTGCGACAACGTAACCTTCGCCGATCACAGCCTGGCCACCGATAGCGTATTCTCCGAAACTCAATTAATTTCGTGTCGTAATGTACTGATTTACTTCAACAAAAAGCTTCAGGATCGAACGTTCGGCTTGTTTCACGAATCTTTGTGTCATCGGGGCTTTCTGGCGCTGGGCAGCAAGGAAACCCTGGATTTTTCGGCCTATGGCAATCAGTTTGAGCCGTTGGTCAAACAAGAAAGGATCTACCGCAAATCATGAACAGTGCAGGTTTTCCTTGTGTAGAAGCTATCGTGATCGGTGCTTCGGCCGTCTGCGTGTCGAGCGGGAACGAATCCCATGCCAAGTGACATCCAGACCAAACTGCTGATCGTCGACGACCTGCCGGAGAACCTGCTGGCGCTTGAGGCGTTGATCAAGCGGCAGGACCTCATCGTCTACAAGGCCTTGTCCGCCGACGAAGCCCTGTCGCTGTTGTTGCAGCACGAATTCGCGCTGGCCATTCTCGATGTGCAGATGCCCGGCATGAACGGCTTTGAGTTGGCCGAGTTGATGCGCGGCACGGAAAAAACCAAAAGCATCCCGATTGTGTTCGTCAGTGCCGCTGGCCGTGATCTCAACTACGCATTCAAGGGCTACGAAAGTGGAGCCGTGGACTTTCTGCACAAGCCGCTGGATGTTCACGCGGTCAAGAGCAAGGTCAATGTCTTCGTCGATCTGTATCGCCAGAGCAAGGCGATGAAGCAACAGGTCGAAGCCCTGGAGCAAAGTCGCCGCGAACAGGGGGCGTTGCTCGAACAGTTGCAGAACACCCAGAAAGAACTGAAGCAGGCGGTGCGCATGCGCGATGACTTCATGTCCATCGTTGCGCATGAAGTCCGTACACCGCTCAATGGCCTGATCCTCGAAACCCAGTTGCGCAAAATGCACCTGGCCCGGGATAACGCCGCGGCGTTCACCCTGGACAAAATGCACGCCATGGTCGAGCGCGACGAACGGCAGATCAAAAGCTTGATCCGCCTGATCGAAGACATGCTTGATGTGTCGCGGATCCGCACCGGCAAGCTGTCGATCCGCCCCAGTCGGTTTGACCTGGTGCAACTGGTGCACAATCTTTTGCAGAACTTCGCACCGCAGGTTGAGGCCGCAGAGTCGTCAGTCAGCTTGATCGCCGACCAGCCCGTGATGGGCGACTGGGACGAGTTTCGTATCGAACAAGTGATTTGCAATCTGCTGACTAATGCGTTGCGCTATGGTGCCAAGAGCGCGATCGACGTTCGCGTGTACAATCACCACGGGCAAGCGCGGGTTGAGGTTCAGGATCGCGGTATCGGGATCGGTATAGAGAATCAACAGCGCATTTTTCAGCAGTTCGAGCGGGTTTCCACCAGGGCCGTGGTGGCGGGGCTGGGCCTGGGGTTGTTTATTTCGCAGCAGATTGTCGCCGCCCATGGTGGCTCCATTACCGTCGAGAGCCGGATTGGCGAAGGCGCCTTGTTTCGCGTTTGTCTGCCGCTGCAGGAAAACAGCCCGATGAACGCAACCTCTGATTGACCACATGGTCGTATCAGCAGCTATTGACCGAACAAAGGTTTTCCATGAGTGAAGATGCACAAGACGTGGTACTGATCGTTGAAGATGACCCTTCGATTTTGATGGTGCTGTCCGCTTATTTGTCGGGTGAAGGTTACCGGGTGCTGCAAGCCGAAAATGGTGAGCAGGCCTTTGAGATCCTGGCGAGCAAACCAAACCTGGACATGATGATCACCGATTTCCGCCTGCCTGGCGGGATTTCTGGCGTGCAAATCGCCGAACCAGCCGTGAAGCTGCGACCGGAACTCAAGGTGATCTTCATCAGCGGTTACCCGCAGGAAATCCGCGAGACCGACAGCCCGATCACCCGCAAGGCACCGATCCTGGCCAAGCCATTCGATCTGGATGTGTTGCAACAGATCATGCAGGACATGCTCTCCTGAAGCTGCGTCGACGGTTGTGTCGTACGGCCCCCCTGTAGGCGCTGCCGAAGGCTCGGGCCGCGTTCGGACGATCTTTTGATCTTGATTAAAGCCCTTGCTGCAACGCCGGATCATCCGGATTGAGCTGCTCGAGCTGCGCCAACAGGATCTGTACGTTCTGCAGCTGCCCGCTTTCCTTCCAATAGTTGATCAACAGCACGCGCGCCTTGCGATCGGCCGGGTGGCGCTGGACGATTTCCTGCAGCTGTTTCTGCGCGGCCTCCAGCTCTTGTTCACCATGCAACGTGGTGGCCAGGTCGTAGCGGTAATCCTTATTGTCGGGTTCAAGCTCCACGGCTTTGGACAGCCCGAGCAAGGCGAACTCACTTTGCCCGTGATGCAGCAACCAGAGCCCCAACGCATGTTGCAAGTAGGCCGAATCGGGCTGGGCCTTTAACTGCTTCGCCAACAATTGCTGGGCGGCATCGCTTTGGCCCAGTCGATCCAGCACGTCAATCTGCATCACCAGTGCCGGCAAGTTGCCGGGCGCCAGTTGCAACGTGCGCTCCAATGCCTGCTGCGCGTCCTTCAGTTCGGCATTATGCAAATGCAGGCGCGCCAGTTGGTACTGGGTGTCGGCGCTTTCCGGCTGCTGCTTGAGGACCTGCTCCCAAGCGTCAATGGCTTGCTCCAGGGGGCCGAAATACAACCCCAGCTCATCCGGAGACAGCCCCAGCAAGGCGTTGACCGCCGCAAACCGGACGCTTGGGTCGCTGTCATCGAGCAAGGGCCCGAGCAACAGACTTCGCTGTCCATTGGGCACTAAACCGCTGATGCTTTTGATCGCCGCGATGCGTACCTCCGCCGATGGATGTTGCAGGTCCGCATCCGCCAGTTTCAAGGCTTGCGGGCTGGGGTAGTTGGGCAGTTCGGCATGTAGCCAGACGCGGCGCTTGTCGGACAGGTCAGGGCGGCCCAATTGCTGGTAAAGAACCCGCGCCGCCCCCGGTTGACCCGTGCGTGCCTGGGTCAGCGCTTCGCTGTAGCCGCGTCGAATTGCCTCCGGCACCACGGGCGTCGTGCTGCGCAAAAAAAACCAGGCAAGGGCGAGGGCAAACAGTGCACAGAGGCTGATGAGCAGATAGCGGCGGGACTGAGGCATGCAGGAATCCGGGAGCTGACAGGCTTTTACAAGGTCACCAGCTTCGGTCAGGCCGGGCTGTGAGTCAAACCCTGGCTCAGTTCAGCACGTAGTCATCGGGCTCAAGGGCCGGTGGCAAGTCGGTTTGCCCCAACGCTGCCAGCACTTCGCGCTCCAGCGTGCGCAAAATCGCATTGCACGGCAGATCGTTCTCATCGAAGCCGAACGGGTCTTCCAGATCGTCGCCAATTTCGTCGAGACCGAAAAAGGTGTAGCTGACAATGGCGGTAATCACCGGTGTCAGCCAGCCAAGAGATTCGGCCATGGCGAACGGCAACAAGATGCAGAACAGGTAGATGGTGCGGTGCAGCAACAGGGTGTAGGGGAAGGGCAGCGGCGTACTTTTGATGCGTTCGCAACTGGCCTGGACCTGACTGAGGCTGACCAGTCGCGTTTCCAGTTGGGTATAACGCCATTCGCTGATCTGGCCGCGTTCGGCAAGGGCCGAGCACCGGACGCCAATCCGCTGCAAGAGCGCGTCAGTGATGTTCGGATGCTCTGCGTCCACGGCATCCTGCGTCCACGGCTTGATGGCGCTCATCTCGTTTTCAACGCGCAGGCGGGCGATCAGGCCATGGGCGAACCCGCAGAGTTCACGCAGCATAAGTTCACGTTCGGCCGCCTCCATCAGCCCCTGGGTTTGACGAATCAACGATCGCACTTCGATGATCAACTGCCCCAGATGCTTGCGGCCCTCCCACCAGCGGTCGTAGCAGGCATTGTTGCGAAAACTCATGAAGATCGACAACGACAGACCCAGCAGGGTGAACGGCGTGGCGTTGACCTTGGAGAAATACGCCGGGTGCCAGATCTCCACCAGCACGATTACCGACGCCAGCAGGGTCACCAACAGACTGCGCAAGGCAATGCGCTTGGCAATCGAGCCTTTAAGGGAAAACAACATGCCGAGCAGATTCGGCTTGGGACGCACAATCATGGGCAGGGGCTTTATAGAGAGAGTGACGCTTTCGCAGCGATTTCAGCCTAGGGGCATGGGGGGATCCTGTCCAATCGCTTTGGCTGACGAAGTGATCGACAGGCTCTATCGACGCAGGCGTGTCCATCGGCGAAATGGCCTACAGGTCTTGTCGACATTGAAACTCGTCGAAGCAAGGAAGCAATGACTACGCTTGCAGGAGACCACTCGATGAGCGCTCCCATGCAACCGCTGCTTCAATACTTCAAGGCGATTCTCAACCCCGGACGCGAGGTGCTGCTGTTTGCCCTGAGAACCATCGTGGCGGGGCTGCTGACGCTGTACCTGGCCTTTGTGTTCGACCTCGACCAGCCCAAGTGGTCGATCATGGCGGTGATCATTGTCAGTCAGCCATTGGGCGGCATGGCCCTGGCCCGAAGTTTCGGCCAGATCATCGGCACCACGTTGGGCGCGGCAGTCGCGGTGTTGATCATGGCCATTTTCCCCCAGGCGCCGCTGCCCTTCATCATCACCCTGGCCTTGTGGTTGGCGCTGTGTACCGCCGGCGGCACCTTGTTGCGCTACACCAGTTCCCAAGCGTTTGTCCTGAGCGGTTACACGGCGGTGGTGGTGGCACTGCTGGCGCAACCCGATCAGGAGGGTACGTTCCTGCTGGCAGTCACTCGCGTGACAGAAACATTGCTGGCGGTGGCCTGCGTGTGCGTTGTCAGCCTTCTGACGGCGCGACCGGAGGCGGTGGCCAAGGGTTACTTCGCCAAGATCGATCAAGTGATCAAACTGCTCGCGACTCACGCGGCAGCGGTGATTCGAACCGAGGAAAGCGAGGCCGATTTCCACAAGCGGCAAATGCAACTGTTGGGCGAGATCAGCGCCCTTGAAGGGCTGCGTCGACATTTGTACTTCGATGCACCACGGTTGCGCAGTTCCAATAGCCTGGTGCAATTGCTTGGCAATCAACTGGTGCTGCTGACTTCGCGCCTGACGGCTTTGCGTCACCAGCGGCAATTACTCACCGAACGTTGGGAAGGCGCGCTGCCGGAAGAGATACAGCGTTTGCGCAGCGAGGAACTGGCATTCCTTGATGAGCTGGCCGTGCAAGGTCGCTCATTGTCGATTGAGGCGCGGCATCATTTTTTGACGCTGCAACAGCGTTTCGATGACCAGGCCTACAAGGCCGAACAACTCACCGAGACGATGCCTGCCACGCTGCGTTCATTGGCCTGGGCACTGCGCTGGGAGCAGGCACGGATGTTGGAGCAACTGGGGCAGATTCTGGAACTGAGCGACGCGATCCAGGAAGGACGGGAAGCCAGTTGCGTGTTCCGCGGCCAGGACAACCCGTTGCATCTGGACTTCATGTTGGCAGCAATGAACGCAGTCCGGGCATTTACCGCGTTACTGGTGGCGGGGCTGATCTGGATCGAGACTGCTTGGGATGGGGCCCGTGGCGGGATGATTGTAGTGGGGATTCTCTGTTCGCTGATGGCGACTTTTCCGCGGCCGTTGCTGGCCAGTCAAAGCTTTGCCAGGGGGCTGGGTCTGGCCTTGGTGGTGTCGGCGTTCTATCTGTTCATGCTGATGCCGATGATCAGTGACTTCGAGTTGCTCGCCTTGTTGTTTGCGCCATTGCTGTACGCGGTCGCGGTGGGGCTGGCCAGTCCGCCAACCACTGGCACAGGCATTGGTCTTGGACTGACGACCATGTTGTTGCTGGGGCCGCAAAACGCAGGAATCGGCCAAAACAATGCCATTCAGTGGTTCGAGTTTGCCGGTGCGTATATCTGCGCGGCCGCGATGGCGCTCAGCGTGTATGCCTTGATCTTCCCGTTCAGGCCCGATTTACGAATGCGCCGGCTGTTCAATGAAAGCTGCGAGCAGGTCTACGCTTTGTTGAAGACGCCGGCCACCGATGAACAGCAATTTGCGTTTGAAAGCCGTATGGTCGATCGCCTGACCATGATGTTGGGACTATTGCCGGCGACCAGCGACAAGCATACCCGCGAGCTGTTCGAAGTCAGCCTCGGGTGCATGGCGCTGGGGGTGGCGTTGAACCAGCTCAGGCAGCAGGGGCAGAGCAATACGTTGTTGAGTACGCAACAACAGAACCGTTTGCTGGCGGCTGTCCGAGAGACAGGGCGATTGATCGCCGGGCGACCCGGGGTTGACCTTGTGCAGTTGCTCGGAAGCTTGCATGTCTTGGGCGATGAAATGGACGACTTGCATCTAGACGTACATGAACACCTGTGGTCGGTATTCAGGATGCGCGTGGCGTTGTTGATCGTGGTGTCGTTTCTGGAGCGCCATCGCAAATACTTTCAACCCGCAGACAAGGAAGGAGTGCCAGCCCTTGCCCATTGATCTGGAAGTGGGGGGCGTCTATCTGCCGCCAATCGCCCAGGCGCTGTTGCTGGCCTTGCCGATTTTTCTGCTGTTGGACTGGACCTTGCGCCGCCTGGGGGTATTGCGATTTGTCTGGCATGAAGCCCTGTTCGAAGGCGCGTTGTATGCCTGCGTATGCGCAACGTTGATTCTGGTGATGGGCGCCTGAGCTGTAATTTCAACTGGGGCCATTAACGTTGAACCGCGCATCAGCTTCTGAGCGGACTCTGTGCGTTGGCGTACAGACTCGTGCCTGTGAATACACTCAATCTGGGCTCTGTCAGATTGCTGGACGCGCTTTGAGCGATAGTCAACCAGCCAGTTTCTTCATGCGTCCGAGGAGATAGCCATGAGCTTGGGCACAATTCTGTTAATTATTCTCATCCTGCTGTTGATCGGTGCGTTCCCGAGTTGGCCGCATAGCAGGAGCTGGGGATACGGGCCAAGCGGTGGGTTGGGCATTGTGGTGATCATCGTCATCGTGCTGCTGCTAATGGGGCGGCTTTGATTGACTGGCGCCGGGCTTGACTGAACAGCGGCATGTTGCTGTTTCGAGCCCCTTGCCGCCTTGTCTGAGGTTCGCTACCTAGCTTGCTGATGAGACCGATGCGCGTCTCGGAACGTTATTTATGCATTCAATCTTCCGCCGGGCACTTGGGCAGCGCGTTCTATCACCCCCCTGGAGTGACCATGCGCCGGTACGGGAGACGCTTTTCGGTATCGAGCGACTTGAGCAGCATGCCGAGAGTCTGGCCATCGCCCAGCAGGTGACACCCAGGCCGCCCACTGTGCTTTCCTTGCATGTATGCCTCGACGACAACGCTTCGGTCCTGCTCGCCGCCTACCGGGCGAGCG
Organism: Pseudomonas sp. 01L34; assembly: GCF_056400265.1. Classification (NCBI taxonomy): domain Bacteria; kingdom Pseudomonadati; phylum Pseudomonadota; class Gammaproteobacteria; order Pseudomonadales; family Pseudomonadaceae; genus Pseudomonas; species Pseudomonas sp. 01L34. The sequence continues at coordinate 453,676 of NZ_JBFTSX010000001.1, forward strand.
CCGCGGAGCTTGAGAGCGGCCACAGCGTGGTGCCCGCCGCCGAATGGCTGCTGGATAACTACCATATCGTCGAGGAACAGATCCGGGAAATTCGCGATGATCTGCCACCTGGCTACTACCGCCAGTTGCCGAAGCTCGCCGAGGGACCGTTCGCTGGCTACCCGCGGGTCTTTGGCCTGGCCTGGGCCTTCGTTGCGCATACCGACAGTCATCTCGACCTCGACATGCTGCGGTGTTTCATCGATGCGTACCAGCGGGTCCAGCCGCTGACCATCGGTGAGTTGTGGGCTGTGGCGATCACTCTGCGTATCGTCCTGATCGAGAACCTGCGCCGACTCGCCGAGCAGATCGACGACGGTCGTATGGCCCGCGCGGACGCCGACGAACTGGCCGATCGTTTGCTCGTACCTGCCAGCGCCCGTTCGGCGCTGGCAGACATCGCCGCGCGTCCGCTCGGGCGGTTGCCCGAGCTGTTCGCCGCTCAACTCGCTAAACGCCTGCGCGACCAGGATCCGCGTACGACCCCGGCGCTGGGCTGGCTGGACGAACGTCTGCAAGCACAGGGTGTTTGCGTCGAGGAGGTGGTGCAGCACGCCCAGCAACGCCAGGGTGCCTCCAATGTCACGGTGCGCAACATCATCACCAGCATGCGGCTGATTTCCGATATTGACTGGGCCAAGCTGTTTGAAAGTGTCAGCCTGGTCGATGCGCGCTTGCGCGCGGGCAGTGCGTTTGCCCTTATGGACTTCCCGACGCGCAACCTGTACCGCAGCGCCATCGAGCAACTGGCGCGTGGCTCGGCTCTCTCGGAACTGGAGGTCGCCGACCGGGCCTTGGAGGCTGCCCGCCTGGCTGAGAGCGCCGAGCAGGGCGAGGAGTGGGGTGGGCGAGCGAGCGATCCTGGCTACCACCTGATCGCCGAGGGACGCCCGGCGCTGGAGCGGGCCATGGGCTTTCGCGCACCTCTGCGCTTGCGCATCAGCCGCTTCAACATTCGCCTGGGCATCGGCGGCTATGTTGGCAGCATTTTCTTGCTGACCACGCTGCTACTGGCGCTAATGGCCTGGGCCTTGGCGGTGCCGTCCGTGGCTGTTGGCTGGATCCTGTTGTTCCTGCTGTCGATGTGCGTGCCGGTCACCGAGGTGGCCACGGCGCTGGTCAATCGCATAGTCACCTGGAGTTCCGGCGCCATTACTCTGCCGGGGTTGGAGTTGTCCGCCGGCGTGCCGCAGGCGCTACGTACGCTGATCGCTGTGCCGACGCTGTTGACCAGCGAAGCCGATCTGTTGGAGCAGATCGAGCGACTGGAGGTCCACCATTTGGCGGGCATCGGCGGCGATCTGGCCTTTGCCTTGCTGGCCGATGGCGTCGATGCGCAGCAAGAGGAGCTCGACAGCGATGCGCATTTGCTGACGGTAGCAACCGAGGCGATCGAACAGCTGAATCGCCGCTATGGGCCTGGGCCCGGCGGCCCGCGCTTCTTCTTGCTCTGTCGGCGGCGCTTGTTCAATGCCCGCGAGCAGTGCTGGATGGGCTGGGAACGCAAGCGCGGCAAACTGCACGAGCTAAACCGCCTGTTGCGTGGGGATGGCGAGACGAGTTTCATGTCCATCTTCGGCGAGGCACCGAAAGTGCCGGCCGGGGTGCGCTACGTGATCACCCTTGACGCCGATACCCGCCTGCCGCGGGAGGCGGCGCTGCGGCTGATTGGCAAGATGGCTCACCCATTGAACCACCCACGTTTCGACGCCGCGCTGAAGCGCATTGTCAGCGGCTACGCGATCCTCCAGCCACGGGTCACGCCCTCTCTGCCGCTGGGCGGCGAGGGCTCCTTTTACCAGCAGGTGTTCTCCGGTCCCGGCGGCATAGATCCCTACGCGTCGGCGGTTTCGGATGTTTACCAGGACCTCTTCGGCGAAGGTTCCTACACCGGTAAGGGTATCTATGATGTGGATGCCTTCGAAGCCGCGCTCGGTGGCCGGGTCGGCGACAACCGGCTGCTCAGTCATGATCTATTCGAGGGCATCTTCGCCCGCGCCGGCCTGGCCTCGGATGTCGAAGTGATCGAAGAATCCCCGGCGCGCTTCGATGTCACCGCCAAACGTCTGCACCGCTGGACGCGCGGCGACTGGCAATTGCTTCCTTGGGTATTCGGGCACTGGAGGGGGGCTCAGGCGGTACCGCCGATCGGCCGCTGCAAGATGCTCGACAACCTGCGTCGCTCGTTGTTCGCGCCCTTCGCCCTGGCCAGTCTGGTGTTCTGCTGGTGGCTGCCGTTGCCGCTGGCGCTGCTCGCTACACTGTTCGTGCTGGCGACCCTGATGATTCCGGCCCTGCTGCCAACCGTCTGCTCCCTGCTGCCGCAGCGGCGCGGCATCCGTCTGCGCAATCACTTCGGCATGTTAGGTGCCGACCTGCGTCGCGCGGCTCTGCAGATTGTGCTCTCGCTGGCCTTTTTGGCGGACCTTGCATGGCGCATGGGAGACGCTATCGGGCGCACCTTGGTGCGGATGTTCTCCAGCCACGATCACCTGCTCGAATGGACCACCGCCGCGCAGGCCTCCGGCTGCCCTTTACCAGACCTGCGCGGCAGTTACCGGCAGATGGCTGGTGGCACCGCGCTTGCGCTGCTGATGAGCGCCGCCGGGCTGGCCTTCGCGCCCAGCTCCTGGCCGTTAGTCGGGCCACTAGCGTTGCTCTGGTTGGCGGCGCCGGCGCTGGCTCTGCTGAGCAGCCGGCCATCGAAGGTCGCCCGCCAGCGCACGGCTTCGCCGCTGGACGCGCATGCCCTGCGCTTGACCGCGCGACACACTTGGCGTTTCTTCGAAACCTTCGTTACAGCGGAGGATAACCTGCTGCCGCCGGACAACTTCCAGGAACAGCCCAAACCGGTACTCGCACATCGCACCTCGCCGACTAACATCGGGCTCTATCTGCTCTCGGCAGTCGCTGCCCGCGACTTTGGCTGGGCCGGCAGCATTGAGACGCTCGAGCGCCTGGAAGCGACCATGGCAACCCTGGAGAAGCTACCGCGCTATCGCGGGCATTTTTTCAACTGGTATGCGACCCAAGACCTACGAGCCTTGCATCCGGCCTACGTGTCGTCGGTCGATAGTGGTAACTTCGCCGGGCACCTGATCGTGCTCGCCAACGCTTGCGATGAGTGGCGGGAAAGCCCGTTGGCGCAGGAGGCCTGTCGCGGCCTGATGGACGACCTGTGGCTGGTCCAGGAGGCCATCGCCGGGCTGTCGGGTGCGGGTGGCGAGCCGCTGCGGCAACTGCGCGACGATCTGGAGGAAGTCCGCGTCCACTTGGCGGGGCTGCAAGCATTCGACGGACTGCTGCCGAGTCTGAAGCGGCTGACCGAGAAGGCCGCCAAGGTGGCCGTCAGGGTCGTTCCGGTCGGCGAGGGTGATGACCTGCTGTTCTGGGTCGAAGCGCTGCGCAAGGCAGTGGCCGAACACCTGCGCGACCGCACGTTGCCGGACGAGGCGCGGTCTACATTGGCGCAGCGCTTGCAAGCGCTCGCCGATATGGCCCGGGCGATGGCTGGGGCGATGGACTTCAGCTTCCTGCTCGACCCCGAACGAAAGCTGCTGTCGATCGGCTACTCCCAGACCGATAATCGCCTCGATCCGAGCTGCTATGACCTGCTCGCCTCGGAAGCACGACTGGCCAGCCTGTTCGCCATTGCCAAGGGGGATGTCCCGACTCGTCACTGGTTCCACCTCGGACGCATCGCAACGCCGGTCCCCGGCGGCTCGGCGCTGATCTCCTGGTCCGGTTCGATGTTTGAATATCTGATGCCGTCGCTGGTGATGCGCGCGCCGGCCGGCAGCCTGCTGGAACAGAGCACTCGTCTGGTGGTGGCGTTACAGGAAGCCTACGGCCGTTCGTTGGGCATCCCCTGGGGGATCTCGGAGTCCGCCTATAACGCCCGTGACCTGGAATTCACCTACCAGTACTCCAACTTCGGTGTGCCCGGGCTTGGCCTCAAGCGCGGGCTGTCCGAGAACGTGGTGATCGCGCCCTATGCGACCGGTCTGGCGGCGATGATCGATCCGCAGGCAGCGCGCCGCAATTACGAGCGGCTGGCCGGGATGGGCGCGCAGGGCCGCTATGGTTTCTACGAGGCGCTGGACTTCACCCGCTCACGGCTGCCGGATGACGAGAATGTGGCGATCGTTCGCTGCTTTATGGCCCACCATCAGGGCATGACCATCGTTGCCATCGCCAATGCCTTGCACGATGGCAGGATGCGCTGCCGTTTCCACCGCGAGCCGATGATTCAGGCCTGCGATTTGCTACTGCAGGAGCGCGTGCCACGGGACGTACTGTTGGCGCATCCACGAGCCGAAGAGGTGACGGTTTCCGCGACCGAGGGCCGCAGCGAAACCCTGCGGCGCATCGATGCGGGAGGCGGCGGCGCGCCGATCACCCATCTGCTCTCCAATGGCCGCTACGCGCTGATGCTCACCTCGGCAGGCGGCGGTTACAGTCGCTGGGGGGATATCGACGTGACGCGCTGGCGTGAGGATGCCACCCGCGATGACTGGGGCAGCTTCATCTTCCTGCGTGACACCCAGAGTGGGGAAGCCTGGTCGGCGACGCTGCAGCCCAGTGGCCGCGACGTTGAAAACGGCGAGGTGCTGTTCCACGAGGATCAGGCCGAGTTCATTCATCGCCAAGGCTCGCTGGTCACCAGCCTGGAAGTACTGGTGTCCGGCGAGGACAACGGCGAAGTGCGGCGAGTTTCGCTGGTCAACAACGGGCGCAGGCCACGCGACATCGAACTGACCTCCTATGCCGAGGTGGTCCTGGCGACTCGGGCCGCTGACAGCGCGCATCCAGTGTTCTCGCGAATGTTCGTGCAGACTGAATACCTTGCCGAGTTCACGGCACTGGTCGCCACTCGCCGCCCGCGTGGACCGGAGGAAACGCCGGTATGGGCGGCGCACTTCGTGGTGGTGGAAGGTGAGCTGATCGCTGATCCGCAATACGAGTCCGACCGCGCGCGTTTCCTTGGCCGCAACCGTAGCGTGCGCGAGGCGCTGGCGATCACCGGGCATCGGGCGCTGTCGAACAGCCAGGGGACGGTCCTCGATCCGATCTTTTCCTTGCGTCAACGTCTGCGGGTTGGGCCCGGCAAAGTTGCGCGGGTAGCCTTCTGGACGGTGGTCGCAAGCTCGCGAGAGGAATTACTGGATCTGATCGACAAGCACCATGAACGCAATGCCTTCGAGCGCGCCAAGACCCTGGCCTGGACCCAGGCCCAGGTGCAATTGCGCGACCTTGGCATCGACTCCGAGGAGGCGGCGGACTTCCAGCGCCTGGCCGCGCCGATTCTCTATGTTGACCCACGTTTTCGCGCTTCGGCGCCGGCCATCATACGAGGGGCGGGGTGCCAGTCGGGGCTATGGCCGCTGGGGATTTCTGGTGATCTGCCGTTGGTTCTCTTGCGCATCGACGAGGTCGAGGACCTCGCCCGGGTCCGTCAGTTGCTGCGTGCCCGTGAATACTGGCGGATAAAGGGCCTGCACGTCGACCTGGTCATCCTCAACGAACGGGCGTCGTCCTATGTGCAGGACCTGCAGGAGGCGATAGAAACCGCAGTACGCAGCACTCAGTCTCGCCTGCACTTTGGCGAGGAGCGCAGGCGCGGTGCGGTCTACACATTGCGCACCGACCTCATGACCGTAGAAACACGGGCGTTGCTGCAGGCCGTGGCGCGAGTCGAGTTGATCGCCCATCGTGGTTCCATTGCAGACCAGCTCGAGCGCCTGCCAAAGCCTGCGCCGCGCAACTGGCTTGCCGCCCGCCAGCCTCCGTCAATGCCAGTGTGGCCGTTGCCGGAGGCACCGGTCGGGGATGACGGCCTGGAGTTTTTCAATGGCCTGGGCGGCTTTGATCGCAACGGGCGGGAATACCTGATCACGCTTGAGCGCGACCAGACGACGCCCGCGCCGTGGATCAATGTGATCGCTAACCCGGCGTTCGGCTTCCAGGTTTCGGAGCACGGCAGTGGCTACACTTGGGCCGAGAACAGCCGTGAAAACCAACTCACCCCCTGGTCCAATGACCCGGTCGCTGACCCGGGGGGCGAGGCGCTGTATATCCGCGACGAGGAAAGTCACCAGCTTTGGAGCCCTACCGCGCAGCCGATCCGCGACGACGGCGTCTACCGCGCTGCGCACGGCTTCGGCTACAGCCGCTTCAACCATTCGGCACACGGCATTCACACGCAATTGCTGCAGTATGTGCCGCTGGACGACCCATTGAAAATTTCCCGACTGACCCTGCGCAATCTGTCCGGGCGGCCACGTCAACTGTCGGTGACGGCCTATGTGGAATGGGTGCTCGGCACCTCGCGCGGGACCGACGGGCCGTTCATCCAAACGGAGATCGACGCCGCCAGCGGCATGCTGCTGGCGCACAACCCATGGAGTATCGCCTTCCCGGGCCGTGTGGCATTTGCTGATCTCGGCGGCCGGCAAAGCGCCTGGACCGCCGACCGCCGCGAATTCCTCGGTCGCCATGGCGGGCCGGCGGCGCCTCGGGCGCTGCTCGGTAGAGCTCCGTTGTCCGCGGCCTGCGGTGCCGGTCTGGACCCATGCGCGGCGCTGCAGTGCGTCGTCGAGCTGGCCCCCGGCGAGTCTGTCGAGGTGCTGGTTTTGCTGGGGCAGGCCGTATCGACCGATGCTGCCCGGGAGATGGTTCTGCGTTACCGCGAGCGTGACCTGGACGAGGTACTTGCAGCGGTCAAACGGCACTGGGACGAAGTGCTCGGTGCAGTGCAGGTACGCACGCCCGACCGCGCCCTGGATATCCTGCTTAACGGTTGGCTGCTCTACCAGACTCTGGCTTGCCGCATCTGGGCTCGTTCGGCGTTCTACCAGGCCAGCGGTGCCTATGGTTTCCGCGACCAGTTGCAAGACTGCATGGCACTGGCATTCGCACACCCAGCGCAAACCCGGTCTCATCTGCTGCGTGCTGCCGCCCGGCAGTTCGTCGAGGGCGATGTGCAGCACTGGTGGTTACCGCATTCGGGGCAGGGGGTCCGTACGCGGATTTCCGATGATCGTGTCTGGCTGGCCTTTGCCTGCGCCACCTATGTCACGTCTTCCGGGGATGCCGGGGTGCTGGACGAGAGCGTGCCGTTCATCGAAGGGCGGCAGTTGCTCCCCAGCGAAAGCGACGCGTTCTTCCAGCCGATGCCCGCGGACGAGTCGGCTTCGCTGTTCGAACATTGCGCCCGCGGTCTCGACCAGTGTCTGACGCTGACCGGTGCCCAAGGCTTGCCGCTGATCGGCAGCGGCGACTGGAACGACGGTATGAACCGGGTTGGCGTGGGCGGGCAGGGCGAGAGTGTCTGGCTCGGCTGGTTGCTGTTGAGCACCTTGAACAGTTTTGCGCCTTTGGCCGACGGCCGCGACGATCAGCGTGCCAAGCGGTGGCGGGCGCATGCGGGGTTGCTGCGCAAAGCGTTGGAGCGTGAGGCCTGGGATGGCGACTGGTATCGCCGGGCGACGTTCGACGATGGTACGTGGCTCGGCTCGGCGGCGTGCGAGGAATGTCGGATCGACTCCATTGCGCAGTCCTGGGCGGTACTCTCAGGTGGCGCCGATCCCGCCCGCGCGAGGCTGGCGATGGCCTCGCTGGAGCGTCTGCTGATCCGCCGCGACGACAACCTGGCGTTACTGTTCGCACCCCCGTTCGCGCACACTTCGCTCGACCCCGGCTATATCAAAGGCTACCCGCCAGGCCTGCGCGAGAATGGCGGGCAGTACAGCCATGCGGCGATGTGGACGATCCTGGCGTTGACCCGACTCGGGGAAGGCGATAAGGCCGTCGAGTTGTTCGCGCTGCTCAATCCGATCAACCATGCGCGCACGCCACAGCAGGTCGAGCGCTACAAGGTCGAACCTTATGTGATCGCCGCGGATGTCTATTCCGTTGCGCCGCATATAGGCCGGGGTGGCTGGACCTGGTACACCGGCTCGGCCGGCTGGATGTACCGCGCCGGCGTAGAGGGGATTCTGGGTTTGCGCCGAGAGGGGGCGTTTCTCGTTGTCGATCCCTGCATCCCGCGTCACTGGCCAGGTTTTGAAGCCCGTCTGAGGCTGGACGGCAGCGACTACACGATCAGCCTGAAGTCGGCGGGACGACGTTGCCGGGACCTCGAGCAGGCGCTGCTCGATGGTGTACCGCAGACCTGCGAGCAAGGGGCCGTTCGCGTGCCGCTGGACGGATGTGCGCATCGTCTTGAGCTTGTTCTCTAATGGGTACGCTGGCGCACAGAACTACGTTGCCGATGCGTTCAATCTGGAGGTGTTCAGAAAGTCCTGGATCACAATCGGAGAATCGTCATGCTACAAACAATCGTGGTCGTCCTGATCGTCCTGTGGTTACTTGGGCTGGTAACGTCGTACAGCCTGGGCGGCTTCATTCATGTCCTGTTGATCGTGGCGCTGATTTTGCTGGCGGTCAGTTTCTTTCAGAGCAGGCGCTCATAAGCCTCTTCGGTCCTGCCGATGAACAGGGTTGAGCGCCGCTCGCGGACAGTACAGTCCACACTCGCCGATGAAGCGCTTTTCGATCGCCTGCAGCGTGCCGCCTTGGGTTATTTCCTGCAGACATTGAATCCGTTTAACGGACTGGTGGCCGATACCTCGCGTCCCGGTTCGCCCGTCAGTATCGCGGTGGTCGGATTCGCCCTGTCAGTGTATCCGCTGGCCGTAGATCGGGGCTGGTTGACACGGGCCGACGCGCTGCGGTTCAGCCTCGCCGCACTGCGTTTCTTCCAGGCCAGCGATCAAAGCGGTAGCCCCGGGGCGACAGGATATAAAGGGTTTTATTATCACTTCCTTGATATCCATACGGGTGTGCGGGTTTGGCGCTCGGAACTGTCGATGATCGACACCGCTTTGCTGATCGCCGGCGTGTTGACAGCAAGCCTGTATTTTTGCGCGGATACCGCTGACGAGAACGAGTTGCGGGGCCTGGCCGACTTTCTTTATCGGCGCATCGACTGGCGCTGGGCACAGGACAGTGGTGAGACGATAAGGCAGGGTTGGAAACCCGAATGCGGGTTCCTGCATTACGGCTGGGAGGGCTACAGCGAGGCCATCCTGCTGTATGTGTTGGCGCTCGGCTCGCCAAGCTGTGCCATCGTGGGCGACTGCTACCGGGCATGGACCTCCACCTATCAGTGGGAAAACCTCTACGACCATGACTATCTCTATGCCGGGCCGCTGTTTGTCCACCATTTCTCCCATGCATGGATAGATTTTCGCGGCATCCACGATGGTTTCATGCGTGAGAAGTGCTCGGACTACTTCCAGAACAGCCGACGCGCCGCTTACATCCAGCGTGAGTACGCGCGGCGTAACCCGCAAGAGTTCGCCGGCTACGCTGAAAATTGCTGGGGCTTGTCCGCTTGCGATGGGCCGAGCGATGAGCAGCCGCAGCTGTCCAATGAGCCGCGGCGATTGTTCGGTTATGCCGCTCGTGGCGTACCGTACGGGCCGGATGACGGCACACTGTGCGCCCCCTCGGTGGTGGCGTCGTTGCCGTTTGCGCCGGAAATTGTCCTCGACGCGGTGCGGCATATGATGGAGCGCTACCCGGAAATGTGCGTCGAAGGGCGCTTTTCCAGCAGCTTCAATCCGAGCCTCGCCGATGCCAACGGGCGCGCCTGGGTGTCCCCAGGGCACTACGGGCTCGATCAGGGCATTGTACTGATGATGATCGAGAACCATCGTAGCCAACGGATTTGGGAGCTGATGCGCGCCTGCCCCTACATCCGCGACGGTTTGCAGCGCGCCGGGTTCCACGGCGGCTGGTTGCAGCAACCGCCATTTGCGGGAGCAGGCTGATGACGCAAGACTACGATGGGTCGATCACCACGCCGCAGGATGCTTATGAGCGTCAACGCCTGGCCAGTGTGCATCCGCCGCGCTGGGTCAATCCGCACGCTGCCGAGCGCTACCACTTGGTGATAGTCGGTGCGGGGCCTGCGGGTCTGGGCGCCGCGAAAACCGCTGTAGCGCTCGGCGCCAGGGTGGCGTTGATTGAATGCAGGTTGATCGGCGGCGATTGTCTGAACAATGGTTGTGTACCGTCGAAGGTGATTATCCGGACGGCGCAGTTGTATGCCGAAATGCGCGATGCCCGGCACTATGGCGCGCAAGTGCCGAGCGACATTCAGGTCGACTTCGCTGCCGCGATGGAGCGCGTACGGCGTATCCGCAGTCACCTCAGCGGCGGCGATTCGGCGGCACGATTGAGCGCAATTGGCGTGGATATGTTCTTCGGCGAAGTGCGCTTCACGGGGGCTGATTCGCTGACCGTCGATGGGCAGACCCTGCGCTTTCGCAAAGCCTTGATTGCGACTGGCGCGGCCCCGAATATCCCGCTGATTCCCGGTCTCGCGCAAGCCGGTTACCTAACCAATGTAAACGTTTTCGATCTGACCGAGTTGCCGCGCCGCCTGCTGGTGATTGGTGGTGGCCCCCTTGGCTGTGAACTGGCCCAGGCCTTCTCCCGGCTTGGCGCACAAACCACCATCGTGCAAGACATGCCGCTGTTCCTCGGCAACGAGGAACGGGACGCCGCGCAACTGCTCTCGGATGCCTTCGCTCGCGACGGCATCGAGGTCCGTCTGAACACCCAGGTCGTTGCCGTGCGCGTAGAGGGTGGGCAGAAACTGGTCGACCTGGTCAGCGACGATTACCGCAGTACGGTTGCCGTCGATGCGATCCTCGCCGGCATCGGCCTCTCGCCGAATGTCCAGGGCCTGAACCTGGAAGCCGCCGGTGTCGACTACGACGCCAGTGAGGGAATCCGTGTCGATGACTTCCTGCGCACCAGCAATCCGCTTATCTACGCTGCCGGGGATGTCTGCCTTGAGCACAAGTACACCCATACCGCCCTGGCTTCAGCCCGCATTGTCGTGCAGAACGCCCTGCTGCGCGGTCGCGAGCGGATGAGCCGGCTGGTAATCCCCTGGTGTACCTACACCGATCCGGAGATTGCTCACGTCGGTTTGTATGTGCGTGAGGCCAACCGTCGGGATATTCCGGTGAAAACCTTCACCATTCCCATGCATCAGGTCGATCGTGCGGTCACTGACAGTGAGGAGGAGGGTTTCGTGAAAATCCACGTCAGGGAGCGCACGGACCAGATTCTCGGTGCCACCATCGTCGCTCGCCATGCCGGCGACATGATCAACGAAATCACCCTGGCCATGGTGGCGGGCGTCGGCTTGCGCACATTGGCCCTGGTGATCCATGCCTATCCCACGCAGGCGGAGGCGATCCGCAAGGCCGCCGATGCCTACAATCGTACCCGCTTGCCTCCTCGCGTCAGGTCACGTTTGGCGCGTTGGATGGAGCGCTGAGTCAGTAGCCTGAAGCCGTCCCAGCAGCGCCTTGGCGCGTGCACAGACATTGTCGATGCTGAAGCCGTATTCGCGCAGCAGTACGTCGGCCGGTGCCGAGGCGCCGAAGCGTTCTACCCCGAGCATGTCCCCCCGCGCGCCAATGTAGCGCTCCCAGCCTTGCCGCACACCCAACTCGACCGCCAGCCGCGCGCCGACTGACGGCGGCAGTACCGCGTCGCGCTCGGCCTGCGGCAGGGCCTCGAACAGCTCCCAACTGGGCATCGAGACACAGCGCACGGCAATGCCCTCGCGTTCCAGGCGCTCGCCCGCCGCCAGGATCAAGGCGACTTCCGAGCCACTGGCGAGCAGGATCAGTTCGGGCTCGCTGTTCGCCGCATCGCTCAGCACATAGGCGCCGCGACGCAATCCATCTGCCGGGGCATAGCGGTTGCGATCCTGGGTTGGCAACGATTGCCGGGTCAAGACCAGCAGCACAGGGCGGTCACGGGTGGTCACCGCAACCTGCCAGGCGACTGCGGCTTCATTGGCGTCGGCGGGGCGGATCAGCACCAGATTCGGGATGGCGCGCAGGCTCGCCAGTTGTTCGACAGGCTGATGGGTAGGGCCGTCCTCGCCGAGCGCCAGGCTGTCGTGGGTGAACACATGCACCACGTGCAGGCCCATCAGTGCCGCGAGGCGTAGCGGTGGGCGCATGTAGTCAGAGAAGATCAAGAAGGTCGCACCAAAGGCAATGAAGCCGCCGTGTGCGGCAAGGCCGTTGACGATGGCGCCCATTGCATGTTCGCGCACGCCGAAGTGCAAGTTGCGACCCGCTTTGCTCCAGCCGCCCACGTCAGAGCCTTGTTGATCCGTGCCCGTGGTAGGCGGCGGGTTGAAGTCGCCAAGGCCCTTGAGCGCGGTTTTCGTTGAGGGATCGAGGTCGGCGGAGCCTCCGCTCAATGCTGGCAGACGGGGCGCGATGGCATTGATCACCATGGCGCTGGCGTCGCGCGTGGCCAACCCCTTGGCATCGGTGGGAAACACCGGAATGTCTGCATCCCAGCCCGGCGGCAGTTCCCCGTTCAGGCGCTGCTCCAGTTCATGGGACAGTTCTGCAAAGGCCTTGGTGTAGACGTCCATGCGCATGTGCCAGGCAGCCTCGCTCCGCACCCCGTGTTCCACGGCCTTGCGGAAATGCGCCAAGGCAGCGTCGGGTATCAGGAAGTCCGGCTCGGTGGGCCAGCCCAGCTTCTCCTTGGTCTTGCGCACCTCTTCCATGCTGAGCGGCGAGCCGTGGGCCTTGAAGGTGTCCTGCTCGGGTGAGCCGTAGCCGATATGTGTACGAACGAGAATTAACGATGGCCGCGTGCTTTGCGCCCGTGCCGCCTGCAGCGCGGCATCTATCGCCAATAGGTTATTGCCATCTGCCACCGACACTGTGTGCCAGCCGTAGGCCTCAAATCGCCGCGCACGATCCTCGGAGAAGGTCATGGCGGTGCCGGCGGCCAGAGTAACGGCATTGTCGTCGTACAGGCAGGTGAGCTTGCCCAACCCGAGATGGCCGGCGAGCGAGGCGGCCTCGCTTGCCACGCCTTCCATCAGGTCGCCGTCGCTGACGAGGGCGTAGGTATGGTGGTCGACGACCGCATGACCGGGACGGTTGTAGCGCGCGGACAGTTGCGCCTCGGCCATCGCAATGCCGACCGCGTTGGCCAGGCCCTGACCAAGCGGCCCGGTAGTGGTCTCCACGCCGGGCGTGTGTCCGCGCTCGGGATGCCCTGGCGTCTTGCTACCCCATTGGCGGAAACGCTTGATCTCCTCCAGCGCAAGCTCGTAGCCACTGAGGTGCAGCAGACTATAGAGCAGCGCCGAGCCGTGTCCGGCGGAGAGCACGAAACGGTCGCGGTCGGGCCACTGCGGGTTGCGCGGGTTGAACTTTAACCAGCGCGTCCACAACACATAGGCCATCGGCGCGGCACCGAGCGGCAGACCGGGGTGGCCGCTATCGGCTTTTTGCACCATGTCGAGCGAGAGGAAGCGTAGGGTATCGATGCATTGCTGGTCGAGTTTGCTGGTCATGATGGTCTCTTGGTGAGGTAAAGGGGACTCAGCGCGTCGCGGGTGTTTCGGTTGTGGTCCACATCCATCATCGGGTTCACGTCCCTTTACTCGCGGTTCCCGCTTTGATCCAACGCTCATCAGGTATGTCGTGTATTCCACCAGCAGATAAAAAATGCCCGCCCATGCGCCGGGATTTCTCGTTGAGCCTCTACCCAATCCTGAGCGTTGGCCTCTGCCCATGAGTCGTTTCGAGGTCCTCCTGAATTTCAGCTATAAACTTGCCTATCGCTCGATTGCAATTGAGGCTGGCTGTACTAATTCCCGTAACCAACAGCTCTACTCGACCAGAGACAGGCTCGAATATCAGAGCTTGCAGTGATCCGCTTTGATCGACTCGGCACTCGCAGGACAGGGGACGGAGTGCTGACTCGATGATGTGACGCAACTCAAGCGTGGATAGCATGATGACTCCAGTGAAGACGGTGGACTCGGGAAGGGCGAGTGTTGAACCGTCTCATAGCTGGAGTGTGAGGGACGCCGTCGGGGTGGTCTGTTCGCTAGAACACGCAGGTGCGGGTCAGTAAGACGGTTTTAACGGAACATAGGGCAGCAGGCGCTCGGTTTCTTTTCTGACGACGGCGTAGCACTCGCAACTCAGTTGCTCAAGTGCGGCCCTGTCCAGCACCTTGATATGGCCACGGCTGTATTCGATGACGCCCAGGCGTTGCAGTTTGCCAGCGGCATCGGTCACGCCTTCACGGCGTACGCCGAGCATGTTGGCGATCAACTCCTGGGTCATGATCAGTTGATTGTCTTGCAGGCGATCGAGAGACAGCAGCAACCAGCGGCACAATTGTTGATCGATCGAGTGGTGGCGGTTGCACGCGGCGGTCTGCGCCATTTGGGTGATCAACGCCTGGGTGTAGCGCAACATCAGCAGGAGCATCTCCCCGTGGCGATTGAACTCATCCTTGAGTCGCTGGCTGGGTAACCGAAAGGCATGCCCGGCGCTCTGTACGATCGCCCGGCTTGGTGTGCTTTCACCACCCATGAAGACGGCGATGCCGATCAAGCCTTCATTGCCTACCACTGAAATTTCCGCCGATGCGCCGTTTTCCATCACATACAGTAAGGACACGATGGCGTCGGTGGGGAAGTAGACGTGCCGCAGGACATCCCCGGATTCGTAGAGCACCTTGCCGAGCGGCAGGGTGATCAGTTCGAAGTAGGGCAACAAGCGCTCCCTCGATTGTGCAGGAAGGGCCGCCAGAAGATGGTTCTGTTGTGGCTTGGGTGTATCAAACATATCAGCCAGCATCCGAGGTTGAGACTTCCAATACCTAAAGATTAATCCATGGCGCACGCCGTACGCTGCCATATGGGGCCGTCCGTCGGTTTTGCCGGCACATTCAATTCGGGCCAGGCCCTTGGACGGCCGTCGAGGATTGGCGGCTCCATAGGCTCCTTGTCATCTTTCAGGCCTTTGAAGAGCGGCGTAACGGAGGAAGACGATGCGAGCGCTTCGATCAGGCGTGAGTGCTATTAAGTGCAAAGAAGCGTCAATGGCTCACCAGCGGCAACATCACCACGAACTCACTTCCCTTACCATTACCCTCGCTCGTGGCGGTGACCTTGCCACCGTGCGCTTCGACCAGCTCCCGAACGACGGTCAACCCGATGCCCAAACCGGAGCCGTTGAAACCTATGGCGTGTTCGTCTTGAACATAAGGGTCAAAAATAAAAGGGAGTGCTTTAGCCGAAACGCCGATTCCATTGTCGGAAATACTTATCTTCAGAACGTCGGCCTCTACCGTGGCAGACAGCTTGATTCTGCCTTCGGCCGGAGTGTACTTGGCCGCATTCGCCAGTAGATTGTGAAGAATCTGAGCGAGGCGTCCTGAATCACCATTCACCATCAAGGTGCCATCTGGAAGATGGACATCGAACTGCTGCTGTTGGGCGATCATCACAGGACCACACGCATCAACAGCCTCAATCAGAATTTGCATCATGTCGACATCGCGGCGATTGATTCGCAGCTTGCCCGTGCTGGCGCGGGAGACGTCGAGCAGATCGTCGACCAGCTGTGAAATATGCTGTACTTGACTCTCAATCAACTCTCGCATTCGCGGCAGTTGGTCGCTAGGCAGTCGAACCATACGCTCTGCAATCATGCTGATAGGTGTTAACGGATTTCGCAGCTCATGGGCCACCATCGCCAGTACGCTTTTCTGCTGGCTCAATGCGCGCTCGGCTGTAGCTTGAAGGTCTTGAGCGCTGAGCGCAGCCATTACCAGTTGCGCATTAGCCTCGCGCAATTGCTGGTACAAACGCTGCTCCTCCAGACGAGGGGGGGTACAGCGTCTGATTGCGCCAAGAGTATCGCCAGTACCAGCTGCTGATTGGCCTCGATCACTTGCTCGACCTGCTGGGTATCTGCCAACCGGCTGCTGGCGTCGCTCAACTGTTTTTGCAGTGCTGCCAGTACGGCGCGCGCTTCAACAGTTTTTTGTCCAAGCAGGAAGAGTTCGTGAGCAGCATTGGCCATCTCACGTTCCTTCTTGCCACCGGCTTTACTCATGAGTCGGGCTCAAACATTTTTATCTCCCGTACGTACCGCTCCTGAACTCTGTTTTGTCGGTCGACCACCGAGCAGCCCCTCCTGGTCCGGCAGCATTTCGCCGATCTGGAGGCCGTTATCGTCGATGTGGTACTGGCGCAACTGATCTGAATGGGCGCTGGCTCGGACCTTGACCACGGCCATGATCCGCAACAAGCGGCTCTCTACTTCAATATAGCGTTGAACGATGATCGCATCGGTGAGAAAGGCGGTGCCGTAAGGACTGAAACGCAGATCGGTGTAGCGGTCTTCCAGCTCGGAGGTCATCAACACACTGACCCCGGCGCCGGTCAGCGCGGTGACCATGCGTGACAGCGACTCGCGGAAGTCATCGCGGAAGGTCGGCGCCAGCGCCAGTTCGAAGCCCGACAGCGAATCGATGACCACGCGGGTGGCTTTCAGCCGGGTGATCTCGCTCAACAGCAACTGCACGATTTCGTCGATGGAGAGGTCCGGGGCCCGGCTGTCCACCAGACCGACCTGGCCACTCTGGATCAGGCCAGCGAGGGTGGCATTCTGGGAGTGATTGGGCCGCTGTTCGAACACCGCGATCACGCCGGTTTCGCCATTGCGCGCGCCTTCAGCGAGAAATGTCGCGGCCAGAATGCTTTTGCCCGAGCCCGAAGGCCCGGCTACCAGCAAGGAATAACCACGGGGCAGACCGCCGCCGAGCATCTCGTCGAGCTGCGGCACGCCCATCTTCAGGCGCTTGATAGGGAACTCCAGCGGCGCTTCAACCGGGTTGGGGGTCGTTGGCGCAAAGACCTTGATCCCCGACGTCGCGATGCGGAAGGTATGCAGCCCCGGCAGTGTCGGTTGGCCGCGCATCTTCATGATTTCCATCTTGCGCACCATGGAATTGCGCTGAACGCTTTGACGCAGCCAGATCAGGCCATCGGCCACGGTGAAAATCGGGTTGGTGTCGGTTTCGGTGAAATATTCGCCGATCAGGAAGGTCGTCGCCTGCCAGGTGGTCATCAACATGCCCAGTTGCTGAATGAACTGCGGCAGGTTGTTGTTGGGGTTGTCCTGGGTTTGGCTGGCCAGCACCACCGAACGGAACGAGTCGACGAACACCAGCGACGGAGAGTGCGCCTCCACCTCGCTGACGATGCGCCGCAGCACTTCGTCCAGATTTCCGGCGAGGGTGTCGTTGGCCAGGTTGATATAGCGAATCGAATGGTTGATCGCTTCACTGTCGAAAAAATCGAATTGCTGTTGATAGCGCAGCATCTTCAGTGGCGGCTCGCCAAGCACCGTAAAGAACAGCGCCGGACGTTCGGGCGTCGCCAGGGCAAACATCATCTGGTGAGCGAGGGTGGTCTTGCCGCAGCCGGGAGGGCCGGCGATCAAGTTGAACGAAAACTCCGGCAAACCTCCGCCCAGCACCTCGTCCAATCCTGGCACGCCGGTGGCCAAGCGGTTGATAGTCACTTTGGTGCTCATGGCGAATTTTCCTGCGATGGGGTGTCGCTCAAAGAAGGTTCCCACACGTCACGAAGCAACCGTGCGGTGAGCGAGGGCCCGATCAGCGTGGTCAGCAGTTCGTAGAAGGTGATCAGCATCACTTCACCGAAAAACAACGCATCGGCTTCGCTTTGTTCAACGAGTACGGATTTGAGGGCAGCCAGATCCAGCGCGGCCTGCACGCGGTCATAGGTACCGGCCAGGCGCGGATGAGCGCAAGTGCAAAGCTGGAGGCTACGGCGGTAAAGCGCGGCAACCCCCTGCGGCCCAATGATGGGCGTGAGGGCTGCGTCCATATCCTGCAAGGTTGAAACGATCGCTTGGGCGACCCTCGCAATGTCCGCGTCGGGACCAACACGGTGCGCCAGAGAAGCTACGATCTGGCGGCTCTCTTCGCTTAGCGTGGACATGACGGACTAATATCTGATGGACAGAGCCTGATGGTACACCTTATCTCGAGTTTATCGAGACTCAGTTCTGAGGCAGTATTGAAAAAGCAGTCTGATTGTCCTTTTGGCTGTGATCTGAGCTTGATCCCATCGGTACGGGCTGGAGAATCGGTTAAAGCAAGGGTGTGATCGTCTCTTTTTCTGACGATGCCGAGAGAAAAGCCTCCTTTTTACCGGCGCCAGTGGCTCGCTGTGGGGCGGTACGGTGCTACGAGACGGACGCGTTGTGCTGGCTGTGCAATCTCATCTGCCCATTACAACCTATCTGAAAATATTCAAATCTCAGTGAAAATGACCGTCTACGCTTGCGTGTGTGCGGTGGTGATTTTGGTGATGGGTATCTCATGAGTCTGAAGAAAACCGTTGCACAACTGGTGACTTTGGCCGTAGTCGGGTTGGCGGTGCTGCTCGGTTGGTTTGCTTGGGATCATTACACTCGATCACCCTGGACTCGTGATGCGCGAGTGCGTGCCGATGTGGTGACGCTATCAGCCGAGGTCTCGGGACGCATCATTAGCTTGCAGGTGCAGGACAACCAGCATGTGCAGAAGGGCCAGTTGCTGCTGGAAATCGACCCGGCGCGTTACGCACTGGCGGTCGAACACGCGAAGCGCTCAGTCGAAGTGGCGAAAGCCACTGAGGGCCAGTCGAAGGCATCAATCATTTCCAGTGAGGCCTTACTCAAACAACGCCAGAGCGAAGAGCAGAGGCGAAGGACGCTCAAGCAGCGTTTCGCGATCTCCGGCGAAGAGTGGGAAAAATCCAGTACCGAAGTGGCGGTAGCTCAGGCGGACCTGTTGAGAAACCAGGCCAACCTTGGCTTGGCGCAAGCCAATGTGCAGCTGGCTATTGCGGCCTTGACCCAGGCCGAGCTGGATTTACAACGAACCCGGGTGGTGGCGCCGGTCAGTGGCTATGTGACGAATCTGCTGACCCGCGAGGGTGACTTCGCTAGTGGTGGCGGTGCGCTGTTGGCGTTGGTTGACAGTCAATCCTTTTATGTTAGTGGCTACTTCGAAGAAACCAAGTTGCCGCGAATCAAGGAGGGTGATCGGGTCAGGATCGAGTTGATGAGCGGCGAGACCTTCGGCGGCACCGTACAAAGCATCGCTTTTGCTATCGCCGACCGTGAGAACTCCCCCGGCAGTCGCCTGCTGGCCAACATCAACCCCAGCTATACCTGGGTCAAACTGGCGCAACGAGTGCCGGTGCGGATTCAGATCGACGCCGACTATATCGCCAAAAACAGCCTGCGTGCCGGGACCACGGCCACGGTGACCGTCATGGAAAACCGGGATAATCAGGCAACCCACTAACCCCATATGGGGACGGGCTTATGTGGCGAGGGGGCTTGCCCCCGTTCGGCTGCGCAGCAGTCGTAGATTGGGGCCGCTTCGCGACCCAACGGGGGCAAGCCCCCTCGCCACAAAGGCTCGCTCCCACAGGGATATGCGTTGAATTAAAGACCGACAAAAAAAAAGCCCCGCGACCGAATGAGGCGCGGGGCAAAGAATTTGGTTGGGTTGCGGCCAACCAAAGGGGCACGTTAAAGCATTACTTGCTGGCGACCGTCTCTGGCTGCCAGCCGCCGCCGAGGGCTTTGTAGATCGCGACGATGCCGCGATACAAATCGACTTCGGCCTGGGCCTGGGTGTCTTCGGCTGCAAGACGCTCACGCTGAGCATCGAGCAGGACGAGGAAGTCCACGGTGCCTTCGCGGTAGCGAATTTCGGCGAGGTCCGCAGCGGCGCGGCTTGATTCGCTTTGACGAATCAGCGAAATCAGGCGCTGCTGGCGTTTGCCGTAATCACTGAAGGCGTTCTCCGATTCTTCCAGTGCCAGCAATACGTGCTGCTCATAGGTCGCCAAGGCGCCCTCGGCTTCAGCATCGGCGCCGCGCAAACGGGCGCGCACGCTGCCCAGGTCGAACGCCGCCCAGGTGATGCTCGGGCCCAGTGCCCAGGCATTGGCCGCCGACGAGCCGATCTGCGAACCGCGCCCGGCAGTCCAGCCAAGAAAACCGCTGAGGCTCACCCGAGGGAACAAGTCAGCCTTGGCCACGCCGATACGCGCAGTGGCAGCCGCCAGTTTGCGTTCGGCGCTGCGGATGTCCGGACGCCGTTGCAGCAGTTCACCCGGGTCGCCGATGGGCAGGGCCTTGGCGATCGCCGGCAAGTCTTTTGGACTCAGGTCGACGGTCAGCTTGTCTGGACGTTCACCCAGCAGGGTGGCGATGCGGTTGCGCTGACGAACCTGTTCGGCTTGCAGTTGCGGCACGCTGGCTTCGACAGACGCCAGGCGCGCATCGGCACGAACCACGTCCAGCTGATCGCCAACACCGGCGTCACGCAGGCTTTCGGTGATTTTGCGTGACTCCTGCTGATTGTTCAGGTTGGCCAGCGCGATTTTTTCTCGCAGTTGCGCGCCGCGCAGTTGGCCATAGGCGTCCACCAGTTCGGCAATCATGGTGACTTGCAGTTGGTAAAGATCGGCTTCGGCCGCTTGCTGCTCAGCGTCGCTGGATTCCAGGTTGCGCTGGATGCGACCGAACAAGTCCAGTTCCCAGGCCATGTCCAGGCCCAGGTCATAGCGTTCGCTGTTGACCCGTTTGGTGGTCTGACCCGGAATCTGCCCTTTGCCCAGATCGCTGCTCGCGCGGCTGGTGATGGTCGGCATGGCGTCATTGCTGGCGTCATCGCGAATCGCTCGGGCCGCTTTCCAGCGGGCAAAAGCCACACGCAAATCACGGTTGCCCTGCAAGGATTGCTTCACCAACTGATTGAGGGTCGGATCGTCGAATTGCTGCCACCAGATGCCTTCGAAACGGGCGCGGTCAAAGTTCTTCTGACCGGCGCTGCCATCGTTGGCGGCCGTGATGTTGGCCGCCTCGGTGGCTGGGGTTTTATAGTCCGGGCCGACGGCACAGGCGCTCAGCGCCAGTACCAGCAGGCTCGGCAGGAAGGCTTTCAGGCTCATTGTTGCGCCTCCAGTTGCTTTTCCAATTTCAGTGCCTTGGCCGCTTTGCGTTGCTCACCGCGCTCCACAAAGTTGCGAATCAGTACGTAGAACACCGGCGTCAGCAACAGACCGAAGAAGGTCACCCCGAGCATCCCGGAGAACACCGCCACACCCATGGCATGACGCATTTCGGCACCCGCACCGCTGGAGAAAACCAGTGGCACAACACCCATGATGAACGCGAAGGAGGTCATCAGGATCGGCCGCAGACGCAGACGGCAAGCTTCCAGTACCGCTGCCAGCGGGCCGAGGCCTTCTTCCTGTTTATCCTTGGCAAACTCGACGATCAGAATCGCGTTCTTACAGGCCAGTCCCACCAGTACGATCAAGCCGATCTGGGTAAAGATGTTGTTGTCGCCGCCCGAGGCAATCACCCCGGTAATGGCCGACAGCAGAGTCATCGGTACGATCAGGATCACCGCCAGTGGCAGGCTCCAGCTTTCGTATTGAGCAGCGAGCACCAGGAACGCAAGCAGTACGCAGAGCGGGAACACGAACAGCGCAGTGTTGCCGGACAAAATCTGCTGGTAGGTCAGGTCGGTCCACTCGTAGGTCATGCCGTTCGGAAGTTCATCCTTGAGCAGTTTCTCGATGGCTTTCTCGGCCTGGCCGGAGCTGTAGCCTGGGGCTGCCGCACCGTTGATTTCAGCGGTGATGAAGCCGTTGTAGTGCATCACGCGGTCTGGCCCCGAGGTGTCGCTGACCTTGATGAAGGTCGCCAGCGGGATCATCTCGCCACGGTTGTTACGCACTTTCAGCTGACCGATCTGGTCCGATTCGAGGCGGAACTGTTGCTCGGCCTGAACGTTGACCTGATAGGTGCGACCGAAGCGGTTGAAGTCGTTGGCATACAGCGAACCCAGGTAGATCTGCAGGGTGTCGAAGATGTCGCTGACGGCCACGCCGTGAGTCTTGGCTTTTTCCCGGTCGATAGCAGCATCGACCTGCGGCACGTTCACGGTGTAACTGGTGAACAGACCGGCCAGTTCCGGCACGCTGCGGCTCTTGGCGATGATGTTCATGGTTTCTTTGTACAGCTCGTCATAGCCCAGGTTGCCCCGGTCTTCGATCTGCAGGCGGAAACCGCCAATGGTCCCCAGGCCTTGTACCGGCGGTGGCGGGAAGATCGCCATGTAGGCTTCCTGAATCCCGGCGTACTGGCCGTTCAACGCGCCGGCAATCGCACCGGCGGACATGCTCGGATCCTTACGCTCGTCGAAAGGCTTCAGGGTGACGAACACGATGCCGGCGTTCGGGCTGTTGGTGAAACCGTTGATCGACAGGCCGGGGAAGGCCACCGCGCTTTCCACGCCAGGCTGTTTCAGGGCCAGGTCGGACATACGCTTGATCACGTCTTCGGTACGGTCCAGGCTCGCGGCATCCGGCAGTTGTGCGAACGCCACCAGGTATTGCTTGTCCTGGCCAGGTACGAAACCGGTCGGCGTATTGGAGAAGCCGAAGAAGGTCAACACCATCAAGCCTGCGTACAGCAGCAGGGCGATACCGCTGCTGCGGATTACCCGGCCCACGGTGCCGACATAGCCATGGCTGGCCTTGTCAAAGAAACGGTTGAACGGACGGAACAACCAGCCACCGAAGATCTTGTCCAGCACCTTGGAGAAGCGGTCCTTCGGCGCGTCATGGCTCTTGAGCAACACAGCGGCCAGTGCTGGCGACAAGGTCAGCGAGTTGAAGGCCGAGATCACGGTCGAAATCGCAATCGTCAGGGCGAACTGTTTGTAGAACTGACCGGTCAAGCCGGAGATGAACGCGGCCGGGATAAACACCGCACACAGCACCAGCGCCGTCGCGATGATCGGACCGGTCACTTCACGCATCGCACGCTTGGTGGCTTCTACCGGAGTGAGTCCGAGCCCGATGTTTCGCTCGACGTTCTCCACCACCACGATCGCATCGTCGACCACGATACCGATGGCCAATACCAGTCCGAACAGCGATAGGGCGTTCAACGAGAAGCCGAACAGGTGCATCACGGCAAACGTACCGATCAGCGAAACCGGCACCGCCACCAACGGGATGATCGAAGCGCGCCAGGTTTGCAGGAACAGGATCACCACCAGCACAACCAGGATCAGCGCTTCGAAGAGGGTGTGAACCACCGCCTCGATGGAGCCGCGCACGAAGATCGTCGGGTCATAGACGATGCTGAAGTCCATGCCTTCCGGGAAGTTCTTCTTCAGCTCGGCCATTTTCGCCCGAACGTCGTTGGAGATCTGGATCGCGTTGGAGCCTGGGCGCTGGAAGATCGGAATCGCCACCGCCGGCTGGTTGTTCAGCAAGGAGCGCAGGGCGTATTGGCTGGAGCCGAGTTCGACGCGAGCGATGTCTTTGAGGCGAGTGATTTCACCATTTTCGCCAGAGCGAATGATGATGTTCTCGAACTCTTCCTCGGACACCAGACGGCCTTGAGTGTTGACCGACAGCTGGAATGCCGTGGCATTCGGTGCGGGCGGAGCACCCAGGGCACCGGCCGCCACTTGACGGTTCTGTTCACGAATCGCGGTGACCACATCGGTGGCGGTCAGGTTGCGCGAAGCGGTCTTGTTCGGATCGAGCCACACCCGCAGCGAGTAATCGCCCATGCCGAACAGCTGCACATCACCGACACCGCCCAGACGCGCCAGCTCATCCTTGATGTTGAGCAAGGCGTAGTTGGACAGGTAGAGCATGTCGTAGCGTTTGTCCGGCGAGGTCAAGTGCACAACCATGGTCAGGTCGGGCGATGCCTTGTCGACGGTGATACCGATGCGCGTCACTTCCTCGGGAAGCTTGGGCTCGGACCGGGTCACGCGGTTCTGCACCTGCACCTGCGCGTTGTCCAGGTCGGTGCCCAGGGCGAAGGTGATGGTCAGGGTGATCTTGCCGTCAGCGGTGGATTGCGAGGACATGTACAGCATGTTCTCGACGCCAGTGATGGCTTGCTCCAGAGGAGCGGCCACGGTTTCACCGATGACTTTAGGGTTGGCGCCCGGGAAGTTGGCACGGACCACCACGGTCGGTGGTACCACTTCCGGGTATTCGCTGATCGGCAACTGGAACAGCGAGATGGCACCGGCGATCAGGATCAGCAGCGACAGCACCGCTGCGAAGATCGGCCGTGAAATGAAGAATTGGGAGAAATTCATCGGAGTAATTGCCCCTTAACCGCGTGGAGTCGCAGCAGCCAGTTTCACAACCGTACCCGGCGCAACCTTGGCAGGTGCGACTTGGGGCAGGTTGCTGGCTTCCAGCGCTTGTCGTTGTTGAGCGAGGGCCGCGAGGGTTTCCTTGCTGGCCATCGGGATCACTTCAGGGCTGACCGGCGAACCAGGGCGAACCCGTTGCAAACCCTTGACGATGATGGTGTCGTCTTTGTTCAGGCCGCTGCGCACGATGCGCAAACCTTCGATTTTCGGACCCAGCTCGACGGGGCGATAAGCCGTTTTGTTGTCGGCATCCATCACCAGCACGAACTTTTTACCCAGGTCGGTACCGACCGCTTCGTCGTTGATCAACACCGCGGAGTAGGTGCCGCTGCCCACCAGTTTCAGGCGTGCATAAAGACCCGGGGTGTAGCTGCCGTCTCTGTTGTCGAACACCGCACGACCGCGGATGGTGCCGGTCTTCGGGTTGACTTGGTTGTCGACGAAGTTCATCTGGCCCTGGTGCGGGTTGCCGTCTTCATTGGACAGGCCCATGTAAACCGGGGTAGTGGCGCCGCGTTGACCCTGGCGGGCGAGCTGGTTGTACTTGAGGAACACACGCTCGTCGGCGTCGAAGTAGGCGTAAACCTTGTCGGTGGACACTACGCTGGTCAGGGCGGTGGTATCGGCGGTCACCAGGTTGCCGGCGGTGATTTCCGCACGGCTGACGCGACCGCTGATAGGCGCAGTCACGCGGGTGAAGCTCAGGTTCAGTTTGGCCAGGTCCAGTTGAGCCTGAAGCGCGCCGACGGCGGCGCGAGCTTCTTGAGCAGCGCTGGTGCGCGAGTCGGCGAGTTCGGCGGAAATCGCGTTGCTGGTGCGCAGACGTTCGCCGCGTTGGGCTTCGTTTTCACTGCGGGTGGCTGTGGCGCGAGCTTGCGCCACCAGGGCTTCGAGGCGGCGGACCTCAGCCTGGAACGGACGCGGGTCGATCTGGAACAACAGATCGCCTTTCTTGACCAATGCGCCTTCGGTGAAGGTTACGTCATCGATCTGACCGGAGACCCGTGGACGAATCTCAACCGTTTCCGGCGCTTCCAGGCGCCCGGTGAATTCGTCCCACTCGTTGACCGGTTGCTCCAGCACCTTGGCCACGCTGACTTTGGCCGCGGGCATGGTGGCGGCAGCGTCCGGAGTCTTGCCGCAGGCGCTCATCACCATCACGGCCAACAGGGCCAAGGGGAAGCGCAAATGTTTGAGTGACTGTTCCATGGATGCATCCGCCAATGTATTGAGATGGGCGGATAATGCTTGGCGGGGCGGTATCAAACGAATCGAACGAGGCAAAGGTAACTATCATTCGGAATGATATAAGCCAGAAGCAAGCCCTCTAGCATGCACCTTTCGTTAGCGGGCTATCAAATGAAATGATGACAATTGTGTGTTGCGTGGAGTGCAAAGGTCTGGCTTGAAACCGTGTAGTGGCCTTCGCGGGCAAGCCTCGCTCCCACTGGGGATTTGTGTATCGTTGATCCGGTCCAGGAGCGAGGCTTGCCCACGAAGAGGCCATCAGCCTCAATACAACATCAGGATCAGGCCAGACTATCCGGATCCCCGAAGAATATTTTGACTTGACTCCAGGGCGGTGGTTTCAGGTGATAAAAAACTGGCGATGCCCCCACTTTTACCCCCACTCACTATTAGAGTCAGGGGCATCGTGCGCAGCTGTCAGGGCGTCTAGAAAATTCAGGGTGATTCACCGTGTCGATGGCACCCACCTCAGGAATGCTCTATCACCATCACCGCAGTGGTGTCCGCCTCGAGTGCTTCGAACACGTGAGGCACATTCGCCAGGTAGCTGATGTAGTCGCCAGCGTTCAGCAATACAGGTCCAGTCGCCGGGCCGATATGGGCGCTGCCGCTGCACAACACCACGTGCTCTACGGTTCCCGGTGGGTGAGGCTGAGACAGCCGAACTTCGCCGGGCTGCACTTTGAGCCGGTAGATATCACGTTGTACTCCCGCCGGGCAATCGGCAAGCAGTGTCGCTGCATAATTGGCAGTCTCGGCATAGGTCGTCATACCCTCGTTGGCGCGAATCACCCGCAGGGTCTGCTGGGGTTGCTCGAAGAACCGAGTGACTTGCAAGCCCATTGCCATCGCCAGCGACCACAAGGTTTCGAAGCTGGGGTTACCGATTCCCGACTCCAATTGAGACAAGGTTGACTTCGCCACCCCCGCGCGCTTTGCCAGCTCGGTCAAGGAAAGCCCGGCGGCCAGGCGCTCGCGTTTGATTGAAAGGGCCAGCAGATCGATTCGGCTCGGGTTATTTCTCAGTAGGGTGTTCGTTATGTCGGTCATTTGTTTTGTAAATCGTCCTGAAATGGGTTGACGCTCTCAGGCGTCTTGTTCAGTATAGTGGTCATTAGTTCATTATAAAGTTCGATTTGCCGAACCAACCCCCGCGAATGGCGGCTTAGGTTACGGCAATGCCGGCAGCAAGGAAGCAGTGAGTGATGAAGTCGCAAACCCGTGGGACGCTCGAAATGATTTCGGCCATGGTGATCTCCGGCACGGTGGGCTGGTTCGTCATCATGTCGGGGCAGAGCCCGGAGGCCGTGGTGTTCTGGCGTTGCTTGTTCGGCGCCATGGCGATGCTGGTCACATGCCTGGTGCTTGGGGTGCTGCGCCGCTCCCTGATCACCGCCCGGCAGTTCATTCTGGTATGCCTGGGCGGGGCGGCGCTGATCCTCAACTGGGTGCTGCTGTTCAGTGCCTACAAACATTCCTCTATCGCCATTGCCACGGTGGTCTACCACGTTCAGCCGTTCATGCTGGTTGGTCTGGGTGTGCTGTTTTTCGCTGAACGCCTCAGCACCGCCAAGGTCGGCTGGTTGCTGTTGGCCTTCGCCGGTCTGATGCTGATCGTGTCCGCCAAAGGCAGCGGGCAGGGCACTGGCGTCGACTACCTGCTGGGCGTTTGCCTGGCCCTGGCTTCAGCCTTCTTCTACGCAGTGGCGGCGGCGATCACCAAGCGCCTCAAGGACTTGCCCGCGCACCTGATCGTGCTGATCCAGATGGTGGTAGGCGTGCTGGTCCTGGCACCGTTCGTGGATTTCAGCAGGGGCGATACGGTCGAGGGCGCCTGGACATACCTGATCATTATCGGCGTGGTCCATACCGGGCTCATGTCGACCCTGCTGTACAGCGCTATCCAGAAAATCCCCACGGCGCTGGTCGGGGCACTGTCGTTCATCTATCCGATCGTCGCCATCCTGGTCGACTGGGTTGCCTTCGCCCACCCGCTCGGCGTCCTGCAAGTGATTGGCGCGAGCGCCATCCTGTTGGCGGCTGCGGGCATGAACTTCGGTTGGTCGCTGGGCCGCGCCCCGCGTCAGGAAGTGATGTAGGGCTCGGCGAGAAACCTCCTGCTGATCGGAGCGGAAGCCTTTACCTCCGTCGTCAACCCGCAAGACCGTGCCACTTGGCCGATCTTTGGTGCCGGCGCCTCCACGGCCCGTCGCACCATGGACGGTACGGACAATCGCCATGCATGACCGCTGTGGATAGCGCCCGGTCGCAGCGATCAGGCGCTACGCCGGTTTGATTCAAAGGCTCTCAGGGTCGCCAAAAAACATCTGAATCCGAGACCTCAACCACCGCTCACCCGGATCATTATCCTGCGACCCGCGCCAGGCCATGTGCAATTCAAAGCTGCGCACCGGCAACGGTGGATCTTCCGCCCGAACACCACCGGCGGCGGTCAACGCTTCGGCGGTGTAGTCCGGGACGGTGGCCACGATGTCGGTGCCGCTGATCAGTGTGCTCAGCCCATTGAACTGCGGCACCGCCAGCACCACGTGCCGTTTGCGCCCCAGCTTCTCCAGCTCTTCATCTATAAAGCCGCTCAGGTCGCCCGCGAACGACACCAGCGCGTGGGGGCGGGCGCAGAAGTCATCCAGGCTCAACGGCCCCGGCACGGAGTCGGCTCGCAACAGTTTCGGCATGCTGCGGCGCAGTACTTTGCGCTTGGCGTTGGCCGGCAGGTCGGCGGTGTAGCTGACGCCAATGGAAATTTCGCCCGAGGCCAACAGGTTCGGCATCAGGATGTAGTTGGCCCGACGCACCACCAGCACGATGCCCGGTGCCTCGGCGCGCAGCCGCTTGAGCAGCATCGGCAGCAACGCGAACTCGACATCGTCCGACAGGCCGATGCGGAACACCGCGGTGCTGGTGGCCGGATCGAATTCCGCCGCGCGACTGACCGCGGTGGAAATCGAATCCAGGGCCGGCGAGAGCAGGGCGAAGATTTCCACCGCTCGGGCGGAAGGTTCCATGCTGCGGCCCGTGCGCACGAACAACGGGTCATCGAACAGCCCACGCAGGCGCGAGAGCGCCGCACTGATGGCCGGCTGGCCGAGGAACAATTTCTCCGCAGCGCGGGTCACACTGCGCTCGTGCATCAGTGTTTCGAAAACGATCAACAGGTTCAGGTCGACACGACGCAGGTCATTACGATTCATCTGGGGTCCTGGCAGATTCAGCAAACTTGACGTGAGCGACCATATGAGAACAATGGCCGGCGTGAATCTTACGGGGAAAGGCTGGTACTCTGCACAGGGTAATTCAGTTTTCCCTGAAAGGCTGCTTCGGTTTTTACGGCATTGGATGATGTCGCCGTCGCTGCGGAATCAATGACAGGCATGTCGACTATTAATAGCCACTGATGGTCTTGGGTAGAAAGCCCAGATAGAGTTCAGGGCATTAGAGGTTACTTTGACGAGGTTTGCGATGTCCCGCACGATCCGTTTTCACAAGTTTGGTCCAGCCGAGGTGCTCAAATGCGAAGAGCATGCGGCCGCTCTGCCTGCGCCGGGCGAAGTGCAGGTGCGTGTCGAGGCGATAGGCATCAGCTGGTACGACATTCTCTGGCGCCAGAACCTGGCCTCGTCCCATGCTCGCCTGCCTTCAGGCCTGGGTCATGAAATGGCCGGCGTGGTCACGGCGCTCGGCGAGGGGGTCGATGACCTCGCTATCGGTGACAAGGTCGCCAGCTTCCCGGCCGAAAGCCCCAACGATTATCCGGTCTACGGCGAACAGATCGTTCTGCCACGCACGGCGCTGACCCGCTACCCGGACGTGCTCAGTCCGGTCGAAGCCAGCGTGCATTACACGCCGCTATTGGTCGCCTATTTTGGCTACACCGATCTGGCGCGCGTCAAGCCCGGGCAATTCGCTCTGGTGACCGACGCCAGTCACTGCGCCGGGCCGTCGTTCGTACAGCTGGGCAAAGCCCTTGGTGTGCGAGTAATCGCTGCGACCAAAACCGCGGACGAGCGTGAATACCTGCTGTCGCTGGGTGCCGAAAAAGTCATCGTCACCGAAGAAGAAGATCTGCTGATGCGGATCAACAAAATTACCGACAACCGTGGCGTCGATGTGGTGTTCGATGGCCTGGGTGGCCCGCAGATGTCGCTGCTCGGCGATGTGCTCGCGCCTCGCGGCAGCCTGGTGCTCTATGGCCTGCAAGGTGGTAACCAGACGCCATTTCCGGCCTGTGCGGCGTTCCAGAAGAACATTCAGTTCTTCGTGCACTGCATCGGCAACTTCACCGGCAAACCGGAGCTGGGCATCCTCCAGGATCAGGCCGCACTGCAACGTGCCCTGCGCGACATCAACCAGTTGACCGCAGACCATGTGCTGCTGCCGCTCAAGACTCGGGTATTCCCGTTTTCCCAGTTTGTCGAAGCACACCGCTACATGGACGAATGCCCATGCCGCGAACGGGTCGCCCTTGAGGTCGAACCTGCCTGAGCTCTTCGTACGAGCCCCTTTGTATAAACCCCTCTGGAAAGGTCCGTGCAGGCACGGACTTTTCCGCTGTCAAAACCTCCAAAATGAGACATCCCATCGATCCCTCGGTGGGGCGGTTCAGCAACTGAACTGGTTTTTGCTCTCGATCTGTATCTTCTAATCATTATGTAAGCCCTGATAATTGAATGATTATTTCATCTCAAGGAAAGAGTCATGGCTGGGTATCAGGTTGAAACTTTTCAACGCGCATCGGCAATACATGCTCAACAAATAATTCGACGCCGCTCGGCGGTCATACATTTACTGGCAACTTCTTTCTTTATTTCTTGTATTACACGTCTGTGGGATGTTGTCGGAAATTTCCTAGGACATCGCTCGGGGCCGAAAAACACCCGTCCTGCCTGGCGTTGCGGCGGTATTGCCCTGTTTGGGGTTCTCGAGACATGCAACCATTTCAAATAATTACAAAATGCTTAAGTGCTAGCATTTGATAACAACCCCGGCACCCCATTCATGACAGGCAATCCGTCGCGCAGTGCATGTAATTGTTTGCGTGGCGTCGAACTTATGAGTAACAGGTAAACAATGATGACCCATACCCATGAACAGGCAATGAATTATGTTTATCAACAAGTACTGCAGCGCTTGCTGAGCTTTTTCTCTCGCGCCGAGCGCACGGCATTGCAACTGATGATTCAGCGCCTGGTGGTGTCGGCTGGAGGTATGGAGCGTATCGGCGATTACAAGGTGTTGGCGATCCAGTCCGGGTCCCGTGACAGCTGCTACACACTGGCGCTGCTGCGCGCCGCGCAACTGAGTATCGCCGGTCGGGCACCGGCGACGTTTCAGCTGCGAGTGGCCACTTTGCGCTTGAATGGTACGGCTGCGACAGCACTGGAAAACATCCATCGCAGCAGCAGTGCATTGTTTCTCTACGACGATCCCCGGGTCGAAATGTTGATGGTCGATAATCGTGAGGTCCTGCCGTTCAATCACTTGGCGCCAATCTCCGATGCCGGCCGCGAGTCGAATCGGCTCAACCTGCTGATGGTCGGGCACCGTCGGGCCTGGAACGGGCCGCTTGAGTTGTGGGACGACGGGTACCTGGCCACAGGTGATTTTTATGGACAAATTGCCCGCTGGGACAACGGCGTCGATGTCATGGTCAGCAGCGATTCACCCCGTCGGCAGGCGCAGTTTATCGAGGGTTTGAACCGTGCCGCAGCCAAGGCCGGGCTTGCGCCGACGAGCCGCCATGAAACGGGCTACGAGGGATTGTTCGCGCGGCTCGATGAACTGGGCAGCGACTGCTATCGCGAGTTTTATCCCGACTCTGCTCAGGCTGCGTGGCGTCCTGCCGAGCGCTTTGAGGCCTGCCGTCGCACGACCTTCATCGACATCCACGACATGCTGGTCAGCAACCTGGAAGAGCGCTGGCCGCTGCTCACTGACTTCCTCGGCTTCCAACCTGACGAACTGACGGCTCAACTCAGTGATAACGACCATGTCAGTCCGTCGATATCCGCGCACCTTCGCGGCTTGCAAGCGCGCTTTGTACACGGTCGCACCTACGAAGAGGGGGTCAGCGAATACCTGCAGCGGGCGTTGGTGATGATGCGTCGTAAACAATTGCCCGAGCGCTTTTGCGAGCAGGCAGTGGAGACCTTCGGCAATCCGCTGACCATGGCCGATCAGCGCGGATTGGCGACAGCCGAGGCACAAAAAAATCTCGGTTTGAGTGAAGCCCAACTGGTGTGCCTGCTGTTCGCCCCGTTTGTCGATAACGGCGCGGCCCTGGAGCATTTTCTTCGTCAATGCCATCCCGGCATGCTGGTAGCGCTGCCGGAATTGCACCGGGCGATGCAGGGCGGTCCGGCACCCGAGCAGGTTCTGCAGTGGATGGTGGATGTCAGCGGGTTACCGGTCAGCCTGATCGGTACGCTTTACCGCATGAGGCCGGTGGTTCGGGATGAGGGTAGGGTGCCAGACACGGAAAGCGGCGACGCGGGCGTGCAAGTCGAAGACATGGACCCCGAGAATGAAACAGCAGTGACTGGCGAATGGTCGATGGGCCAGTGAATGTTCCTGGTTTGGCGGATGCATCAAGAGTGCGTCATGACGTTCGTAGCGTGTTCGGTCATCACCCATGAAAGGATCACGAGATTCCGATTTCGCGTACCAGGCGGTGTACCGCTACCTGAACAATCTGATCAATGAACCGGGCAGTGACGTGCGAGTGCGCCTGCCCTCATTGCGGCAGTTGGCGGATCGTTTGAGTGTGTCGATCTCGACCATTCAATACGCCTATTCGCTGCTTGAGAAGGAAGGACGCATCTATTCGGTTGCCAAGTCAGGCTATTACGCACTGCCGGTGTCTTCTATCGGTCTTCCCGGCAGCGGTAAAGACCTGCTCGAAACGGTCTATGTCAACGCCAGGCGCCCCGGCATGCTGGTGTTGAGCGCCGATGAACCGGCGTTGTTACAACCCCTGGACAGCCCGTTGTTGTTGCTGGAGAGAGAATTGCTGCGCCAGTATCCGCGCCAGCCACAACCGTCTTCACAACCCTGCGGCGAGCTGGAACTGCGCACGGCCCTTGCGGCACGCTACACCACTTCGCCGACACGCTGCTGGCATGCCGATGATGTCTATATCGGCGCAGATATGCGCGGCGTACTTGAAATATTGATCGCCGTTCTTGAGCTCAAAGATTCGGTGGTGGTGGTCGAGTCGCCGTGCGACTGGGTGATTCTGCGCTTGTTCCAGGACGCCGACGTGCAGGTTGTCGAGCTGCCGCTGCAAGCCTGTGGTGGCCTGGATCTCGAACAGCTGAGAGAGCTGCTCGAGACCGGGCGGGTGCGACTGATGATGCTTTCATCAGGACTGAACATGCCGCGCGGGAGCGTGGCGCCTGACGACAACCGGCAGTCCACTGCGCAACTGCTGGGACGGCATGGCTGTTGGGTGTTGGAAAACGATTGTTACGGCGAGCTCGAATTCGAGCCGAGCGGCTTGCGGTTTCGCGACCTGGTGGACCCTGATCGGCTGATCGTGTTTTCCACTTTCGAGAAAATCATCGGCTCGGAGGCACCCTTTGGTTACCTGCTTTCGCGACAACTGCGTGCCGAACTGCAACGGCACTTTCTGCTGCGGGCATTCCGTTTGTCGCTGATTCGTCAGAAAGCCATCGCGCGGCTGTACAGCAACGGACGAATCGATCAACACCTGCTGGTGTTGCGTCGACTGCTCAAGGAACGCATGGTGCTGATGACCCAACTGCTCCAGGAGCGTCTGCCGGAATCGCTGCATTTCGTCGAGCCCCAGGGCGGGGCGACGGTATGGATTCGCTCGTTGCGCCAGGTCAATGTACATCGAGTGTTCCAGAGACTGCTCAAGCAGCAAGTGGTCATCGCACCGGGGGAGTTGTTCAGTTTGCAGGGCCTGCACGCGCAGCACTTGCGCCTGAGTCATACATTCGGTGGCGACCACGAGCTCGTCGCTGCACTGGGGCTACTGGGGGATGCCTTGCGTCTGGAATCGATCGATTGAGCCGAGGTGGCAGAGCTCCTCGGAACCTGACATTCGATAACGTCGCGCAACGGCCAAACTGTCAGTAAACTGCGCTCCTATCCCGAACCACTCTCTCTCAGAGGTTTTGCATGACACTCAGTCCTTTTGCGGGCAAACCGGCACCGGCAGAACTGTTGGTCGACATCCCGCGACTGGTAACGGCCTATTACACCGGCCAGCCCGATGCAGCCATTTCTACCCAGCGCGTTGCCTTCGGCACGTCCGGACACCGAGGTAGCTCGTTCGACTTGAGTTTCAACGAATGGCATGTCCTGGCCATCAGCCAGGCGATCTGCCTGTATCGCGAGGCCCAGGGCATCGATGGCCCGCTGTTCGTCGGGATCGACACCCACGCACTGTCCACGCCGGCCGGTGCCAGTGCCCTGGAAGTGCTGGCGGCGAACGGTGTCACGGTGATGATCGCCGAAGGCGACGAGTACACCCCGACGCCGGCCATTTCCCATGCGATTCTTTGCTACAACCGCGGGCGCACTTCAGGCCTGGCGGACGGCATTGTCATCACGCCGTCCCACAACCCGCCGCAAAGCGGTGGCTACAAGTACAACCCAACCAACGGCGGCCCGGCCGATACCCACATCACCAAGTGGATCGAAGCCAAGGCCAACGAGTTGCTGGCAGCCAAGCTCGCCGGCGTCAAACGCATCAGCTACGAGCAGGCCCTGAAGGCCAGCACTACCCATCGTCACGATTACCTCAACACCTATGTCGCTGACCTGATCAACGTGATCGACTTCGACGCCATCCGCGATGCGAAGCTGCGTCTGGGTGTCGATCCGCTGGGCGGAGCAGGGGTGCGCTACTGGTCGGCGATTGCCGAGCACTACCGCCTGGACCTGGAAGTGGTGAATAAACAGGTTGATGCAACGTTCCGTTTCATGACCGTCGACTGGGACGGGCAGATCCGCATGGACCCATCGTCCAGCTATGCCATGCAAGGCCTGATCGGCCTGAAAGAGCGTTTCGACGTGGCGTTTGCCTGCGACCCGGACCACGACCGTCATGGCATCGTGACCCCGTCCGGTGGTTTGCTGGCGCCGAACAACTACCTCGCGGTCTCGATCGACTACCTGTTCCAGAACCGTCCACTGTGGCGCGCCGATGCGGCCGTGGGTAAGACCGTGGTCAGCAGCGGCTTGATCGATCGCGTCGCCAAACGCCTGGGCCGTCGTCTGTACGAAGTGCCGGTCGGTTTCAAATGGTTTGCCGACGGTCTGTTCGACGGCTCCCTGGGTTTTGGCGGTGAAGAAAGCGCCGGTGCGTCGTTCCTGCGCAAGGACGGCGGTGTCTGGAGTACCGACAAGGACGGTTTGATTCCGGCGCTGCTGGCCGCTGAAATGACCGCTCGCACGGGCCGTGATCCAAGCCAGGCCTATCGCGCGTTGACCGATGAACTGGGTGAGCCGTTCTCGGTACGCGTTGATGCCAAGGCCAACCCTGAACAGAAAGCACTGCTGAGCAAATTGTCGCCGGACCAGGTCACTTCGACTCAACTGGCGGGCGAAGCGATCCAGAGCATCCTCAGCCATGCACCGGGCAACGACCAGGCCATCGGCGGTCTGAAAGTCATGACCGAGAACGGCTGGTTCGCGGCGCGGCCGTCGGGCACCGAGGACATCTACAAGATTTACGCAGAAAGCTTTGTCAGTGATGACCACCTGAAACAACTGGTGGCCGAGGCCCAGACACTGGTAGATGGCGCAATTTCTGCGAAGTGATTGAAGGCCCTGTGGCGAGGGAGCTTGCCTGTGGCGAGGGGGCTTGCCCCCGTTCGGCTGCGAAGCAGTCGTAAACCATTGCATGCGGTGTACCTGATGCACCGCGCTTGCTGGTTTTGGGGCTGCTTCGCAACCCAACGGGGGCAAGCCCCCTCGCCACGGTAAATCCCCTCACCAAAATGGCTACACATAAAAAAGGGGCGACCATTAACGGTCGCCCCTTTTTTTGTCGCGCATTTACCTTATCAAGCCAAATCCACCAACACGATTTCACTGTCCTCAATCGCGGTCACCCGCAACACTTGCTCATCGGCAACCGCGACCCCGTCTCGAGCTTGTGCGCGCAAGCCATTGACTTCAATCGCTCCTGTCGCTGGCACCAGATAAGCGCGACGGCCACTGTCCAGACGATATTCAGCCGTTTCCCCGGCTTTCAGGTTGGCCGCCACCAGACGTGCATCGGCGCGAATCCGCAGGCTTTGATCGTCGCCGGCCTTGCCACTGGCCAGGGTCACGAAGCCTTCGCGCTGGCCTTTGGGGAAGGGCTTGGCGCCCCACGACGGTGCCAGACCGGTTTCGTTGGGGATGATCCAGATCTGAAAGATCCGGGTCTCGGTCGCTTCCAGGTTGTATTCACTGTGGGCGATCCCGGTGCCGGCGCTCATGACCTGCACATCACCGGCTTCGGTACGGCCCTTGTTGCCCAGGTTGTCCTGGTGGGTAATCGCGCCTTCACGAACGTAGGTGATGATTTCCATGTCCCGGTGCGGGTGTTGCGGGAACCCGGTGCCGGGGGCAATCACATCATCGTTCCACACCCGCAGGTTGCCCCAGTTCATGCGTTTGGGGTCGTAGTACTCGGCGAACGAAAAGTGGTGATGGGCATCCAGCCAGCCATGGTGCGCGCCGCCCAGGGAGTTGAAAGGTCTGAGTTCAAGCATGATCGTCTCCTGAAAAAGGTTCGTCATGGGGGCAGAACGTCTGAGCCACAAACGAGAACCGGTGGTTGATGGTCAGTATCATCCATCAGGTACCCATCGATAAAAAGCGTAAAAAATGCCTCAATCCAATCGAATTATTTGATACCGAATAATCTCGAATTTTTCTCATCCAGCCTTCACTTCATCGCATAAGCCAATGACCTGTAAGCATTTCACTAGAACTCAACGGCAAATGCAGACACCATAGCCCCCGACAGCCTCACACACTGGAGTCCGCCTGCGTGCCGCAACACACACCCGATCTTCCGCCCGAACTTCGTCCCCTGGCCGAGATGCCTTTGCTCAAACGTCTGGCCGCCCGGTTCTTTGGCCACGGCCTGACCCGCTTGCGCGCGCAACACCGTGCGTCCTGGCTGCACGGGCAAGCCGACGGTTTTCGCAGCGGTCACAGCGCTGGCGTGGAATACGGCTATAAGGAAGGCAAGCTCGAGGGTCTGGAAGAAGGCCGGCAAGTGCTGCTGATCCGCGACTCGCGCTCCACCGAGCATCGACCGCCCAACGTCGATGACAACCTGTTCGACGATTGGCGCCTGCCATTGAGCGCCGAGCTGAAGAAGCGCATGAAGGCCGACGTGGCGCGACTGCTGCCTGCGCATGCCCAGCCGAGCGCTGCCCAATGGAAAATGATCTTCAGTGACACACCGTCGACTTCGGTGATCGCCGGCGCGGGCGCGGGCAAGTCGACCACCCTGGTGTTGCGTATCCTGCTGCTCAGCCATTACCTGGGGTTTGAGCTGAGCTCGATGACCGTGGTGACCTTCACTCGCGAGTCGCGCAAGGACTTCATCAATAAGCTGATCGAACTGTTTGCCGTGTGGGGCCGGGCACTCAGCTTCAAAGAAGCGCGGGACCTGGTGCGTACTTTTCATTCGCGGATCCTGCCAATGGTGCGCAGCCTGCCGGGTTTCGAACGGCTGCAAGCCTTCGAAAACCTCAGCTTTCGCGTGCAGGGCACCGATGAGGAGGTCGACAGCAACCCCTTCGACCTGCGAATCAACGACGCCCAGCGCCAGCAGCTCAACGCCTGCTATCACAGCCTGCATACCCGCGATGAGCGTTTCCGCGAATTGATCAAGCCGTTGTCTCGTCACGCCTTGCAGCTCAAGGAACTGGAGCGCGATCACCCGGACGTGCAAAAGCGCATGGCGGTGACTGAACTGGCGGCCAAGCGCGATGAAGAGCTGTGCGACACCATCGAGGACCTGTGGTTTCGCGCCGGCGCCTGGCCGATCAAGGGCATCGAGCCGAATCGTCAGACCTTCGACATCAACGGTTCGACCTTCCATTGCCACGGTTATATTCCGGCGCTGGATGCCTGGGTGGTGCTGGGTTTCGATCCTCGGGAAAATCCCCAGGTCAGTCGCCCGAATGCCAAGCTGACCGTGCGTGCGGAATGGGCTGTAAAGCGCACCCTGTTTCAAGCTTTCTGTCGTAAGCCATTGATATGGCTAGATAGTTACGAATCTTCAAAACGTGTTTTGGCGTCGCTTGCCGGTGACGCCAGCGCCGGGCCGGGCTTCGATTACAAGGTCAAGGGCGAGCTGGCTTCCGCGCCGTTGCTGGACTGTTTTGTCGCGGCAGCCGGGTTTATCGAAAACCTCGGCCTGGATGTGCCCAATGCCGTGGGCCAGATGAGTTTCGCCAAAGATGACCCGGACCGATTCTTCTTCGAGGCCTTGAGCCTGTTCTGGCGAGCGCTGGAAGATCATCTGCTGGATCAATCGCCACCCGTGATGACCTACAACCGGATGTTTGCCCTGTTCAGCGAGCATTCACCGGAGAATCTCAAGTTGCTCGGCGATGAACTGCTCAGGCCAATGTCGCACTTGATGATCGATGAGTTCCAGGACGTGTCGCCGCAGATCGTTTCCTGGATTCGCGCCAGCCTGGCCGAGATCCGCAGTCGTGGCCCGGCCATGCACGTAGGGCGAGGGGCGCAACGTTCGTCATTGCTGTGTGTGGGGGACGACTGGCAATCGATTTACGGCTGGCGTGGCAGCTCGCCGAGCTACTTCATGGAGTTCAACAAGGAGTTCCCGTCGCCGAGCACAACCAAGGTGATGCTCAGCGACAATTACCGCAGCCATCAGCACATCATCGACGCGGCGGAGCACATCGTCCGCGCCGCACCGGCAATCGCCGGCAAGAAGGCCAAGGCCAGCGGAGAACCCAAGGCGTTGCTGCCGGTGAACGTCCTCGATCGGGATGACCAGGGCATGGCCCAGCGCCTGATCGAGCACTACAGAAAAGGCGATTCAATCTTGATGCTTTATCGAAAAAGTAGCGATAAGTCATTGATAGAAGAGCATATTCAGTCTGTAGTTAATGTTGATTCTAGCTTGCCGTACGACGCGCGACGGCTCAAGCAACTGACCTATCACAGCGCCAAGGGCCTGCAAGCTGATGCGGTGTTCCTGCTGGGTGATTGCCAGCATCTGACCAGTTCGCCTTACAAGAACCAGGTCTATCGCATGGCCGGGCTCGGCAAGGCCGGCGACAGCGAGCCCTACGACAGCGCACAGAAAGACGAGATCCTGCGTCTGGCCTACGTGGGCATCACCCGGGCGGTGAGCCATTGCTACTGGTATGTCGATGGCCAGGATACCCAGGCGGCGAATATGCCCAAGGCCTCCGACCGGATCGGCAAGGGCAAGGCGTTTTTTGCCGATCACCGTCAGGGAAAAGTGCAGGCCTGAACCTCAAGAGAGTCTTGAGTCAAAAAACCTGTGGCGAGGGAGCTTGCTCCCGCTGGGCTGCGTAGCGGCCCCAAAAATGCGACAAGCATTGCCGATTTTTGTGAGCGCTGCGCACTCAAGCGGGAGCAAGCTCCCTCGCCACAAAAGTTGCGAGGGGCGCGATCCCGGCCTATGGTCCAAGCGAGGCTTTGATTGCGACGAGGCGCTCGACACGCTTCAGGTCGCTGTCCATCCAGTGCGGATACCCGTAGCGAGGTGACGACATGCCGAACAACTCCCGTCCCGCCGTGCTCGAACTGATCGGCAATACGCCGCTGGTGCGTATCAGCCGCTTCGATACCGGCCCATGCACACTGTTCCTCAAGCTTGAATCGCAGAACCCCGGTGGTTCGATCAAGGATCGCATCGGCCTGGCGATGATCGACGCCGCCGAGCGCGACGGTCGCCTGCGCCCCGGCGGTACCATCGTCGAGGCCACCGCCGGCAACACCGGTCTGGGGCTGGCACTGGTTGGTCGCGCCAAGGGTTACCGGGTGGTGTTGGTGGTGCCGGACAAAATGTCCACCGAGAAGGTCCTGCACCTCAAGGCGATGGGCGCCGAAGTGCACATCACCCGCTCCGACGTCGGCAAGGGGCATCCGGATTATTACCAGGACGTCGCTGCGCGGCTGGCCAAGGACATTCCCGACGCCTTCTTCGCCGATCAGTTCAACAACCCGGCCAATCCTCTGGCCCACGAGTGCAGCACCGCGCCGGAGATCTGGGCGCAGACTCAGCATGATGTGGATGCCATCGTGGTCGGTGTCGGTTCGGCCGGCACGCTGACCGGGCTGACTCGTTTCTTTCAGCGCGTACAACCGAATCTGGAAATGGTGCTGGCCGATCCGGTCGGCTCGGTGATGGCCGAATACAGCCGCAGCGGCACCCTCGGTACGCCCGGTTCCTGGGCGGTGGAGGGCATCGGCGAGGACTTCATTCCGTCGATTGCCGACCTTTCCAGCGTGCGCAAGGCCTATTCGATCAGCGACGAGGAAAGCTTCGATCATGCCCGCCAGCTGCTGCGCGCCGAAGGCATTCTCGGCGGCTCTTCGACGGGCACCTTGCTGGCGGCGGCATTGCGCTATTGCCGCGAGCAAACCGAGCCGAAGCGGGTGGTCAGTTTCGTTTGCGACACCGGCACCCGTTATCTGTCGAAGATCTACAACGACCAGTGGATGAACGATCAGGGCCTGCTTGCGCGCAAACGCTACGGCGATTTGCGTGACCTGATCGCGCGGCGTTTCGAGGATGGCCGGGTGGTCAGCGTCGGCCCGGACGACACCTTGCTCACCGCCTTCCAGCGCATGCGCCTGGCGGATGTGTCGCAACTGCCGGTGCTGGTGGACGGGCAGCGGCTGGTCGGGGTCATCGACGAGTCCGATATTCTGTTTGGCGTGCATGAAGACGCCACGCACTTTCGCATGACCGTGACCAGCGCGATGACCGACAAACTCGAAACCCTGCCTCCCGGCGCCAGTCTTGCTGAACTGGAGGCGGTGCTCGACCGTGGGCTGGTGGCGATCATCGCCGACACCTCGGGCTTCCACGGCCTGATTACCCGCGTCGACATGCTCAATCACTTGCGGAGATCACTGGCATGAGTCAGCACGATGAAAGCACCGCGCCACGGGGCTTTGCCACCCGTGTGATCCATGCCGGACAGACGCCGGACCCGGCCACCGGGGCGCTGATGCCGCCGATTTACGCCAACTCCACCTATGCGCAGCAGAGCCCCGGTGTGCACAAGGGCTTCGATTACGGGCGTTCGCACAACCCGACGCGCTTTGCCCTGGAGCGTTGCGTGGCGGACCTTGAGGGCGGCACCCAGGCGTTCGCTTTCGCCTCCGGGCTGGCGGCGATCGCCACTGTGCTCGAATTGCTCGACGCGGGTGCGCACATCGTTTCTGGCAATGATTTGTACGGCGGGACTTTCCGTCTGTTCGAACGGGTGCGCCGGCGCAGCGCGGGGCATCGCTTCAGCTTCGTTGATCTGACGAACCTGGCGGCCTTCGAAGCGGCGCTGCAGCATGACACGCGGATGGTCTGGGTCGAGACGCCGAGCAATCCTTTGCTCAGCCTCACTGACCTCGCCGCCGTCGCACGCATCTGTCGCGAGCGCGGCATCATCTGCGTGGCGGACAACACCTTCGCCAGCCCGTGGATCCAGC
The DNA here is from genome assembly GCF_056400265.1 of Pseudomonas sp. 01L34. NCBI lineage: Bacteria > Pseudomonadati > Pseudomonadota > Gammaproteobacteria > Pseudomonadales > Pseudomonadaceae > Pseudomonas > Pseudomonas sp. 01L34. The sequence goes on from NZ_JBFTSX010000001.1 coordinate 494,836, forward strand.
GTCCTCTGGAATTGGGCTTTGATATCGTGCTGCACTCGACCACCAAGTACCTCAACGGTCATTCCGACGTGATCGGCGGCATCGCAGTGGTCGGGCAGAATGCAGAACTGGCCGAGCGCCTGGGCTTTCTGCAGAACGCAGTGGGGGCGATCGCCGGGCCGTTCGACGCGTTCCTCACCTTGCGCGGGGTGAAGACCCTGGCGCTGCGCATGGAACGTCATTGCAGCAACGCGCTGGAGTTGGCGCAATGGCTGGAACGTCAGCCGCAAGTGGCACGCGTGTATTATCCGGGCCTGCCATCGCACCCGCAGCACGAATTGGCGCGGCGGCAGATGCGCGGGTTCGGCGGGATGATTTCCGTCGAGCTGAACAGCGACCTGACGGGCGCCAGACGTTTTCTCGAGAGTGTGCGGATCTTTGCCTTGGCCGAGAGCCTGGGCGGGGTGGAAAGCCTGATCGAGCACCCGGCGATCATGACTCACGCCACCATTCCCGCAGAAACACGCGCACAGCTAGGTATCAGCGATGCGCTGGTGCGTTTGTCTGTGGGGGTGGAGGATGTCGAAGACCTACGCGCCGATTTGGCCCAGGCCCTGATGTCTATCAGTTAAGCGCAATTCATGTGGGAGCGGGCTTGTGTGGCGAGGGGGCTTGCCCCCGTTCGGCTGCGTAGCAGTCGCAAATCCGGTTGATGCGTTTTACCTGGAGGATCGCAGTGAATGTTTTTTTGGGGCCGCTGCGCAGCCCAACGGGGGCAAGCCCCCTCGCCACAATAGTCCCGCGCCTTTGTCCTGACCGTCAGGCATAACTCCTGAGCGTCTGCGGAGGAATGAACGCTTCCAGCTCATCCTCGACCGCTTCGATAATCCGCTCTACATCGGCAGCGTTCATGACCGTTGCACAAGGAATGCCGGCAATGGCGATCATGGTTTCGCCGCTGGCTCGGTCGAATAGACGAGCAACCATGCTGCCCGGTGCATCCATGGTCGCTTCGAAACCCATGGGATGAAAATGCCAGCGCATCAGCTGGCAGGCATTTGGAAAAGTGACCTTGCTGAATGAACCTTGATTCATGTGTTGCCCACCTTCTTCATCGAGCGCTTCCTTTAGCTCATGTTAGGAGGGAAGAGCCTTCAATGGCTCAACCGGTGACTGTCTTTAAAAGTAGCACCCGGATGTGAAAATCATGTGGATTTTTTCAGACCGTTCAGCGATTGGTTCAGTTTTTTTGATGCAGGTCATGAGATACGGGCATCTCGGCCAAGGGCCAGCATTGCCGGGCCGGGCATCCCATTGGTCATTGAAGCCCGGACAGAACTTCGGCAAGCTCGATTTTTTCTCGTCGAGTCCTCTATGCACGCCGATGATGATGGTCCGTCGCAAACCCAGGCCACGGGCGACACGGTCATGCGTTACCACCTGCGCTGGAAGCACCGGGATCTGGATGGTGTGATGGCGCTTTATCACCCGGACATTCAGTACAACGACTTTTTCCAGAACCGCGTGATGGGGCTGGATGCGTTGCGCGACTACGTGCGCGACAGTATGCCCCGGGATCCGGATGAGGCGCTGGAGCACTCGGACCGTATTCGACTGGATGGCAACACGGCGTTCATTCAATACCGCATCACCCTTCGCGGCGGTGAAGGGCTGGTGTCGTTTCGGACCAGCGAGGCGATCACCGTGCGTGACGGGCTGATCTGGCGGGTCAATGAATACGCCACCCTTGTACATGAACAAACATCCGGCAAAGCCGCCCGCAGCCTGCGCCCGGCGGTCAGTCGGCTCGGGTTGTCACCGCGACAGCTGAGTTTCATGGCCGAAGACTTGCAGCAGTATTTCCAGGGGCAGCAGCCGTATCTGGATCCCGAACTCGACCTGCAACGGGTGGCGAAGGAGTGCGGTTACAGCCGCAATCAGATTTCCTACCTGTTGAACCAGGTGCTCGGCCAAAGCTTCTACCGTTACGTCAATCAGGCGCGGTTGCAGCATTTGCTCGCGGCACTGGACAGTGCCACTCCACCACTGCGTATCGATGAGCTGGCCTTTGCCGCAGGCTTCAATTCGCTGTCGGCGTTTTACAGCTGTTTCCGCCAGCACACCGGTCTGTCGCCCAAGGCTTACGTCAAACAAATTTCTTTGCATGCACGCGCGCAAGACGGCCCCTGAGCCCACGCACTAGGATCGACGCCATCGAAGTATTGAGTGGCGGAGTCTTGCATGGCAGCGTGGCGAACGATCAGTTTGTGGATGGATCAACTCGACGAGCCGATGCTGGCGCGCCCGGCGCTGGAACAGGACCTGGACGTCGACGTGGCCATCATTGGCGCCGGGTACACCGGGCTCTGGACGGCGTACTACCTCAAACGCCTGGCGCCGGGACTGAACATCGCCATCGTCGAAGCCCAAACCGCGGGGTTTGGTGCGTCGGGCCGTAACGGCGGCTGGTTGATGGGCAATCTGCTGGGTGAAGACCGCTTGCTCGCCGGACTACCGGCGGAACAACGTCGCGCCTCTTTCGATCTGTTGCACAGCATCCCTGATGAAGTAGAGATCGTCCTCGAACGAGAAGGCATTGACTGCGATTACCGCAAGGGCGGGGCGCTTTACTGTGCGGCGCGTTACCCGGAGCAGGAAGCCAGCCTGCGCGATTATCTGGACGCGCTCTACCGCCAAGGGCTGACCGAGGCCGACTACCGCTGGCTCAACACCGAGCAATTGGCGCAACAGATCAGAATTGCCAAACCTTATGGCGGTATCTATGCACCGCACGTGGCGACCATTCACCCGGCAAAGTTGGTGCGAGGTCTGGCACGGACGGTGGAGTGCATGGGGGTCAAAATTTATGAAAACAGCCCGGTCACCCAGTGGCAGTCGGGCAGTTTGCGTACCGCCCGCGCGCAGGTTCGCAACCGCTGGATCGTGCCGGCGGTAGAAGGTTACGCGGTCACGTTGCCGCCGCTGGGTCGTTATCAATTGCCCGTGCAGAGTTTACTGGTGGCGACCGAACCGCTGTCCGCCGCGACCTGGGACGACATCGGCCTCAGCCATGGTCAGGCGTTCAGCGAAAGCAGCCGCCAGGTCACCTACGGCCAGCGCACGGCCGACAACCGTCTGGTGTTTGGCGCCCGTGGCGGCTATCAGTTTGCCGGCAAGTTGCGCCATGACTTCGAGCTGAGCGCCAGCGAAGTGCAGTTGCGACGCTACCTGTTCGGTGAACTCTTCCCGCAGCTCAAGAACGTGCGAATCACCCACGCCTGGGGCGGAAACCTGGGGATGTCCCGGCGCTTCAAGCCGCACATGCTCTGCGATCAGGCCAGCGGCATCGCCTTGTCGGGCGGTTATGGCGGGGAAGGCGTGGGTGCCAGCAACCTCGGCGGGCGGACGCTGGCCGATCTGATTCTTCGGCGCGATACCGAGTTGGTGCGCCAGCCGTGGGTGATTACGGAGGGCGGTCTCGACGCGCTCAAGGCCTGGGAGCCGGAGCCCTGCCGCTGGCTGGGCTACAACGCAATCATCCGCAGCTTCGTTCACGAAGACCAGACCCTGGCCAATCCGTCCACCGCGCCCTGGCGTCGCAAACTGGCCGGCCGGGTCGCGGGGTTCATGGAAGGTTTCATGCGCTGAACGGCGATGCACTGATGTTGCCAGCCAACAGCCTCGGCATCTGGGACATCCAGGAAACCGTGCGCAAGACCTACGTTTTGATTTTTTGATCTCTGATTGCCTGCCAGTTCTCCAATAAAAAGAAAACAACCCATACAGGAATCGACCCATGATCCGAAAGACACTGACGCTTGCTCCACTTGCGCTCGTCGCGACCCTCAGTCAGGCCGCCGAGACCGTGAAAATCTACAACTGGTCGGACTACATCGCCCCGGACACCACAAAAAACTTCCAGAAAGAAACCGGTATCGCCTTCAGTTACGACGTCTTCGACAGCAACGAAACCCTTGATGGCAAATTGATGACCGGCGCATCTGGGTATGACGTGGTATTCCCATCCAACCACTTCATGGCCCGACAGATTGAGGGCGGGGCCCTGAAGAAACTCGACAAGAGCCAGCTGCCGAACTGGAAAAACCTCAACCCGGTGTTGCTCAAAACGTTACAAGCCAACGACCCGGGCAACGAGCATGGCTTCCCGTATTTATGGGGCAGCACCGGCATCGGCTACAACGTGGCCAAGGTCAAGGCTGTGCTGGGCGACAACGCGCCGGTGGATTCCTGGGACCTGATCTTCAAACCCGAGAACATGGCAAAACTGCAAAAGTGCGGCGTGGCGATCCTCGACAACGGGCCCGAACTGTTGCCGGCGGCGTTGAATTACCTGGGGCTGCCGCATCACAGCAAAAAAACCGAAGACTATAAAAAGGCCGAAGCGCTGCTGATGAAAGTCCGGCCCTATGTCAGCTATTTCCACTCGTCCAAATACACCAGCGACCTGGCCAACGGCGATATCTGCGTGGCCGTCGGCTTCTCTGGCGACATTCTCCAGGCGGAAAACCGCGCCAAGGAAGCCGGGAATGGTGTGGACATCGGCTATTCGATTCCCAAGGAAGGCGCGGCCATCTGGTTCGACATGGTCGCCATGCCCGCCGACGCCCCGGACGAGAAAGCCGGTTACGCGTTCATGAACTACCTGCTGCGTCCCGACGTCATGGCCGGCATCAGCAACTACGTGCACTACGCCAACGGCAACGAACAGGCCGACCACCTGATCGATCCGGCGATCAAGAACGACACCAAGGTGTATCCGAGCCCGGAAATGATGGGCAAATTGTTTGCCCTTGAGGCGATGCCGTTGAACATCGACAGGGTGCGGACGCGGGTGTGGAACAAGATCAGGACCGGTAGCTGATCGGTCTGCCTGCAACACCTCTCGAGTAGCGATGGCAAAAGGCGCGTGCGGTATTACCCGACGCGCCAGTCTGTCATTTGCTGGCGTCCAGCACGACGCGGTAACGCGCCTTGCCACTGCGTAGGTGATCAATGGCGTCGTTGATCCGGCTCATGGGAAAGTGTTCGACCTGCGGCAAGATCTGATGCCGGGCGCAGAACTCAAGCATGGTTGCTGTGTTACTGGGCGAGCCAACCGGCGAGGCGGACACACTCTTTTGTTGGGGCAGGAGGTTGAATACGTGCACTGGAATAGCGCCAGGCACGACGCCGACAAAGTGCAGGCGACCCTTGCCGCGCAGCGTGCCGAGCATGGACGGCCAGTCGAGGTCGGCGTTGGCGGTGACCAGGAGAAAATCCAGGGTGCCGGCAATGGATTTCAGCGCGTTACTGTCGGTAGAGGCGAGCACGTTGTGCGCGCCCAGGCGCCTGGCTTCGTCCTGCTTGCTCAACGACGAGGTAAAGGCCGTGACCTCGCAGCCCCAGGCGTTGAGAAAGCGCAGTGCCAGATGACCGAGGCCGCCGATTCCCACGACACCGACCCGGTCAGTGGGCTTGACGTCGAATTCCACGAGCGGGTTGAACACCGTCGAGCCTGCGCAGAACAGCGGTCCGGCCATGGCCGGGTCAAGTCCGTCCGGTATCGCAAGCGCCCAGGCCCAGTGCGAACGCAGGCGATCGGCGAAGCCTCCATTGCTGCCAACGATGGTGGGTTGGACTGTGCTGCACAGATTGTGGGAGCCTCCGATGCACGAGGAGCAATGCATGCAACTGCCCTTGTACCAACCAATGCCCACCCGTTGCCCCACTTCGAGACCGCGTACCTGTGCGCCCACTCGCACGATACTGCCGACTACTTCGTGGCCAGGGATAAACGGGTAGTGGCTCAGGCCCCATTCGTTATCGATCATCGACTGGTCGGAGTGACAGACGCCGCAATACTCCACGGCGACTTCCACCTCCTCGGCGCCCAATGGACCGGGGTCGTAGCTATAGCGCTCCAGCGGCGCGCCTGCCGATGTTGCGGCCCAGCCGGTAAAAGTTGTGAGTTCGGTACTGTTGCTCATGGGATACCTCCAGATCAGGAGACAGGGACTTTGGCCGTTCGGATGCGGTGGCCTGGCAAGCCAGAGCGTAATCAGTCTAGCAGGCCGCAATCACGAGCATGGTCTGAGGGCGGCGCCGGGATTAACGGGTCGTCGGAGCCCTGTCGTTGTCCACTGCGGCAACTAACTGGACGTTTAATTTGATTGATATCAATACACTGGCACTGATACTAAGAAGTCCAAAAAAAGAGAGCCAATCAACAAAAAAACAACTTACCAATATTTAATATTTAAATATGAAATTGTCGGACAATCCGGCTGAAACCCTGTACTAAGAACAATCTTTCGACAGCACAAGCAATGTTTGCTGGAGTTCTACGAAACAGTTCAATTTGACGTCAAAAAAAATGTAGACGTTTGATTTCGAATTGTGTCAGTTTTCATACGCCTTCATTGGGCGAGTGATAGGACGATCTCGCCAGAGATTGTCGTATCGGACAAAAACTGTTCCATTGCTAAACAAGGAAGTGTGTTTATGTCGAAAGTAAAAGACAACGCTATTGATCTTGCCGAACAGGCCTTTGCACCATTGGCTGCCGCCAGTTCTGCCTACAACCAGATCGATAGTTTCAGCCATCAGTATGATCGGGGTGGCAATCTCACGGTCAATGGCAAACCCTCCTTCTCCGTCGACCAGGCCGCTACCCAGCTGCTGCGTGACGGCGCTGCCTACCAGGACAAGGACGGCAGTGGCAAAATCGAACTTACCTACACGTTCCTGACCTCGGCCTCGTCGAGCACCATGAACAAGCACGGCATTACCGGGTTCAGCCAGTTCAATACGCAACAGAAAGCCCAGGCCGTGCTCGCCATGCAATCCTGGGCCGACGTGGCCAACGTCACCTTCACCGAGAAGTCCTCCGGTGGTGACGGTCACATGACCTTCGGCAACTACAGCGGTGGTCAGGATGGCGCAGCGGCATTCGCTTATCTGCCTGGCACGGGCGCCGGTTATGACGGTACTTCGTGGTACCTGACCAACAGCAGCTATACGCCGAACAAGACGCCGGACCTGAACAACTACGGCCGTCAGACCCTGACCCACGAAATCGGTCATACCCTGGGGCTGGCCCACCCTGGCGATTACAACGCCGGTGAAGGTGCGCCGACCTACAATGACGCGACTTACGGGCAAGACACCCGCGGTTATAGCGTCATGAGTTACTGGAGTGAAAGCAATACCGATCAGAACTTCAGCAAGGGCGGTGTGGAAGCGTATTCTTCCGGCCCGCTGATGGACGATATCGCGGCCATCCAGAAGCTCTACGGTGCCAACACCACCACCCGTACCGGTGACACCACCTACGGCTTCAACTCCAACGCCGGTCGCGACTTCTTGAGCGCATCTTCCTCGTCGGACAAAGTCGTGTTTTCGGTGTGGGATGCGGGCGGCAAGGACACCCTGGATTTCTCCGGCTTTACCCAGAACCAGAAGATCAACCTCAATGAAGCCTCGTTCTCCGACGTTGGCGGCCTGGTGGGCAACGTGTCCATCGCCAAAGGCGTCACGATCGAGAACGCGATTGGCGGCTCGGGTAGCGACCTGTTGATCGGTAACAGTGTGTCCAACGAACTGAAGGGCGGTGCCGGCAACGACATCCTCTTCGGCGCGGGCGGTGCAGACAAACTGTGGGGCGGCTCGGGTTCGGACACCTTCGTGTTCGCGGCCAGCAGCGATTCCAAGCCAGGCGCGGTCGACCAGATCCTAGATTTCGTCAGCGGCCTGGACAAGATCGACCTGACCGGCATCACCAAAGGCGCGGGCCTGCATTTCGTGAACTCGTTCACCGGTGCGGCAGGCGATGCAGTGTTGACCACTTCGGGCGGCAACAGCCTGTTGTCGGTGGACTTCTCCGGGCACGGCGTGGCTGATTTCCTGGTCAGCACCGTTGGCCAGGCGGCGTTCTCGGACATCGTGGCCTGATTCAAGGCATAAAGGAGGGCGGCGCTTTACGCGTCGTTCTCTGCCCCGATCCAGAGTAAAACGCCCTATGACCCAGAACGCTTTTACCTGCAAAACAACCGCGTGGCTGTTAGCGACGCTAATGATGTTTCTTGGAGAAGTAGCCATGGCAAGCAGTCTGAAATTAGCCGATCCGTCGGAGCTCGCCGGCAAATGGCAAGCCATTTTGAATACCGCGCAAGACTCGCCCGAGTCCCAGGCGCTGCAGGACAAACCGTCGAATGTCTGCACGATAGAGCTTAAATCGGACCAGACCCTGGGTGAGGGGGCCGATTGCTTCAGTGCCTGGCTGAACAAATCGGCAATGGGCTGGTTCCCGGAGCCGGACGGCATTGCCGTGACCGGGGAAGAAGGCTCAAGAATTGTGTTTTTCAGCCGACAGCATGAGGGGCTTTATAAAAGCACCTTGAAGTCGGGGCTGATTATTACGCTCACGCGCGCAGCGCAATAAGCGAAAGGCGTCGGACCGACGACAGGTACTGAATATAAAGACCGTTGTTGCAGTTATAAGCAGCAGATCAATAACCAAGACTCTTTAAAGTCCACAAAGAGTTGTTATTAATCTGTCAGCAATAACCGGCAAAAGAATGTCTCGACCCGTGTGCGGACAGTTAATTGGAACCTTGCCAAGTGAGGCGAGGCTTAATACCTCAGGAAAAACCAATGAAGATGGCGAAGAGCCCGGCCACCGCACCGTTATTCAAGGCACTGGGCGACTATAAGAGCATCTTGATCAGCGTCGGCTGCTTTACCGCATTGATCAACGTTCTGATGTTGGTCCCGTCGATTTATATGCTCCAGGTTTATGACCGGGTGCTGTCGTCGCAAAACGAAACCACACTGGCGATGTTGTCGCTGATGGTGGTCGGGTTCTTCGCCTTCATCGGGTTGCTGGAGACCGTGCGCAGTTTCATCGTCATCCGTATCGGCAGCCAACTGGAGCGCCGTTTCAACCTGCGGGTGTATCAGGCTGCTTTCGAACGCAACCTGTTCAAGGGTGAGGGCAACGCCGGGCAATCCCTGGGCGACTTGACCCATATTCGCCAGTTTGTCACCGGTCCGGCGCTGTTTGCCTTCTTCGATGCGCCATGGTTTCCGGTCTATCTGTTTGTGATTTTCCTGTTTAACGTCTGGCTCGGCGTATTGGCCACCGCAGGGGCGGTGCTGCTGATCGGGCTGGCCTGCCTCAACGAGGCCATGACCAAAAAGCCTTTGGGCGAAGCGGCAGGGTTTTCCCAGAAATCCAGCCAACTGGCCACCAGTCATCTGCATAACGCCGAAACCATTCAAGCCATGGGCATGCTTGGTGCATTGCGCAAGCGCTGGTTCGGGGTGCACTCGCGTTTTCTCGGCCTGCAGAATCAGGCCAGCGATACCGGCGCGGTCATCAGTTCCTTGAGCAAAACCCTGCGCCTGTGCCTGCAATCCCTGGTCTTGGGGTTGGGCGCCTTGCTGGTGATCAAGGGCGACATGACCGCCGGGATGATGATCGCCGGCTCCATTTTGATGGGCCGGGTGCTGAGCCCCATCGATCAGTTGATTGCCGTGTGGAAACAGTGGAGCGGCGCCAAACTCGCGTACCGCCGCCTCGACGCCTTGCTGCAAGCCTTTCCTGCGAGTGACGAGGCCATGGCGCTGCCGGCGCCGAAAGGCCAGATCACGTTCGAGCAAGTCAGCGCCGGCCCGCCGGGGCAGCGGGCAGCGACCTTGCACATGGTCAATTTCAACCTCGGCGCCGGCGAAGTGCTGGGCGTGCTCGGGGCTTCCGGCTCCGGTAAGTCGACCCTGGCACGGGTGCTGGTCGGCGTCTGGCCGACGCTGGGCGGCACGGTGCGCCTCGATGGCGCGGACATTCATCGCTGGAACCGCGACGACCTCGGCCCTTACATCGGCTATCTGCCTCAGGACATCGAATTGTTCAGCGGCAGCATCGCCGAAAACATCGCCCGATTCCGTGAGGCAGACCCGCAAAAAGTCGTCGAAGCCGCGCAACAGGCTGGCGTCCATGAATTGATTCTGCGCATGCCCCAGGGCTACGACACCGTGCTCGGCGAAGACGGCAGCGGTTTGTCCGGTGGCCAGAAGCAACGGGTGGCCCTGGCTCGTGCGTTGTACGGCCATCCGAGCCTGGTGGTACTGGATGAACCGAACTCCAACCTCGATACCGTCGGCGAAGCGGCACTGGCCGGCGCCATCGCACACATGAAGGCCCGGGGCACCAGCGTGATTCTGGTCACCCATCGTTCTTCGGCCCTGGCCCAGGCCGACAAGTTGCTGGTGCTCAATGAAGGTCGCTTGCAAGCCTTCGGCCCAAGCCAGGACGTGCTCAAGGCGCTTGCCGGCAACCCGTCGGCTTCCCAGGAACAGGCACGTGAAAAAGCCGCGCAGGCACCGGGCGGGCTCAGCATGAGCCGGCAGTATCAGCCCACGACCAGGAATTCGGGTGTATGAGCAGCACACGCATGAACAACGACAGCGAAGCGACGATGGAACACGATTACATTGCCGAACGCCCTGAGCGCGATGCCCGTTTCTTCGCCCGCATGGGTTGGATTCTGGCGATTGTCGGCGCCGGCAGTTTTTTCACTTGGGCGAGCCTCGCGCCACTCGATCAAGGCATCCCGGTGCAGGGCACCGTGGTGGTCTCGGGCAAGCGCAAGGCCGTGCAATCGATGAGCAATGGCGTGATCAGCCAGATTCTGGTGCGTGAAGGCCAAGTGGTGAAACAAGGCCAGCCGCTGTTCCGCCTCGACCAGACTCAGGTCGCGGCCGACGTGCAATCGCTGCAAGCGCAATACCGCATGGCGTGGGCCAGCCTGGCGCGCTGGCAGAGTGAACGGGACAACCTCAAGCAGGTGAATTTCCCCGCTGAACTGAGCAACGATCCCGATCCGCGCCTGGCGCTGGTGCTTGAAGGCCAACGGCAATTGTTCAGCAGCCGCCGCGAAGCGTTTTCCCGTGAGCAAGCCGCTTTGCGCGCGAACATCGAAGGCGCCAGCGCGCAACTGGCCGGCATGCGCCGCGCGCGCACGGACCTGACAGCCCAGGCCAGTTCCCTGCAACAACAGTTGAGCAATCTGCAGCCCTTGGCAGACAACGGCTACATCCCGCGCAACCGCTTGATGGAGTACCAGCGTCAGCTGTCGCAAGTGCAGCAACAACTGGCAGAGAACACCGGCGAAAGCGGCCGGGTGGAGCAGGGCATCCTCGAGTCCCGACTGAAGCTGCAACAGCACAGTGAGGAATACCAGAAGGAAGTCCGCAGCCAACTGGCCGACGCGCAGCTCAAAAGCGTGACCCTGGAAGAGCAGCTGACTTCCGCCGGCTTCGACCTGCAACACAGCGAAATCGTCGCCACCGCCGATGGCATTGCGGTCAACCTTGGGGTTCATACCGAAGGCGCGGTAGTACGCCAGGGCGAAAACCTGCTGGAGATTGTCCCGCAAGGCACCAGCCTGGAAGTGGAAGGGCACTTGCCGATCAACTTGATCGACAAGGTCGGCACGCACTTGCCGGTGGACATTCTGTTCACCGCGTTCAACCAGAGCCGCACCCCGCGAGTGCCGGGCGAAGTCAGCCTGATCTCCGCCGACCAAATGGTCGATGAGAAAACCGGTGCGCCGTATTACGTGCTGCGCAGCAGCGTCAGCGATCAGGCGATGGAAAAACTCAACGGCCTGGTGATCAAGCCTGGCATGCCGGCAGAAATGTTCGTGCGCACCGGTGAGCGTTCACTCCTCAACTATCTGTTCAAACCGCTGCTCGACCGGGCAGGCTCCGCGTTGACTGAGGAATAAGGATGTTCGGTTGTATGAATAAGCTTTCCCTGCTCGCAGCGACCCTGGCGTTGCTGACGTGCAACAGCGCAATGGCCATGGGGCCGTTCGACATCTACGAGCAAGCGTTACGCAATGATCCGGTGTTCCTCGGTGCCATCAAGGAGCGCGATGCCGGCCTCGAAAACCGCGCCATTGGCCGCGCCGGGCTGTTGCCGAGGCTGGGTTACAACTACAACAAGGGGCGTAACTCCTCCAAGGCCACCAATCTGAATGCCCGCGGTAACAGCCAGAGTGAAGATCGCAACTACAGCAGTTACGGCTCGACCCTGACCCTGCAACAGCCGTTGCTCGATTACGAGGCTTACGCTGCGTATCGCAAAGGCGTGGCGCAATCGCTGTTCGCCGATGAAAACTTCCGTGGCAAGAGCCAGGAACTGCTGGTTCGCGTGCTGGAGAATTACACCAAGGCGCTGTTCGCCCAGGACCAGATCGACATCGCGCGCGCGAAGAAAAAAGCCTTCGAGGAGCAGTTCCAGCAGAACGAGCAGATGTTCCGCCAAGGGGAAGGCACGCGCACCGACATCCTCGAAGCCGAGTCACGTTACGAGCTGGCGACCGCCGAGGAAATCGAGGCGCGGGACGAACAGGATGCGGCTCTGCGGGAACTGGGCGCCCTGGTGGGTGTAGCCGCCATCGACATTGGCGACCTGACGCCACTGGATCAGAACTTCCAGACCTTCACCCTGCAACCGGCCAACTACGACACCTGGCACGAGATGGCGGTGGCCAATAACCCGAACCTGGCTTCCCAGCGCCAGGCGGTGGAAGTGGCGCGCTATGAAGTCGAACGCAACCGCGCCGGGCACCTGCCGAAAGTCAGCGCCTACGCCTCGATGCGCCAGAACGAATCGGAAAGCGGCAACACCTACAACCAGCGCTACGACACCAACACCATCGGTATTGAAGTCAATATGCCGCTGTACGCCGGTGGCGGCGTCTCGGCCTCGACCCGGCAGGCCAGCCGCAACATGGAACAGGCTGAGTACGAGCTGGACGGCAAGACCCGGGAAACCTTGATCCAGCTGCGCCGCCAGTTCAGCGCCTGCCTGTCGGGGGTCAACAAGTTGCGCGCTTATCAGAAGGCCCTGACCTCGGCCGAAGCGCTGGTGGTCTCGACCAAACAAAGCATTCTGGGCGGCGAACGGGTCAACCTCGACGCATTGAATGCCGAACAACAACTATTTACCACCCGCCGGGATCTGGCGCAGGCACGCTACGACTACCTGATGGCCTGGACCAAGTTGCATTACTACGCCGGCACCTTGAACGAACAGGACTTGGCCAAGGTGGATGAGGCGTTCGGCCAGGGCACGAGGGCACAGTAGCCGTTAGAAAACAGTGTGGCGAGGGAGCTTGCTCCCGCTGGGCTGCGAAGCAGACCCAATGGCGGGTGCTGCGCAACCGAACGGGAGCAAGCTCCCTCGCCACAGAATCACCGCAACACGTCGCCCCTGGGACCGGGGCCTAGAACTCTAAAAACGCCAAGAAAGCGAGATTTCATGCACATGGACGTACAGATCAAGCCGATGTCGGTCGGCACACTGCTGCTCTTGATTTCATCAGCGCCGGGTTCGGCCCAGGCGCAGTACCTGGAAACCGGCACCCTCGGTGACCCGGCCAGTTGGCGTTCGGCGGAGTTCCAGCGCGATTGGGGCCTGGGGCGGATGCAGGCCGATCAAGCCTATGCCGCCGGCATCACCGGCAAAGGCGTGAAAATCGGCGCGCTGGATTCCGGTTTCGATTCCAGTCATCCCGAATTCGCCGCCGACCGTTATCACGCGGTGACGACCAACGGCAGCTATGTCGATGGCTCGGCGTTCAACGTCGACGGCACGCTTAACGCCAACAACGACTCCCACGGCACCCACGTCACCGGCACCATGGGCGCTTCCCGGGATGGCAGCGGCACGCACGGTGTGGCGTTCAACGCGCAAATCTACGTCGGCAACACCAACAAGAACGACAGTTTCCTGTTCGGTCCCAACCCCGACCCGCGCTACTTCACAGCTGGACCTGAGCGGCAGCCTCGGTTGGCAGCACAACCTGAGCAACACCGATTCCGAAGAACACCTGGTGTTTGCCAGCGGTGGCGCACCGTTCGCGGTGCAGAGCTCGCCGCTGGTTCGTGATGCGGCGCTGGTGGGCGCCCATGCCAGCCTGGTCTTGAGTCGGGATATTCGGTTGAACCTCGATTACACCGGCCAACTGGCCAGCCGCGAGAAGAGCCATGGAGTAGGGCTGAGTCTCAATTGGCAGTTTTAGTCGCAGGACAAGACACGCCTTTGAAGGCCCAAGGATCTTTGCAACACAACTAAGGACGGTAGCTTGATGGATAACAAGTACAACAAACTTGCCTTGCTCTGTGCACTGGCAACCCTGGGCACCGCACACGCGGCACCCTACGTGGAAAACGGCAGGGTCGGTAACCCGAACAGTTGGCGCAGCGCGGAGTTCAACGCCGATTGGGGTCTGGGGGCGATCAACGCTCAGGAGGCCTATGCGGCTGGTTACACCGGCAAAGGGGTGAAACTGGGGATCTTCGATCAGCCGGTCTACGCCTTGCACCCGGAGTTTTCCGGGGTCAACAAGGTAATAACCCTGGTCACCAGCGGCATCCGCGAGTACACCGACCCATACATTCCGGTGAAAGCCGGGGACGCCTTTCTCTATGACGGTTCGCCTTCAGTAGGTTCCAACGGCAAACTCGGCGCCCACGGCACCCACGTTGGCGGGATCGCCGCGGGCAGTCGCGATGGCGGACCGATGCACGGCGTCGCCTTTGGCGCGCAAATCATCAGCGCTGACAACGGCGACCCAGGCCCGGAAGACGGCATCATCCGTGGCAACGACGGCGCGGTGTACAAGGCCGGTTGGGACGCCCTGATCGCCAGCGGCGCGCGGATCATCAACAACAGCTGGGGCATCGGCATCACCGACCGCTTCGATCTCGGCGGCCGGGACCCGGCGTACCCGCACTTCACCGTGCAGGACGCGCAGCTGCAATTCAACGAAATCCAGACCTTGCTCGGGACCAAACCCGGCGGTGCCTACGACGGCGCCATTGCGGCGGCCCGCAGCGGCATCATCACGATCTTCGCCGCCGGCAACGATTACAACCTCAACAACCCGGACGCTATCGCCGGCCTCGGTTACTTCGTCCCCCAGATCGCGCCGAACTGGATGACCGTCGCCGCGTTGCAGAAGAACCCGGACATCAACAGCCCCGACCTCTACACCATCAGCACCTTCTCGTCGCGCTGCGGCTACACCGCGAGTTTCTGCGTGTCGGCACCGGGCAGCCGCATCTATAGCTCGATCATCAGTGGCACCAATGCCGATAACCTGACCACCGGCTACGCCAACTACAACGGCACCTCGATGGCGGCGCCGCACGTTGCCGGCTCGGTGGCAGTGTTGATGGAACGCTTCCCGTACATGACCGGCGCGCAAGTTGCCAGCGTGCTGCGCACCACCGCCACCGACCTCGGCGCACCCGGCGTCGACGCACTGTACGGCTGGGGCATGATCAACCTGCGCAAAGGCATCGATGGCCCGGCGATGTTCGTCACCGAGCAGGACATTCCCGAGGAGTTCCGCATCAACGGCGCCTACGGCTCCAGCCAGTTTGTCGCGGACTTGCCGGGTATCGGCGCGATCATCGACGCTGGCAAACCCACCGAGCGTGTGTGCAATGACGTGCATTGCGGGCTCGACTATTGGCGTAACGACATTTCCGGCCATGGCGGCCTGACCAAGCAGGGCATCGGCACGCTGGTGCTGACCGGCGCCAACACCTACACCGGCCCGACCCTGGTCAATCAGGGCCGATTGGCGATCAACGGTTCGCTGCTGTCGGCCGTCACCGTCAACAACAGCGGCATCCTTGGCGGTAACGGCAGCATCGCGGCACTGACCGCGAAAAGCGGCGGTACTGTAGCCCCCGGCAATTCCATCGGCACCTTGCAGGTGGCGGGCGACGTGACCTTCGAACCTGGTTCGACCTACGCCGTAGAACTGTCGCCCACCAGCAGCGACCGGATCATCGCCGGCGGCAAGGCGATCATTGACGGCGCAACGGTCAGCCTGTCGCTGGAAAACAGCCCGACGCTGCTGACCACCGGCGAGGCGAAAACCCTGCTCGGCAATCAGTACAACATCCTGCAAGCGGCCGGCGGAATCGAAGGGCGCTTCGGAGCAGTGCTGCCGGATTACCTGTTTATCGGTGGCACCCTCGACTACGCGGCCAACGGCATTCAACTGGCCGTCGAGCGTAATGCGACGTCCTTCACCAGCGTTGGCCAAACCCCGAACCAACGCGCCGTGGCCGCTGCCGCCGAGCAACTGGGCGCAGGCAATCCGCTGTACGAAACCCTGCTGCTGTCGCCGACCGCCGCTGTCGCGCAACAGGCGTTCCAGCAGCTGTCTGGCGAGATTCATCCGGCGATCGGCACGCTGCTGATCAACGACAGCCACTACCTGCGCGATGCCGTCGGCGAACGTTTGCGCGAGCATGATCTGTTCGACGCCGGCGCACCGACCGATGACCGCAGCAATGCCTGGCTCAAAGTGCTCGGCGCCTGGGGCAAGAGCGATGGCGGGCATGACAACGCCAGTTCCAACAGCTCCATCGGCGGGTTGCTGGCCGGTGTCGATGGCTTGATCACTGAAGATACGCGCTTGGGTTTCGTCACTGGTTACAGCGACAGCTCATTGAGCATGGGCGATGGCACGCACTCTTCAGCTTCCGTCGACAGCTATCACTTGGGCGCCTACCTGGGCCATGAGATCGACGCGCTGCGCCTGAGTGTCGGCGGCGCTTACAGCTGGCATCGCATCGACGTCAAACGCGACCTGCAATTCGGTGACGTCAGCGGCAAGCAGAAATCCAAACGCGATGCGACCACCGCGCAACTGTTCACCGAAGCAGCCTATCGCCTGGACCTGCAACCGCTGGCACTGGAGCCGTTCGCCAACCTGGCCTACGTGCATTTGAACAGCGACAGCTTCAGCGAAAAAGGTGATGCCGCCGCACTCAAGGGCGGCGAAAACAACCGCGATGCGGTGCTCTCGACCCTCGGTCTGCGGGCGAGCAAAGCCATTGCGCTGTCCGACCAGCATCAGTTGGAACTGTCCGGCACGCTCGGCTGGCAGCACAACCTGAGCAGCACCCGTTCCGAAGACCACCTGGCCTTCGTCAACGGCAACACCGCGTTCAGCGTGCAAAGCGTGTCGATGGACCGCGATGCCGCGGTGGTCGGCGCCCGTGCCGGACTGGCGCTGGGCCGCGATACCCGTTTGAACCTGGATTACAACGGGCTGCTCGGCTCCCGGGAAAAAGACCACGGTGTGGGCCTGACCCTGGACTGGCAGTTCTGATTTGACGCAAAGGAAGCCACAACATGGGACTGTTTGATTACAAAAATGCCGGCAGTGCGGCCGGCAAGGCGTTGTACTCCGACGCGATCGCGCTGACGCTCTACGCGTACACGCCCACCGGCCAGCCACTGCCAGCGACCGCTTGGGCGCCGATTGGCGCGGCAGCCCTGGGCTATCAGGGCAAGGTGGGGCCTCAAGGCACCTTCTATGGCGAGAAGGACGGTTTCACCAGCGCCGAAGCCGAAATCCTCGGTAAATACGACGGGGCAGGGCAGCTGATCGGCCTCGGCATTGCGTTCCGTGGCACTGGCGGCCTGGGCTACAGCGACACCTTCGGCGACATGAAAAACAACCTGCTGGCCGCGGTCGGACCGGCGGATTACGCGAGCAACTACGCGAAAAACGCCTTCGATACCTTGCTCAAAAGCGTCGCCGCGTTTGCCATCGCCCACGGCCTGAGCGCCAAGGACGTGCTGGTCAGCGGGCACAGTCTCGGTGGGCTGGGGGTCAACAGCCTGGCGGAGTTGAGCGGCAACAACTGGGGTGGTTTCTTCAAGGACGCCAACTACATCGCCTTTGCCTCGCCGACCCAAAGCGCCACCGGCAACAACGTGCTGAACATCGGTTACGAGAACGACCCGGTGTTTCGCGTGCTCGACGGCACCACTTTCAGCAGTGGCTCGCTGGGCAAGCACGACGGTCATCAGGATTCGGCGACCAACAACATCGTCAACTTCAATGACCAGTACGCGTCCACCGCGCAGAACCTGGTGCCGTTCAGCATCCTCAACCCGCTGAACTGGTCGGCCCATGGCTCGTTGGGCTATGCCGACGGCTTGAACCGGGTGATCGACTCGCGCTTCTACGACCTCACCGACAAGGACTCGACGCTGATCGTGTCCAACCTGTCGGAGTCGTCCCGAGGCACCACCTGGGTCGAGGACCTGGGCCGCAGCGGCGAGCCCCACACCGGCAGCACGTTCATCATCGGCACCGACAGTAATGACTGGCTCAAGGGCGGCGCCGGCAATGACTTCATCGAAGGTCGAGACGGTAACGACCGGTTCCGCGATGACGGCGGCTACAACCTGCTGCTGGGCGGCAAGGGCAGCAACACCTTCGAGCTGCAGAAGCCGTTGCAGAACTTCAGCTTTGCCCATGACGGCGACGGCACCCTGTACGTGCGCGATGCCTACGGCGGCATCAGCATGACCCGCGACATTGGCGTGCTGGTGAGCAAGGAGTCGAGTTCGTGGTGGGGCAGCAAGGAGGTGACCTACAACGTCACCGCCAATGGCTTGCTCAATGGTACGGAACTGACCCACTACAACCATTCGCTCAACGGCGATGCCTTCAGCAACACGCTGGTGGCCAGCGTCGACGGTGACTGGCTGTTCGGCAATGCCGGCGACGACCTGCTGCGCAGCGATAAAAGCCATGTGACCTTCGTCGGCGGCACGGGCAATGACGTGATGCATGCCTCGGGAGGCGGCAACACCTTTTTGTTCAGCGGCGCCTTCGGCTTTGACGCGATCAATGGCTACCAGGGCAGCGACAAACTGGTGTTCATCGGCGTCCAGGGCGCGGGGCAGGGCTATGACTACACCCAGCACGCTTCACAGGCCGGCAACGACACGATGCTGAAGATTGGCGATTACGCCGTGACGCTGGTGGGGGTGGGACTGGATAACCTGTCGGCTTCGGGAATTACGTTTGCGTAAAGGCGGCATGCACTAGAGGCTCCGGGGCGCCTCGTGATCGAGGCGTCCTGGCTGTGAGCTATCTCTGACAATTCCAACAAAGAGAGAGGCAATAGCAATGGGTGTGTATGACTACAAGAACTTCGGCGCAGCAGACTCCAAGGCGTTGTTCAGCGACGCCATGGCGATCATGCTGTATTCCTATCACAACCTCGACAACGGTTTCGCCACCGGTTACCAGCAAAACGGTTTCGGCCTGGGCTTGCCGGCCACCCTCGTGACCGCGCTGATCGGCGGCACCGACTCCCAGGGCGTGATTCCCGGCATTCCCTGGAACCCCGATTCGGAAAAGGCCGCGCTCGACGCTGTGCAAAAGGCCGGCTGGACCCCGATCACGGCCACACAACTGGGCTATGACGGCAAGACCGACGCTCGCGGAACCTTCTTCGGCGAGAAGGCCGGTTACACCAGCGCGCAAGTGGAGATCCTCGGCAAGTACGACGCCCAGGGTCATCTCACGGAAATCGGCATTGCCTTTCGTGGCACCAGCGGCCCAAGGGAAATCCAGATCGGCGATTCCATCGGTGATGTGATCAACGATCTGCTGGCGGCGCTCGGCCCCAAGGATTACGCAAAAAACTATGCGGGCGAAGCCTTCGGCAATTTGCTCGGCAAAGTCGCGGCGTTTGGCCAGGCCAATGGCCTTGCGGGCAAGGACGTGCTGGTTAGCGGCCACAGCCTCGGCGGGTTGGCGGTCAACAGCCTGGCGGACTTGAGCAGCGAAAAATGGTCCGGGTTCTATCAGGATTCCAACTACATCGCCTACGCCTCACCGACCCAAAGCAGCAGCGACAAAGTGCTGAACATCGGTTATGAAAATGACCCGGTGTTCCGCGCGCTCGATGGCTCGTCGTTCAACCTGGCTTCGGTGGGCGTGCACGATGCTCCCAAGGATTCAGCGACCGATAACATCGTCAGCTTCAACGACCATTACGCCTCGACGGCGTGGAATGTGTTGCCGTATTCCATCACCAACATCGCCACCTGGATTTCACACTTGCCCACCGGTTACGGCGACGGCATGACCCGGGTGCTGGAGTCCAAGTTCTACGACCTGACCAGCAAGGACTCGACGATCATCGTCGCCAACCTCTCGGACCCGGCGCGAGCCAACACCTGGGTCCAGGACTTGAACCGCAACGCCGAAACCCACAAAGGCAGCACCTTCATCATCGGCAGCGACGGCAATGACCTGATCCAGGGCGGCAAGGGCAACGACTACATCGAAGGCCGCGACGGTAACGACACCTTCCGCGACAGTGGTGGCTACAACATCCTGTTGGGCGGCAAGGGCAGCAACGTGCTGGACCTGCAACAGTCGGTGAAGAACTTCGTCTTCGCCAATGACGGTGTCGGCAACCTGTACGTGCGCGACGCCAATGGCGGCATCAGCATCACCCGCGACATCGGTAGCATCGTCACCAAGGAGCCGGGGTTTCTCTGGGGCGTGTTCAAGGATGACGTGACCCACAGCGTCACCGCCAATGGCCTCACCGTCGGCAGCAACCTGACCCAGTACGCCTCGAGCGTGAAGGGCACCACCGGCACCGACACTCTCAAGGCCCATGCAACGGGCGACTGGTTGTTTGGCCTGGACGGCAACGACCACTTGATCGGCAGCGCCGGCAACGATGTGTTTGTCGGCGGGGCGGGTAATGACCTGATCGAGTCGGGCGGCGGGATTGATACTTTCCTGTTCAGCGGCGCGTTTGGCCAGGACCGGGTGGTGGGTTATCAGGCCAACGACAAACTGGTGTTCCTCGGGGTTCAGGGCGTTGCGCCAAACGACGACTTCCGCGCCCATGCCACGGCGGTGGGGCAGGATACGCTGCTGACGTTTGGCAGTGATTCGGTGACCCTGGTAGGCGTTGGGCTGGACAGTTTGTCCAGCAGCGGCATTGTGATCGCCTGAGGGTAATGGGGCGCCGGTAAGGGCCTCTTCGCAAGCAAGCTTCGCTCCTACATTGGAATCCATTTCCCCTGTAGGAGCGAGGCTTGCCCGCGAAGAACGATAACGCGGTAATCCTGCCTGTCCCCGTGACTCACTGGCCACTCCCGGACTCGAATACCTGCCTCAACAGCAACTGGCCCTAAAGCATCAGTCCATCCACGCGTTATCCTTATGACGCCGGTGCTGCATGCCGCCATTGAGTACAGGAGATTTAGTAACGTGAGTAACAGCAAGAGGTACACCTTCGGTCTGGCGCTGGCCTTGTTATCGGCCGCCGCCGCCGCAGAACTGCCTCAGAGCTCGATTCTGACCCGTTACGGGGTCACCTCCGATCAACTGCCCAAACCGGCAGCCACCGAAACCGCCAAGCCCGTCGAAGAAAAAAGCCGCTTCCAGCTCCAGTCGGAACAGCCCTGGGTGACGTTGCGCCTGGGCGATGGCAAACAACCAGAGAAGACTGGCAATATCAGCATCGACCGTTCGATGCAGCAGGAACTGGAACGCTGCCAGCGCATGCAGGAACAACTGATCCGGCGTGGCGGGCAATACATTTCCTGCGATAACAGTATTCCGGGCACCCACTAAACACCGAGCGACCGTTATGGCATCGGCGTTCAATAACCCTGCGCGCGATCGATCTCGCCGAGCATCGGCTCACCCCGTTGATGCCGGCGGATGTTCTCCAGCAACACCCCGAACGCGCTTTCCGGCTGGGTCATCGCCGCGATGTGTGGCGTCAGCAGAATCTGCGGGTGGTGCCAGAACGGATGATCCTCCTGTGCCGGTTCCTGCTGCAGCACATCAAGTACCGCGCCGCTCAAATGCCCGCTGCCCAGCGCTTCCAGCAGATCCTCTTCGATCAAATGCCCACCACGGCCCATGTTGATCAGCGCCGCGCCCTTGGGCAGTTGCTCAAACAGGTTGCGATCAAGAATGCCCTGGGTCTGTTCGGTCAGCGGCAACACACACAACAGAATGTCGCACTGGCTGAGGAACGCCGACAGTTGCGCGTTGCCGGCATAGCAATCGACCCCCGGAATGTGATGGGCACTGCGCGCCCAGCCAGACAAGGCAAAGCCCAGCGGTTGCAAGGTCGCCAGAATCTGCTGCGCCTGGGCACCGAGCCCCATGACCCCGACCCGACGTTTGGCCGCCGGTTGCAGCAAGTGCGCCTGCCAGCAGCGGGCCATTTGTTGCTGGCGGTAGCGCAGCATGTCGCGGTGCAGGCTGAGTACGGCAAAAGTCGCGTATTCGCACATGCCACGGGTGATGCCCGGATCCAGCAGACGCACCACCGGCAAGCTCGCCGGCAAGCGACCGAGGTCGAGTTGATCGACGCCGGCGGACAAGGCAAACAGCACTTGCAGATTCGGCAGCACAACGTCGAGATCGTCAGGTGCCTGCCACGCGGCCAGGTATTGAATGTCCTTCGGGTCGCCGATGTCCGGCCAGGCGCGCCATTCAATATCCGGGGCGTGTTCGGCAAACAGCGCTTGCCACTGTTTGCCGCGCACAGGGTCAGCTTTATACAGCAGGGCCATGGGCATTTCCTGAAAGGTGAAGGGGCTGCCCATCATCGCGCAATACCAGCGCAGGATCTGTCGAAAGCAGCGGCTTTAACGGGTTGTGTGATCTTGTATCGACCCGGCATCGGCAGATTCGGCGGGCTGAAGGAATCTGCCGTTTGGCGGGGTGAAAACAGTCGATCCGAATTTCTCAGGGGGCAAGTTCGGCGTAGTTCGTTTCGCGCAACCCTTAACCTGAACACCATCGCAACCACTTCCCGGTTGCCGGACTCACGATGGGAAATGCCATGAATAGCAAAGTCGACGAAACCCCTCATTTGCTCCGTCAGCGCGATCAATTCGTGCCACGTGGCCTGGTTACCGCGCATCCGTTGGTGATCGATCGGGCCCTGGGTTCAGAATTGTGGGACGTGGACGGCAAGCGCTACCTGGACTTTGTCGGCGGTATCGGTGTGCTTAACATCGGTCACAACCACCCGAAGGTGGTCGCGGCGGTGCAGGCGCAGTTGCAAAAAATCTCCCACGTCTGTTTTCAGGTGGTGGCCTATAAGCCTTATCTCGACCTGGCCCAGCGCCTGTGCGAAATGATCGGCGGCCAGGACGCTTATAAAGCAGCGTTCTTCACCTCCGGCGCCGAAGCGGTGGAAAACGCGGTGAAGATTGCCCGCGCCCACACCAACCGCTCGGCGGTGATCGCCTTTCGTGGCGGGTTCCATGGCCGGACCTTGCTCGGCACCACGCTGACCGGCATGAGCCAGCCGTATAAACAGAACTTCGGGCCGTTCGCGCCGGAGGTCTTCCACACCCCGTATCCGAATGCCTATCGCGGTGTCACCAGCGACATGGCGCTCAAGGCGCTGGACGAGTTGTTGGCGACCCAAGTGACGCCTGAGCGGGTCGCGGCGATCATCATCGAACCGGTGCAGGGCGATGGCGGTTTCCTTGCGGCACCGGCGGAGTTTCTTCAGGCCCTGCGTGCCCTGACTGAAAAGCACGGCATCGTGCTGATCCTCGATGAGATCCAGACCGGTTTCGGGCGTACCGGCAAATGGTTCGGTTTCCAGCACGCCGGGATTCAGCCGGATCTGGTCACCGTGGCCAAGAGTCTGGCCGGCGGTTTGCCGCTGTCCGGTGTGGTCGGTAAAGCCGAGATCATGGACGCGCCATTGCCCGGCGGCCTCGGCGGTACTTACGGCGGCAACGCGCTGTCGTGCGCGGCGGCGCTGGCGGTGATCGAGGCCTACGAGCAAGAGCAGTTGCTGGCCTGTGGCGACGCGTTGGGCGAGCGTCTGCGTCAGGGACTGTTGCGCTTGCAGGCCCGTTACCCGCGGATCGGCGACGTGCGCGGCAGCGGCTTCATGCTGGCGATCGAGCTGATCAAGGATGACGAGGCGCGCACCCCGGATGCCGACCTCAACCAACGACTGATCGACGAAGCCCGGGCCGGTGGCTTGTTGGTAATCAAGTGCGGCGTGCAACGCAACGTGTTGCGCTTCCTCGCGCCACTGGTGACCAGCGAAGCACAGATCGATGAAGCGTTGCAGATTCTCGACGCGGCACTGGCACGAGTCTTGAACTGAGCTCACGCCAGCTCACGGGCGCTGCCACACGGCATCGCCCGTGAGCATTTATGGAGCATGGATTGATGGAATGCATCATCGGAGGCTTTACACACCATGGGGCTGACTGATTATCGAGCGTTGCTGATCGATTGCGATGAGGTGCTGGTGGATCGCGATTCCGGAGTCTGGGCGGCGTTGCAGCCGCTGCTCGACAGCCGTGGCGGTCACCCGGACAAGGCACAGGTGCTGGCCGAATTCAGCGAGGTGGTGCGGGCGCTGTACCCGCGTTTCGGCGAGTTGGGCTTCAGTGGTTTGCTGTGTTTCGCCCACCGTCAATTGGCCGAGCGCTGGGCGTTGAAAGCCAGTTGGGAGGAGGGCATGAGCTTCGCCCGGTCCGTCGTCGGCTGGTCGTTGTTCGAGGATGCACCCGGCGCCATGCTGTACTTGCGCAAGTTCTATCGCCTGCTGGTGCATGGCGACCGTGACGCCGAAGATCGCGGCCTGCTGTGCGAACGCCTGGGGATCATGCCCGACGATTTTATTTCCTTGGCAAGCGACCCATTGCAGGACCATGACTGGCTGGCGGCCAATGACCTTGATGCCAACACCATCCTCCAGGTAACCCGGCCTGGCGCCCGGCAACCGGGGGCGGGGGCGGTCTGCCTGATCTGTCGCGGCCGGGCCAGACAACCGTCGCCGTGCGCGGCGGATTACTGCATTAACAGCATGGCGGATCTGGTGGCTCAGCATCAGCTGTCTTTACGGCGCTGATTTTGCTAGAAGATTGTCTTACAAACGGCAGTCAAGAGGTACGCAATGGAAGGTTTAGTAAAACTGGACCGAATCGACATCAGCATCCTGGTTGAGCTGCAAAAGGACGGGCGCATGACCAACGTCAGCCTGGCCGATGCCGTGGGCTTGTCGGCCAGCCCCTGCCTGCAACGGGTCAAGCGGCTGGAGTCGGCCGGGTATATTTCCAGCTACAAGGCTCACCTGAACCTGGCCAAGATCACCGACTCGGTCACGGTGTTCACCGAGATCACCTTGAGCGACCACAAGCGCGAAGACTTCGCCAAGTTCGAGTCCAATATCCGTCTGGTCGACGAAGTGCTCGAATGCCACCTGATCAGCGGTGGCTACGATTACCTGGTGCGCTTCATGACACGCAGCATCCAGCATTATCAGGAAGTGGTCGAAAGCCTGCTGGACAAGAACATCGGCATCTCCAAGTATTTCAGCTACATCGTCATCAAGTCGCCCGTACTGAAGGACGGCGTGCCGCTGCGCAAATTGTTGCGGCACTGAAGCTGACTCCACATCCCCCCATTCCCTTGCAGCCTGCCGCGCCTTCGAAAGAGGCGCGCGACGGGCTCTGTGTAGCAGCCGCCGAGCAGCGCGAGGTGGCGTTCGGCTGCGTAGCAGTCGTAAACCCTGAATGCACGGTGTACCTGACGGATCGCAGTGACTGATTTTGCGGCTGCTTCGCCGCCGAACGCCGCCTCGCGCTGCTCGACAGCTGCTACGGAGAATTCGGTTTGGGCATGCACCTCAATCGGACATCGGGGCCGCACAACCGCTTCAACACGCTTCATGCTGGCGCAGGCCGTATAAACCGCTGTTTACGCGGCGAAAACAGTCTTCGTTTGCGTTACGGGCGATGAATTCGGAACAAAGCGCAAAATCGCCTGCGTTGTAATGCGTTCAGAGAGAGGGGCAGGTCGTGGCACGGTTTCAGTTCAACACTGTCGTTCTATCGAAAGGAAGGTCAGGTACCCTTGCCGCGGGCGCCGTCGCAGCTGCCGGCATCGGAAGTTGCCAGGCTGAAGAAACAGGGCTGAGCCAGCGGTAGTCCACAGACCAAGACATGAGTGACTGATATGACCCTATCTACAAGCGTGGCAGGGCAGGCGGGAAGTGTTTCCCCTGCGCTGGCCACCAGCGTTGCCAAAACCAACACCCGGATGTTGGCCATCGATGCCTTGCGCGGCTTCGTCATGCTGTTGATGCTCATCGACCATGTGCGCGAAACCTTTCTGCTGCACCGTCAGGTCACCGACCCGATCGATGCGCTGAGCGTGACCCCGGACCTGTTCTTCACCCGCCTGCTGAGCACCCTTTGCGCCCCGGTGTTCATCTTCCTCACCGGGTTGTCGGCCTGGCTCTACAGCCAGAAACACACGGCCAGTGAAACCTCGGTGTTCCTGCTCAAGCGCGGGCTGTTCCTGGTATTTCTGGAGCTCACATTCGTGTGCTTTGCCTGGAACGCCGAGTTCCCGCCCAAGACGCTGTGGCTGCAAGTGATCTGGTGCATCGGCATCTGCATGATCGTGCTCGCCGGGTTGCTGCACTTCAAGCGCGGCTGGCTGATCGTACTCGGGGTGGCGATCGTCGCCGGGCACAACCTGCTCGATGGCGTGACCGTGGGGCCGGAGTCGCCGTTCTTCGTGCCGTGGTCGATCCTGCATCAGCGCGTATTCATCGACATCACCGAGTTCACCCGGGCTCGCACCACGTACCCGGTGTTGCCGTGGATCGGCGTAATCCTGCTGGGCTGGGCCATCGGGCCGTGGTTCGGCAAGGACATGGACCCGGCAGAGCGGATTTCCCGCTTGCTCAAAGTCGGCTTCGGCCTGCTGGCGGCGTTTGTGTTCATCCGCTATCTGAACGTTTACGGCGAGAAACCCTGGGTGCAGACCGGTGATTCGCTGCGCACCTTCATGAGTTTCATGAGCGCGAAGAAGTACCCGCCGTCACTGATGTTCCTGATGCCGACCCTCGGCCTGGGGCTGATCCTTCTGGCGCTGTTCGAGAAGGCCCAGAATCGCTGGTCCACCGCGACCCTGGCGGTCTACGGTGGTGCGCCGATGTTCTTCTACTTGTTGCACCTGTATGTGCTCAAGGCCATGTACCTGGTGGCCGTTGCCATCTGGGGCGCCAATCAGGGCACCTATTACGGCTTCGATAACCTGCCCATGGTCTGGCTGTGGAGCGTGATTCTCGGGGTGCTGCTGTTCTTCCCGACGCGCTGGTTCGCCAACCTCAAGCAGCGCCGTCGCGACATCGCGATTCTCAAATACCTCTGATTCAAAGATCTTGCTGAATTCAGCACAAATACCTGTGGGAGCGGCGATACGGCGCTCCCACAGTTCCCTATTTGACGGCATACACCTTGCGCACATACCGCGTACTGCTCCAGGCGCACGGTGCGCCTTGCGGCACGAACACGGTGTCACCGGGGTTGACCGTTACGCTGGTTCCATCCGGCGCCTGCAAAGTCACGCTGCCTTCGAGCAGGTGCATCAGCTCGTTGAGTTTGTGCGCTCGGCCATGGCGGGTGTAAGGCGTCGAATCCCACACGCCTACACGCAGATCAGTGGCGTCATCTTCGAAGGCATTGCGCGAGCGACACTGCGGCGTAGGCCCGATCAGTATCTGCGGTTCCGGTGCCGCCGAAGGGGACAGCATCGCCAGCGGGTCGAGCGCTGTCAGCCCCGGTTTCTTTTCGGCGCTGGGGCTGGTGACGGCGCAGAAGGCCCAGCACGTATCGGGTTGTGCCTCAAACCTGAGCGCTGTGCCGCGACCGATCACCGCGCTGGCACCGATGCCCAGTTCCAGCACCTGTTCCCCGGATTGCAGCACGACGTGCCCGGCATGGACCACGATCACTTCAGTGTGCGGGAAGTGCTCGAAATCGACGGTTTTGCTGGTGTGAACAAGGCCCGCCGAGACGCCGTCGGACCCAATGTAGGCGATCTGACGACCGTCCATGAACGGATCGATGGAACTCAAGGGCGCTGCCTTGAAAGACGTAGAAACGCGGCTGCCGTCGGCGCGGGCCAACAGCACAATGGTGGGTTGAGACATGCGGGTGACGCTCCCTGCAAATGGGGGGTAGAAAGTGATGGAAGGCGCTCGTTTCATCGCGCGCCGGGATCAGCCGATGGCTTGGGTGACGAGGGCAAATTGGCGTACGCCGTTGGCCGCTTGCGGCGGTGTACCCCGTGCCATTTGCGCCACGGTGTCGACCTGTTTGAGACCGGCCAGCTCCAGCCACTCGCTCAAACCACTGTCCGCTGGAATGTCGATTCGCACGAAAGCGTCTGGCACCTGGGCCAGCAACACGGCGATCAGGTGTTTGGCCTGTTCAAGATTTTCGGCGATGACCGGGCCGAGGCAACGACCACGACCAAACGGGCGCAGCAGGGCGAAGGCACGCAACTGACCGTCGCGCTCGATGCCTACCGAATGCTCGGCCACCGTAAACAGCTCCGTGAGCACCGCTTGCCGGTCCAGACCACTGCCGGCGTTGGCCAGTGCCAGTTGAGGAGCCTGATCCGTCGCCTGTAACGGGCGGCATTCCTCACCGTCCGCCAGTGGTTCAAGCGCGGGCACCTGGGCCAGGCCTTGATGCTGCTGAATTCGTCCGTACTCGACAAACCCCTGGCTGGCATAAAGCGGCGCACCGGCGAGGGTCGCATTGAGCATCGGCGTGCGCGACTGGCAGGCCTCCAGTGCGTGCTCCATCAATCGACGGCCGATGCCCTTGCCCTGATAGTCGTCACTGACAATCACCAGGCCGATGGTGGCGAAGTCGCCTTGCCGGCAGGCGAATGCGGTACCGATTAAACGCGGGCCATCGAGCACCACGAAACCTTCGCTGACCCGCTGCAACATCGCCCAGTCTTCCAGGCGATGAGGCCACTTCAACTCAACAGACAAGGCATGGGCCGAAGGCAAATCAGCAGCGGTCATCGGCCGATAGACATAAGCGGAAGGGTGCGAGGCGGACATGATGAATCTCCGTTTTACAGTGTGCGCGATCAACCGGTTTTCCGGCGCGAGGATGCCTGTATCCCATCTGTGTGAAGGCCTGACAAGGGGGGCGGAAGGATTCGGCAGATTCCTCACATCAAAGGCCTGCAGACCACACTTACTACTTAATTGCCCCATAAGGTCGGCAGCAAATGCTTGGGCTTTTTTTCTACGATGGAGGCCTGAGTAAACGCCTCGCCGTCCCTTTCTGGAGTGCTCCATGGATAGCTTCGATCCTCGCCTTATCGCTGTGCGCAGCGCTCACTTTATTGCTGGCAAATACCGCGACGCCCAACCGGGGCTGGAGGTGGTTCGCCCTTCAGACGGTCAGGCCTATGCCCAGTTGCCGATCGCCGATGCCGACCTGGTGGATGAGGCGGTCAACGATGCCTGGCAGGCGTTTAACCGCAGCGATTGGGCCAGCCGTCCGCCCCGGGAGCGGGCACGGGTCATGCGTCGCTGGGCCGATCTGATCGAAGCCGATGTCGCCGTGCTGGCGCCGCTGGAAGCGGTGGGCTCGACCCGTCCGCATAAAGATGTGATCGCCTGGGACATTCCTTATGTCGCCGAGGGCATTCGTTTCTTTGCCGAACTGGCGGACAAGCACGGCGGCCAAGTCGCGGCAACCCAGACCGATCGCCTGGGCATGCAGATCGCTGAACCGTACGGCGTGATCGCCGCCATCGCGCCGTGGAATTTCCCCTTGAGCATGGCTTCATGGAAAGTCGCGCCGGCGCTGGCTGCCGGCAATGCCGTGGTGCTCAAGCCGTCGGAGCTGACGCCGTTTTCCAGCCTGCGCTTTGCCGAACTGGCGCTGCAGGCGGGCATTCCTGCCGGGATTTTCAACGTGGTTCAGGGCGATGGCCGGGTCACTGGCGACGCCTTGTGCCGTCATCCACGGGTGGGCAAGGTAACCTTTACCGGCTCCACGGCGACCGGCTCGAGCATCATGTCCACTTGTGCATTGGTGGGGCCGAAACCGGTAACGCTGGAGCTGGGCGGCAAGAGCCCGCAACTGGTGTTCGCTGACGTGCCGGATATCGCGAAAACCGCACGCACCGTGGCGCTGGCTATTACCGGCAATGCCGGGCAGGTGTGCGTGTCTGGTTCGCGGTTGTTGATCGAGCGCTCGATCATGGAACCGTTCGTTGCGCACTTGCAGGCGTATTTCGAGGAGTTGCGCCCGGGGCCGACCTGGTCGTCCGAGAGCACGCTGTCGCCGATTATTTCCCGGTTGCAGGCCAGCCGTATCGACGGCATCGTCCAGCGTTCGCGCCAGGCCGGGGCCGAAGTGCTGACTGGCGGTGGTTTGTTTGAAGGGCTGGGCGGTGCCTATTACCAGCCGACCTTGCTGGCTGGCCTGGACAATCAGAACCCGGCGATCTGTGAAGAAATCTTCGGCCCGGTGCTGACGGTGCAGGCGTTCGATGACGAACAGCAGGCACTGAGCCTGGCCGCGCACGCCACCTACGGCCTGGCGGCGGGCGTGCACACCGCCGACATCAACCGCGCCCTGCGACTGGTCCGGCGGCTGGAGGCGGGCACGGTGTGGGTCAACCGCTATGGACGCAGCAACGACTACATCCTGCCGACCGGTGGCTACAAACGCTCCGGCATCGGCAAGGACCTGGGTCGCGAAGCCTTCGAAGCTAACTTGCGCTTCAAGAGTGTGCTGATCGATATCGTCCAATAACACGGCCCCCGTAGCAGCTGCCGAGCAGCGCGAGGCGGCGTTCGGCGGCGAAGCCGTCGTAAACCCGATTTGCAAGGTTTTCATGACACACCGCAATAGCTGATTTCACGACGGCTTCGCCGCCGAACGCAGCCTCGCAGGCTCGGCAGCTGCTACACCGGGTAGTCATCAAGAGAAGGTTCAAACCGCACCCAAACGGGCGCTTCCTCAGGGAAGCGCCCGTTTTCGTTCAGCCCGGCGCAGGTTCTGCCGTGAATGGGGGCGTTCGTCAGCCTCGCATAGCCATGAAGATCCATAAGAGCGCATAAATACGGGGGTTGCCCAAGGCTGGAGCGAGCCGCAAAGTCTGCTGAGGGGGCAGGCTAAAACGGTGGTTTGTATCAAGCAGAGGTCGCTTTTAACGCCATCTGCTGATTTCACGGTGTTGTAATGACGGTGTGCTGCAGCGTTGCATCGCCGCTCCCGAAACGCAGCGAATACCTGTCGCGCCATGACCTCAACGAACTTCAGGACCGCACTCAATGAGCTTCCTTCGCCCCAAATTCATTACGTTCGACTGCTACGGTACGCTGACCAATTTCCACATGGGCACGATGACTCGCGAATTGTTCGCCGACCGCGTGGCACCCGAGCAGATGGATCAGTTCGTCAAGGACTTCTCGGCCTATCGCCTGGACCAAGTCATGGGTGACTGGATGCCGTATGACGAAATCCTCAAGACCTCCCTGGCGCGGGTCTGCAAGCGTTGGGGTGTCGAATACCGTGGCGAAGGCCAGCTGTATTACGACGCCGTGCCGACCTGGGGCCCGCACCCGGACGTGCCGGCCGGTCTGTCGAAAATCGCCGACAAGATCCCCCTGGTGATTTTCTCCAACGCCAGTAACAGCCAGATCATGTCCAACGTCGACAAGCTCGGCGCACCGTTTCACAAAGTCTTCACCGCCGAACAGGCCCAGGCCTACAAGCCGCGCCTGGCCGCGTTCGAGTACATGCTCGACAACCTCAACTGCGGCCCGGAAGACATCTTGCATGTGTCTTCCAGTTTCCGTTACGACCTGATGCCGGCCCACGACATGAAGATCAAGAACAAGGCCTTCGTCGCCCGCGGTCACGAGGTTCCGGGCAATGCGTTCTACGGCTACCAGCAGATCACCGACATCGGTGGACTGGCGGCGCTGGTCGGTCTCTGAGTTGAACGGTAACGGCGCTCTTCACGGAATAAGGGGTTAGACATGGGCAGTGAATCCTACTGGCTCGACACCGCACCGGCGTTTACCGGTGCTCAGCTAGGCGCATTGCCCGGGCAGGTCGACGTGGCCATCGTCGGTGGCGGTTTCACCGGCCTGGCGGCGGCTCGCGCGCTGGCCTTGAAGGGCGCCAGTGTGGTGGTGCTGGAAGCCGGGAGAGTGATCGGCGAAGCCTCCGGGCGCAACGGCGGCCAATGCAACACCGGCGTTGCCCAGGACTATGCCGGGCTGAGTGCCAGCCTCGGTGCCGACAAGGCGCGGGCCTATTACCAGGCCTATGAAAGCGCGGTGCAGAGCGTTGTGTCCCTGGTGGAGCAGGAGCAGATCGCTTGCGACCTCAAGCGCAACGGCAAGCTCAAACTGGCGGCCAAACCGCTGCACTACGAAGGCCTGGCGCGCACCTGCGAATTGATTCGCAAGGAGGTCGATGCCGAGGTCGAGTTGCTGAACGCCGAACAGACCCGCGCCGAAGTGAATTCGGCCCAGTTCCATGGCGGCTTGCTGCAGCGCAACGGTGTGCAGATGCATGTCGGGCGTTTCGGCGTCGGTCTGGCTGAGGCTGCGGCGCGTCACGGCGCGCTGATCTATCAAGGTACGTCGGTGACGGACTGGAAGGCCCAGGCCGGCGGTTATCGGGTCAACACCGCCAAGGGTTCTTTGCACGCCGGGCAAGTATTGCTGGCGACCGGCGCTTGTCAGCACGGTGGCCTGGGCTGGTATCGGCGGCGGATCGTGCCGGTCGGCAGTTTCGTGATCGCCACTGAGGTGCTGCCGCAGTTCCTCATCGATCAGTTGCTGCCCGGTCGGCGTGCCTATGTCACCAGTCGCATGATCGGTAACTACTTTCGCCTGACCCCGGACAACCGCTTGCTGTTCGGCGGACGTGCGCGGTTTGCGATGTCCGACAGCGTGTCCGACGCCAAGAGCGGCAAGGTGCTGCAAGCGGCGATGGTGCAGATGTTCCCGCAGTTGGCCAAGGTGAAAATCGACTACTGCTGGGGCGGGCTGGTGGACATGACCTCCGACCGTTTGCCTCGCGCCGGTCAGCACGGCGGGGTTTATCACTCCATGGGCTACAGCGGCCATGGGGTGCAGATGTCGGTGCACATGGGCCAGGTGATGGCCGAGGTGATGGCCGGCAAAGTCGAGGCCAATCCCTGGCGCGAACTCGACTGGCCAGCGATTCCCGGGCATTTCGGCAAGCCGTGGTTCTTGCCGCTCGTAGGCGCTTACTACCGCCTCCAGGACTATTTGCATTGAGTTGATGTTGTGGCGTCACCGTCGTTTGCGTTTCCAGGACGCTCCGGACATCCGGGGCACTCGAATCTTCTGATTTTCGACAGGTACAACTGATATGACTGACAACAAGATCGACTCCCAACTGATTTCCGGTGAAGAAAGCCTGCGGGTATTCGAAGGCCTCAATCGTGGCATGTCGCGCCGCCACGCCTTGCAGATGCTCGGCGTGGCGGGTGTTGCCGCAGCGGGTGCCGGCAGCCTGTTCGGCGCTGCCGGCAAACTGTTGGCCGAAGAAGCGGCAACCCCGGGCAAAGGCAAGCCGGGCGGGCGGATTCGCGTCGCCGGCATGTCCAGCTCCACCGCCGACACCCTGGACCCGGCCAAGGGCGCGCTGTCTACCGACTATGTGCGTCACTTCATGTTCTACAACGGCCTGACCCGTTTCGACAGCCACCTGGTGCCGCAACTGGAACTGGCCGAGCGCATCGATAACACCGATGCGACGCTGTGGATCATCACCCTGCGCAAGGACGTGACCTTCCACAACGGCAAGACCCTGAGCGCCGCCGACGTGGTGTTCTCGCTGTCGCGCCACAAAGACCCGCTGACCGGTTCCAAGGTCATGCCGCTGATGGCGCAGTTCGAAGAGATCAAGGCCACCGGCACCCACGAAGTGCAGATCCGCCTGAGCGCGCCGAACGCCGAGCTGCCGTCGATCCTCGCCGTGTCGCACTTGCTGATCGTTCCCGAGGGCACCACCGACTTCAACCAGGGCATCGGCACCGGGCCGTTCACGGTCAAGGAATTCAAACCGGGGGTGCGCTCGATTGCCGCGCGCAACACCGGCTACTGGAAACCGGGCCTGCCGTACCTGGACGAGATCGAATTCATCGCGATTGCCGACGAACCGTCACGAGTCAACGCGCTGCTGTCGGGCGACGTGCACATGATCAACGAGGTCAACCCACGCTCGACCACACGGATCAAGGCCAGCGCCAAACACCGGGTCGTCGATGCGCCGTCGGGCAACTACACCGACCTGATCATCCGTCAGGACCAGATGCCGGGTAAAAGCGCCGAATTCACTCAGGCGATGAAGTATTTGCTGGACCGTGAACAAGTGAAATCCGCGGTGTTCCGTGGCTTTGCCGTCGTCGGTAACGACCATCCGATTTCCCCTGGCTCGCGCTACTACAACGCCGACCTGCCGCAGCGGGCCTACGACCCGGAAAAAGCCAAATTCCTGCTGAAGAAGGCCGGCATGGAAAGCATCAGCATGCCGCTGGTGGCATCGCCTGCCGCAACCGGTTCGGTGGACATCGCCGTGCTGTTGCAGCAATCGGCGAAACAGGCCGGGCTCAAGCTCGACGTCAACCGCCTGCCCAGCGACGGCTACTGGTCCAACCACTGGATGAAGCACCCGCTGAGCTTCGGCAACATCAACCCACGGCCGAACGCCGACGTGATGTTCTCGCAGTTCTTCCAGTCCAGCGCGCCATGGAACGAATCGGGCTGGAAGAACGATCAGTTCGACCAACTGCTGATGCTCGCCCGCGGTGAAACCGACGACGCCAAGCGCGGCAAGATGTACGGCGACATGCAGGCCCTGGTGCATGAACACAGTGGCATCGGCGTGCCGGTGTTCATCAGCAACATCGACGGTGTCGACCAGCGCATCAAGGGCTACGGCAGCAACCCCCTCGGCGGTTTCATGGGCTACATGTTCGCCGAACAGGTCTGGCTCGATGCCTGATCGGCCGCACGCGGGTGTCAGCGGGGCTATTGCATGAGGGTAGGGCGATGAATAGCAACACACTGTGGTTGATCGGCCGGCGCCTGGGCGCGGCGATTGTGACTTTGTTGATCGTGTCTATGGTCGTGTTTGCGATCACGGCGGTATTGCCGGGGGACGCGGCGCAACAGGCACTCGGGCAATTCGCCACGCCGGAACAGGTGGCGGCCTTGCGCCTGAAACTGGGGCTGGATCAACCCGGTGTGGTGCGTTACCTGCATTGGTTGATGAACCTGCTGAGCGGCGACATGGGGCAATCGGTGTCCAATGCCTTGCCGGTCAGCGAGCTGATGGCCGGGCGGGTGCCCAACACACTGATGCTGGCGGCCGTCACGGCGCTGGTGTCGGTGCCGGTGGCGCTGATCATCGGCATCGGCTCGGCCATGGGCCGGGGCGGGCGCATGGACAGTTTCCTCAGCTTCATCACCCTGGCCCTGGTCGCCGTGCCGGAATTTTTGGTGGCGACCCTGGCAGTGCTGATCTTTGCGGTGAACCTGGGCTGGCTGTCGGCGCTGTCCTATGCCAGCGACATCACCTCACCTTGGCAATTCATGCGCACCTACGCCTTGCCGGTGATGACTCTGTGCTGCGTGATTGTCGCGCAAATGGCGCGCATGACCCGGGCGGCAGTGATCGATCAGCTCGACAGCGCCTATGTGGAAATGGCCCGGCTCAAGGGCGTGAGCCCGGTACGGATCGTGTTGCGCCATGCCTTGCCCAACGCCATCGGGCCGATTGCCAATGCCATCGCCCTGAGCCTGTCGTACCTGCTGGGCGGGGTGGTGATCGTCGAGACGATCTTCAACTACCCCGGCATCGCCAGCCTGATGGTCGATGCCGTGACCAACCGTGACATGGCGCTGGTTCAGGCCTGCACCATGCTGTTTTGTACGGCGTACCTGGGGTTGGTGCTGATTGCCGACCTGTGCGCGATTCTTTCCAATCCGAGGCTGAGAAACCAATGAACGATCTCATGGCGAAATCGGCGCCTGCCGGGCCCGAGCTGGCATTGGGCAAGGTCGCCCATGGACCGTCGTGGCTTGGCCTGGTCGGGGCGGCGATGTGTGTGATCTGGCTGCTGGTGGCTATCTTCGGTCCGTGGCTGGCGCCGCACCCGGTGGGTGAAGTGGTCTCCGATAATGTGTTCGACAGCCTCAGCGCGGCTTACCCGTTGGGCACCGACTACCTGGGCCGCGACATGCTCAGCCGCATTCTCGTCGGCGCGCGGTTCACCGTGGGGCTGGCGCTGATTTCAGCGGTGTTGGCCAGCACGCTGGGGACCGGATGTGCGCTGCTGTCGGTGGTGTCGCCGAAATGGCTGGACGAAGTGATCAGCCGTTTGATGGATGCCTTTATATCCATCCCGAGCAAGATGCTGGCGTTGATCATGGTCTCGGCGTTCGGTTCATCGGTGCTGTTGCTGATCTGCACCGCAGTCTTGAGTTTCACCCCAGGCGCGTTCCGCATCGCCCGCAGCATGGCGGTGAACATCGAAGCGCTGGAATACGTGCAAGTGGCCCGCACCCGTGGCGAGCGCCGGTTGTACATCGCCTGCGTGGAAATCCTGCCGAACATGCTCAACCCGGTGCTGACCGATCTGGGGCTGCGCTTCGGCTTCATCGTGCTGCTGCTCAGTGGCATGAGCTTCCTTGGCCTCGGCGTGCAGCCACCGGACGCCGACCTGGGCTCCCTGGTGCGCGAGAACATCGGCGGCCTCAATCAGGGCGCGCCAGCCATCGTGATTCCGGCGCTGGCCATTGGCACCCTGACCATCGGCGTGAATCTGTTCATCGACCGATTGTCGTCACGGCGTAGTCGACGTACGGGAGGTCATTGAAATGAGTGATTTGATTCGAGTCGAAGACCTGCGCGTGGTCGCTTGCGGCGAGCGTGGCGAAGTGGAGATCGTCAAAGGCGTGAGCTTCTCCCTGGCCAAAGGTGAAGTGCTGGCGTTGATCGGTGAGTCCGGCTCCGGCAAGACCACCATAGCGCTGGCGTTGCTCGGCTATGCCCGACGCGGTTGTCGATTGGCGTCCGGCGTGGTGCAAGTCGGCGAACACGACATGCTGGCGTTGAGCGAAAGCGAACTGCAAGGCCTGCGCGGCAATCGGGTGTCGTACATTGCCCAGAGCGCCGCCGCTGCGTTCAACCCGGCGAAAAAACTGATCGATCAAGTGGTGGAGGGCGCATTGATTCACGGCCTGGGTAGCCGGGCCGTGCTGGAAGCCAAAGCCATCGAACTGTTCCGCGATCTGGCCTTGCCGGATCCCGATCACATTGGCCAGCGTTACCCGCACCAAGTATCCGGCGGGCAGTTGCAACGGGTAATGGCGGCCATGGCGCTGATCAGCGATCCGCTGCTGGTGGTGCTCGACGAGCCGACCACCGCCCTCGACGTGACGACGCAGATCGACGTGCTGCGCGCCTTCAAGCGGGTGGTCCGCGAACGTGGGGCGACGGCGGTCTATGTGTCCCATGATTTGGCGGTCGTCGCGCAAATGGCCGATCAGATCGTCGTGCTCAACGGCGGACAGATTTTCGAGCAGAGCGCCACCGCGCCGTTGCTCAAGGCTCCGGCCCATGAATACACCCGCAGCCTGCTGCTGGCGGCCCGCCCGGACACGACGATCCGCCCACCTTGCGGCATCGCTGAAGAAACACCGCTGCTGACCATCCAGGGGCTGACCGCCGGTTACGGCAACAAGAACCTGCAAGGCATGCCGTCGATTCGCGTGCTGGAAGACATCGACCTGACCGTGCGCCGGGGCCAGGCCATTGGCGTGATCGGTGAGTCGGGTTCCGGCAAGTCGACCCTGACGCGGGTGGTGGCCGGGTTGCTGACGCCGGCCTTGGGCGGCCTGACCTTCGATGGCCAGCCACTGGGCGGTAGCCTGTCCGAGCGCAC
Source organism: Pseudomonas sp. 01L34 (assembly GCF_056400265.1). NCBI lineage: Bacteria > Pseudomonadati > Pseudomonadota > Gammaproteobacteria > Pseudomonadales > Pseudomonadaceae > Pseudomonas > Pseudomonas sp. 01L34. The sequence goes on from NZ_JBFTSX010000001.1 coordinate 532,506, forward strand.
CGATGAGCAGTTCCGCCGGATTCAGATGGTGTTCCAGAATGCCGACACTGCGCTCAACCCGATGCACAGTGTCAGCACTATTCTGAGCCGTCCGCTGAAAATGTACTTTGGCCTCAAGGGCGCCGCGCTGCGCGAGCGTATCGGCGAACTGCTGGACCTGGTGCGCTTGCCGCGCGCCATGGCCGAACGCCGTCCGAATGAACTCTCCGGCGGGCAAAAACAGCGGGTCAACCTGGCCCGTGCCCTGGCGGCCAAACCGGACCTGATCCTCTGCGACGAGGTGACCTCGGCGCTGGACACCGTGGTCGGCGCGGCGATTCTCGAACTGCTGCGCGACCTGCGTCAGCAACTGGGGGTGTCGTATCTGTTCATCAGTCACGATATTTCCACCGTGCGCGCGCTGTGCGACGACATTGTGGTGATGTACAGCGGCCACAAGGTTCAGGCCGGCAGCCGGCAGGCGTTTGCCCAGGCACCGTTCCATCCCTACACCGACCTGTTGATCCATTCGGTGCCGGAACTGCGTCAGGGCTGGCTGGAAAACTGCGGCACCACCTGCGGCACGCTGCCGCCGATTGGCGCCAAGGCCAATGTGCCAGAGCTGTGCACCTTTCTCAGTCGCTGCCCGGTGCGGGTCGACGGCCTGTGCAATCGCACCGCGCCGAACCGGCGGATCATCGACGGCGGTAGCGAAATTCTTTGTCATCACGACAGTGCCGAGTTGCTGAAAACACAGCAGGGTTTATCCACCATGAGCCTGGGAGCTTATGCATGAAAGGGCGTTTTGTGAGGCTGGCCGAGCAGGGCCGGCCGACCGTCAAGCTGACGGTGGACGGTTCGCCCATTGAGGCGTTGCAGGGCGACACATTAATGGTCGCGTTGCTGACCCAGGGCTCGGCGCTGCGCCAATCGGAATTCGACTCGGGCCGCCGCGCCGGTTTCTGCCTGATGGGCGCCTGCCAGGATTGTTGGGTCTGGACCCGCAGTGGCGAGCGTTTGCGCGCCTGTTCCAATGAAGTCCGCGAAGGGCTGGACATCGTCACCACACAACCGGAGGCAATATGGCCACTGCACGGCTGAGCGCTCAACGAGTGGTTATTGTCGGCGCCGGGCCGGCCGGCATTCGCTGTGCCGAAACGCTGCTGGCGGCTGGCTTGAAACCGATCCTGATCGATGAGAATCGCCGGGATGGCGGGCAGATCTACCGGCGCCAGCCCGAAGGTTTTACCCGGGACTACGCCACCTTGTATGGCACCGAAGCGGCCAAGGCCAAGAATCTGCACCAGAGTTTCGACCGATTGCGCGGGCAAATCGACTACCGCCCCGACACGCTGGTGTGGAACCTGACGCCAGGGCAATTGTGCTGCGTCAGCCAGGGCAAGCACTCGACGGTGGATTACGATGCGCTGATCCTCTGCACCGGTGCCACCGACCGCTTGATGCCGATCGAAGGCTGGCAGTTGGCAGGCACCTACAGCCTTGGCGGGGCGCAAATCGCGCTCAAGTCCCAGGCGGTTTCCATCGGCCACCGCGTGGTGTTCATGGGCAGCGGGCCGTTGCTGTATCTGGTCGCCAGCCAATACGTCAAAGCAGGCGCGAATGTGGCGGCGGTGCTCGACACTTCGCCCCTCAGCAAGCGTATCGCGGCAGTGCCGAAGCTGATGGCGCGTCCGGGATTGCTGTTCACCGGGATGAAGTTACTGGCGCAGTTGTACCGGGCGAAAATCCCGGTGCATCTGGGGATTTCGCCGCTTCAGGTGCAAGGCGATGCAGCCAGCGGCGTCAGTGGTGTGCGGGTGCGTACCGCGCGCGGTGAGACGTTAACGGTGGATTGTGATGCTGTGGCGTTGGGTTATCACTTGCGCCCGGAAACCCAACTGGCCGATCTGGCCGGTTGTCGCATGCGCTTCGATGAGGCCTCCAGCCAGTGGTGGCTGGCCGTCGATGAAGAGGGCCGCACCTCGGTCAACGGTGTGTATGCCGCCGGGGACGGTTCGAAGATTCGCGGCGCCGATGCGGCCGAGCACGCCGGGCGCCTGGCGGCGATGGCGTTGCTGGAGGATCTGCAGCAACCGGTGAACGCCGGCTTGCGTGACGAACAACGCCACGCGCTGGCGGTAATGGATGAGTTTCGCCTCGGTCTGGCCCAGGCGTTTCCCTGGCCGGCGGATCAAGCCAAAGCCTTGCCGGACTCAGCCATCGTCTGTCGCTGCGAGATGATCAGCGCCGGCGAGTTACGCCGCACCGTCAGTGAGAAGGGGGCCTGTGAAGTCAATCGGGCCAAGGCCTTCAGCCGGGTCGGCATGGGCCGCTGCCAGGGGCGTTATTGCTCCCAGGCCGGGGCCGAAGTGATCGCGGCGGCGGCAGGCGTCAGTGTGCAACAGGTCGGTCGGCAGCGTGGACAGGCACCGGTCAAACCCCTTTCGATGCTCACCGAGGAGGTGTCGCCATGACGCTACACAAAGCCGATGTAGTGATTGTTGGCGGCGGCCTGATGGGCTCGGCGGCGGCGTTTTTCCTGCGCCAGCGCGGGCAGTCGGTGATTCTGCTGGAGCGCGACCAGATTGGTCAGTACGCCAGCGGCGTCAATTTCGGCAACGTCCGGCGTCAGGGACGCTTCCTCGGTCAACTGGAATTGGCCAACCGTTCCTGGGCGCTGTGGAAACGCTTGCCAGAGCTGATCGACGACGACCTCGAATTCATTGCCAGCGGGCACATGCGCGTGTGTTACCGCGAGGATGAAATCCCTGAACTGGAAGCCTATGCGGCAGCACCCGAGGCGGCGCAGCTGGATTTGAAAATCTATCGTGGCGCCGAGCTGCACCAGCGCTTTCCGTTTCTCGGGCCGGACGTGAAGGGCGGCTCCTATGCGCCCCACGATGGCCACGCCAACCCGCGTCTGGCCGCACCGGCGTTTGCCCGGGCTGCCCGCCGCCTCGGGGCGTGGATCGAGGAACAGACTGAAGTCGCTGAAGTGCAGAAAATTGCCGGCGAGTTCACGGTGACTACCACCGACGGTCGCCAGTTCGGCGCCGAGCGCTTGCTGATCACCGCCGGCGCCTGGGGCCAGAAACTCTCGGCGCAGTTCGGCGAACCGGTGCCGCTGGATACCAACGGCCCACAAATGGCCGTGACCGAACCGGTGCCGTACGCCTTGCCAACGGTGATCGGCGTGTACACCAAGATCCCCGAAGAAGTGATCTACTTCCGCCAGATCCCGCGCGGCAACATCATCATCGGTGGCGGCTACCGCAGCAAACCGGACATGCTCAACCGCCGCGCCTATGTCGAGCCGCGCAGCATTCTCAATCAGATGGACCAGATGCGTCGCCTGCTGCCAGGCGTCGGCAACCTGAACATCATCCGCGTGTGGAGCGGTATTGAAGGCTACTTGCCCGATTCCCTGCCGGTGATGGGCCCCAGCGGCAACGTTGACGGTTTGTATTACGCGTTCGGCTTCTGCGGTCATGGCTTCCAGCTCGGCCCAGGCGTCGGCGACGTCATGGCCGAACTGATCAGCACCGGCAGCACCAGCACTTCGATTGAGCCGTTCTCGATCCGCCGGTTCACCCCTTCAGCCGAGCAACGGACAACCGAGCAAAGGAGCAGGGCCTCATGAAACCCCGTGTACTGGATATTCTCAAACGCCTGATGGCCTTCGACACCGTGTCTTCGGAGTCGAACATGGCCCTGATCGAGTACGTACGCGACTTGCTGCTGACCAAGGGCATCGAGTCACTGATCGTCAAGGACGAAACGGGTAAAAAGGCCAACCTGTTCGCCAGCACCGGCCCTAAAGAGTTACCAGGCATTCTGTTGTCCGGCCACACCGACGTAGTGCCGGCGGCAGGCCAGGCCTGGACCTTGCCGGCGTTTCAGGCAACGATTCAGGACGGGCGGATTTACGGCCGGGGCAGTTGCGACATGAAGGGGTTTATTGCGTTGGCCATCGACGCCATGCTCGATGCCGCCGACCATTCGTTGAGCCGACCGCTGCAAATCGCCTTGTCCCATGACGAAGAAACCGGCTGCGTCGGTGTACGACGTTTACTCGACGTGCTGCACCTGGCGCCGGTGCGGCCGTTTTTGTGCCTGATCGGTGAGCCGACCAACATGCAGTTCGTGCTGGGGCACAAGGGCAAGGGGTCTTACCGCACTTACTGCCGTGGCCTGGAAGCGCATTCCTCGTTGGCGCCGCGTTCGGTCAATGCGATTCACGTGGCCTGCGATTTCATCGCGGCTCTGCGTCAGAGCCAGCAGCAACTGCAAGAGCAGGGCGCACAGGATGCCGATTACGACGTGCCTTACAGCACCGTGCACGTCGGGCAGATTGTCGGCGGCAAGGCGCTGAACATCGTGCCGAACCTGTGCACCCTGGATTTCGAGGTACGTAACTTGCCGGCGGACGATCTGGATCAGTTCCTGGAGCAGATGCGCGAGCGTGCCGAAGTGATCGTGCGCGAGGCGAAAAAGCTGTCCAGCGTGGCAGACATCGAGATCGAAACCCTCAACGTCTATCCGGGCCTCGATACCCACCCGAGCGTTGAAGCGGTGCGCTTCCTGAAAAACTTCGCCGCCCCGGACACCGGCACCGCCAAAGTCTCGTTCGGCACCGAGGGCGGGCTGTTCAAGCAGCGTCTGGATGTACCGGTGGTGGTCTGCGGCCCGGGCTCGATCGAACAGGCGCACAAGCCGGACGAGTTCATCGAGATCAGCCAGATGCAGGCTGGGGAGCGGTTTCTGGAGGGATTGCTGGGTTCCCTGAAACTTTGAGATCGTCAAGATCTTTTGATTTGTGCTTGCCGGTAGAGCCTGCCGTCCCACCGCGAATTTCAGCATCCAACACTGCCCATCAAACGCTTTCAGCATCCTTATCCGTGGCACCTCCCTAGACTGGAAATGTCTCGGATCAGGACTCGACCATGCTCAAGAATCGTTTGAAAGACCCCAGCCTTCTGGCAGAACTCGCTTATGTGGACGGGCAGTGGATCGGCGCCGATAACGCCGCGACCCTGGACGTCATCGACCCGGCCACCGGCCAGTTGCTTGCCCGGGTGCCGGCCATGCAGGGCGCAGAAACCCGACGCGCCATCGAAGCCGCCGAGCGGGCCTGGCCCGCGTGGCGCACACGCCCGGCAGCAGAACGGGCGGCGCTGCTGGAGCGCTGGTATCAGGCGATGATCGACAACCTCGACGACCTCGCCTTGATCATGACCTGCGAGCAGGGCAAACCGCTGAACGAAGCCAAGGGTGAAATCCGCTACGGTGCCGGGTTCGTCAAATGGTTCGCCGAAGAGGCCCGCCGGGTTTATGGCGAAACCATACCGGCCCCCAGCGGCGACCGCCGCCTGCTGACCCTCAAGCAACCGGTCGGCGTGTGTGCCGCGATCACCCCGTGGAATTTCCCCAACGCGATGATCACCCGCAAGTGCGCGCCGGCCCTGGCCGCTGGGTGCCCGATCATCGTCAAACCCTCGGACTTGACCCCGCTGTCGGCCCTGGCCCTGGCGGTACTCGCCGAACGCGTCGGCATTCCGGCCGGGGTGTTCAACGTGCTGACCGGCATGCCCGCCGGCATCGGCGAAGAACTGACCGGCAATCCGACGGTGCGCAAGATCTCCTTCACCGGCTCCACTGCGGTCGGTCGGCTGCTGATGCGTCAGAGCGCTGAGCACATCAAGCGCTTGAGCCTGGAACTGGGCGGCAACGCGCCGTTCATTGTGTTCGACGACGCCGACCTGGAGCAGGCGGTAACCGGGATCATGCTCAGCAAATTTCGCAACGCCGGGCAGACCTGCGTCTGCGCCAACCGCATTCTGGTGCAGGATGGCATCTACGAACGTTTCGCCCAGCGACTGGTGGAGGAGGTGGGCAAACTCAAGGTCGGCAATGGCCTGGACGCCGACGTGACCATCGGCCCGCTGATCAACCCGGCGGCGGTGAGCAAGGTCGCCCGGCACATCGACGATGCCCTGAGTCAGGGCGCGCGTTTGCTCTGCGGCGGCATTCCTGAAGGCGACAACCAGTTCGTTCAGCCGACCGTCCTTGGCGACACCCACGCCGGCATGCTGCTGGCCAACGAAGAAACCTTCGGCCCGGTGGCGCCGTTGATGCGGTTTACCTCTGAGGCCGAAGCGCTGGCCTTGGCCAATGCCACGCCTTACGGCCTGGGCGCCTACTATTTCACTCAGGATTTGCGCCGTTCCTGGCGGTTCGGCGAGGCGCTGGAGTTCGGCATGGTCGGCCTCAACACCGGGCTCATTTCCATGGAAGTCGCGCCGTTCGGCGGCATCAAGCAGTCTGGGCTGGGCCGTGAAGGCAGCAAGTACGGGCTGGATGAATACCTTGAAGTCAAAGCTTTCCACATCGGCGGGCTGTAATTAACGGACACGGGGGCACGATTGATGAGCAAGACATTCAGAATCGCCGCGATTGCCGGCGATGGCATCGGCAAGGAAGTCCTGCCGGAAGGGTTGCGGGTACTGGAGCAAGCCGCGAAGAAGTGGCAGTTGGAGCTGAGCATCGAAGTGCTCGACTGGGCTCACTGCGATTACTACCTGGAACACGGGCAAATGATGCCCGACGATTGGTTCGACCAGCTCAAGGGGTTCGATGCGATCTACTTTGGCGCCGTCGGCTGGCCGGACAAGGTGCCGGACCACATTTCTTTGTGGGGCTCACTGCTGAAGTTTCGTCGCGACTTCGACCAATACGTGAACATTCGCCCGGTACGTCTGTTTCCCGGCGTGCCGTGCCCGCTGGCCGGGCGCAAACCGGGGGACATCGATTTCGTGGTGATCCGCGAGAACACCGAAGGCGAGTATTCCTCGGTCGGCGGCAAGATGTTCGAAGGCACCGAGCATGAGTTCGTGCTGCAAGAGTCGGTGTTCACCCGACGCGGCGTGGACCGGATTCTCAAGTTCGCCTTCGACCTGGCCCAGACCCGACCGCGCAAACGCCTGACGGCGGCAACCAAGTCCAACGGGATTTCCATCAGCATGCCGTACTGGGACGAACGCACGGCATTGATGGCCGCGCAGTACCCGGACATCACTTGGGACAAACAGCACATCGACATCCTGTGCGCGCGTTTTGTACTGCAACCGGACCGGTTCGATGTAGTGGTGGCGTCGAACCTGTTCGGCGACATTCTGTCCGACCTCGGCCCGGCCTGCGCAGGCACCATCGGCATTGCGCCGTCGGCCAACCTCGATCCCGAGCGGCGTTTTCCATCGCTGTTCGAACCGGTGCACGGCTCGGCCCCGGACATCTATGGGCGCAACATCGCCAACCCGATCGCGATGATCTGGTCCGGTGCGTTGATGCTGGATTTTCTGGGCAATGGCGATGAGCGTTATCGCGCCGCGCACGACGGGATTCTGCGGGCGATTGAACGGGTGATTGCAGAAGGGCCAATCACCCCGGACCTGGGCGGGCAGGGCTCGACTCAGGAGGTCGGCAAGGCGATCGCGCAAGCGCTTTAAAGCCAACACCCTGTAGGAGCGAGGCTTGCCCGCGAAGAATGCACCGCGGTTTATCAGGTATTACGCGTCATCGTTCTTCGCGGGCAAGCCTCGCTCCTACAGGGGCGGCCCGTTCAGGGGATCAGTCTTCCTTGCGAATCGTGGCCACGTCATCGGCGCGGACTTTCACTTTCGCCCCGGAAATATCTTCGAATTCGAAGAAGCCATCCTTGCCCTTGGTGTTCGGCATGTCCTTGGTCAAATACTGGGTGCCGTTCTGCAGGGTCACGACCGTTGGCGTCGAGCAACCGGTCAGGGCCAGAAAGGCCGCTGCCGCCAGAGGCAAACCCAGAGTCTTGATATTCATACACACCTCCATCACTCAATAAAAACAGTGCGAACGCCTCGTTCGAGATCAATCCTCACTGTGCTTCTAACGCGGTTGGTGCGATGGAATGGCAGAAAGTTCGATGGTCACCCGAAAATTGTCCGATTGCGTCGCCACTTATCCTTTTCCGTTTGCGCCGGGTGGGGCATAGCTGGTATCTGTACGCATAACCAGTATTCGCTTGCCATGGCCCGATTGCCCGTGATTGTAAATCCCCTCGACGACCCGTTCTATTACTTGAACAACTTCATGCAAGTGCTTGATTGGCTTGAGCATCGTTATGCCGATGTACTCAGCATCGAAGAGCAGGACTTCATCCGCGACTTCAATCGACTGCCCCGCGAGTCCCAGGCTTTGCTGGTCAGATTGGTGATGCGCAAGGGCGTGCATTTCAGGGTCGGCAAACTGAGTTACGTCGAAATCGGCGACATCGCCAGCGCCGCGGCGCCGCTACTGGCTTTGGGCTGGATCGACGAACAGTCGCCGCTGCCTGTCGAGGAGGTGTTCGAGGTGCTGCTCAAGGCCGAGATTCTCCAGTGTTTTGGCGACGCCATCGATCAACCGAAAGGCAAAAAGAGCGATTGGCTGCCGGCCCTGAGCGAGCAGTTTCCTGAAGAGCAAAGTTTTGCCCAGTGGTGCCCGGCACTGGATGACCGGTTGTTCAGCCTGACCGTCATGGGCCTGTGCGATCGGTTGCGCCTGATGTTCTTCGGCAATCTTTACCAGGATTGGTCGGAATTCGTTCTGGCTGACCTGGGCATCTACACCTACGAAAAAGTCGAGTTTTGCGCCGAGTCCCGAGGCTTGCGCAGCCGCGAAGACGTCGACGCCTGCCTGTTCCTGCACAGCTGTCAGCAGCATTTCGAGGCCGGTGAAGAGGTGGCGGTGGTTGTCGAGCAGATCAACAGGCTGGAACTCGCCAATCCCTGGCTGCAAAGACGTCGGGCCAAGCTGCTGTTCCAGATCGCTCAGCACTGCGAACGCATGGCGGATTTTTCCACCGCCCTGGGCCTCTACCGCGATTGCGCCTACCCCGGCGCACGCCTGCGGCTGATTCGCGTGCTGGAGCGCTGTGGTGAATTTCAACTGGCCATGGATTTGGCGAGCCACGCCGAGCAAACCCCGGAAAGCGCCACCGAACATCAGCATTTATTGCGTGTGCTGCCCAGGCTGCGGCGCAAACTGGGCGGGCCGCCGATCAAGCGGCCAGCCCCGCGGCCCATGCAGCGCCTGGACCTGCAATTGCCCAGGCACGACCCGGCATTGTCGGTGGAGTATTACGTTCAGGCGCATCTGGCGGACGAGTCGGCACCGGTGCATTACGTCGAGAACAGCCTGATCAACTCGCTGTTTGGGTTGCTGTGCTGGCCGGCGATCTTCGCCCCGTTGCCGGGGGCGTTTTTTCACCCATTCCAGCGCGGCCCGGTGGACCTGCACAACGAAGACTTTCATGCGCGGCGCGCGGATCTGTTCCAGGCCTGCCTCGCCGAACTCGATGACGGGCGTTACGCCCAGACCATCCGCGAGCGTTACAGCGCCAAGTGGGGCGTGCAGTCGCCGTTCGTATTCTGGGGCGCGCTGAGCGAGGAACTGCTGGAGCAGGCGCTCGACTGTCTGCCCGCCGAACACCTCAAGCACTGGTTCAATCGACTGCTGCTCGACATCAAGGCCAACCGCGCCGGCATGCCGGACTTGATCCAGTTCTGGCCGCAACACAAGACCTACCGAATGATCGAAGTCAAAGGCCCCGGCGATCGCCTGCAAGACAACCAATTGCGGTGGCTGGAGTTCTGTCACGAGCACCAGATGCCCATCGCCGTTTGCTACGTGCAATGGGTGGAGCAGGGCGCTTGAGCTACAGCATCGCGGTGCGGGCGTTGTGTGAATTCACCGCCAAGGTCGGCGACCTCGACCTGCGCTTCACCCCGTCGCCAACCGCGCTGGAAGGCATTGTCGGCCATCGCACCGTGGCGTTACGACGCAGCGAGGGTTACCAGAACGAGGTCGCGCTCGAAGGCCAGTATCGAACCTTGAGCGTGAAAGGCCGGGCGGACGGCTACGATCCGGGGCAAAACTGCCTCGAAGAAATCAAAACCTATCGGGGCGACCTGAGCAAGCAACCGGCCAACCACCGGCAGTTGCACTGGGCGCAGGCGAAAGTCTATGGCTGGTTGATGTGTCAGAAACTGGATTTGGCGCAGATCGACCTGGCGCTGGTGTACTTCGACATCGTCAGCGAGAAGGAAACCTGTCTGGTCGAGACCTTCAGCGCCGCCGACTTGCAGCTGTTCTTCGAGCACCACTGCGGGTTGTTCCTGCACTGGGCCGAGCAGGAAATGGCTCATCGCGAAGGGCGCAATCTGGCGGCTCAACAGCTGAGCTTTCCCCATGCCGATTTTCGCCCCGGCCAACGGCATCTGGCCGAATCGGTGTTCAAGGCGGTCAGCACCGGCCGCTGTCTGATGGCCCAGGCGCCGACCGGTATCGGCAAGACGATTGGCACGCTGTTCCCGATGCTCAAGGCCCTGGCGCCGCAGCAACTGGACAAGGTGTTTTTCCTCACGGCGAAAACCCCGGGGCGCAAATTGGCGCTGGACGCCGCTCAGGTCATCCTCGACAGCGCCGATGCGCAGCCGTTGCGAGTCCTCGAGATGATCGCCCGGGACAAGGCTTGCGAGCACCCGGACAAGGCCTGTCATGGCGAATCCTGCCCGTTGGCCCAGGGTTTTTATGATCGTCTGCCGGGCGCGCGTCAGGCCGCCAGTCAATTGAGCCTGTTGAACCAAAGTGCCTTGCGCGAGGTTGCCCTGCGGCACGAGGTTTGTCCTTATTACTTGAGCCAGGAAATGGCCCGCTGGGCGGACGTGGTGGTCGCTGACTACAACTACTATTTCGACTTCAGCGCGTTGCTGTTCGGGTTGGCCCAGGCCAATAACTGGAACGTCGCGGTGCTGGTGGACGAAGCCCACAACCTGGTGGAGCGCGGCCGGCAAATGTACAGCGCCAGCCTCGACCAGGCGACTTTGAACGGCGTACGAAAAACCGCGCCCGAGTCGTTGAAGAGATCCTTGCAGCGAGTCAATCGTGAATGGAATGCCTTGCACGATCAGCAACTCGGCGCCTATCAGGCCTACGACAAAGCCCCGGAAAAACTGCTTCAGGCCTTGTCCTTGTGCTGCGCAAGCATCGGCGATTACCTGAATGATCATCCTCAGGGCCTGGACAGCGGGTTGCAGAATTTTTACTTCGACATGCTGCAATTCGGCCGCGTGGCTGAACTGTTCGACGAGCATTTCCTGTTCGACATCACCAAGCGTGACCTCGAGCGCAAGCGCAATCTGTCGCAGTTGTGCCTGCGCAATGTGGTGCCCGCCGGTTTCCTCCGCCCGCGCCTGACCGCAGCGCGCAGCACGGTGCTGTTTTCCGCGACCCTGAGCCCTCGGCATTACTACGCCGACTTGCTGGGCACTCCGGCGAATACGGTATGGATCGATGTGGAATCGCCATTTCACGCCGATCAGCTGCAAGTGCACATCGTCAGCCAGATATCCACGCGGTTCGTCCACCGTCAGGCCTCCCTTGCGCCCATCGTCGAGCTGATCGCCAAACAGTTCAGCCAGCGTCCGGGCAACTACCTGGCGTTTTTCAGCAGCTTCGACTATTTGCAGCAAGTGGCGCAGTTGCTGGCCGAGCGGTATCCGCAGATCACGCTGTGGTCGCAGTCCCGGGGCATGGGGGAAGCGCAGCGTCAGGACTTTCTCGACCAGTTCACCGCCGACGGGCAGGGCATCGGGTTTGCGGTGCTGGGTGGCGCGTTCGGTGAAGGCATCGATTTGCCCGGCGCCCGCTTGATTGGCGCCTTCATCGCCACCCTGGGGCTGGCGCAACTCAATCCGGTCAACGAACAGCTGAAACAGCGCATGGCGGCGATTTTCGGTGCCGGTTATGACTACACCTACCTGTTTCCAGGTGTGCAGAAAGTGGTGCAGGCGGCAGGAAGGGTGATCCGTACACGGGAGGATCAAGGGGTGGTGATGCTGATCGACGACCGGTTTGGCGAGAGTAAGGTCAAGCAATTACTGCCGCGTTGGTGGTCCGTTGAGCTGACGCATTTTCCTTCTGGCTTGTAGGGGATTTTACCTTGTAAAACAGTGACATATCTTGAAAGACACGCTCATTTGAACAAACAACGAAACACCGCTTTATTCAAAGGGCAGGCAATCACTTTCAAGCGAATCTTTGATAAGGAAATCAAGGTATGTCAGTAGCACCGAATTATGCTTACACGCCAGAACAAGTCACCGCAGCGTTCACTGAAATCACCACCACATTATTCAGCGGCATCACCGCCGAAACACTCCCCAAGATGCTGATTGTCGCGGGGGTACAGGGCTCGGGTAAAACCTATCTTCTGGAAAAAAGCCTTTTGCCCACCAACCGCTATGCCAATTATGTCCGGCTGTACTTGCCCGAATACCGAAAAAAACACCCTCAATACGCAGAAATGATCAAACTCGGTGTCCTGCACGCTTATGAACATACGGAGGCTTTTGTCCGGGATGTGAGCACGAAGATCTTCACCGAGGCGTTTAAAAACAAATACAACATCATCATGGAATGTGCATTCGACAGCATCGATTTCGCGGCTTTCCCACCGACGGCGACGGCTGCCGGCTACCAGTTCGAAACTCACATCGTCGCCTGCAATCAGGAGTTCGCTCATGTATCGAGCATCAAAAGAGCACTGAAAAGCCTGGAAGATCAGGAAATGGAAAGATTTCTCCCGGCATCAAAGCTGGAGGCCAGCATGAGATATGCACAAGCGATCATCCCGGCCTTCGAGACAGCCGCAAAGGCGATCAGCGGCTCGCAAATCATCTTGTACGAACGTGGGTTTGGTGGTTTGAAAGACCGTGTCTTGCGCGCTCAGAGCACCTACACCAAGGCCGCCAACGGAACGATCGATTCGACGACACTCAACACGCATTTTTCGCACGGCGTCTATTCCGGCATCATCGACAAGCATGTCTTCGCGATGACCGACCGGGACGAAATGGTCAAAGAGTGTCATGTGGCGTTGCATAAGTCCCGGACTCATGCCCGCTATGTCCCGAACTTCGTCTACAACGAGCTGTACGCCTACATCGTCAAATACGTGCGCCGGTAATTCCTCCCGTCACTGCGACACACCAACGTATTGGTTATTTTTGGACCTTCCACCCGTTTGGTTTGTCGCATACTCCAGAAGAACAACAATAAGGGCAGGGTTCCATGAGCGATGACCGGACCAAGAATGCCATTGAAGAGATGCGCTTTCGGCTGCTGATAGATGCGGTGGTCGACTACGCGATCTACATGATTGACCCCGATGGCATCATTACCAGCTGGAACGCTGGCGCCAAGCGATTCAAAGGGTATGAAGAAGCGGAGATCCTCGGCCAGCACTTCTCGCGTTTTTATACCCCGGAAGATCGCAAGGCCGGCTTGCCTCAGCGCGCCCTTGATACCGCCATTAACGAAGGGCGTTTCGAAGGCGAAGGCTGGCGGGTTCGCAAGGACGGCACGCATTTCTGGTCCCACGTCGTGATCGATCCCATTTTCGATCCGTCGGGCAAGTTGCTGGGTTTTGCCAAGATCACCCGGGATTTGACCGATCGCAAGATGGCCGAGGAAATCCTCAAGCAAAGCGAGCAGCAGTTCCGGCTGCTGGTTCAAAGCGTTACGGACTATGCCATCTACATGCTCGCCCCCGATGGACGCCTGACCAACTGGAATCCGGGGGCGCAGCGCATCAAGGGTTACCGGCCAGAAGAAGTCATCGGTCAACATTTTTCGATTTTCTACACGCCTGAAGACCGTGAAGCCGGCGAACCGCAGCGGACGCTGGACATTGCGACTCGCGAGGGCCGATTCGAAAACAAGGCCTGGCGCGTTCGCAAAGACGGTACGCGCTTTTTCGCGCATGTCGTGGTCGATCCGATCTGGGGCGACACCGGTACATTGCTGGGATTTGCCAAGATCACCCGGGACATCACCGAGGTGACACAAGCCCAGCAGGCGCTTGAACAAACCCGCGAAGCGTTGTTTCAGGCGCAGAAAATGCAGGCCATCGGCCAACTCACCGGGGGCATTGCCCACGATTTCAATAATCTGCTGACCGTTATCCTCGGCAATCTGGAAATCGTGCGCAAACGCGCAGCGGACGATCCGAGAATTACCCGCCTGCTCGACAACGCGACCCAGGGTGCCTTGCGTGGCGTTTCCCTGACCCAGCGCATGCTGGCGTTTGCCAGGCGTCAGGAGCTCAAGACCGAACCGGTCGAGATACCGACGCTGGTGCAGGGAATTACCGGGTTGCTGCGCAGCTCCCTAGGGCCTTCGGTGAGCATAGAAACCCGCTTTGCGCCCGAACTCGAACCTGTGATGGCCGACGTCAATCAGCTCGAACTGGCGGTACTGAATCTAGCGACCAACGCCCGCGATGCAATGCCCGACGGTGGAAAACTGCTCATCAGTGCCCGGATGGAGGAGGTCTCCGATCAGACGAAGTTATCCCTTGCGGCCGGTCGTTACGTCTGCCTGAGTGTCACGGATACGGGGGAGGGAATGGATGACGCTACCCTGTCGTTGGCAATGGATCCGTTCTTCACCACTAAAGGCGTCGGCAAAGGCACAGGACTGGGACTGTCGATGGTTCATGGGTTTACCGAACAACTGGGCGGGCGCTTCATCCTGAAAAGCCAGCAGAATGCCGGCACCACTGCCGAACTCTGGTTACCCGTCGCAGTCGCAGGCTCGACCACCGAACCCGCTACCGAGCAGACCGCTGCGTCGCGGGTGCCCAGTTTGTGTGTGTTGGTCGTTGACGATGACAGCCTGGTGTTGACCAGTACCAGTTTGTTGCTTGAGGACCTTGGCCATCGGGTGATCAGTGCCGCGTCCGGTGCCCAGGCACTGGAGCTGTTCGACAACGGACATGACATTGACCTGGTGATTACGGACATGGTCATGCCCAGAATGAGTGGCGCGCAACTGGCGCAGGCGATCCGGACCTTGAAGCCACACCTGCCGATCATCCTCGCCACCGGTTACGCCGAGCGACTGGAAGGCTTCGCGGCCAGACTGCCGCGCCTGTCCAAGCCTTTTACCCAACTCAACCTGGTGGAAGTCATTGCTCTGGTCATGAAGTGACACCACCGCATTTATTGGATAAGCCAAAGGCCCGCATTCACCGGGCCTCTGCTGGTTACTCAACCGCTATCAAGCGGCGAGGTTGGATGCGCCAAGTTCTTTTTTGTACCGAGCCTTCAGGCTTTCCATCTCTGCGCCCAACTCCTCAAGCGTCGTTTTGCTCAGCAGCTTTTTGGCCTGAGGAAACATTTCCTTTTCCTCTTCTTCGATGTGATGTTCCAGCAACTCCTTGACCACTTTCACTCGGCCGGCGAATTGCGGAGTAGAGGGATCGGTGGTTTTCAGGTCGGGAAGCACCAGCGAATCGACAGTGCGATGTTCTTCCTTGGCTTCGTAATACATCACATCCTGCTCCTTGCCCCCGGCTTTTTTATACGCCGGGTACAAGACTTCTTCTTCCAGGCGGGTATGGATCGAGATCTCCATTTCCAGTTTGGCCAGTAGCTCGGTGCGTTTTTTCACGCCACGCTCGGTGGATTCGCTCAATTGGCTCAGGATGCCTTTTACGCGTTCATGGTCGGCTTTCAACAGGTCAATGGCGTTCATGGTCGAAACCTCTTGTTTAGTCATGGGTCAAGCGCAAACGGTCTTCCTCCCGTCAGTCGCTCCCATGGTTGGAGCATTTCCCGTGCCTGCTTCTGGATTAAAAAAAAGCCACTTGAAAACAATCGGTTGCGCTGAAGCGGCAGCGCTCATCATCGTGCAGCCTGCATGAATCTGCGTAATTGCTCAGTGCAGGTTGACCGAAGGATTGATTTCGCCGAACGCCAGTAAAACCTATGGCCGATTACGCCGCTCATAACGGGCAAGCATCGGTTGGGTGCTGATGCCATGGACCAGAATGCTGAGCGCCACCACCGACAACGTCAGGTCGGTGCACAACGTCGCCGACGACGGACCGAGGTCATGGTTCAAGGCATGGAACAGATAGTAAAAGCTACCGATGCCGCGAATCCCGAACCAGCCGATTAACAGGCGTTGTCGGCCATCCAGCAAACGCCCCCACGGCATAAGCCATACGCTTAAAGGGCGAATGGCACAAAACAGCACCAACGCAACCACCAGTGCTCGCCAATCCCAGTGGCCGACCAGCACCACGCCCAGCAGGGTCACCAGAAACACTTCCATGGCGCGCTCCACCAGGCCGCCGAAAGCCAGCATGTCGCCCATCATGATGCCGGCCGCCACTTGAGTATCCTGCAGATTCGACACGTCGCCATGGACGGCGGCTTCAGGCTCGACGTTCTGGTGACCAACCACCGGCTGCACCAGATGCTCGGCGGGCATCTGGGTGTCGCCGGTGGATTTGACTTCGGCTTGCCGCAAACCGAGGCCAGCGGCGAATACCGACAGAAAGCCATAGCCATGGATCTGTTCGGCGGCGACGTAAGCCAGGGCGATCAAAGCCAGGGTCAGGTAATCGTTGGGGGAAAGGGTGCTGTCGGCATTGCGGATGCGCATCGACAAGGTCAGGCGCCCGATGCCGTGGCCCATCCAGTAACCGATGAGTAAGCCCGCCGGTACGGCCCACAACACGCGTTTCAAGGCCCATTCACCGAGCCAGGCATCGCTGGCACCGTTCTGCTGCACAAACAACAAACCAAGGATCACGAAAGGGAAGGCGATGCCGTCGTTAAGGCCGGCCTCACCGGAGAGCCCGAAACGTACTGCGTCGTCATCCCTGGCGTCGTTGACTTGTACCAGCGAGGCCAGCACCGGATCGGTGGGTGCCAGAATCGCTCCGATCAGCAGCGACGGCCCCCAGGCCAGATCAAATCCATAGTGGAGCAACAGGCAGATGCCAATGATGGTCAAGACCATCACCGGTCCCGCCAGGCCGAACGCCACCCGCCATTGGCGATCCTTGAGCGGCAGGCGCAATTTGAGTCCGCAGACAAACAGCGAAAAGAGCACCGCGACTTCCGTCAGGTGCTCCATCCAGACCGCAGCGTCCTTGATGTCCAGTTTCAGCAAGCCCAGGCCCGCCGGGCCGATCGCCACGCCCAGCGCAAGGCACACCGCCGAGGTGGTCACCGGCATCCAGCGCAGATAGGAAGAGGTCAGCGCCAGGGTCAGCAGCACCGCCCCCAACACCGCCATCCAAACGATGAAACTCATGCCTGGTTCCCGGATACGTGCGGCCGACCGCCGAGGGATGGCTGGCCCAAGGCACTTAACCTTGGGCTCCTAAGGTATCGAGGTGCGTCAATCGTCAGGGTTCATTTTTTTTGCCGGGACAGCATCATGCGAGCAGTGCGGGAGCGAGCAAGCCCCACATTGGATCTTCGTTGCTATCAGGCCTTGCGGCTACGCAATCCATGCTCCATCCGCGCAATTCCTTCTTCCAGCAACGCCCGTGGGCAGCCGAAGTTCAGGCGCACGAATTGCCGGGCGTGATCGCCGAAATCCAGCCCGGCGCTCAGCCCGACTTTGGCCTGTTCGAGGAAGAATTGCTGCGGGTTGTCCAGCCCCAGTGCCGTGCAATCGAGCCACGCCAGATAAGTGCCCTGGGGCACGTTCATGGTCACGCCCGGCAACCGCGTGCGAACCGCCTCCACCAGATAGTCCCGATTGCTTTGCAGGTAGGCCATGAGTTCGGTCAGCCATGGGCGGCCTTCGCTGTAGGCGACGCGGGTGGCTTCCAGGCCCAGCGGGTTGACGCTGTCGACCATGCCGCAGCGGGCATGGTTGACGCGATGGAGCAGCGCTGCGTCTTGAATGATCATGAACGCAGTCTTCAGGCCAGCGATGTTGTAGGCCTTGCTCGCCGACATCAAGGTGATGGTGCGCTTGGCGATCTGCGGGCTGAGCGAGGCGGTCGGAATATGCACGCGCCCATCGAAGCACAGCTCGGAATGGATCTCGTCGGAGATGATCCACGCATCCTGTTCCAGGCAGATGTCGGCAACCGCTTGCAGTTCTTCCCGAGGGAAGACCTTGCCCAGCGGGTTATGCGGGTTGCTCAGCAGCAACGCGCCACCGCCTTGCAGAGCCTGGCGCAAGGCTTCAAGTGGCGTGGCGTACGTGCCATCGGCCAGCACGTTGAAGTCCAGTTCGACCTTGTTCAGCTGCCAGTGGCCCGGCGCATGGCGCAGTGGTGGGTAGTTGGGCGTCTGCACGACCACGTTCTGTTGCGGTTGAACCAGTGCATGCAGGGCCATGTTGAAGCCTGATTCGATACCCGGCAGGAACACCAGTTCCTGGGGCTGCACACGCCAGGCGTACTTGCTCCACAGGTCGGCGACGATGGCGTCACGCAAGTCATCCTGAGCCACGCTGTAACCGAGCATCGGGTGTTCCAGGCGTTTTTGCAGGGCCTGAATGATCGCCGGCGGCGCGGCGAAGTCCATGTCGGCGACCCACATCGGCAACACGTCGGCCGGGTAACGGCTCCACTTGGTACTGCCGGTGCCATGGCGGTCGAACACCTGATCAAAATCGAAAGTCATGCTCAGTCTCATAAAAGGCAGAGGGGGTAATCCGGCGGCCATGATAAGCGCCAACCTTCACTGCTGGCGAGTTGTGCAACAGGGCATGACCGGCAAGCCGCCGACGGTCGGTTTTCAGACCGTGCACCACAACATTGTCTAAAGTTCTAATTGGCGGTAGTTCCGTTGCCGTCACCGTGATCGTCCAGAAAAACCCGGCCAACGCACCGGGCTTCCACCTGATCAGGAGTGCACGATGGACCTCAACCGTCGTCAGTTCTTCAAGGTCGCTGGTCTCGGCCTTGCAGGATCCACCCTCGGCGCGCTGGGCATGGCTCCGACGCCAGCCTTCGCCGAACAAGTGCGTCATTTCAAGCTCGCCCATACCCATGAAACCCGCAACACCTGCCCGTACTGCTCGGTCGGCTGCGGCTTGATCATGTACAGCCAGGGCGACAATGCGAAGAATGTCGCCCAGAGCATCATTCACATCGAAGGCGATGCCGACCACCCGGTCAATCGCGGCACCCTCTGCCCAAAAGGCGCAGGCCTGCTCGACTTCATTCACAGCCCCAGCCGTCTGCAATACCCGCAAGTGCGCAAGCCCGGCACCAAGGAGTGGACGCGGATCTCCTGGGATGACGCGCTGGACCGCATCGCCGACCTGATGAAGGCCGACCGTGACGCCAACTTCATCGAGAAGAACGCCCAAGGGCAAACGGTGAATCGCTGGCTGACCACCGGTTTCCTCGCGGCCTCGGCCTCGTCCAACGAAGCGGGTTACATCACCCACAAGGTCATTCGCAGTCTGGGCATGCTGGGGTTCGATAACCAGGCACGTGTCTGACATGGCCCGACGGTGGCAAGTCTTGCCCCGACGTATGGCCGTGGTGCCATGACCAACCACTGGACCGATATCGCCAACGCGAATCTGGTTCTGGTGATGGGCGGCAACGCAGCAGAAGCACACCCTTGCGGTTTCAAATGGGTGACCGAAGCCAAAGCCCACAACAAGGCGCGGCTGATTGTGGTCGACCCGCGTTTCACCCGTACGGCCTCGGTAGCGGACTATTACGCACCGATCCGCACCGGCACCGACATCGCCTTCATGGGCGGGCTGATCAATTACCTGTTGACCGAAGACAAGATCCAGCACGAATACGTGCGGGCCTATACGGACGTGTCGTTCATCGTCAAGGCCGGCTACGGTTTCGAGGACGGCTTGTTCAGCGGTTACGACGCGAGCAAGCGCAGCTACACCGACAAGTCCGGCTGGGGGTATGAGATCGGCGAGGACGGCTTTGCCAAAGTCGACCCGACCTTGCAGGACCCACACTGCGTCTATCAATTGATGAAGCAGCATTACAGCCGCTACACCCTGGAGCTGGCCAGTCAGGTCTGTGGCATGCCCACCGACGCGATGAAGAAAATCTGGGAAGAGATTGCCACGTGTGCGCAACCGGGCAAGACCATGACGATTCTCTATGCCCTGGGCTGGACCCAGCACTCGATCGGCTCGCAGATGATCCGCAGCGCGGCCATGGTGCAATTGCTGCTGGGCAACATCGGCATGCCCGGCGGGGGCGTCAACGCTTTGCGGGGGCACTCCAACATCCAGGGCCTGACCGACCTCGGCTTGCTGTCCAACCTGCTGCCCGGCTACCTGACCCTGCCATCCGAAAGCGAACAGGACTACAACGCCTACATCGCCAAGCGCGCACTCAAACCGCTGCGTCCCGGGCAGATGTCCTATTGGCAGAACTACGGCAAGTTCCATGTCAGCCTGATGAAAGCCTGGTATGGCGCCAATGCCACCGCCGAGAATAACTGGGGCTACGACTGGCTGCCGAAACTGGACATTCCCGGCTACGACATCCTGAAAATGTTCGACATGATGGGCAAGGGCCAGGTCAACGGCTACATGTGCCAGGGCTTCAACCCGATTGCCGCCTTGCCGGACAAGAACCGGGTGATGAAGGCTCTGGCCAAACTCAAATGGCTGGTGGTGATGGACCCGCTGGCCACCGAAACCTCGGAGTTCTGGCGCAACGTCGGGCCTTACAACGATGTGCAGACGGCCGACATCCAGACCGAAGTCATCCGTCTGCCCACCACCTGTTTCGCCGAAGAAAACGGCTCGCTGGTCAACAGCGGCCGCTGGCTGCAATGGCACTGGAAGGGGGCCGACGGCCCGGGACAGGCGCGCACTGACGTGAAAATCATGGCCGAGCTGTTCATGCGCCTGCGCCAGCGCTATCAGGCCAATGGTGGCGCCTGGGCCGAGCCGATCCTCAAACTCGACTGGCCCTACAAAGTGCCGGATGACCCGACGCCAGAAGAACTGGCCCGGGAATTCAACGGCTACGCCATCGCCGATGTCACCGACGCCTCGGGTGCGGTGGTCAAGGCCGGTCAGCAACTGTCCGGCTTCGGCCAGCTCAAGGACGATGGCAGCACGGCGTCCGGGTGCTGGATCTTCTGCGGCAGCTGGACCGAGCAGGGCAACAACATGGCCCGGCGTGACAACAGCGATCCTTTCGGCATGAAGCAGAACCTGGGCTGGGCCTGGGCCTGGCCGGCGAACCGACGGATTCTCTACAACCGCGCCTCTTGCGACCCCCAAGGCAAACCGTGGGATGCGAAAAAGCGGCTGGTGTGGTGGAACGGCAAGGTCTGGACCGGCACCGACGTGCCCGACTACAAGGTCGATGTGCCGCCGGAAGCCGGGATGAACCCGTTCATCATGAACCCCGAAGGCGTGGCGCGGTTCTTCGCCCTCGACAAGATGAACGAAGGGCCATTCCCCGAACACTATGAACCGTTCGAGACGCCCATCGGCATCAACCCGATGCACCCCAACAACAAACAGGCGACCAGCAACCCGGCCGGGCGGATCTTCGATTCGGTCTGGGACACCCTGGGCCAGGCCAAGGACTTCCCTTATGCGGCGACCAGCTACCGGCTGACCGAACACTTCCACTTTTGGACCAAGCATTGCCCGATCAACGCCGTGACCCAGCCCGAGCAGTTCGTCGAAATCGGCGAGGCGCTGGCCAAGGAGAAGGGGATTGCCGCTGGCGACCGGGTTAGGGTCAGTTCCAAGCGCGGACATATCGAAGCGGTGGCGGTGGTGACCAAGCGGATTCGTCCGCTGCAGGTCAACAATCAGGTGGTGCACCAGATCGGTATCCCGTTGCACTGGGGTTTCACCGGCGCCACCCGCCACGGTTACCTGACCAACACCCTGGTGCCGTTCCTCGGCGATGGCAACACTCAGACCCCGGAATCCAAGTCATTCCTGGTCAACGTGGAGAAAGTCTAAATGGCCAGCCAAGACATCATCGCCCGTTCGGCCACCACCACCGTGCCGCCCTCGGTGCGCACCCAGGAGGAAGTGGCCAAGCTGATCGACACCACCAAGTGCATCGGCTGCAAGGCTTGCCAGGTCGCCTGCTCGGAATGGAACGAGCTACGCGACGATGTCGGTCACAACCTGGGCACCTACGACAACCCTCACGACCTCAGCGCAGACACGTGGACCCTGATGCGCTTCACCGAGCATGAAACCGACGCCGGCAACCTCGAATGGTTGATCCGCAAGGACGGCTGCATGCACTGCGCCGAGCCCGGCTGCCTGGCGGCGTGCCCGAGCCCCGGCGCGATCATCAAACACGCCAACGGCATCGTCGACTTCGATCAGGACCACTGCATCGGCTGCGGCTATTGCATCACCGGTTGCCCGTTCAACATTCCGCGCATCTCGCAAAAGGACCACAAGGCCTATAAATGCACGCTGTGTTCGGACCGGGTGGCGGTGGGGCTGGAACCGGCCTGCGTGAAAACCTGCCCGACCGGCGCCATCGTGTTCGGCAGCAAGGAAGACATGAAGGAACACGCCGCCGAACGCATCGTCGACCTCAAGAGCCGCGGCTTCGACAACGCCGGTTTGTATGACCCCGCGGGCGTCGGCGGCACTCACGTGATGTATGTGCTGCACCATGCCGACACGCCCAGGTTGTATGCCGGTTTGCCGGATCACCCGGCGATCAGTCCGCTGGTGGACCTGTGGAAAGGCCTGAGCAAACCCCTGGCGTTGCTGGCCATGGGCGCGGCGGTGCTGGCCGGGTTCTTCCATTACGTGCGCGTCGGGCCACAACTGGTCGAGGAGGACGAACATCCGACCACCGTCGACCCTGCCGTGCATGAGTTCGATCCGTCGGTGCACACCTTCGATCCGAGCAAACCGGGCGGGGAGGACAGGCCATGAACGACAAACCGATCCTGCGCTATACCGTCAACCAGCGCACCAATCACTGGCTGGTGGCAATTCTGTTTCTCATGGCGGCGCTGTCGGGGCTGGCCTTGTTCCATCCGGGGCTGTTCTGGCTCAGCAACCTGTTTGGCGGCGGTTCGTGGACGCGCATTCTGCATCCGTACCTGGGCGTGACGATGTTTGTGCTGTTCCTCGGCCTGGTGTGCAGTTTCTGGCGGGCGAACTACTTCATCACCAACGACCGGCTGTGGCTCAGGCGTGTCGGGCATGTGATCCGTAACGAGGAGGAGGGCGTGCCGCCGATCGGTAAATACAATCCGGGACAGAAGCTGCTGTTCTGGGTGTTACTGATCTGCATGCTGGTGTTGCTGTTCAGCGGGCTGGTGATCTGGCGCGCCTGGTTCAGCGCGTACTTCGGCATCACCAGCATTCGCTGGGCGATGCTGTTGCATGCGTTGGCGGGGTTCATCCTGGTGCTGAGCATCATTGTCCACGTCTACGCGGGTATCTGGATTCGCGGTTCGGTCCACGCCATGGTGCGTGGCCGGGTCAGCCGCGCCTGGGCGAGAAAACACCATGAGCTCTGGTACCGGGAAGTGACCGGTGACGAAACGCCTGAGCGACCGATCAGCAAAAAAGGATGACCCCTTGGCCACGATCCTCGAACCTGGGCAAATAGAAGCGGCGGCGAGTTCACCGCCGTTTTTGTACCTGCCGCCGAACAACCTGTTCACCCTGCGCGCGTTGCGCCTGGAACGTTTGGCCGACGGCCATCCCATGGCGGACTATCTGCGTTTGATCGCGGAGCTGTGCCACGTCCAGCAGCACCTGATGGACAATCCCCCCATGGCCGCCATGCCCGACCCCGAACGCCTGCGGTTGTGCGTAGAACATGGCTTGCCGCCGTTCGCTGCCGACAGTCTGGTGCGCGAAAACGTTTGGCTGCCATACCTCGAGGCCTTGTTGCAGCGCTATCAGCCATTGCCACACTCGGCGGTAGAAAACGCCGTGGCGACGTTGCGCAGCGCGAACCCTGGGCTGCTCAAGGCGTGGGCGATTGCCCTGGTCAGCGGCCAGTACTCGATGCTGCCGGCAGCGCTGGTACCGTTTCTCGGTGCCGCGCTGCAAGCGGCCTGGAGTTATTGGCTGCTGAACACGCCTAACCTTGAACTCCATCTGCAGCGCCAGCATGGCGACAGCCTCAGCCAATGCCCGGCCTGCGGTTCGCCGGCGATGGCCGGGGTGATTCGTCATCGCGGCAAATACAACGGTTTGCGATATCTGGTGTGCTCGTTGTGTGCCTGCGAGTGGCATGTGGTGCGGGTCAAATGCGTGTATTGCGAACAGAGCAAGGGGCTTGAATACGTCAGCTTCGAGGATGATCGCCACGCCGCCAATCAGGCGCCGTTGCGGGCGGAGGTCTGTCCCGGCTGCAACAGCTACCTGAAACTGATCTACCTGGAAAACGACGCCGAAGCCGAAGCCCTGTCGGCGGACCTGTCCAGCCTGATGCTGGACATGCGTCTGGAGCAGGAAGGCTATCAGCGGCCAGCGCCCAATCTGCTGCTGGCGCCCGGAGGCGACTGAGCTTATCGATCCCAGCGGCTACACTCAGACGCGACGGTCACTCGCTTCCGGGAGCCTCTGATGCCCGCAACACTCGCCGGCAAAACCTTGCGGCTGCCTTCCATCGACAGCCTGCTACGCCATCCCGCCTGCCAACCGTTGGCCGAGCGGTACGGACACGACGCACTGCTGGCCGGCCTGCGGCAATTGCTCGACGACTTGCGCGAGCCGGTGCACAACGGTGAACTCGCCGCCATTGAAATCGCCCCCGACGTATTAGCGGGGAGGGCAGGTGAGCGTCTGGCAATTCAGCATCGCAGCCAGATCCGCCGGGTGTTCAACCTCACCGGCACGGTGCTGCACACCAACCTAGGTCGCGCGTTGTTGCCGGAAGAAGCCATTGAAGCGGTGCAACGGGCTGCACGCTATCCGCTCAATCTGGAATTCGACCTGCACAGCGGCAAGCGCGGCGACCGGGATGATTTGATCGAAGGCTTGATCTGCGAACTGACCGGCGCCGAAGCGGTGACGGTGGTCAACAACAATGCCGCCGCCGTGTTGCTGACGCTCAACAGCCTGGGTGCACGCAAGGAAGGGATCATCTCCCGAGGTGAGCTGATCGAAATCGGCGGCGCGTTTCGCATTCCCGACATCATGGCCCGCGCCGGGGTGCGGTTGCATGAGGTGGGCACCACCAACCGCACCCATGCGCGCGATTACGAGGCCGCCATCGGCCCACGCAGTGGTCTGCTGATGCGCGTACACGCGAGCAATTACAGCATCGAAGGCTTCACCGCGAGAGTGCCGACGGCGGAATTGGCGCAGCTGGCTCACAGCCACGGACTGCCCTTGCTCGAAGACCTCGGCAGCGGCAGCCTGCTGGACCTGACACGCTGGGGGTTGCCCGCCGAACCGACGGTGCGCCAGGCACTGCTCGATGGCGCGGACATCGTCACCTTCAGCGGCGACAAACTGCTCGGCGGGCCTCAAGCCGGATTGATCGTCGGCCGCAAAGACCTGATCTCCAGGATCAAAAAGAACCCGCTCAAGCGTGCCTTGCGAGTCGACAAACTGACCCTGGCCGCCCTAGAAGCCGTATTGGCGCTGTACCGCGATCCCGATCGATTGGCCGAACGACTGCCAAGTCTGCGTCTATTGACCCGGCCCCAAGCCGACATCCTCGCCCAGGCCGAACGCTTGCAACCGTCATTGGCGCAGGTGTTGGGCGATGGCTGGAGCGTCAGCGCGGTGCCGGCACTGGGCATGATCGGCAGTGGCAGCCAACCCGTGGCCCGGTTGCCCAGCGCGGCGTTATGCCTGCGGCCAAAGGTTTCGAAACGCCTGCGTGGGCGTCGATTGCTAGGGCTGGAGGCAGCATTACGGCAACTGCCCATTCCAGTGCTCGGTCGCATTGACGATGACGCCTTGTGGCTCGACCTGCGTCAACTCGACGACGAAGCCGCGTGGCTGGCGCAGCTCAATCAGCTGGCGCAATTCGATCAACTGCAGGAGGAGGGCCGGGACGGGTGATTGTCGGCACGGCGGGGCATATCGATCACGGCAAGACTTCCTTACTCCAGGCTCTGACCGGGCAGGCCGGTGATCGTCGCCGCGAAGAACGCGAACGCGGCATGACCATCGACCTGGGCTATGTCTATGCGGCGCTGGAACCGGGCGCCGCCCTGACCGGTTTTATCGACGTGCCCGGCCATGAGCGCTTCACCCACAACATGCTGGCTGGTGCTCAGGGGATTGATCTGGCGTTGCTGGTGGTGGCGGCCGATGACGGCGTCATGCCGCAAACCCGTGAGCATTTGGCGATTGTCGAGTTGCTGGGCATCCCTCGGGCACTGATTGCAATCAGCAAGTGCGACCGGGTTGACCCGGCTCGGGTGCAGGCTGTTCGTGAGCAGATCGAAGCATTACTGGCGCCCGGCCCGTATTACGGTGCGCCGCAAATCCCGCTGTCGAGTATCACTGGCGAGGGCATCGAGACACTGCGTCTGGCCTTGCTGGAGGCACAGCGTGAAGTGCTTCAACGTAGCACCGGCGGCGGTTTTCGTCTGGCGATTGATCGGGCCTTCAGCGTGGCCGGCGCCGGCATCGTGGTGACCGGTACGGCGTTGTCCGGTCAGGTGACAGTGGGCGATACGCTGATGTTGAGCCCGCAGGGCAAACCGGTGCGAGTACGTGGCCTGCATGCGCAAAACCAGGCCGCTGACCGCGCAACGGCTGGGCAGCGGGTCGCGCTGAACCTGAGTGCCGAGCGTCTGGCCCTGGAGCAGATCCACCGTGGCCATTGGCTGGTGGCCGAATGGCTGCATGCGCCCACTCAGCGCCTGGATATCGAGATGACGGTGTTAGCCAGCGAAGCGCGAAGCTTCGAACACTTTCAACCGGTGCATGTGCATCTCGGCACTCAGGACATCACGGGGCGAGTGGCCTTGCTGGAGGGCGCGAGCCTGGCCCCGGGGGAGCAGATGTTCGCGCAACTGCTGGTCAATGCACCGGTGTTGGCAGTGAAGGGCGACCGCTTGATCCTGCGCGACCAAAGCGCCCAACGCACCCATGGCGGTGGCCAAGTGCTGGACCCGTTCGCTCCGGCCCGACATCGTCGCAGCCCTGAGCGATTGGCGCAGCTACAAGCGCTGTCCACCACCAATAGTCTGGAAGCGGCACTGCCGGCGCTGCTGGCCAACAGCGACACCGGGCTCGATCCGCAGCGACTGGAGCGCCAGTTCAACCGTCCGCGCGAGACTTGGGAATTGCCCGATGACGTGCGTCTCCTCGATACGCGGCAGGGGCCATTGTTGTTCAGCGCGGTGCGTTGGGAAGCGCTGAAAGCGCCGCTGCTGGAACACCTCGCACGCTTTCATCAACTCGAACCGGACCAGATGGGACCGGACCGCGATCGCCTGCGTCGCTTCGCCGGCAGCGTGCTGGAACGGTCGACCTTTATCAGCCTGCTCGACGAATTACTGGCCAGTGGTGCAATGACGGCCAGCGGCCCGTGGCTGCATTTACCCGATCACCAGGTGCGCTTGAGCGAGGACGACGAAAGCCTCTGGCAACAATTGCAGCCATTGTTCGAACAGGCGGGTTTCGATCCGCCGTGGGTGCGTGATCTGGCCAAAGCCACTGGCCATGACGAGGCTGCCGTGCGCCTGCTGCTGCGCAAGATGGCCCGGTTGGGACTGCTGCATCAAATCGTTCGCGACCTGTTTTACACCGACACGCTGCTGCGCCGATTGGCGGCTATGCTGGTGCAACTGGCCAGCGATAACCCAGTGATCCAGGTCGTCGGGTTTCGCGATGCCGTGGGCCTGGGGCGCAAGCGCAGTATTCAGATTCTTGAATACTTCGACCGGCTCGGCCTGACCCGCCGCTTTGGCGATCGACGCCATATCCGGCTCGACAATGCACTGGCCCAACAAGCCGCAGTCTGACTTCAAGGAAGGCAATCGCGCCCGGTGGCGCGGCCGGGCTTCAAACCCGGTTGGGGACGGCATCCGTTCCCGGGCAGGTTCGACTCCGGCTGCCTTCCGCCATTTCCATGGTGATCTCGATCACAGGTGCCCGAAGGTCAGCGGGTACTGGATGACAACGTAAACCCTGTCGATGTCATCACCCGCCTGAGCGGTGTTGGCCCGATGAGACACATGGGACAGTTGCAGTGACAACCCCTTGGCGGAGCCTGACTGCACGACGTAGCGCAGGTCGATGTCGCGCTCCCAATGCCGCCCGCCATCGCCCTGTTGAGGCACGTACTCGCCGATGGTCGGGTCGAACGGGTTGTAGGCCCCACCCTTGGGCGCACGGGTGCCGTCGATGTCGCTGCCCCGGACATAACGCGTCATGAAACTCAGGCCGGGGATGCCATAAGCACCGAGGTCGAGGTCGTAGCGTGCCTGCCAGGAGCGTTCATGGGCGCCGTTGAAGTCGGCGTACTTGATCGAGTTGGCCAGGTAAATCGAGTCGCCACCGACGAAGTCGAACGGTGTGTCGCCATTGATGCGTTGCCAGGCCAGGGTGAAGGCATGGGCATCCAGGGTGTATTTGCCCGAGAGGCTGTAGGCGGTGTTGTCGATGGCACCGGCCAGTGCCTTGCCGGTGTCCTGCGTGCGGTACAGGTTGGCGTCGAGGAACACGGCGGACTGTTTCAGGTGCAGGTTGGCGTAATACTGGCGCCAGGTGTCGCTCAGCTCGGAGGCGTACAACGCGCCGCCGACAGGACTGTTTGTGAACAGGTCGGTGCCCAGAAACGTGATGCCACCAGCTTCGGTGTTGGCGCCGTAGCCGTAAAAGTTGCCCTTGCTTGTTGTGTTGTCCTGATTCTTGAACGCCGTGAAATGACCAGCCACCAGTTTCATGTTGTCGATTTCGTTGCTGTTCAACAGAAAGCCCGTGGCGTATTCCGGTTGCAGGCGTTTGTCGGAGGTGTCGAACACTGGGGTTTCCACGGTCATTTCACCGAAGGCCAGGGTGGTTCGGGAGGCCCTGATTTTCAGCGCGCCACCGGCACTGGAATAGTTGTCTTCGCTGCGACCGTCACTGTCCAGCGGCAGTAACCCGGTTCCCGAATGCCCTTTGCCGCCGTCGAGCTTCAGCCCCATAAACGCGTGGCTGTCGACGCCGAAACCTAGCGTGCCGGGAGTGAATCCAGATTCAAATGAGCCGATAAAGCCTTGAGCCCACTCTTGTTTGTAGTTCTTGCCCGAAGGCTGGGGTGAGCGGTAGTCGCTGTTGAGGAAGAAATTTCGACTGAGCACCTCAAGCTTCCCGCCCTCGAGAAATCCTTGCGCGGAATCCGGTGCCTCATCCGCCAGAGCTGTTCCGGCAAAAAACACGCAGAGCCAGAAGGACGCCCTGGGTACGTCCTTCCGCCCGGAAATGCGCGGGAGGGTTTGTAAAGAAAACATGATTGATCTCCCGCCTGAAATAGCGACTCCGAAGAGTCGCTATTTATTCTCAATGGCCTTCAGAGGCATGGAACATGGTCTTGGCGTAGATCAGGCCCAGACCATAAGCACCACCGTTGGCGATGGAGGTTTTCACCGTCTCGTCGTAAGTCTCGGTGCGTGCCCAGTCGCGCTGCAGTTCAAGCAGGTATTGCAGCGAAGTCATTGGGCGGGCACCGAGCTGGATCATGCGTTGCACGGCCATTTCATGGGCTTCGATGGAGACATCGCCACAGGCATCGGCGATGAAGTACACCTCGAAGCCTTGGTCGAGGGCCGACAGTGCCGGGCCAACGATGCACACGGAGGTCCACAGGCCGGCCAGGACGATTTTTTGTTTGCCGATGGCGTTGACTTCAACGGCAATGCGCTCGTCTTCCCAGGTGTTCATGCTGGTACGGTCGATCACTTTGTGTTCCGGGAACACCGATTTGATTTCGTCGAAGATCGGGCCGGAGAAG
Organism: Pseudomonas sp. 01L34; assembly: GCF_056400265.1. NCBI lineage: Bacteria > Pseudomonadati > Pseudomonadota > Gammaproteobacteria > Pseudomonadales > Pseudomonadaceae > Pseudomonas > Pseudomonas sp. 01L34. Next base: position 562,234 of record NZ_JBFTSX010000001.1, read on the forward strand.
CTTTTCTCGGCGACGGTGGTGAGGATGGTCGACACCTTGAAGCCCCGGGCTGCCTTGGCCACCAGTGCGGCGTTATTGCGCAGGGTGACGGCATCGATCGACTTGGTCGCAAAGGACATTTGCGACTGGTGGTCGATCATGATCAGGGTGTGGTCGGTTGGGGTCAGCAGGGTTTTGCCCGGTACAGCTTTTGCGATGGCCATGATGATGTCCTTGCAAGTGGATTGGGGGTTGGTTCACAAGGCCTATGGTTGCGTAGATTTCGATGCGGATATTGAGTCGATGTGCTGTCTTTGATTAACGGCGCATCAGCACAAAGGCCGTCAACAAACACATCTATGACCTACGCTTGTTTCCAGACGCATGCTCACCGAACAGGGGTTCTCCCTGATCGAAAACAACAAGAACGGCTATCCGGAGACGTCTCATGTTTGCACTGGCCCGTCGATTCAGCAGCAACCTCGCCGCTTTCATTACCGCCGCCGCACTCGCATCACCCGTTTTTGCCCTGGACACCGTCAAGTTCATGGCCCCAGGTTCCGTGGGTGGCGGTTATGACCAGACCGCGCGAGTCCTGGGCAAAGCCATGGTCGAGGCCCAAACGGCTAAAGCCGCCACCTTCGAGAACAAGGGGGGCGCCGGCGGGACCCTGGGGTTGGCGCAATTTGCCAACGCCACTAAGGGCGACCCCGATGCGCTGATCGTGGTCGGCGCGATCATGGTCGCGTCCATCGAGCAGAACAAACCGCAAATCACCTTGAAGGACGTAACCCCGATCGCCCGGCTGTTTACCGAATACAACGTGATCGCCGTACGCGACGACTCGCCATACAAAAACCTGGAGGACTTGCTCAAGGACTTCAAAGCCAACCCGTCCAGCATCAAGTGGGGCGGTGGCTCCAAGGGTTCGATCGACCACATCGGCATCGCCGAACTGGCGAGCAAAATGGACATCCCCGTCAACAAGGTCAATTACGTTGCCTTCGCCGGTGGCGGCGAAGTCGTTGCCGCGGTGCTGGGGGGGCACATCACGGTGATCACCGGCGGCTACGCTGAGCTGGCCAAATACGTGCAGTCCAAACAGTTCCGCTTACTGGCCGTCGGCGCGCCCAACCGCGTTGAAGGCATCGACGCACCGACCCTCAAAGAGTCTGGTTACGACGTGACGATCGGCAACTGGCGGGGTGTTTACGGCGCCGCGGGCCTGACGCCTGAACAGCGCAAGGCACTGACGGAAGCCGTCCTGACCGCCACCAAAAGCGCCGTATGGCAGGAAAACGTAAAAACCAATGCGTGGTCGCCGAGCATTCTGACCGGAGATGATTTCGGCAAATTCGTCGATGAGGAGCACGGACGCCTGCACGCGATGCTGGTCAAGGTCGGGCTGCTTTGAGATGGCCGGGCGCTGGAGCGTAAGGCCGGCTCAACTGGCGATTGGCGTCGGTATTGTCGTGATCAGTGCGGTATTGGCGGTCGGCGCCTCGCGGTTTCCCGCCGAGATGGGGTTCGTCATCATGCCGGCCTACGTCTACCCCTATGCCGTGGCGGCATTTCTGGGCGCCGTCGGTCTGTTGATGGGCTATCAGGCGCTCACCGGTGGTTTTCGCAACCTCGCCGATGATCATGAGACTTCCGGGGCCGAGCCCGGCGGCAAGTCTGGGGCGACCTGGGTTACGGCAGGGCTGCTGGGCGTGGCGTTGCTCATTACCTACATCGGCTTCGTATTGGCTGCTGCATTGCTGTTTGCCTGTTCGGCGCGAGGCTTCGGCAGCCGCAGCCCGGTGCGGGACCTGGCCATCGGCATCGCTCTGGCACTGCCGATCTACTGGCTTTTCACCGCCGGGCTAGGGGTTTCCCTTCCGCCCTTGATCAACGCCTGGATCTGATCCAGGCCGAAGGAGGTCGACAAGGTGGATATTCTCTCGAATCTGGCCGTCGGCTTCGCTGGCGCGCTGACGCCGATCAATCTGATGTGGGGTTTTATCGGTTGTCTGCTGGGCACTGCAATCGGAGTATTGCCGGGGATCGGCCCGGCGCTGACCGTCGCCTTGCTGCTGCCGATTACCGCCAAGGTCGATCCGACCGGGGCACTGATCATGTTCGCCGGCATCTATTACGGCGCTCAGTTTGGCGGCTCCACCACCTCGATCCTGCTCAACACCCCGGGGGAATCGTCCTCCATGGTCACGGCCCTGGAAGGCAACCTCATGGCCCGCAACGGACGGGCAGGCCCGGCGCTGGCAACGGCCGCCATCGGTTCATTCGTGGCTGGCACCATCGCAACGATCTTGCTGACGTTGTTCGCGCCCCTCGTAGCCACGCTGGCGCTGAAATTCGGGCCGGCGGAGTATTTCGCGATTCTGGTGCTGGCCTTCACCACCGTGTCGGCAGTGCTCGGCGCGTCGATGCTGCGCGGCTTTGCTTCATTGGGCATCGGGCTGACCATCGGTTTGATCGGCCTCGACTCGACGTCAGGCATTGCCCGCTACACCTTGGGAGTTCCCGAACTGGTCGATGGCATCGAAGTGGTGCTGGTCGCGGTGGGGTTGTTTGCCGTCGGTGAGGCCTTGTACGGCGTACTTTACCAAAAGGAAGAAACGGCCAGCCGACACCGCCTGACCTCGTTGTGGATGACCCGCGCAGACTGGAAGCGCTCGGTCCCGGCGTGGCTGCGGGGCACCTTGATCGGTTTTCCCTTCGGATCGATTCCGGCCGGTGGCGCGGAAATCCCGACGTTCCTGTCCTATTCCACTGAACGCAAACTCAGCAAGTACCCGAAAGAATTCGCCGCCAGCAAGGGCGTAGGCGCCATCGAAGGCGTCGCAGGTCCCGAGGCGGCGAACAACGCGAGCGCCACCGGCTCACTGGTGCCGCTGCTGACCCTGGGCATACCGACCTCCGCCACGGCGGCGATTCTGTTGGCGGCGTTCCAGAACTACAACCTGCAACCGGGGCCGCTGCTGTTCCAGACCTCGGGCGAGTTGGTCTGGACCCTGGTGGCCTCTTTGTATATCGGCAACGTCATCCTGCTGGTGCTGAACCTGCCGCTGGTGGGGCTGTGGGTCAAACTCTTGCAAATCCCTCGGCCGTACCTGAACGCCGGGATCCTGGTATTCGCCACCATTGGCGTGTACGGCATGCGCCACTCATCCTTCGACTTGTTCCTGATGCTGGGTATCGGCTGGGCCGGGGTGTTGATGCGCCGCTTCGACTTCCCCGTCGCCCCGGTGATCGTCGGCATGCTGCTGGGGCCGATGGCGGAAAAACAGCTGCGTAATGCTTTATCCATCAGCCAGGGCGACTGGATGATATTTGTGACACAACCGATTGCGGCGTCGGTGCTGGCGTTGACGTTGTTGGTGTTGCTGGTGCCGTATCTGCTGCATAAGCGTGGGATCAAGTTGCATGAGGATGATTGACGGCTGATTACCTGGCTCCCAGCGCGATCTGTAGCAGCTGCCGAAGGCTGCGTTCGGCTGCGAAGCAGTCGTGTATTCAACTGATGCGGTCTGCCTGACATACCGCATTCGCTCCCGGGCAAAGCGTAGGAACGTGGCGCACAAATTTTCCGGAAATTTCTGACAGAGTCTCTCGTTGCTACGCTCCAGTACGCCCCTTATAGTTCCGGCTCGCGGCAAAATTCGCGACGATCTTGGCCGGTCGATAACCCAGGAGAACTCAATTAATCAGGAGCTACCTCAATGTCCGACCAAGTCATGCCGCGTTACCTCCCCATCGACACCTACGACGCCGAATCCCCGGTGCTCTTCATCAATACCCATAAAGAACTCAGCGACCTGGCCGCCTGCGCCATGCATCGCTTCACCGTGGTTCGCGATCTGATGGACACCTTGTCCAGTCTCAACCTCAAAGGTATTTCCGACTGCGACCTGACCCGCGTCACCCGGGCGGTGCATCTGCTGACGCGTGAAGGCTGTGCCGTGCTGGATGTGATCCAGGCTCGGGCGTTGCAGCGGGAGGAGGGGTTCAAGGCTGCTGTTTAGTGGTAGCGACGGACGCCATCGCGAGTAGGCTCGCTCCCACATGTGATCGCTGGCGTGCACAAATACTGTGCTCACAGAAAATCCAGTGTGGGAGCGGGCGTGCTCGCGAAGAGACCGGCACATCCAGCATTGCAACTGCCTGACACCCCTCGCCAGGTCAGAGCCGGAACGCTTGTCGTCCTACCAGTAACCATTTGCCTTGCTGCTTTTGCCAGATCTGAAAGTTCTCGATTTCTGTGGGAACAATCTCGGTGCCCTTGATGGCTTGCGCCGAAAAATGATGGCGGACCAACGCCACATCACCCGAGACGGTGATTTTCTGGTTCTGCATCTCCAGCGTTTTGAAAGCGCTTTTTCCGGTTTCGATGTCGGCGATGAATTCTTTCTTGTCCTGGATTTTCCCGCTGGAATGCCCGTAGGTCAGGTTTTCAGCGGTGAGCGCATTCAGTTGTGGGACGTTTTTGGTCAGCATCGCTTGAGTCAGATGGTCTACCGCAGTGGCAACATCCTTCTCGCTCGATGCGGGGGAGGCCGCCACGTAGCCACTGAACAGGCATAAAAAACCGATAATCAGTTTCACTTTTTTCATGGGTAATTCCTTGTTGTTATAGGTGCGAGGACGACAGATGGATTACGTCAACTCATCTGTCATCGTACAACATATCAGGTTTTTACCAATTGACGCAGATATGGCTTGCCGACCTGGAAACATTCCCGGCGCAGGGCTGACCTATGCATATGCATCAGCAGTGATGGCTAAAAGCCTTCTATAATGCGCAGCCTTTGACGCCAGTGTACTCAACAGCCCGGTATTTCCTTGAAACGCGATCTTCGACTTGCCACTTTTCTGATCTTTCTGGTGTGTGTCTCCGTGGTGCTGCTGACGGCCTGGCAGACATGGACAGCCCGACAGAACACCTTGAGCGACATCAATACCGATACATTGAACCTGACTCAGGCGCTCAACACTTACACCGAGGGCACCTTCAAGCAAAGTGAAGTGCTGTTGCTGGGCCTGACAGAAAGGATCGAGAAAGACGGCACCGGCCCGGAGCAACTCAAACGGCTGAGCAAGTTGGTTGCCCAGCAGATGGATGCGCTCCCGCAATTAAATAATGTGGTGCTATATGACGCCCAAGGGGACTGGCTATTCTCGACCAACATGCTGATCTCATCCAATAGCAACAACGCAGATCGGGCGTTCTTCAAGCATCACCGAGACGTCGCGGATCGCGGTATCTATATCGGCCCGGCGATTCTCAGCCGTGTCACTTGCGCCTGGGTGATTTCCGTCAGCCGACGCATCGATCACCCTGATGGAAGTTTTGCCGGGGTAATCGCCGCGACTATCAGCCTCGAACACTTCCTAAAACTTTATCGAAGCATCCACGTGGGGCAATTCGGCGCAATCAGCCTGACCTCATCCGAAGGGCGCCTGCTGGTGCGGTATCCCTTTCAAGTGGAAGACATCGGCCGTGACCTGTCTCACGCACCCATATTCTCCGAATACTTGCGCAACACCTCATCGGGCACCGTGGATTTTGCGTCGAAAGTAGATGGCATCCATCGCCTCTACGCATTCAAGAGAAACGATCAATATCCTGTCGTCACGACGGTTGCGGTGGGGCAGGCCGAGGCAATGCAAGCGTGGCTCAGTCAGACAAAGCAATCTGTCGCTGTGGTGCTGCTGTTGTTGGGGCTCCTGGTCGCACTGGGACGCCGGCTGATTTCCCACATCAGCCGGCGTATTCGGGCGGAGGAAAAATTGCTCGCCACCCAAACCGCACTGATCGAGCTTAACCAGACGCTGGAAGTTCTCGCCAGCGAGGACAAACTCACCGGCCTCGCCAACCGTCGGCATTTCGATCAGTTCCTGGATGTCGAACTCAAACGCGCCAAGCGACTCGCAAGTCCGTTGTCACTGATTCTGATCGATGTGGACTTTTTCAAACGCTACAACGATCACTACGGCCATCTCGCTGGAGACGAATGTCTGCGGATCATTGGTCAGGCGATCAAGCACTGTGTACGTCGCCCGGGTGACATGGCGGCTCGCTATGGCGGGGAAGAAATCGCCGTGGTGATGCCCAATACGGACGAAGCAGGAGCGCGCAAGGTGGCCGAGGCGATCCTGTCGGGTATTGCGGCCGAACAACTTGCGCATTTGTCGAGCCCGCTAGGTATCGTGACCGTCAGCCTTGGGGTGGCGACTTATGTCGCCGACGGCAGCGACCCTGATGAAAAGGCACTGATCGGTCGTGCAGACCGCGCACTTTATGCGGCAAAGTCGCAGGGGAGAAATCAGCTGAGCGTCGCGTGAACGAGCAGGCACTTGGAGGAAAGAGCGAACTATCGGCACGCGGCGCAACTATCGGTTCAAGTGATAGTGACAATCAAGAAACGCAAGTTCTGCTGGATCGGGTAAAGGCGGAAAATCGCCTCCATCGAAGACGCAGCTCAAGGAATTTGCGCGATGAAGACATTGATCCGACTGGCAATTGTCGCCCTGTTGATGGGCGGGGTTGTTACTGCTGCAACCGCCTACGCAGACGACGCCCAGTCGTGCCATTTTCTGCCCATCGCCGGCGCCAGTACCGGGTTGCAGCATTCGCAAACTGTCGGTGTGCTGTACAGCGAAAACACCCTGGACAACCTGCAATACCTCGAGCGTTATCACGATGTGGCGGTGAACGGCGCGCGCGATGCGCTGGATGCGCGGATTCGCGACGCCTTCGTCAACAGCTCCGACCCAGAGTTGGCAATCGACTGGCTGATGAGTTCGTTACAGCAGCAGTTCCTGTCGGCGACCGTCTACGACAACCTCGATGCGTTGTTGCAGGCCCATCCGGATGTGGTGGTGATGCTCGATACGCATAACCGTCTGCTGACCCAGCGCAACAGTCAGGTCGAAGCGCGTTTCGCCGCACGGTTCTACGACGCCAACCTGCAATACATCGGCAAGGCCGAAGGCGCCGTCGAGAAACAAATGCCTTCGGTCTGGGTACACCGTAAAGCTGCTGCCGAGATTGCCGCCCAGATTGATCAACAACGCGACCTGCAACTCAGCGCCTTGAAGCAGTTCGATGATTCGCTCAAAACCCTGGTGACTGCTGGCTGAACACCCGGACCATAACCGCAACGACAGCGATCCGTTGCGCAACGAAACAGATTTTTTACTTCAGGACTGCACCGATGCGCCCTTTATTTGTTCCTGTCATGGCTTTCGCCACCTTGCTGCTGGCCGGTTGTGCCTCTGCGCCGAACGACCCGACGCAGATCCTGCAGACGAAAAAAACGCCTGCCGAGTACGCCGATTGCGTGGTGCCGAAGTTGCAGGGCAGCGCACTGAACCCGACGGTCTCGCAAACCCAGCGCAGCTACCGGATCGTGGTGCCGAGCAAAGTCGCCGCGGACAACGTTCTGGAAGCCTACAAAGCGCCGAACGGCGGCAAGGTGTTTTTGTATGAGCGCCACTTGCTGGCGTCGAACTTCATGCCTTCGAGTTTCGAACGTGCCGCGCAGGATTGCCTGTAACCCGAAACCGCTTTGAAAAATGCTCCTTTGGTTGGCCGCAACCAACCAATTTTTTGCCCCGTACCTTATGTGGTTTCGGGGCTTTTTTTTGCCTGCAGGTTTTGGGGCTGGGAGCAGGGAGCCGGTACTTGCGCCAGAGACATCAACCGACCGGCTCGGCCTTGCAACTCATTGGCCCTGAGCCTGGCTTCTGGAAAAGCACCACGTCGCCGTCTTGCCAGAAACTGTAGTTCCCCTGGCTATCCTTGCCTGTGTATCGGGTTCCCGAATCACTCGGTTCCTGGTTCAGGACGATCGAGGTGTTCGCCCATTTCAGGTACACGACACCAGGCTGCGTGGTAAAGAAGGTGGCGGCAACCAGCGGGTCAAGCCCTGTACAACGAAAAGCCAGGGGGCCCTCGGTGAGCCTGTATGGGTCCTTGGTTCTCACGATGGCCGAGCCTTGGCGCAACTGGTGCGCGCGCTCGGCATAACTGCGGACTGTGCACGCCTTGGGTACAGGCGTGGAGGCACACTGATTGCGGGCATCGATCCAGAACTGCTGGTCAATCATGATTTTATCTGGACGCGGCACTGAATGTTCATCCGTGAGCGCCAGGCGATAAAGACGTGTCAGTTCGATATCCATCTGCGCCAGCTGCGGATCGCGACAGATCAGCTTTTCGACGGACGCCTTTGCCTCGGCACAGTCGAAGCTGGTCTTGAAGGTTGGTGCAGCATTGACACAAGTGCTCGCCGCCGCGCATACGCTGGCAGCGAGTAGACAGGTGAAAAGGGTCGTGACCGTTTTCATGTTGGCTTCACCCAGATCATTACGTGATGCCCGGATTGCCGTGGGATTGATCAATGCGTTGAATAGTTATTCGTTCGCATTGGTGTATCGCAGTGTAAGTCAGTGCTCAGAACTTGCCATACCGCTCGGCGGCGGTGGGGTTGCAGGAGCGAGTTAGCCGCCACTGAAATTTGACGGCCTTCGCCTGCAGCTATTCGACCCGCAGGTGACCCACAAATGCCACGTCACTCTAGGGGGGCGCCCCCAAAGGCTCCAGGTAAAATCAGTTGTACTGACTTATCGATCCAGCTGCGGGTTTGGGCCTCCAGGTGTGGGTCAGCTGATAGGCAATTGCCAACCATATAAACCACCCCGGCATGACCATTAAAGCAATCCGGGTGTCAGGTCTTAATCCCAGCAAACAGAGTACAAAGCCCAGGAACGCCAAGGAGAACCAGGCCATCGGCACGCCGCCAGGCATCTTGTAGGCCGATTGCGCATGCAGATCGGGCCGGCTTCTGCGATAGGCAATGTACGACGCGAGGATGGTCGACCAAGTGAAAATCACCAGGATCGCCGACACGGTCGAGACGATGGTGAACGCTGTCATGACTTCCGGAACGATGAACAGCAACAGCACTCCCACCAGCATCAACAGTGTGGTGAACGCCAGGCTCAGCAGAGGCACGCTATTGCCCGACAAACGCCGAAAAATCCCTGGTGCATTGTCGTGACTGGCCAGCCCAAACAGCATGCGGCTGGATGAAAATACGCCACTGTTGGCCGATGAGGCGGCAGATGTCAGCACGACAAAGTTGACGATACCTGCTGCTGCGGGAAATCCCGCAACCAGAAACAGTTCGACGAAAGGACTCTTGTTGGGCGAAACCTGTTGCCAGGAGGTCACCGCAATAATGCAGGCCAGTGCCAGCACATAAAACAGGATGATTCTCAGCGGAATCGAGTTGATGGCTTTAGGCAGGGTCTTCTCGGGGGAGCGGGTTTCGGCTGCTGCTGTGCCGATCAGCTCGGTGCCGGCAAAGGAGAAGATGGCCATCTGGAAACCGGCAAAGAAACCGAACAGGCCGTTGGGGAAGGCTGCCTGTTTATCCAGCAGGTGGTTCAGGGAGGCAGTGACGCCATTGGGTGAGACGAAGGAGCTGGCAATCAGCACCATGCTGACGCCAATCAAGGTGACGACGGCTATGATCTTGATGATCGCGAACCAGAACTCCACTTCACCGAAAAGCCTGACGGTCAGCACATTCAAGGCAAACAGCGTCATTAGCACACCGATGGCCGGTATCCAGGCGGGTACATCAGGGAACCAGTATTGAAAGAAGCCGCCGACCACCACGGCATCACCCACTACCGCGACGCTCCAACTCAGCCAGTACGACCAACCGAGAAAAAATGCCGCTCGCGGGCCAAGGTAGGCACCGGCAAAATCCGCGAAGCTTTTGAAGTTCAAGTTGGAGAGCAACAGTTCGCCCATGGCGCGCATGACGAAGTAGACGAACAAGCCGATGATCATATAGATGAGGATGATCGACGTGCCGGAAAGGGCGATGATCTTCCCGGAGCCCATGAACAGCCCTGTACCAATGGCGCCTCCCATGGCCATTAACTGAATGTGACGATTGCTGAGGGTACGCTGCAGCGCGGGCTGTTCAGGCAGCCCGGACGGAGTCGTTTTCATTACAAAACCTCTTGATTTTATGTTTTTGAGTTTTGGCAGAAAGTGGGTGTCTAGCGTTCTTGTTAGAGATGCAACGGCTACTGACGGTGGTGGTTTGCGTGTGGCAGGGTTTCTCGTCCGGTCACACGGTGAGTAGCCCCTTGGCACTTTGCTCAGGAGGCCTCACCTATGGCGATCAGCTGACTGTGCGCAGGCGCGAGGGAACTGCTGGCTGCTGATCAAGCAGTTGATAGAGGTTTTTTATGTTGGCAGGCGTCGGCACCAGATGGATGCGCTCACCGATGGCATGCTCCCGCGCAAGGTCGTGCACGTAGCGCAGTGACGAAAAGTCTTCGAGTGCAAAACCCACGGAATCGAAAACCGTGACCTGGGCGTCGTTCTCACGGCCCGCGACTTCACCTTGAACAATCCGGAAGAATTCGACGACGGGAAAGTCGGCCTCCAGTTGTTGAATATCGCCTTCAATCCGGGTTTGAGGTTCAAACTCAACGATGACCCGGGCATTGCGCAGGATGTCGGCGTGCAGTTCGGTTTTCCCAGGGCAATCACCGCCGACGGCATTGATATGCATGCCGGGCTCGATCATCTCGGGCGTCAGAATCGTTGCATAGGCCTTGTCTGCAGTGACCGTGGTGACGATGTGCGCACCCTTGACCGCGTCCTGTACCGAGTTGGCCAGAATCACCTCGATATCCGGGAATGCGGCTAGGTTGTGCTTCAACTTAAGTGAAGCGTCGCGATCGATATCGAAAATGCGGATTTCCTTGATGGACAGCATTTCGTAGAAGGCGATGGCTTGAAATTCGCTCTGGGCGCCATTGCCGATGATTGCCATGATGTTTGCATCAGGGCGCGCCAGGGACTTCGCGACCAGGGCGGAGGTCGCGGCTGTGCGCACGGCGGTGGTCAATGTCAGTTCGCTGAGCAAGGTTGGATAGCCACTGTGGACATCGGCCAGGACACCGAAGGCCATGACCGTCAGCAAATTGCTTTGACCGTTGTCCGGGTGACCATTCACGTATTTGAACGAGTACTGTTGACCATCGTCCGTCGGCATCAACTCGATCACACCATCGGCCGAATGATTGGCGGTGCGCGGCGACTTATCAAACTGCGCCCAGCGTGAGTAGTCAGCTTCGATGTAAGCCGCCATTTCGCGTGTTGCCCGACGGATTCCCACCTTGGCGAACAGGCGTGCGGCATGATCGACGTCTATAAAAAGAGTCATGTTTTTATTCTCCGATTCAATAGTTGAAACGCTGCGATTCAGGGGATGACTCAGGTGCGTTTGCTCTCGTAACCGTGCAGCACGTTGACCGCATTGATCCCGATTTCATCGACCATGTAGCCGCCCTCCATCACGAACAGGGCGGGGCAGCCCACGCCCGCTATCAGCTCGCCGATGCCGATGAAATCGTCGCTTTCCAGCAGAAAGTGGCTGATGGGGTCGTCCTTGAATGTGTCGACGCCGAGTGAAATAACCAGCACTTCAGGGGCGAATTGCTGAAGTTTCTTGCAGGCGTGGAGCAGGGCGTTGCGATAGCTTTCCCAGGTGGTGTTCTTCGGCAACGGGTAGTTGAGGTTGTAACCTTCGCCGTGGCCGGCGCCGACTTCGTGGCTGTAGCCTGAGTAATACGGATAGGACACCGTCGGTTCGCCGTGCAGCGAGACAAACATGACGTCACTGCGCCCGTAGAAGATGTTCTGGGTGCCGTTGCCATGATGAAAGTCGACGTCCAGTACCGCGACACGTTTGGCGCCTTGAGTAATGGCGTGCTGTGCGGCAATGGCGGCGTTGTTGAGATAGCAATAGCCGCCCATGTATTCACGTGCTGCGTGATGGCCGGGCGGACGGCACAGGGCAAAAGCACTGTCGTGTCCTTCATCGATCAGCGCCAGCCCGGTCAGCGCGATATCGGCGCTGGTTTTTACCGCTTGCCATGTGGTGGCGGTAATCGGGGAGCCGGCGTCCATGGCGTAGAAACCCAACTTGCCGTCGATGTAAGCCGGCACATGCTCGTTAGCCAGATCGCGCACTGGCCATACCAGCGGCAAGGCATCGTGGGTGCGTCCGGTTGCGCTCCATTCAGACCAGGCCGATTCAAGAAAGGTTACGTAGCGCTCGCTGTGCGCGTTGACATAGCACGACCGGTCAAAGGCTTGCGGCTCGATGACCTGACCAAGCCCGACCTGCTTGACCCGATGATGGACGGTATCGGCCCGACTGGGCTGTTCGAAGGACGGCTTGAGCACGCCGTCTTTCAATTCGGTGCCGTGGTGCAAACGGTGGGAATCACTGAAAACTGTAAACATTGTGCGCATCCGTTGATGTGAGCCAGTACAAATATTTTGTTCTGGTACAGATGCGATTTCTTTGCTTTGTTTTCGGTGTTTGGTAGATATTACGGGAGGTTTTACTCAGGAATGGCGCAATGCAGAAAAAAACATCCAAGCGCATCAGTCTCGACGACACCGACCTGGCGATTCTCGCATTGCTGCAGGAGGATGCGAGTATCTCCAACGCCGAGCTCAGTGAGCGCCTGTCGTTAAGCCTTACGCCTTGCTGGCGGCGGCGTAAGAGAATGGAGGAGGCGGGAGTGATTAAGGGCTATCAGGCTAACCTTGATCGACGAATGCTGGGGCTGGACATCATGGCGTTCGTGCACATCCGTTTTTCCACCCACGCCGATCACGCTCCCGACGACTTCGAGGCGGTGATTGCGCAGTTGCCCGAAGTGTTGTCCTGCCACAAGATCACCGGGGATGCCGACTACGTGCTGCAAGTGTTGGCAGAGGATCTTGATAGCTACAGTGACTTTATCGAGCAGGTGCTCAGGCGCCAGGTGGGTATTGCCTCCATCCAGTCCAGCCTGGCATTACGCGAGGTCAAGACCAGTAGCCGTATTGCGATACCCAAATCGAGCAAGGACTGAAGGGCAGGTGTTGGATCACCTTTCTAAAAACTACCTTGACCGAGTTTTTTTCTCGCTGGCGAAATTGACGCCTGCCCCCGTACCAGAATGCAAAATGCAGGAGCGGGCAAGCCCGCTCCTGCATTTTGACCTGTGGCTGTCCTCGATTTTTCGAGCACTGCAAATCCCTTTTGGGCGTAACTCAGGCTGTGAAATCGCTGGCGTGCAGCTCCGTGACGCCCATCAGTGCGATTTCGAACTCGGGGGCGGCGTCGGCATCGACACTGCCGTAGAGAATGCCATCGGCAAAGCGTAGTTGGCCGGTGGCGTCGGCAGGGTCGAAGGCGTTGGCGCCGATGAAGGTGAAGGCGTCGATAGCAGTGGTCAGCGGGTTGGCGTCCAGGCCGGAGAAGTCCAGATGATCACCCTCGGTGCTCTTGAAACCGTTGATCACATCGCGTAAAGCGCCGGCGCCCATGTCTGACAGCGCATCAAACACGTAGGTATCCGCGCCAGTACCTCCGGTGAGGTTGTCGGTGCCGGCACCGCCGATCAGCCGGTCATTGCCCGAACCGCCCACCAACGTATCGTTGCCCGCACCACCGTTCAGAACGTTCGCGCCGCTGTTACCCGACAGAGTGTCGGCGTAGGCGCTTCCCGTGAGGTTTTCGAAGAGCTTCACGGTGTCGAGCCCGGAACCCACGGTGTTTTGCTGCGCTGACGTCGAGAGGTTGACGGTAACGCCAGACGCGGCGCGTTCAAAAGACACCGTGTCATTGCCCTCGCGTCCGTCCAGCACGTTGTTGCCGGCTCCGGCGAACAGCGTGTTGTCCAACGCGTTGCCCGTGCCATTGGCGGCGCCAGTGCTATCGATATACAGATGCTCGACGTTGTTGCCGAGGGTATAGGCCGCCAGGCTGCTGTGCACGCTGTCGATCCCTCCGGACGCCGCACTGCTGTTGGTCTCGATCACGGCGTCGTCAGCGTTGTCGACATAGTAGGTGTCGTTGCCATCGCCGCCGCTCATGCTGTCGCCGCCTGCGGCACCATCGAGCACATTATTGCCGGCATTGCCGGTGATGAAGTTGTGCTGCTCATTGCCGGTGCCGTTGACGCCCGACACGCCGGTGAGCACCAGGTTCTCGAGATTGGCGCCCAGGGTCCAGCTGACCGAGGCCTGTACCGTATCGATCTGCGAGGTCGAGGTGTTGCTTTCCACCACGCGGTCGAGCACGTTGTTGACCACATAAATGTCGTTGCCGTCACCACCGGTCATGGTGTCGGCGCCCAGGCCGCCATCCAGCGTGTCGTTACCCGAGCTGCCCACCAGGGTATCTGCCTGGTCGGTACCGGAAATCATCTTTCGGTTGTTGTCGAAAATGTCCTGCACGCTGTTGTTGTCGTTGGGGTTGCCCTGGAAGCCAAGGTCATTGGCGATGTAGTCGGCCAGGCGCTGGCCGACGATTTCCGCCGATTCCTCGTGCAGGTGCCAGACGTCGTCGGGATACGTCAGCGCATCGACTTCGTGGCGCAAGGGGAGATCGGTGTAGTCCACCGCCAGCTTGACGTCGGCGCGCTCGGTGGCGATGGCTTCCTGGGCGGCGCGGACATAGCCAACCCCTTCGACGACGGCGGCAATCTTGTCTTCCGAATAACCACGGGCACGCGCCGCGTCCTGCTCGTAGTGACCGGTTTCCATCATGTACACGTCGAAGTTGCCGAGCTGGGCATGCAGGTAATCAAACACCTTAAGGGTCGCTGCCTTGTAGGCCGCCGCTGCCGCTGCCTTGTCCGTAGCGCGGGCGATCTCCTGGGCGGCTTCCTCACCCTGGCCCCAAATGATGCCCATGGTGACGTTATTGATCGATTGCAGTTCGGAGCGCTGTTCGCTCAGCAGCGTCACGGCGCGCAACAGCGCAGCCCCGGGTTGGTTGGTGTCGGTCAGCCACCAGCACAACTTGAGTTCCTCGGCGCTGAGCGTCGACAGGCCGGTGACCGTGCTGCCGCCCACCGCGATGTCGATGCCGTTGCCATCGGCATCGGTGAACTGGCTGCGCACGTCATAGGGGGTGTAGCGATCCAGGTCGTTGACCAGCATCGAGGTGCCGGACTGATTGTCGTCCTCTGTCATGCGCAGCAGGCGCGCATTGGATTGGCCGAGGGTGGGCAGGTAGAGGATGTCCTGCTGGGCGTGCTGGCCAAACACGAAGTCACTGGCGGTCAGGGTGTTGAGGTAGTTGCCGCTGAGGGCGATTTCAAAGCGATTGCCATTGGCATCCGCTTCGGCGGACTTGATGTAGGTCTTGTCGCCCGCCGCGTTGAGGGTGATGTACAACGTGCCATTGTGGCCATCGCCAAGGCCGACAAAGCCCAGGCCTGACACATCGATTTTGTCGACGCCCGCAGTGAAGTCATAAATCGTGTCGGTGGCCGTGATACCACCCGTGTCGTAGTCGCGGTAACTGTCGAGCAGGTTGGTATAGCGGAAGGTGTCGGCGCCGTCGCCGCCATACAGCGAGTCGCGTCCGGCACCGCCGTCGACGGTGTCGGCGCCAGCGCCGGCCTTGATCGTGTCGTTGCCACCGAGGCCGAGGATCAGGTCCGCACCCGCCGTGCCGTTGAGGGTTTCGGCATTGTTGGTGCCGGTGACAGTGTTGGCCACTCCCAGGGCGAAGCTATCGCTGGCCGATGCACCGGCCGGGTCTGTGGCCTTGACCAGCACGTCGTAATTGCCGGACGCGGTGCTGGTCGGCGTGCCGGTGAAGGTCAGGTTGGTGGCATTGAAGCTCAGCCACGCGGGCAGGGCGCTGCCATCGGCCAGGGTGGCGGTGTAGCTGAGGTTGTCATTGTCCGCATCGGTGAAGCTGGTGGCTGGCACCACATAGCTGAACGGGGCGTTTTCGGTTGCGTTCTGATCCAGCAGCGGCGTGGCCAGAACCGGTGCGTGGTTGGTCGGTGACGACGTGGCGAAGACGAAGTTGGCGCTGGTCAGCTTGTCGAGGTAGTTACCGTTCAGTGCCACTTCGAAGCGGTTGCCATCGGCGTCGGCAGTCAGGGACTTGATGTAAGTCTTGGTGCCGGCACTGTTGAGCACCACGTACACGGTGTTGTTCTTGCCATCCCCCAGGCTGGTGAAACCCATGGCCGAGAGGTCGATCTTGTCGGCGGTGATATCAAAATCGGTGATCAGGTCGGCAAGGTTGGCACCACCGGTGTTGTAATTGCGATAACTGTCCAGGCGATTGGAAAACACAAAGGTGTCCGCTCCGGCGCCACCGGTGAGGGTGTCCATACCGGCACCGCCATCGAGTTTGTCGTCACCCGCACCGCCACTGAGGCTGTCGTTACCCGCCAGGCCGAGCAGGGTGTCGGCCGAATCACTGCCCAGCAGCGAGTCGTTGCCGCTGGTGCCGGTGAGCACACGATTGAAGATGAAATTGCTGGCGGTCAGAGTGCTGGCGAGGTTGCCCGAGAGTATCAATTCGAAGCGATTGCCACTGGCGTCGGCATCGTAGTCCTTGATGTAGGTGCGGTTAGTGCTGGCGCTATAGCTGACTTGCAGGGTACTGCCATGGCCATTGCCCAGGCCGGTGAAACCGAGGCCGGCGAGGTCGATCTTGTCCTGGGTGACATCGAAGTCGGTGATGGTGTCATCGAAGCTTGCGGTTGCGTTGCGGTAGCTGTCGGACTGAGTGGTGAAACGGAACGTATCGGCGCCGGTACCTCCGGTGAGTTTGTCGATGCCTGCACCGCCTACCAGAATGTCGTCACCGGCCCCGCCATTGATGGTGTCGTTGCCGGCATCGCCATAGAAAATCTCGCTGCCGGCGCTGCCCAGCAGGGTGTCATTGCCAGCCGTGCCTTGCACGGTGATCATCGGCACCGTGTCGCTGACGTAGCTGCCGTCACCATAGACCAGCGTCGCACCGTTGCTGGTGTGGCTGATGGTGTTGCCGATGATGGCGTTGCGATCAGTGCCGTCTTCATTGCGTTCCGCAACGCCGTAGGTCGACAGGTTGCTGCCGGTGATGATATTGCTCTGGATGATGTTATCGCTGCCGTTGTAGTACTTGCCGGACACCCCCAGGGTGTCGTTGTAGGACTGGATGATGATCTCCGGTACGGGGTTGCCCAGGGAATTGCTGTGGAGCGTGTTGTCGATAAGCTCGACGTGGTTGCTGCCGTAGATACGGACCCCGGCGCTGGTGTTGTCGTGAATGTCGACGCCGCTGACCGTCACCTCGCTGGACATTTTGATCAGCACCCCTTCGGCGCCGTTGCCATACACCTCGCCACCGGTGATGGTGATGTTGCTGGGGGAGGGGATGTTCTCGCTGCCGCGCTGCACCACGATGCCATTGCCGCCGTTGTTGTAGGCAACGTTATTGGTGAGTGTGAAGTCGTGGGTGCTGGTCACGACGTTGAAACCGTGCCGGTCGTTGTCGTAGGCGACGTTGTTTTCGAAGGTGCTGTTGCTCAGGAAGTCAGCTACGAAACCGTCCAGGCCGTTGCCGTGGGACACGCTGTTCTTGATGACCATGTTGACGGTCTGCTCGTGGGGGTCGAAACCGTACCCGGAGCAGTCCTTGATCTCGACGCTGTCGAGGGTGACGTTGGAGTCGTAGCCTGCTTGCCCGGGAATGTAGCCGTTGAACCAACCGTCGATCTTGCCCGTAGTGTTGTCACGGTTGCCGTCAATGGTGAGCTTGCTGACGCCGAAGTCGTGGGTTTCCTCGCCATAGGCGGAGCGGATGACGCCGGTGATCTTGGTGTCGGAGCCGTCAGCCACCTTGACGGTGGTAGCGCCCATGCCGTCGCCGTACAGGTAGACGTTGCTCTTGAGCATCAGGCAACCGTCGGAAGGTTCCACTCCTCCCGAAACGATATAGGTTCCGGTCGGCACGTAAACCTGCCCCCCGCCTGCGGCGGCCGCCGCATCAATTGCACGTTGTATCGCCGCTGTGTCGTCAGTGATGCCATCTCCTTTGGCGCCAAAATTTTGTACATTGAAAATCATGAGCTTATCTCCGTATCAGGCAAGAACCTCGGAAGATGCCAATATTCCATCGACAGCCACCGTGGTTTGACCCAGCGGAGTGCAAAAGTTATGACCACATATCGGGGATGTGTCAAAAAACCGGACTAACTGATCGGCGGTTCGAGGGGTGTATCAAAAAAGTAACAGTTTGTTGACGCTCACTCCGGTAGCGAGCGATGCCCGTGTGGGAGCGGTGGACTGGCAGTAAATGCGCATGGGCTGATAGAGGCCTGTTGAGGGGCCACCGACTCCGGTGGCCTGATGTCGAAATCAGACTCGTACATGGCGTGCTCAGGCGATGGTGACGCCGGAACACCGCCTGGAGGTTTCTTCGACCATGGTCGTGGTGCTGGTGATTTCCTTCATCGGCCTTGTGACAGCGCATCAGAATGGTCAGCCAGAGCGTGCGGCGAGCAATGCCCAGGCACCTTCGAAACCCTGAGATCAGGACGATGAAGGCTACCGAAAGCGTTTGAACAGCAAGGCCGGCCCCCGATACGAAATGGTGGGTAAGTTGCAGAACCCTGGGTTTGGTGCTTTCGTCAAGTGATCCATCGGGCTCCGGTGTTCCTGGCGACCCGCCAGGCGCGATCGTCGGCAGGCCCGCCCCCCCCTGCGCACGGCAGTGGGTATTTGCCACGAGATCCACTCCATGGACGCACAAGCAGCCGTCGACGGTATCCGCTCCCTGGGCAGGGGGCGTGTGGTGACCTTCCTGGGCTTTTCCGACGCGGGTTATGAGGATGAGGCACACGCCCGAGGGGTGCTCCTCACCGAGCTCGAGACTCTCGACCCGAGGGATACCATCGTGTGCTCCGGTGCCACCGCCGAAGGCATCGGCATGGTCTATCCGCTGGCACTACGCATGGGGTTCCGCACCGCAGGCATCGTGTCGTCGCGGGCGCGCGCCGAGGGAGTGCAGTTTTCCAAGGACTGCGAGTGCGTGTTCGTGGTGGACGATGATACCTGGGGCGGAAAGCAGGCCAATGATCATCTATCCTCCACCTCTCAGGCGATGGTCAACGCCAGCGACGTGATGATCGCCATCGGCGGCGGTGCGATCACCCGTGACGAACTTGAGGAAGGGCGCAGCAAAGGCAAGCTTATCCGCTTCCACAAGGCGGACATGATTCACGCTCGCGCCACGGCGAATGCCATCAAAGAAGGCAGGCCGGTCCCTCGGGCGTTCTGCGGCGATGCCCAGACGCTTTTCCAGGACACAGGCGGGGAGGATGGAGCATGAGGAAGTATGCGGTCGTCTTTGTACACGGACTGGCAAAGAAACCTTCGCCAGCAAAGCTCGAGGAAATCTGGCGTTGGGGGCTGGAGCGAGCGGATACGCCTCCGCCTTTCGATGGCGACAACCCAGGGATCGACCTCGACACCCAGGGCGTGCGGGGCCTGTTCAACTACTACGCGGACGTTTTCTACGGCACCGACTACGAAACGGATCTTGACGCCTTCTACGAGTCGGAGAATGGTGCCGTCGTCCACCAGGAGAACTTCGACCAGGTGGCCGGCGAGCTCACCCTTCCGACACCTGCCAATGAAAAAGAGGCGAGGTTCCTTGTAGAGGTGGAGCGCAAGATGCGCGAGGTGCCTTCCCCCGCCGAGCCGCCAGGCCTCATGGCTCTGCCCGCCACACAGCAAGCCGCGCAACTAGAGATCGCTTCGTGGCTTCCGGGCCCCGTGAAGGAGGCCGTAATCAAGAAAGCGGCGATGGAGGCCTATTACTTCCTGTTCGACAAGGACTATGTCCGGCCCGCCGACGGCGTGACCTTCAAGGTCCGCGCGGAGCTGCGCAAGCGCCTGATCGAGGATCTGGAACAAGCGGCGAAGCAGGCACAAAAGCTGGTTCTGGTGACTCACAGCATGGGCACGATGATCGCCTACGACGTGCTGCGCAACTGCAAGGACTGCCCACCGGTGGAGGTGCTGTTCACCCTGGGCTCGCCGCTAGGCATCACCGAGGTACAGGAACAACTGCGAGCTGAGGGCCAGCAGAACGTCGACTTCCCGCCAGCACTCGGGCGGTGGATCAACGTTTATGACCCGCTCGACCCTATCTGTGGCGCGGACCCGAAAATGGACGATTACCGCCCCACGGCGGGGCGCAAAGTGGAAGACGTGCGTGAGAGCAATTGGGGCAGTTGGCGTCACACCATCACCCACTACTTCGCCGGCAGGCAGTTCCGCACACTGCTGGCGCAAGCCCTCGGGATGCAGCGCTGATGACGCCCCTTTCAGTGAGCGAGCTCGCGAAGGCACTGAAACGTGGCGAGTATCCGAACCCGCCGTTGCAGTTGCTGACGCAAGCCGTGCATTTTCTCGCGGACGAGGTGCTCGACAGCACGCCGGCCTCCCCGAAGAGCATCCGCGACGCCATGGACCTGCTGCGCAGGCACCGCCATTTCGAGCACGTGCACGAAATCGGCGTCGCCTGGCACGACACCCATGGTTGCGATGCCGTCATCCAGCGCTTGCTCGCCCAAGCCGAGGTGGAACTCGGCGCCCTGGAGGGGGCCGACGAGTTGCTCGACGAAGCCGACCAAATGGCGAGCAAGCACCCGGAAGACCTGGAATATAAGGCTCAGGATAAGGACTACAACGCCTTGCGCGGGCGCATCCGCAAGCAACGGTTCGTGCTAACGGACAACGTGAACGTGCTCGACGAGTCAATCGCCTACTACCAGAAGAAGCAGCGTGCGGAGCCGAGCTTTTTCCTCGACGTCAACGTGCTGGCGCTGCGCGTGTGCCTGCACGACCGGATAGCGCAACCGGTCCAAGCGCTGATCGAACTGGCCCACGATGTCCTGAAACAGGCAACCGTGGCGATCCGAACCAAGCCTGCTGACCCTTGGGCACTGGCGACCGCCTCCGAGGCGTGCCTTGCGTTGAACCGCTTCCTACCGGACGAGAACTGGTGCGACTGGGCCGAGCTGTGGCTGTACCGATTCCTGGCGCACCCAAAGTGTGGGCCGTTCGAGATGGAAAGCTATTTCCGCCAGTTGCGCGAAATCTGGAATGGAACGCCGCTGGACGAATCGACGTGTGCTGGGCGCCTGGCCAGGATCTTCGAACGTCATGTGTTGCGCACCCAACGGCGCTGGTCCGTGGATGCCCGTCAATTACAGTGGTTTCAACAAAACCCCGAAGAGCTGGAAAAGAACTTCTGCGGTGAGAAGTCGTTCACTGTAGACGACATCCGCAGAATGCTCGCTCTTGCGCCGAACATCGGCTGCGTCACGAACGACAAAGGTGTGCGCATGGGCACCGGTTTCCTGGTCCAGGGTTCGGCCTTCGGCGACGAAGGCCTGCTGTTCGTCACCAATGCGCATGTGATTAGCGATACCTTGGCTAAAGCGATCCGGAGCGCCGACGCTCGTGTCACCTTCGAGACCGAGGCGGACAGCGGCATGCAGCCTTGCCTGGTGCAAGAGATCCTGTTCAATTCGGAGCCGGGGCAACTCGGCAACGTGACCGAGGCGCCGGGCAAGCTGGACGTGACCATCTGCCGCTTGAGCCGCACGCCGAGCGGCGCGGACGGCCTTCTCGTGGCAGCGAGCATCCCCTGGCCCTCACCGCGGACCAAGGCATTCGTGGTCGGTCATCCACGCGCCGGCGAATTGCAGTTCTCGCTCCAGGACAGCGTCCTCCTCGACGTCTGCCACAATGAGCGACTGATGCACTACCGAACGCCCACCGACCCCGGCAGCTCCGGCAGCCCGGTGTTCAACCGAGAGTGGGAGGTCGTCGCTCTGCACCACGCTGGCTCGCAGACGTGCCCGCGTTTGTCGGGCGTTGGCTTCTATGAAGCGAATGAAGGCATCACGCTGCATTCAATCCGCCAGCACTGGAAGGGGGCAGCACCCGCGATTTGAACGGGGTGAGCGGGGAGAGGTCAGTCTTCGACCCTGGGAGGGTAGGGCCGGAACTTGCCCAATCTTTCGGCCCACTCTTTCTCGAGTTTCGAATACGACCCCGCCATGGCGTAACGCTCGGAATGCACACCCCAAACGATTCGAGCGTGCTCGATCGCCGTCGCGATATGTGCGTCGAGCGCCACGGCCGCAACGTGCTCGTCGCGCTCGGCGAGCCGACGCGGTAATGACCAGCGATCCCAGAAAACGGCGCGCTGGTTACCCAAGAGCCATGCAGCAAGTTCAAATGCCATCCGTGTTCCATCGACCATCCTGTAACTGATGAAATCGGGCGCCATTTCTTCCACGCGCGCGGCATGTTTCAACAACGGTGCGGGGTCGGCGATTTCGCGAAGAAACTGCAACGCCTGGCCAATCGTGGTACGGGGTGTGTTCAGCAAATCGCGTACTTCGCCCTGGGCATCAATGGCATTCAGTTCGCCCGCCAGCTTGATTGCGCTGAACAACGGGTACCACTTCGAATTGCCACCTGCACCGAATCGATACCGACCGGCCGCCCCCTGGCTCTTGGCTATTTTCCCCACCTCGATCTTGCCGTCCAGCGAAGGAGGCAAGGAACCCCAAGGGCTATTGAGCTGGGAAAATAACCAGATCGTATCGCCAACCCCTACCCGTAAAGCGACACCGGAGTTCAAGGGTACGGAATGATAGGTCGGCAAACTGAAGCCTTGGTCTTCAGGTTGAGGCTCTGCATAGGGGAGGTCATGGGCTGGGCTGCTTACGCCCGCAGTTACTACCGTACGCTTAATGTAATGCGCAAAGTGCTTCACTCGCAGAACCTCATGACTTGGCAGGTGGGCAAAGTCTAGTTCGAAGCTATGCGGCTTGCTCGCATCTGGACCGTTAATACCTTGCCATTTCCTTGTCTTTCTGGGCTAGAGTAAACGTTGAGCGACCACCACCCGGGAGAAATGAACATGGTGGACCCCACTCAACCTGCGCTAAACGAGCAACTGCCAGCACACTTCGCCTTTGACGTTTTCATCTCCTATCGCCGCTCCGATGGCACCCAGGCTGCACAACGCCTGCGACAAAAGCTCCAGCGCTATGACATTCACAGCCGGCTCAAGCATCTACGGCGGGAAAAACTCAAAGTATTCCTCGATACGGTATACGAGCGCGGCGCTGACGACTTCTACGAGCGCAACATCCGGCCAGCGCTCCTGTCCTCACGGCGCTTGATCGTGCTGGCCAGCCCTGACGCCATTTCCCGACGGGGCGGTGATGACTGGATCCAGCGTGAAATCCAGGACTTTCGAGCCCATCGTGGTGCCGAGAACATCCTGGTCGTGCGCGCCGCGGGCGAGCTTTTCGAGAAGCTGCCAGGTGATCTTGACGTTACCGCGCCCAATATCCAGATCATCGACCTCAGGCGCTCCGGTTTGTTTTCGATGATGTCGCCTCTGCATGCCTCGCGCCTGGCGGATGAATGGATAAAATTGGTCGCGCCCCTGTTCGATGTGCCAACCGCCGACATGCCTAGGCTCAGGCGCGAGCAGGAGTTGGCTCAACAGCGTGTACTGGCGATTGTGCTGGGAGGAAGCGCCGGTGCGATCGCGTTCGCCGTGGCGCTGTCCTGGTATGCCTTGAGCCAGCAACGGGCCTCGCAGCAGACCCTCGACAACAGCCTGTTCGCCGCCAGCCAGATCATCAAAGAGGCAAGCGCGCTGAGCGTTGGCCCGGAGCATGAGGAGCAGAGGCGGTCCATGCTGATGAAGGCCTGTGACCTTTTCGACAACATGGCGGATGAGGCCGCACGGGAGAAGTTTGAACTCGAAAGCCTCAACTGCAATATCGACCGCATCATCTCCCTGATAGAACTGCCTGACCTCGAGCGTGCACAGACGTACCTGAAGGCAACGCGGGCCCGGGTGCGAGCACGGTACGCCGAGAAAAACAGCGCCGAATGGGCCGAAGCTGTCTCATCGCTGCTCGACCTGCAACTCAGGACCAACCTACTGTCCGCAAAAGACGATGCGGCGCAACTGCGCGTTGTACGCGACAACGCGCGCGAGCAAGGTCAGCTTTTCAAGGCGCACCTCACGCTAGCGCTGGCCGATGATTATTCCAGGCGTGTCAATTGGCTGATTGACGCGCAGGAGAAAGCAGGCAACTTCAGGGATTCGGCGCTGGTGACCGAGGTGGCTGCCGGATTATTCGAAGCGATGGCAAAAAAACAACAGGACATAAAAAGCGAAACCGATGAGGGGGCCCAACGCCGGCAGCACTTCGGTTTTGAGCGGTCGGTGGCGTTTCAACGCCGGCTGGGCTGGCTGCTCACCGAGAAGCTCGGGGACAACCCCGGTTCGCTTGCCGCGACGACGTCAGCTCTGGCACTGGTGAACGAGGGGCTTGGCCTGACGACGAAGGGCGACGAGCACTATATCGCCTTGCGCATGGAGGAAATACTGGCCCATGAAGTACGCGCAACCGCGCTGTTCGCGGCTAGTCGCCAGCCGGAAGGCATAGAGGTAGACAGGCGTGGATTGGCCGTTACCGACGAACTGCTTGCCCTCGATATCAGCGAGGCGCAGCGGGGGGAGTTGAAGCGGGAAAAAGGCTTCCTGGCTCAGCGCATCGCAAACGCCGAATCGGCGATTGCGCTGAAGGCCAACTAGATGCGCAACCTGTTGACAGCGATAGCCACCGCAGCGCTGGTCTTCGCCGCACTGACCGCCGCTGGCCTCGCGGTTGCGAACTTCCTGATGCCCGCACCAGCGAATATATACCGCATGTCGGTGTACGACATTACGCTGCCTAGAGGGTGGGTGTGTGGGATGGAAAGCTCCGAATTGGTCTGCACACCACCTGGGCCAAAGCCGTATCACGCCATATTGATTGCGACGATGAAGTACCGAAACCCGCAGATGGACACGTTCGCCGCCTATGAAGCCCATTTGAAAACGCCTGCTTCGCTCACCAACGAAGCCACTTCGATCGTCGAGCAGGTCAAGCGCTCGGTGATCGATGGCCGCACCTGGATTGAGGGGACTCACCTCAACAGCGAGGTGATCGGCTATCGCACGCACTACCTGGCTACGTTCACTGCACAAGTGGCTATCCTGATCACCTTTTCGTCCTACGCGAAGGAACTGGAAGCCTACCAGCCAATGCTGGAAGGGGTGGTACGGAGCATCAACATCTACCAGAGCAGCAACGAGGCTGACGTGTCGCCGAATTGACCGCGTTAGCTGAGTAGGGGCAGTTGAGCACCCAAGTCAGTTTTCGGTTAGCAGAAACGGGTCACGGTCAGAATTCTTGTAGGGTAGGGCGCAGTGTTCACCTTCTCATGGATACCGGAGAAGTGCAGGCCGACAACCTGTCCTGCAACACGCGCCCATTCAGGTGCTTACGTTAACCCGCGATCTTTATTGCAAGCTCAGCGACGTGTTTACCCTGGAAACGCGCAATATCCAGTTCATTTTTTGACGGTTGCCGTTTACCGTCAGCGCCTGCCAGGGTGGTCGCGCCATAGGGCGTACCGCCGGTGATCTCGCTCATGTTGGTCAGCCCTGCGCAGGTGTAAGGCACACCCACGATGACCATCCCTTGATGCAGGAGTGTGCTGTGAAACGACGTAATCGTGGTTTCCTGGCCACCGTGCTGGGTGCCGGTCGATGCAAAGACACTGCCGATTTTCCCGACCAGCGCGCCGCTCATCCACAGTCCGCCGGTCTGGTCGAGAAACGTGCGCATCTGTCCCGCCATATTGCCGAAGCGCGTCGGTGTACCAAAGATGATTGCATCGTAATTGCCCAGCTCGTCAGGTGTCGCCACCGGTGCCTTCTGGTCAAGTTTGACGCCGATGGCTGCTGCCTGTTCGGCCGGGATGGTTTCAGCAACACGCTTGAGCGTCACGTCGGTGCCAGGTACGGATCGTGCGCCTTCGGCCACTGCTCCAGCCATCGTTTCGAGGTGACCGTACATTGAGTAATAGAGAACCAGTACCTTCGCCATGATTTTTCTCCTGGATTAAGCGCCATTCGATGGATTAGGAAGATCTTGGGTTACACCACTGCCAACGAACAGCAGCGGCAGGTGCAGCACTCGGTCATGAACAAAACGGCGGCTCACACCCACCCGACTGCAGGGACTTTGACGGCATGCGGATTAACACTAGCAGTTCCGTATGCTGCCTGCCGGGCAGTCAGGGAAGCTATTCGATTGGTGGCAGATGGCAGCACGTGTAGTGGGGAAGGGCGCGCAGCAAAGAGGGCATCTGTCATAGGTAATTCACTTCACTCAATGCGCATGGGCATGGGCATGGGCATGTGAATGGATGGTCAGGGCACCCGGTACCCAGCCATTAAAAAAAGTACCCCTTACTCCCGGATATCATGATTTTTCACAAGCATGAGCTTTCCATATAGTCCTCCCAAGCCCACTTGGAACACGGCTGTGTTTCCCTTGATGCGAGAGAACTTTATGGAAAATAAGAAACGCGCCGTCCAGGCTTCAGACATTGGGATGGGGACTCGAGTGGTATGGGGAGGAGAGCAGGTTCAACATCCCTACAATGCGACGCAGACACCCATCGTGGTCAGTGCTGCCTATGGCTATGACGATATCGATAAGTGGTATGACGTGGCATTGGGAAAGGAGCCCGGCTTCATTTACAGCCGGATGAGCAATCCCACTGTCTCCGTCTTGGAAGATAAACTCTGTGAGCTCGAAAACGCAGAGTCGGCCGTAGCTTTCAGTACCGGAATGGCCGCGATCAGCGGTGTACTGCACACCTTCCTGTCCTTTGGGCAGCGTGTGATATCTACGCGTGACAGCTACGGTGGTACGAACAAGATTTTCGAGGAGTTTCTTCCACGCATGGGGGTGGAGGTAACCCTTTGCGATACGCTCGACACCGTGGCACTTGAGCAGGAGATCGCTAAAGGCTGCAACGTCCTGTACCTGGAAACACCCACGAACCCAACGCTGAAAATCGTTGATATTCGGCGCCTTGTGGCAGCGGCCAAGCGAGTGGGCGCTTTGGTTGTTGCGGACAATACATTCGCGACGCCTCTGAATCAGAACCCGCTCGCCTTAGGCGTTGATGTGGTTGTGCACAGCGCGACCAAATTCCTGTCCGGTCATGGTGATGTCCTCGGTGGTGTGGTCTGCGGCGCCGAGCATTTGATGTCTCAAGTTCGCCATTACCGCGAAATCAATGGTGCCTCGCTGGATCCTTTTTCGGCGTATCTAATCATCCGAGGCATCAAGACTCTGGCTCTGCGTGTTCGCCAGCAACAGGCGAGCGCGAAGCTTTTGGCCGAGTACCTCTGTACCGAACCGCTGGTTGAGTCGGTGAACTATCCGGGGCTGCCTCAACATCCAGGTCATGACATCGCTCGTTCGCAAATGAACGGATTCGGAGCCATCGTCAGCTTCGTGCTGAAAGGAGGCATGGACACAGTGACCCGTTTGCTACCGCTGCTCAGGTATGCGCATCGGGCGGGTAATTTGGGCGCTGTCGAGACCATCTATGGGCCGGCTCGGACGACCAGTCACGTGGAAAATACCTTGGAAGAGCGTCAGGCACTGGGAATCTCCGAAGGTTTGGTTCGAATATCCGTAGGTATTGAAGATTCAGCAGATTTATTGGCTGACCTAAAACAAGCTTTCGCTTTAGTGCGAGGTAAACATGGTGATACGAGCTTTAACGCTGATAGTGCCCAACGTTTCATTGAAGTAGAAACCTGAATACGGGCAGGACGCTCGAGATTCATCTTAAGCCCTTCATGAAGAATGAAAATAATAAAATCCAGCGACAACTAAATTGTACTGCCCAACCGCCAGTTACAAGGACGCTTGTCCGCACATTTCATGAGAATAAAACTATGTCCACGCATATTAAAGATCATCAGTCCGACCCAAACTCGCGTTTCAAAAAGGAAATGCAAACACGCCACATCGTTATGTTGGCACTGGGCGGTGTGATCGGTACGGGGTTATTCCTTACCTCCGGTTACACGGTTAATCAGGCAGGGCCACTCGGTGCAGTGATTGCTTACATCATCGGTGCAGTGATGGTGTATTTAGTCATGGTCTGTCTCGGTGAGTTGGCTGTACAGATGCCAGAAACCGGATCTTTCAGTAGTTACGCAACGCGATACCTGGGCCCAGGCACAGGCTATACAGTGGCCTGGCTATACTGGCTCACTTGGGCAGTAGCTATCGGTTCAGAGTTCACAGCTGCGGGCATTCTGATGGTTCGGTGGTTTCCTGATACACCCGTCTGGATTTGGAGCGCGCTATTTGCCATCGCAGTGTTCTCAAGCAATGTTGTCTCCGTTCGGTGGTTTGCGGAGACTGAGTTTTGGCTTTCGCTGATTAAGGTGCTGACCGTTATCACATTCATTGTGATCGGCGGAGCGGCAATTTTCGGTCTTATTCAAGTACAGAGTTTGCAGGGTGCGGGACTTTCCAACTTCACACGTGAGGGGCTTTTTCCCACCGGATTTCTACCCATTGCAATGACCCTCCTGGCTGTTTCCTTCGCCTTTTCGGGAACTGAGCTGATCGGGATTGCGGCAGGTGAAGCGCAAGATCCACAAACTAGCGTGCCCAAGGCAATCCGCACGACAGTGGTACGTTTGGCGCTGTTCTTCGTGGGGACCATTTTCGTCCTTGCGACGTTACTGCCACGAGAGCAAGCGGGGCTTGTAGAAAGTCCGTTCGTCATGGTGTTTGAGCTGATTGGCATCCCATACTCTGCCGACATTATGAACTTCGTCATTCTTACGGCACTGATTTCCGCCGCTAACTCGGGGCTGTATGCAGCATCGCGCATGCTGTGGACATTGAGCGATCAAGGACATATGCCTAAGCGCTACGCCAGGCTCTCCAGTCGTGGCACACCGGTGAACGCCATCGTGCTTAGTATGGCGGGCGCAGTGGCTTCTCTGCTCAGCAGTGTGTTTGCCCCTGATACGGTTTACTTGGCCTTGGTGTCCATTTCCGGTCTGGCGGTCGTAGTCGTGTGGATGAGCATTGCTGCCAGCCAGATCGCGTTCCGTCGTCAATACGTTGCTAATGGCGGACGAGTTGAAGACCTGCATTTCCGTGTACGCGGCTATCCATGGGTGCCTATCGGTGCACTGTTGTGTTGCTTGCTGGCCTGTGTGGGTATCGCTTTTGATCCTGAGCAGCGAGTGGCGCTTTACTTCGGACTGCCCTTTATCGCGTGGTGTTATTTCGTTTACTGGGTCACTCGAAACAAGAGAGCAGAGCGATTGGCTTTAGCCGCCGCTGTTCATTCCTCTGGCACCGTGTGAGTTTCTCAGGCAATGATTGAGCATAGTTAAAGCCCTGATGAGGTTGCGCCGATGAGTCAAAAGTCACTACCACCCTTGAACTGGTTGAGGGCATTCGAAGTATCGGCGCGTTGTTTAAATTTTACCCACGCGGCGGAAGAACTCCATTTGACTCAAGGGGCTGTGAGTCAGCAGATCCGTCAGTTAGAAAGTCACCTCGGTGTGGCGCTGTTCAAGCGCTTACCTCGAGGACTTGGCTTGACCGAGGAAGGGCAGTCGTACCTGCCTGTCGTACAAGACGCGATCAGTCGCCTTGCAGTCGGCACAAACGAGATTTTCGGCCAGCGCAATCGAAGACATTTGAAGGTGCGTGGCAGCCTTTCCTTTCTTCACTATTGGTTGGCCCCCCGACTCGCAGATTTTTGTCGGGAGTATCCCCAGATTGATATTCGATATATCAGCAATATTTGGGTGAAAGAACCGGACGGCGAGGATGACCTGGAGATTCGCTGGGGATGCGGTGAGTGGTCGGGCTTGCACGCTCAGCGGTTGACTTGGGACATCCTTCAGCCTGTTTGCTCCCCAACGCTCATGGCCAGCTCACCCATACATGAGCCTCGCGACTTGATGAACCATTCACTGCTTCACGTGTTGGGGTACGAAGAAGGTTGGGGTTACTGGTTAAAACGAGTTGGTGCAGACGACGTCGACTACTCCCGTGGCCTTCAGTTTGACACGCTGATTTCCACCATCCGCATGGCCGAATTGGGGCAGGGCGTTGCGCTGGCACGGTCTTCCGTGGTCGAGGATTTGCTTAAGAGTGGGCAATTGGTTGCGCCATTCAATCACCGTATCGAGGCAAGCGAATCCTTTTATCTGGTGCACGAACAGAACGAAGTGCTATCGCCTGATGCCGCACATTTTTCTACCTGGCTGGTGGCGCAAGCCCATCGCCTTTTGTAAAACTGATTTGGAGTTGCCATGGATTATGTAAGCACTCGCGGCGGCGACATGCGTGCTGATTTTCGCAGTGTGGTTCTGTCGGGGCTCGCCGAAAATGGTGGTCTCTATGTCCCAGCCAGTTTGCCTGTCTTTACCGAGAAACAGATTGCTGGCTGGTCGTGGCTGCCGTTTGATGAGTTGGTTTGGCGAGTGATTTCGCCTTTTGTCGGCTCTTCCATAGACGAAAGCACCCTGCGTGCCTTGCTCAGTGACAGCTATCAACAATTCAAGCACCGCGCTATTACGCCGCTTGAGCAAATCGGGCACAACGAGTGGATACTCCAGCTGTTTCATGGTCCGACCGGTTCTTCCAAGGATTTCGCCGCGCAATTGCAGTCGCGCCTGGTCGACCATTTCCTGAAGGAGATCGGTAAAGAAGCGTTGGTGGTCGGTGCAACTAACGGTGATACCGGCGTCGCGGCGCTTGAAGCCTTTGCTAACTGCCCGGCCGCCCGCATGGCAATACTGTATCCGCGCGACGGGCTTGCGCCTGAGCAACTCAGTGCCTTGCAGGCAGCCGACCCGCAGCGGGTTCAGCTGTTTCCGGTTGACGGTAATTTCGATGATTGCCAGACGCTGGTCTCCCGACTCTTGCGCGAGTGGCCGTTGGACGGAGTATTGCCGGTCTGTTTCAACTCGACCAATTGGATCGGCGTCCTGGCCCAGATCGTTTTTTACTTCCACGCAGCCTTGCAACTGGGCGGTGGCTCGCGTCCCGTTGGCTTTAGCGTTCCAGCTGCCAGCTCGGCCGAAATCTACGCTGGTTACATTGCGCAGAAAATGGGATTACCGATCAATCAGGTGATCATTTCCACCAACAGCAATGATGCCCTGCACCAGTTTTTTCATTGCAATCGCTACTCCACCCGGATGACTAATCGAACCGTGTCGCCGGCGATGGACTTCTCGTTGTTTTCCAACCTGGAGCGGTTTATCTGGGAGATTTACGAGCACGATGGCTGCTCAACAAAAGCACTGATGGAGCATTTTGAAAGTTGCGGAGAAATGAGCATCGGCAACCAGCAATGGCTGCGTGCTCGAGTACTCTTCGATTCCTATGCCGTACACGAATCCCAGGTGCGCGATGAAGTAGTCGAACTGTTCCGAGAGACAGGCTCGGCCATCGATCCTCACACCGCTGTCGGTGTACTGGCCGGCAGGCTTCATCGACGCAGCCTGGGCGCGCCGATGGTCACCTTCGGGCAAATTGCGCCGGCCAAGTCAGCGGCGCTGTTGGCCGAACTGGGCGTCTGGCAAGCAAGCGTTCCGAGCACTGTCGAGGTGCGCGCGCAACCACCGTACCTGGCCAAGGGCGATCTTGACGGTCTGTGCCAGGCTCTTCGTCTGGCGCTGCAGAGGTCTGCATGAAGCGCATTCTAGATCCGTTGGACGAACGCATACTGGCCGAACTTACCGCCAATGCGCGAATAGCCCATATCGAACTGGGTGCCAAGATCAACTTATCGCGCAATGCGGTGCGCCAGCGCATCGAGCGTCTTGAGCGCGACGGTGCGATCCAGGGCTATACGGTTCTTCTCGGTGAGTCGCGGCGGCCTACGTCGCTTATCAGCGCGGTGATCTTTGTCTACCGCTACGACCGCATGCGTGGCGAAGAAGTACTGACTGCGCTGCGCTCCATTCCCGAAGTCGTGCAATGTGAAGTACTCAGTGGTGAGTTCGATTTAATGCTGCGTGTGAATGCCGCCACACCTGAACGCGTCCATCTCGTGTGGAAGGAAATCGCGGCCATGCCGGGGGTGGAAAACACCGTGACATCGTTCGTCCTTTCTGCGGTGTTTTGACAACATCGTGCTTGGGCAAAACGCTCAATTAATACAGCACTCTGCCATATTCAACTGCCAAAGCCCGGCTCTTAGGATGTTCCTAACGAACAACATCAATATAGGAACAACGCTTATGACTGAGTACAAAATTGCCTTGGTAGGATTTGGTGGCGTGAACCGTGGCTTCGCCCAATTGGTCGCCGATTGTAATGCCGAGTGGAAAGAGGCCCTCGGCTTCACCATTAAAATTGTCGGTGTCACCGATCTGTTCCTCGGCTCAATCGTTGCCAAAGACGGTCTGGATGCAAAGCAGTTGGTGGCGCTGCCGGTTGAGAAGGGCGCATTCGCTCAACTGCCCGGCGGCAATGCTGAGGCCTTCAACGAAACCGTGATCAAGCATTCCGGTGCAGACATCATCGCTGAAGCCACTTTCACCAATCCGGTGGATGGCGAGCCTGCCACTACCTTTTGCCGCTGGGCCTTGGAAAGCGGCATTCATGTAGTGACCACCAATAAGGGACCTATTGCGCTGCACGGTGCCGAGCTCAAAGCGTTGGCCCGGCGCAACCAGGTCGCCTTCGAATACGAGGGGGCGGTGATGAGTGGCACCCCCGTGATTCGTCTGGCCAGGCAGGCCTTGGCGGGCGCCAACGTGCAAGGCTTCGAAGGCATCCTGAACGGCACTTCCAACTACGTGCTCACCCGGATGAAAGACGGCCTGGCGTTCAACGATGCCGTCGTACAAGCGCAACAGCTCGGCTACGCCGAGGCAGATCCAACCGCCGATGTGGAAGGGTTTGACGTACGCCTCAAGGTGGTGATCCTGGCCAACGAACTGCTCAACGCACGACTGAATGTCAGCGATGTAGCGTGCTCGGGTATCAGCAATATCAGCGCACAAGATATTGCCCAGGCAAGTGCCAATGGCGCTAGCTGGAAACTGATTGGCTCAGCCGATCGTGAAGCAGATGGCTCGGTTCGAGCGAGTGTGGAAGCTCGGTTACTGTCGAACACACATCCTCTTGCCGGAATCAGCGGTGCTACGAATGCAGTGTCATTCAAGACCGAACTGCTGGGAGCTGTCACGGTGTCCGGGCCTGGGGCAGGGCGCATCGAAACAGCCTTCGCATTGCTGTCGGACATCGTCGCCATCCACACCGCCCACGGCAAATAACAGGAGATAGTCATGAGCGTATCCAGCATGGCCAGTATCCAGCTTGTTGAAGCCAAACAGATTGATGTGTTCAGTCCATTCGATGGTCGCCTGGTGGGCAGTGTCCCTTGCCTCGATGCCGCCGCAGTTCCTGGCTTGCTGGAACGTGCGCGAATTGGCGTGCGTGAGAGTGCGGCAATGCCTCGTCACCTGCGTGCGCGCATTCTTGAGGAGGCGGCCCGGCGTGTAGAGCTTGAGGCTGAAGCGTTTGCCAAACTTATTGTTGCAGAGGCGGGGAAGACGCTGCGACAAGCAGAGAAGGAAGTGAAGCGTTGTGTGAATACGCTGAAGCTATCGGCGGAAGAGGCTCGTCGTAACGCCGGGGAAGTGATTCCATTTGAGGCATATGAAGGCTCCGAATCGCGCCAAGGCTGGTTCACTCGGGAACCGTTGGGGCTTATCGTCGCGATCACCCCCTACAACGATCCGCTGAACCTGGTCGCCCATAAACTTGGCCCGGCCATCGCCGGTGGTAATGCTGTGATCCTGAAGCCCTCAGAGCTCGCACCGTTGTCTGCTCTCAAGCTGGTTGAGTGCCTGGTGGAAGCGGGTCTGCCTCCGTCTGTGGTAACCCCGGCGACCGGTGGCGTCGATCTGGGTAAAGCATTGGTGGAGGTTCGTGAAGTTCGGATGATTTCCTTTACGGGCGGTTTTGCCACAGGTGAGGCCATCGCTCGTAGTGCAGGGTTGAAGAAGCTAGCGATGGATCTGGGAGGAAATGCCCCGGTTCTTGTGCTTGAAGATTGCGATATCGAACCGACTGTTGAGTCCTGCGTGTCTGGCGCCTTTTGGGCAGCAGGGCAGAATTGCATCGGCACTCAACGCATCCTTGTACACAGTTCAATTTATGAGGACTTCCGTGAGCGTTTTGTCAGCCAAACGCGTGCCTTGGTAGTGGGTGATCCTGACCAGCGAGCAACGGATGTAGGCCCGATGATTACAGAACAGGCGGCCCGTCGTACCGAACAATTGGTGAATGAAGCACTGGCCGAGGGGGCCGTTCTTCTGTGTGGGCACCATCGCGAAGTGGGAAGCTATGCGCCGACCGTGCTGGAGCGTGTAAGCCATAACAGTCGGATTTGGCAGCAGGAAGTCTTCGCGCCGGTTGTCATCCTGGAGCCTTTTGACCACCTGGATGATGCTGTTGCTCTGGCCAACGCTCCGGAGTACAGCTTACATGCGGGACTCTTCACACGTGATCTTTCCAAGGCCTTGAAATTGGCGCGGCAAATTCAAGCCGGTGGAGTGATGATCAATGACTCTTCCGATTATCGTTTTGATGCCATGCCTTTCGGTGGATTCAAGTACGGAAGTCTGGGGCGAGAGGGTGTCCGGTTTGCCTATGAGGACATGACGCAGCCTAAAGTGGTCTGCATCAGTGAGTTGGATTAAACCTACGAAGTAAATTCGTCTTTGCAGACAGTCATTCACGAGGTTAACGATGTCCAGAGTCGCAGAGTTCAGGCAACCTTGAGAAACACCTGGCCGAACAGTGAGGTCGTCGAAACATGTGCGTCTCCCTCACCAATGTTTCAAGAAAGAATCATTGAGCCTTTATTGAGTGTGTCAATTGTCAATAAAGGCTCAATGGGACTACATCCTGACGGCAATGCCTGACGCCTAGTTAGGCATTGCTCCAACCGGACGCCTTTAGCTTACAGAGCACCTGCTTCCGTCTTCTTCCAAGACTCAAGCGCCTGGATTTGCATGAACCACCGCTGGAGATTGGGCAGATCAGTTACGGGGAATTTGGCGCTGTGCTGGTCAGCTAGTGGCGCGGCTATAGCAAAATCGGCGAGTGAAAGACCGGTGTCGCAAATCCATTCTCGATTACTAAGGTGCGCATCAAGAATTTTCGCAGCTTCAGTCACAAGCCGCTCTCCGCGAGCGACCTCACTGGGGTCGGGCGAACCAATTCCAGCCAAAGACTTGATCGAGTTCTCCCAGTTAAGAATGCCGACGCCCGGCATGAAATACTGCCCACACCAAAAAAGCCAGCGGTTAACGTCAGCACGGCCACGGGGTTCGATGGGATAAATAGTTTGGCTAGGGGTCATATTCGCCAAGTACTGCATGATGGCGTAAGATTCCCAAAGAACAAATCCATCATGTTCGAGAACCGGAACCCGATGATTCGGGTTAAGTTTCAGAAATTCAGGAGAGTTCTGCTCCCCATTGAACAGATTCACCAGCACGAGATCGACTTTGATTTCGAGGTAATGTGCGGCCATCAGCACTCGGCGGCTGCAAGTTGATGCGGGATGGTAGTGAAGACGCATGGTTTTAGCTCCTTGTTTAGTGATCAACACTGCCATTGTCTTCCTGCATACTGACAGAAAGTGTCAGTAGTGATGCGTGCGTTGCGTCTGCTCTCATCAGCCTGCCAGGAAAGCTCTTCCTATCAGGTCGTTTCCGTTGAACATCGCTATCAGCATGATCCAAATGGCCTTCAGTAGCCTTCCCCAGAGGTTGATGGCAATCAGTTCTTTGACTTGCTGCCAAATGATGGCAGCATCTCGTTGAGATCACACCACCAACAAAGCCACTTATGTCTCGCACCGAAAGATTATTTGATCTGATTCAGACCCTGCGAAGCCATCGTTTTCCAGTGACTGGCAATCATTTGGCCAAAGAACTGGGGATAAGCGTTCGTACGCTTTACAGAGATATCGCAACGCTTCAGGGGCAAGGTGCCAACATTGAAGGCGAGCCAGGACTTGGTTACGTTTTACGCCCCGGCTTTATGCTCCCGCCATTGATGTTTACCGAGGAGGAAATAGAGGCCCTTGTCTTGGGTTCTCGCTGGGTGTCCGAGCGTGCTGACCTTCAACTGAGTAGTGCCGCAAAAGGAGCATTGTCAAAAATAGCTTCTGTTTTACCCCAAGACCTGCGGACCGCACTTGATACCAATTCATTGGTGGTTGGCAAAGGGGATCAAACAGAATTAGAGGCCATCGATCTGTCGCAGATTCGAAGGGCCATTCGAGTCGAGCATAAGGTAATAATCAAGTATCTAGATCTGAAGGGAGCTAGTTCAGAGAGAACGATTTGGCCCGTTGCGCTGGGCTATTTTGATCATGCTCGGATGCTTGCCGGGTGGTGCGAACTACGGCAAGAGTTCCGTCACTTTAGGACTGATCGCATATCTGCTTTGAGAGTAAAGCCCGAGCGCTACCCTCGTCGGAGGCAAGCCTTGCTTAAAGAATGGCGCGAGGTGGACATCCATCAGCGGCCGCCGCAGCATTTGTCTTAGCGTGCTTTATATTGCGTTTTCTGAGCCCCCTGGTCGAGGAGTGTATCCTGATCGGTGTGCCCCCCTAGCCAGTTGGAAGCGTTCCAGGCCAAGGGCTTCCGTCCTGCATTTCTCTATGCGCGGAAGTAAGAGTCCGGTGAAGACACCTCGGAGTTGCTGCCACATAGATGGAAATAGGCTTAGCTCCGAAAAGCGTTTTTGGCTCTGTGCTGTGCTGGGGAGTAGAATCAGAACCTCACTCATTTGGATAGAGACGGATGTGAATGGAAGCGTTAGCCACTTTTACTGCTAAGAATTTTAAACCAATAGGCCTGAGCCCAACCCCCGAGATTACTACCTCCTTACCAGTGTCTATCAGCACCATGGAGAAATGCTACTCGGGTGCTATCGACGGTGTTTCCTCAACAGTTTTTACTGCGGCGTTCGACCAGACGACCAGGACGGGCAGTTACATCGGACTCGCAGCCGAGATCGGTGGCTTGGCGCGTTTCAACTCCATTGACTGTTAGTCGGGGTCTTTACCGAAGAAACCGGTTGTTTGAGCAAACTCAACAAACCGCTTGTTTGCGACAGACAAATATTCGTTAGCTCGCCAGCATAGACTGAAACTCATGATCTGTGCCGGTTTGAAGGGAATGCCCAGCAAGCCGGGTACACATTGCTGAATGGAACGCAGCAATGTAGAGGCGCCCATTCCATCCAGTGTTGCCTTGATGACCAGTGAGACGAAATTGGTCTGCAATGCTATTCGATAGCGGGCTCCAGAGGCTTCGCAGAAGGTGTCGAACATATGGCGTTGCAGGAATGTCTGGTCAAAAAGCACCATTTTCTCATCTTGCAGACGCCAGGCCTCGATAAAAGCCTCGCGCGAAAGTGGGTGGCTGTCGTTCATGCACATCACCATCTCGTCGGTGCCTAACAAAACGGAGTCCCATCCGCTCTCTACTCGACGAGACTCCAGCAGGGCGACATCAATGTCACGGCTTTCCAGGCGCTGGCTGATGTCATCCGCACTGCCTTCAATCACCGTCATCACGATACCTGGATATCTCTTGCCAAAGGCGTTGAGTACCTGCGGAATGTAGTTGATCCCGAACATGGGAGGCACGCCAAGACGAATCTCACCACTGTGCAAATGCGACAGATCCCGCAGCTCTTGACGTGCCATGTCTAGTTCGAGCAAAGCGACTTCGACACGGGCAATAAAGCTTTTTCCTTCAGCCGTCACGTTGATTTGTCGTGCCGCGCGGTTGAAAAGCGTAACGCCCAACTCCTCTTCCAATCGAGTAATGGCCATGCTCAATGCTGGTTGGGCGATGTGCAGGCTCTGCGCGGCTTTGGTGAAGCTACCTTGCCGCGCAACTTCTACGCAGCACATCAACGCTTTGAGATTCATACCAGTCATTCTCGGATCGAAACCCAAAGCATAACAATTAGTGATGAAAAAAATCACAACATAATATTTTTCGTGATGGAGGAGTCTCTTTAATATGCCTGCGATAACTGTGTTGTCGCCTTCTCGAGGCTCGCGTCCAGGCAGATGACTTGCCTCTTTCAAAACGGATTTTTACTGAATGCTCAAGTTCAATGCTCATCTCGGCTTCCAATTCAACGATTTGCCTTTTCTCCAGCGTATCGAAGCTGCAGCGGCTGCTGGATTCAAGGCGGTGGAGTTTCCTTCGCCTTATGAATTTGAAGCCAGTCAATTGGCCGCACATTTGACTCAATATTCTCTACCTCTGATCCAGTTCGCTGTACCGGCCGGAGTCACCAAGGGCATTGCTGCGTTGCAAGGCAAGGAAGAAGAGTTTCGTGCAGGTTTAGCCTTGGCCGCCAGGTATGCAAAGGTGTTGGGCTGCTCAAATGTGCACGTCATGTCTGGGATTACTGCACAAGTTTCAGCTGCGCCCAGTTTCATGAGCAACTTGGAATATGCAGTCAAATATTTTGAAGATCGGGGGTTGCGGCCCCTGATTGAAGTGATAAGCCCAAAGGAAATCCCGGGGTACTACATGTCGGATTTCAGCAAAGCGCTACGGGTGCTGGAAGCCTTCCCGAGTATTGGACTGATTCTCGATCTTTACCATGCACAGCTTTTGACCGGCGACGCCGCAAATGTTCTGGATCAGTTTTATGACCGAACCGTCCACGTACAGATTGCGGACTGCCCAGGTCGCCACGAGCCGGGGACAGGCATCTTAAATTTTGCTGAATTGTTCGCGACTCTGGAACATCGTGGATACACAGGATGGATCGGATGTGAATACCGTCCTTCCAGCACTACTGTTGCAAGCTTAGGCTGGCTCAAGTCGCAAAATACTTAGCGCTTGATGGCTGGTTGCTTCCCGTCACGAAGGGTAGCAACCGGCCAAAATCAGCCGATCGAGTAAGCTCCAGAAAAGCGGGTTGCGCGACTTTGCCATTCACAAGCTTGGGTTCGCCTGAGCGCTGCCAGACTGGCTGACGCATGCACATCGGCCGAAGCCTGTGGAGGGGCGGCGAACGTGTCTATAACTGTTCGCAGACCCATTTGCCACGACAGCTCTAGATTTGAACCGTTAACTGGTTGGAGTCCTTAATATAAGCCCCTTGCTCTAACGTCTGATTTATAAAGATAACGACAAGTGTGCCGATACTCCAAAAGTACTTCAGGTCACTGCACGCTATTTTTGGCGATGAGCAAGGAACACAAAATGATGTCTATTCGTCAGAACGCGCTCAAAGCATCAGACGTGACCCTTTGCGGTCTGGTGTGCCTAGCTGGGGTGGCCGTCACGTTCTTGGTGCTTATTCTGTTCGCAGGGGCAGAGCAGCGTACCGTTAGCGTTGCTTTTCAACTGGAGGTCGACGAAAGATTCAGTCGCCTGCAACGACGCTTTAATACTCAGGTCTTGAAACTAGACGTTGTGAGGCGTTTCTTTATCAACGCCGACGATGTCACTGAAAAGGAGTTTCTGGGATTTGTTACGCCTCTAGTTGGAGAGGACGAAGCCTATAGCTGGGTGCCAAGGATTCTCGAGAAGGATCTACAAACGTTTCGCGCTAAGGCGCTCCTCAACGGTACCAGTGATTTTTCTTATCATGAAATTAATCCCGTCACCGGTGAAAGAGTCCCCCTCACCAGCCGGCCGGAACACTGGATATTGCTCTACTTATTGAAGCGCGATGACGTAAAGATCATACCCGGCATGGATATTCTAGCTCGCCCGGGTCGCCAAGCCTTGATGAGCAAGGCACGACAAACACGTCAAATAGTTGTGTCGGAACCGTTGAAAATGACCAATGGGCAGTCGGGGGTTTTCTTTGTCGCACCTGTATTCCAGAAGCCCCCTGAGGTTCCATTGAACGATGATAATTTGCAGGGGTTCGTTGTCTCCAGCGTACGCTTGGCTTCTTTGATGGAACAAGGCATTCCATTACCAAGTCTGCAACGACTGAACGTGACGCTTTCATTGATCGACACGCAGCATCAAGGGGAAAGCATTTATCAGAGCTTGGCCCCCGCGGCCCCTTCAGCGCTGTACACGCAGCGGCTGCTGAAAGTAGCCGACCAAAATTACTTGATCCAGTTTCGACCCAGCTCAACATTTCTGGTCGCCAACAGCTACGCACTGTCCATCAGCCTAATTGTCGTGTTCGGAGCAGGGTTGTCGCTGCTGCTGACCTTGATGGTGTACTTGCTGATTACGCAGCGCGCCCGCGCCCTCTTGCTGGTTGATGAGCGCACGCAAGACTTGCGTTTGTTGAACATTACCGATCACCTGACCGGAGTCTATAACCGCCGATACTTCGAAGAGTTGATGGAGCACTTGCTCATCGAGGCTAACGTGCAATACCGACCTCTGTCGCTGATCATGTTTGACGTCGATCACTTCAAACACATCAACGACCGCTGGGGCCATCAGTGTGGTGATAACGTTCTGAAGTCGTTGTGCACACGAATACGTTCGGCAACACGCAAAACCGATCTGCTGTGCAGAACAGGCGGAGAAGAGTTTGCATTGATCTGCCCGGATAGCGAACTGAACGATACAAGGCTGCTGGCAGAAAAGCTTCGAGCTCTAATAAACACCCTACCATTTGATGATATTGGACAGGCGACTTGTAGCTTCGGCGTTGCAACATGGATTCCATCAGAATCGTTTGACGCCTTCATTCGGCGTGCCGATACCGCGATGTACAGTGCAAAATCAAATGGTAGAGATCAAGTCCAACTTGCCGATATGTAGCAGATCGGCTACCCGGGTGTCACTGCGCAAAAAGCCAAAACTCGACAGCTTCGGAGCCGCGCTCTGCCTTCAGATCATCATCCCATTGTCCAGCACACGCCCCCTGGTAATCGTAAGCGTTCGGTTAAGTCACCGTGATTCGGACTCTGCGCTCAGAAACTTCAACAGGTAGTCGTTTTGGAACGCCTCAGACCTCGGCAGATCGTGCGAATTACATAAAGATTCGGTCGTCATCGAATTACCAAACCCGTGCTCCACTTTTAGCTTCGGTCATCAGCGCCCATTATCAGACTGAGTGTAGTGGTCAATTAATCCCTGACACGACGTTAAGTTTCATTAGACCACTACAAGGCGAGCTGGGGCTCGATCCTGGCACGGCGAACAAGCGGTTGAATCTGATCGTTAGCTTCTACCAATGGGCTAGCCGCGCCAGGGAATGCTAGTGCTTCGGAGCGCGGGCATACCAACCGTAGATTGCGATGCCGGCATAACAGGTCGCTGGCACGCTCAATGCCATCGCGAGCGTCGAGAGGTCGGCCGCATACCCTGTCAATGGCGGAATAAATGCCCCGCCAACAATGGCGCAACAGAACAGGCCCGAACCTTCCGCCGCGCGATGACCGAGCCCTGCGGTCGCAAGGGTAAAGATCGTCGGAAACATGATGGAGTTGAACAGCCCGACGGCCAGCAGCGACCATCCGGCAACAACGCCTTGTGCGGTGGCAGAGATCGTCAACAGCACAATGACTGCCGTGGCGGCAAAGGCCAGCAGTTTCCCGGGCGCGAAAGTGCGCATCAGCGCCGAGCCGATAAAGCGGCCAACCAGGGCGCCACCCCAATAGAAGGCAACATGCTTGCCTGCGGCTTCGGCGGGAAGGGCCAGGGTTGTCGGCAGCATGAGGTAGTCGGTGATGAGGCTGCCAATCGTGACTTCGGCGCCGACATAGAGAAATATGCAAACGGTGCCGAGTGCAAAGCGCGGCTGCTTTAGAAGGTCGAGCGCAGCGAGTGGATTGAGACGTTCAGGTCTTGTTGACGGTTGCAGCTCATTTCTTTTCAGCCAGACGATCAAGGCGACCATGCAGATGAAGAGCGTAATGCTTGCATAGGTGTTGCTGATCA
This sequence comes from Pseudomonas sp. 01L34, assembly GCF_056400265.1. NCBI lineage: Bacteria > Pseudomonadati > Pseudomonadota > Gammaproteobacteria > Pseudomonadales > Pseudomonadaceae > Pseudomonas > Pseudomonas sp. 01L34. Next base: position 603,984 of record NZ_JBFTSX010000001.1, read on the forward strand.
CGCTGGCTTCCTGCGACAGGAAGGACGTCAGTTCTGCTGGCGACAATGCGGAGGTATCTACCGCATTGAGGGAGCCCAGGATCAGTATGGCACCCAGGTAGGGAGCGACCGTGGTTCCCAGCGAATTGAACGCATGGCCGAGGGTGAGGCGGCTGGGGGCCATTGCGGCGGTTCCGAGTAGTGAAAGCAGCGGGTTCGCAACGACCTGAACGGTTGTCACGCCAATCGCAAGCACAAAGAGGGCGCCGAGGAAGGCTGGAAACAATGCGGACTGGGTGGCAGGAATGAAGAGCAGGCATCCACCAGCCATCAGCAGCAACCCGAGGACGGCCGCTCTCATGTAGCCGATTCGCGAAATGAGCAGGCCTGCGGGTATGGCGAAAATGAAATAGGCAAAAAAGAATGACGACTGCACAAGCATGGCCTCGGTATAGCTGAGGCTGAAGAGGTGCTTGAGTTTTGGCACCAGGACATCGTTAAGGCTGGTGATGCTGCCGAGGATGAAAAACAGCGCGAACACGTAGGTGCTCATCCGTTGGGCGTGGGGTGTTGCCAAACTGTTGGTGACAGTCGCGCTAGCACTAGCATTCGTCATCACGGGCTTCCTTTCTTGTGATTGTTACTTTCAAGGAAAGCTCTATAGAGCCTCGGGCACCTTGACAGTGGGACAGCGCTATCTTTGTGCGGTGAAGTACTCGCCAAAGGAGGGTGCGCTGCCATCTGATTTTTTGTCTGTAGCCGCTACCGCTCACCCAAAGTCCAGGGCCAGTCGTTAGAGGGCGCTACCTTAGTGCCTGACTTTTCATTTGGCAAGCCGCAGGATCTCTTGGGGGGATGCCGAGATAAGGGGTAAATTCGCTCATTTGGGCTGCAGTAGGGCCGTGGGCACTTGGACGCTCGAACTGGTGTTCGCCGGGTCGCTACGCAGCGGTAAGCGGGCAGCTGCGATCATGAGCTTGATTCAGTCAACCCGCATGAATGGGCATGATCCTTATGCGTATCTCAAAGATGTGCTGACGCGCCTGCCGACGTAGCGAGCGAGTGAGATCGATCAACTGCTGCCACAGCATCCCACGCCCGAAATTACAACAGGCTTACCAGTGTCGATCAGCTCCATGGAAAAGTCCTATACAGGAGCTATCGATGGTATTTCTTCAACAGCCTTTACTGCGGCGTTCGACCAAGCATCAAGAAGGGGCTGCTACATCGCGATGGAGAGCTTCAAGGGGACGGTGAATTGGGGTAGAGGGTTCCTTTAACTTCATTCACTCCGCCTCCACTACCGGAATTGATCGTGCAGATGAGTTTTTCTGCATAGTTGGAGGCAGTGGTACGGATGGTTTGAAAGGGATATCAGGGTCAGGAGGGATCACAATTGACATCGATGGAACGCACCCTGCCATTCAAATTACTGGGAGAGCGGGTAGGGGGCTTCAACTTCGAAGGTCGCCCCAGCATGTACGCGAACGGCAAACAGAGATTTATGGATGGTAGCAACAAGATCTACGCATGCGAGCTTGGCCGTCTCGCGCGAGAGCTGATGGCAGCCACACCTATGTTGTTACGAAGACTGGAGTCTCTCATTCTTTTATGTTGCAGCTACGCGAGCCAAGCAAAGCCTGGCGATCATCATTGATAAACCTGGTAGGTCCAAACTTCCAGTGTGGGTGCCGTAATTGAGAGGAGCAGGGCGCTCGCGAGGGGCAAACTGTAGTTCTAGGCAAACCCTAGCAGTGCTAGTAGGCAGCCTGGGCAAGTCCTATGAAGCGACAAGCAGAATTTGAGATCATCTAGGAATCTTGGTTTTTTACACGCGAGTTGCCGATTTGCGCGCGCCGAACGCCGTACCTGGCTGAACGTCAACTGCGCTAATTTTTTTGCAATTTCTGTTGCACCTAGCAGCGCCTCATCATTCCACAAATAATTGAGAAAATGGAAGGTAATACCGTGCACCTTGCGCATCACTGTGCTGACGATTGGGGTCTCCGGGGCGCGTCGATAGCACGGGCGCCAAGCCGGATTAATTGGCTGTGTTGTGAAAACTGGCTGGCCACGGAACACGAAAGTACGATTAATTGAATGGAGGTTGAGGTTTGTAGCTTCTGAGTAAAGAGCGTCCATTATAAAAAAAATGATCCAAGGGACACGGAGTCGATCAAGCAGGGTGAGGCAGTCGCGAAATCATGAGACATTGCCAAAGCCATGATTTCCGGGGGGCGCAGCCCCCCAGTGCGCTAATGTTGAGACTTTTTCTGGTTTTATCTCACGAAGATAGCCAATTCTTCGGATAATTATCTCCATTGTTTATTCGCACTACAAAAAAATCTCGCGATTGTTTGACATGATTTCAATGGCCTCGCTGTCAATATATAACAATTGAACTCTGTCATTTAGTGTGATTAAGCACGCAAATGTGTGCATCGTTTCCGTCATCCAAACTAAAAAATTGTCAATATATATGTAATCATTCCTGACGGTATTGAAAAAAATCGCGAAAGAAAACTTACATAGAAATTTTCGATTTGTTTGCCAGTTTATGAGGCCTGATTGCGCAGATTTTTAAAATGGAAGTCATAATCGGATCTCGTGAAAAATGAGATCTATTCGAGTCAAATATTAAGCAGTTAACTCTAGAGGCCCCGTATTACGGGGCTTCCAGCCAAAAAAACATATATCATAAATTGCCATTCAGTCAATATATTGCATATATAAAATAATGGTGACGGTCGGATTTTGTCGGGCGCGTCAAAGTTGACAAGTTCGACCATTGAAAGTTTTACTAGATTGGCTTTCACGACATGAGAACAGATCGATGCACAAAACCCAAAACATCAAAGTTGCTCTGGAAGATGTATTTCCTTAGGAATGCAACACTCGCTCTTTAAAAAAACTAAGTACAAACTCAGATGTGCGCTCGCTTGCGGAGTTTCGGATCTAATGGCGTGGCACGTCGAGCAGATAGTGAACGGAAGGTTCAATGGAAGAAGTATCCCAAAGCGTAATGCTGCATGAAAAAACTGTTCTGGACTCACAAAGCCTAGACACAGAGATAACACGACATGAGTTGGCGAACAAGCGTTACACGGTCATTCAAGATTTCAATTCGGGCGCGTTAGAATTCCAGCAGGCTCTAGAAATCCTTTCGATCAGCCGGTCACAATTCTACAAGTTGCTCAAACGGTCGAGAGGGTCTCTGAGCTACCGCGCCATCGTAGGCGATCGTAGCGGAAGAAAGTTCGGCGCAAATGCGATTCAGAATGACGTGGAGCGGCTCATCGAGGACATGTTCCTTAAGCACTACCCTCAGGCGAGAACCTATGGGGCGGTCTGGAGAGCTTGTCAGACCGAGGGTGACAGCCGTCAAATTCTGAGACCGAGCTATCACACGGTCAAACGATGGATTAAAAAGCAACCGTCAGAACTTCTCTACAAGATGAAACACGGGAAGGAAGCAGCGGTTCAGCGTTTTGAACTTCGTCCAGGCTACAAAGTAACGAACCGCCCTTTGGAGTGGGTGCAGATTGACCACACGGTTGTGGATATGCTGTTAGTCGATGAGGACGATAGGACAAAAATTATCGGTCGTCCCTACATCAGTTTGGCAATCTGTATTCATACTAGAGTAATTCTCGGGTTCTACCTGTCCTTCCTCCCTCCCAGCGCAGTGACAGTCGCTATGTTATTGGAGAACTGCGCCCTGCCGAAGGACGAGATGCTGGAAAGGTGGGGATTACCGACGTATTTGTGGCCTATGCACGGTCTGCCGGAGACGATCCATACCGACAACGCGAAGGAATTCACGTCGGACGTTTTCGTTCTTAATGCAAAAGGCTTCGGTATCACGGTTGAGCATCGGATGATTGGAAAGAAGCATCAGGGTGGGCACATTGAAAGCCTGATTGGCAAACAGATGATCCATTTGATCCACCAACTACCTGGTAGTACTGGTTCGAACACAGTTCAACGCAAGTCACTTCGCAGTGAGAAGACCGCCAGCATTACCCTAACAAGGCTGCGTCAGATGATGGTATATGCCATACATGCTTATCATGAGACGAAGCACTCAGCGTTAGGTAAAAGTCCTAGCCAAGCTTGGAACAAGCATTATGAAAAGCATCCAGCTTATCGGCTCCTGCCAGTGGTTCAGCATGAGCACTTCAAGTACACCTTTTATCCTGAAGTCTCAGGTAAGGAAATCACCCCTGACGGGATAGGTATGTTTCGTAGGCAATACTCCTCATCAGCCTTGAAGAGTAAGGTTCGACAGAAGGTTCTAGTAAAATATGACCCTTATGATATGAGCTATGTAATGGTTAAGTTTGACGGTAAATGGGAAAAGATTCCGTGTGTAAGGAACAAATTTAACAGAAGCAGCGACCTAGAGATTTATCGTTGGCAGCGTCAACAAAAAGGAGACCGGGACGGAACCATGAGCACTTCAGGGGCGCAGTCGGCTGGGAAATTTCACCAGGCTGCTGAAGAGGAATCAAAGCTTACGCGCCAGGAGAAACAGAGGAAGAAACGCGAGAAAGGTATGGAGGACTACAGAACACAGAACGCTAAATCTGGCTCTGTTGCAGCCAATTCAGACAAAGCAACTGAATCGAAAAAACTCCATACGTCCATTAATCCCAAGACGAAGCCTAAGCTGGGCAAGGTCGCTAGGGAAGTTAAATCGAATGTTTTTGATGTCATTGCATTCTTGCAGCGTAAGGAGCAGGTTGCTCGCGACGACGAGTTTCCAGTTATCTACGACAGCGCCCCTATTCGATGGTGAAGCAACAGCCCAGTTTGAGTAGCCCGAGTTGGACAGCAGGCTAAAATCTTAGCAAAAGCTAATGCATAAAGACGCCGTTAATGGATCAAATAAAAACGTAATCCACTTGCGTGATTCAGTAGCGCGAGTACGAATTTTATTGTCTGAAAATTGGAATAAGGCGTATCGCAATATTATAAATTCTCAGAAGTAAAATTTTGTGCACGCCTTGTTCGCTGCCTGAAAAAACTTAATCAACGGGAAAGGTGTCAATAGGTTTGATGCCACTTCCGCAGGCTCTGTCATAGTGAATGATATGCAAGTTGAGTCCTTGGCCTTGAATAAGTTATATATAAATATTTAAATTGGAAATTTACTGTGAGCGAAACTCTTTATCCGCATGTGCATCAGGCTGCTCAGCACCATTTTGAGCTTTCCGATGAAAATAGAATGATCTCGTGCTCTGACGATTTCTGGGTGCCGCATCCTGCAGCAGAACGAGTTATCAGTCAGATTCATTTCTCTATGAAAATGAAAAACAGGATTGTAGCGCCTTGCATGATCGTTGCAGCAGCAGGCGGCGCGGGCAAGTCTGCAATGGTGAACCAACTCAAGGAGCGTAATCTGTACGCTGATGACAAGTTGATATTTGTGACCATGCATCAGAATCCAAATAACTATAGTTTGCGCGACCTGATTCTTGTTGCGATGGGCCTTGGAGTCGGTAAGCTTGCGCGTCAAGGCGGAAATCTTACCCCACAACTTCAAAGTAGAATCAAATCGCAGAATATCAGAGGCATTGTCATCGATGAGGTGCACGACGCATTGACGTTGACGGCTGCACAGCAAAGCGTGAATTTGTCACTTTTGAAGAATCTTTCTAGTGATATTTATGGGCTTTCGGTCTTCGCATTTGGTGTAGAAGATGCTGCAGATGTTCTTCGCCGAGATCAGCAATTGGAGCGTCGCTACGCGGTAAAACATTTGGCCAGTTGGGAGAACGGCGCTGAGTTTAGAAGTTTTGTCGCAAGCTACATCCATCGGTTGCCTTTGAAGAAAGCGACCAATTTGAAAGACCAGATCCTGTATTTGAAGATTATGGACAAAAGCTTGGGTTTAACTGACAACATTGTGAAAATCCTGCAGAGTGCAGCGATGGCAGCAGTCATTGACGGCAGCGAGCACATTACGCATTCCCATATCGATAACATCGAATCAATCATGGAAGACTTCAGCTTCGCCCTGCGAGCCGAAGATGCCGATGCTACAGCATAATAGGAACATGTCTTGAATCAAGAGCACTCCCTGCAAGTTGCTCGCACTGTACTGGAAGGCCGTCACGGCTTCCAGTATGTTAGCGAGTCTTGGCGTAACGCTTTTTCCCAAATGCTAAAGTATATTCAGAACGAAGAGGGCGGCCAAGTGATTCTGGTTGACGGCCCTGCGGGAAGCGGTATTACGACCTTTTTTAGAGCTATTGTGGCTGACCCTGTTTTCTCTGGGATTACCGTGACGAATAATTTATATGATTACGACATCACTTTTATAGATAGAGTCTGTGCTGCATTTTCACTTCTAGAACCTTCCGTTTCCCTGCAAGACGTGCCCGCTTACTTGGCGGAGTTTTCATTTCTCACTGCCCAGACGATGATCGCGGTCGACGATTTGGATGTGATTGTGCGAAATAAGGTGGAATCCCTACATGTCGCGGAACAGATAAGAAAAATGACGGAGAGTCGTGCGCGATTCTGCTTTATTATTTCAACACGCTCGACATCGTTGCAGCAGCATATAGAAACTAGTAGCTCAAATTTTTTTCGGATAGGGCTTAAGCGGCAGCTTAATATTTCTAGTAGCACTGAGATTATCGAGTCTTTTTGGCGTTGGAATAATAGTGCTTTTCGATTAGACATCCCTATGAGTAAATGTATTTTTAGCCTCTGTAAAGATGCTGACTTTGAGATCGATCGAGTAATCGATATCCTTCAAGATATTTATGTGCTTGGGGTTCTGTTTGGGAAGGGGGCGCAAAAAATAACGGATAGATGCATATCGAGGGAGGAAATCAAATTTGAGGTGCAATCAAATGTTTATTCCTGAGGTTTCGGAGGGAGAAAGCCTTTCGTCCTGGATGTACAGGATTGCTTTGCAGGGAATGTGTAATAGATATTTTGACGCGAGTCACATTGGGGAGTTTGAGGCTGGCGAGATGTGGGCTCATGCAACGCATTCATCGGTAAGTGATCCTGATTTTATGGAAACTAACGTGAAGCTGCCATCTTTCATCAAGCAGCATGGTGTTGCGAGAGAACGTTTGGCCGAGAAGTTCGGCCCGTGTGAGCAGCCGTTAGTTCCGATTAAATATCGGCGCTCTTATTGCTATGCATGTTTGGAAGAAGGTCTCAAGACCACCCGCTCATTTGTATGCAAATTGGAGTGGCGATATCTTCTTCAACCCTTTTGCGCTGCGCACCAGGTTCTTTTGCGAGACGCACCCGTAAAATACAGTACCAACGAAGATTATGGGTTCCGGCTTTTCATGTGGCACCACAATAGAGACAGGGTTTTCGACCGATATGATCTTCCATGTGAAGCTGATTCAGAGTTGCTGAGGCTGTCTTTGGATGTGCAGCAGCGGTACATGGATCTCCGGCTAAGGGCGCCCCATAGCGATGTGGCTCAGCAGATGGACAATTTTATGCTTACTCTAATGAGAGCGATGCTTCTACCTTGCCTCAGCGCTTCATACCGCAATGTGGATATGTCGGGATGCGGAGGCCCTGATTGTTTTCCAAAGCATGGCCTAAGCTTCTATGTGACATTCTATTTCGAGGTTTACAGGGTGTCGTGCAGTGCGAGAGCGAGGGCGCTTTATTTAAGTGGGCTATTGCTCGGCTGGATCGAACCCAGCGATGCTCAAGCAGCTAGGGGTAGGGACTATTATAGGGTCACTGATCGCGCGCAAATATGGCGGACTATTGATATAAATTCGCAGTTAGGTAGATGGGTGCATAATCAGTTGGAGTTGTACGAGAGCAGTCTCCTTTCACTATCGAACATAGGCGTTTAAGCGCTATGTGTAAGAAAATGATGCTGACTTATCTGTTTCCTGTTTATCTGACGACATCCATCCGTGTCAGCTTACCGAGGAGCTTCGAATCACGCCAAGTGACCTTGTGCTTTGTAGGAAGCGCGCGAACCGGGCAGATCCTCACTTACTCGTCCTCATTCGGCTATCCGGGCGTGGATCTCTACCAACGAGCATTGCTCGCCCTTAGAGCGCAGGAGTCAGGGAAGTGTTCATGGCCTTCAACTATAAACCCGATGGTCAGCCAGTTCTCCGGCGTAATGCCGGTAGAACCAGACTTCTCGACTCGGTATCCAGATCCAGATCGGCTATGTGCCTCCCTAAACTGGAGGTACAAACGAAAGTTGAATTTGATCGACGAACAGGTGTTTAAGAACCGCCTGCTACGTTGCTTTTTTGATTGGGGATGCGATGAGCTAGCTTTGATCAACGACCCCTATAGGATCAGTTTGGAAGCACTCTTCAGGATCCTTTCGGCAACGGTGACGCGAATGAACCATACACGATAGACGTTCATAGATTACGCAAAGGTCGACAGGAATCCTGTCACTAGATCTCTGGGCAGCAGCCGGCTATAGAGCCTGGATTGCTTACCCTTTCACAGGCTAATGGGCACAGAGTATAGGTTGTGGCTGTCCAGTATCGTTGGCCTTGCATTAAGCAAGAACGCCATTTTCTTCCCTATGCAACGCCAGATGTAGTGGTCTAATGAAACCGGACACCCATTTAGGCGAGAATGCTCGCCAGATAGAGGTGTCTGATGTCCGAAGTGATCCACGCGTTAGCATGAGCTCAGCATTAGGTTTTCCTCATACACTCAGTCTTGCCTTAGATAACCGGCTGGGCGAGTGTAGTGGATGAATAGTGTGGTGATGAGGCGCGTCGTGGTGGAGGTTCTGCCTTTAAAGGCTTACTCCTTTTGCCAGTACCGTTGAACAGTCGATGTGGGCAAACCTAGCTCGCGCGCAGCTTCGGCTTGTGTCAGGCCCTGCTTTTTCAGTTCAACAACGGCACTGACCCTCTGAGCATCCGCTCGAGTTCCTCGAGATCGTTTTTTCAATGCTCCGTCCTGAATCTGATCCTCCATGATTTTAAGGCCGCCCGACTCGATGAAGCCTTGAAGCTCTTTTTGCGCATTTTTTATCAAATGTTCAGGAGCCTCTTTGTCACGGATCGCCAAGCACAACGCCAATAGAGTCAGAAGGTTGATATCGAGCGTTTCGGCGATCTTGACGAGGGTAGGCAGCGTCGCCTGGATTTTCCCTTGCTCGAGCAAGCTAAGGTTGCTTTGGCTGATGGTTCCCGCCAGGGCCTCATAACCCAATCCTTTCATTTGTCGGATGGCGCGCAGCGTGACGGCTAGCTCTTCCTTCACGTTCAATTTCTCAAAATAAAGGATAGAGCCATACTCGCGCTGGCCCACCAAATATCTCTAATTGTTAATGGTGGGATATTTGCTTATGATGGCCATTCAACAGGATGCATAGCGCCAAGGAATCGCGTGCCTTTCGGCAGCATCCCTATCCGGTTGCCAGAAGCATGAGCAGGGTCAATCGAAGGCTGCCTACGCTGAGCTTCTTCAGAGCTTGGCAGGGTTTGAAATAGGGTTTATCCGCAGTGTTTGTAACCAATAGCAGCAATTTGCAGGGGCAATTTAGAACTCCGGACAGCACTCGAATGCTCTGGAAGTCGGTCGATATCAGTCGGTGCGAGTACTCGTTTCTGATTGAGGGAATGGGATTAGAGGATGGTGGCTTTAGTCCGGTTGCTCACCTAGTTACGGATGTGGAAACCGTTCAGATGATGCGTGCAGCGGAGCAGGGTGAGTTCCTGATCGTGACGAACATCCATCTCATACTTCCACCCACAAAGAGCGAGCAGGGGTCATACGCAATGGAGCTTCTCTCTGAAATTCGCATCCAGCCTGGCACCGAGGAAAACCCCGTCTACGAGTTCATCACCGGAACGGGCCATATCTACACCAGTGCACGCACATGATGGTTCAAACACTGGAGGCGCCATGTCAGTAACTCTTGATGAGATTGCTCAGTTTTTTTACGGAAGTGGGGAAGTCGTTCTTGGTTGGCATGGCGCGCAAGAAGAAATAATCGGGCTCGCCGAAAAGACTTTTCCGGGGAAGCCTTTCTGCCTAGTGAAGCAATGGATCATCGCTGATCTCCAGCTCACTCAGGCGGAGCAAGATCGTCTCGCGTCAATGGGGCTGCTACCAAAAGCTGTCTATTCCCATGAGGTCGTCTTGGACAGCCGACGACGTTTTTCTCCAGGCCACTGGGTGCGTACAAATTTTGGAATTTCGCATGACCACCCGTGCATGTTTGAAACCAAAAGCACTGTCTACCTATTGCTTGGTGATGGTGTAAGGAAGCCAGCAGCACTTAGTACCGTTTTTTCGTTTCGAGCGTAACTGACTCAACAGTTTCACCCACGCTGCCATTCAGGCAGTGCGATTGACTACGCCTTTAAAAATTGCAGGAGCACGTTTTGATTCGATTTGATTGCCGGCAGGTCACTGGAGTGATCGAGAAGCCACGAGTGATTGCTACTGAGCAGGGGACTGTGACCGCGCGCATCGTTATCGATGGGCAGGTATTGCCGAATGTTTTGCTGCCAGGAAAGATTTTTGAAGAGATTGAGGCGGGGGAGCGAGTGACCCTGTACGGCATCTTCACGAAGAAAAAAGACAAGACTGAGAACAAAGCCATCATCTACGCAGTAAAGGGTTCGAGCGGCAAGCTTGTCGCGGCGAAGCAGTACCAGATCAAAGTACCGGTTCTAATGCTAGTTGCAGCGGTACCCTTGATGATTGCGGTGGCCGTTGCTGGTTGCTTCATTTCGCCTTATCCGATCCACCTCATAACGGGTAGCGTCAACCCGAGTTATCTCGTTCCGGCGACGTTTAAGGCTGCGGCTTGGGAAGGAGTCGCTGCGGGCGTGTTCATGGTTGGATGTGCGATCAACTTTATTCGGAAAAGTAGCCAACCGGAGAACTGGGCAGTGATCGATGCTGTGACACTTTCTCAGCGCTTTAGTAAGGCGTTTAAGTAAGCACTTCATAGCCAGGCTCCCCCTTGGTTGAGGCTTCGGCGAAGCGAAGGGGGAGGTGGCGGCTGCAGGCCTATGTGCTCGAGCACGAGCGACGTCGCTGAGCTGTGGCGGAGGTTCTTGGCAGTCAAGCACTCGAAGATGTGAGGTCTTCTTCAGGCACCTTGCTGAGCTGCGGCAATGTGTGGATGGCCTAGTCAGTCTTGACGAGCTACGGATTGATTGAGCGCATACGCCAGTGCTTCCCAGGGGAAGCAGATAGCTTTCAGGAGGGCCGGCTTTGAGAGTTCTTTTCCATGCTTGATTCGAACTGCCCGACATGCAGCCGGCTGATGCCGAATGATCGAGTTCTATTTCTCGATTTTGATGGTGTGCTGCACCCAGACGACGTTTACCGAACCCGGAACGGTTTGGTGTTGCGTGCACCCGGGCAACTCATGATGCATGCCGGAATCCTTGTCGAGATACTGAAGGAGTTTCCTCAAGTCAAAATCAGCTTATCGACAAGCTGGGTGCGCATTCTCGGTTACCGTCGTGCACGCGCTGCGTTACCGCCAGAGTTGCAGGCTCTCACCGTGAGCAGTACATGGCATTCAAGAATGCCCAAGGCGCCTTTTGAGGGCTATGACATGTACAGCCGCTATCAGCAGATCCGTGCTGCAGTGATCAGGGCAGGCCTGACGAATTGGATCGCCCTGGATGATGATCCTTTTGAAAGTTGGGCAGATCACGATCGACGGTTGATTCGCACTGATCCCAACCTGGGCCTTAGCTCAGTGCCGACCCAGGAGGAGCTACGGCTCAAGCTGAGAGCCATGATGGGGTCGTAAAAACACTCCCCGAAACGCTTTGGAATTGCTGCTAAGGCATGAATTTATTGCTTCAGTAACCGTATTCGTTCAGCAATTTGCGCAGAAAGTCACGCCGCCTCTGAGCGATGCACAGTATTAGGTAATCACGCTCGTAGTCCTTGGTCGAGAGGTGTCCGGCATCCACAAGGCCATGGATGTAGCCTTCCGCTTTGCCTCTCGCTTCTAGCAGTGCCTCTATTGTGGTGCTTTGATAAATGTCTTCAGCCAGCAGTCGCCACCGTTTCTTTTGGTGCTGCCCAACTGGGTCGTCCGAAAATTTTGGTGCGTTGATCAGGGTGTTGAAATCGGCACGTGCGTCAGGTGTGTTCAAAGCGAATTCTCAGAACAGTGATGTCTGTGCCGAGGTTATCATGCGCACACTTAATGGCCTGCTGTTGGCTGGCTTTTGTAGGCGCTGGCGCGAAGGAACGATTTCAATGATGGCGCAGGCTTTCGATGGCGCCTTTGAAACCTGGAGTTCGATATGGGGCACCTCAGCCTAGAGGATATCTACCCTGATGACGTAGAAAAATATGGCCATCTGCGGGTGGGAATGACTGACCTCTATGTGAAAGACAATTACGCCATTTATGGTGTAGTTACGCTTAGCGATTACCGCGAACTGACCAGCAGGTTACTGCGTGACGAGGCGGTGCAAATGATCATCAGCGCTAAGCTAGCCGCGTTGCCCGAGGACTACGATCCGTGGATCAGGAGGATCGAGCGCAATCGCGCCTTACACGCGAGGTATGGGGACAAATTCAATCCTTGGAGAGACGACTGAAAACCCCCCACTTTCAATCACAATGTTGCGCTTCAACTTAATCGGCTGACCTTTGAGTCATGCTCCTCGAACATCCATCGGGGCTGTAAATAGTGGGACGTACGGTGCGCAGCAGGTGATCGAGTTCGCCACCAATGGATACGGCGGAGGGGAGACTGAATTATTGGAAATTATGGCTTAGCCATAATTTTTCATTTCAAAATCTTCTATCTAGGTACTGGCTCGCGCAGGTATCGGTGTTGTTTTTGGCCACAAGCGGAAAGACCAATACGGTAGGTTCGGCGACGGTCACTTGATCCGTACTTCTGACGTTGTGAAGGCCGAACGTGAAGGTATGTTTTGGGTGCTGACAACAGTGAACTCTCGCTACGTCCTCGCTACTTTTCAGCGCGGTAATGGACGTGCGAGTCTGCGGGAGTTTTTGCGCCTATCACAGGGACTGCAGCATTTCACACCGCGAGTGTTGCAATGATAGTCGCGCTCCTCGTTTGCCTTGGGTAAAGCCTCTTGGATAAGTTGCTAAGGTGAATTTTAGGCACCCGAGCTACTCTCCTATTTGAATCGCCCCGGGTTTCGTAGACGCCTCCAGCCTTAAAATCAGGCCAATTAGGAGGTGCCATGAGCAACCAGCGTTATCCGAAGAATTCAAAATCCAGGCGGTCAACCAAGTGACCGAAAAGCAGCTTCCTATCTCAGAGGTGGCTGTGCGATTGGGCGTGTCCGTGCACAGCCTCTAGCAGAGAGTATTTTCCAGCTGCTGAAACGGGAACGTATCAAGCGAAAAATCTACACCACACGGCAAGATGCTCGTAGCGATGTGTTCGATTACATCGAGATATCCTACAACGCAAAACGCCGCCATGGTTTCAACAATCGGCTGTCACCGGTAGAGTTTGAAAAGCGTTCCGCAATGAGCTTGCAAGGTGCCTAGAGAATCCGGGGCGATTTACAGTAGCCGGATTCGCTTCTTTCGGTCAGTTCATCCGTTCGGCGCTTCATCCGGTCACAAAAAAGATGATCGTCATTTTACCCAATAGTTTTTTGTTTGAAGGTGAGCTATCAGAATTTGGTACATGCTTCTAATTGAAGTTTGTAGCCTTTTATCGTCTTGATGGCCGCCTCGGTTTCCGGTGAAGCACGCGCTTTCCGACCTCTTAGTGATGTTGTGGTTGATGTCCGTAATTCAACTAGCCTGTCAAAAAAGCTAGCAATATCTCCACTGGAAGGGGGGCTGGGTTTTAGTGAGTACATAGATACCAAATAATCATTTTGAATATTTATGCTTGATTGAATTGTATCTTCAGGTGCGCTGTCCAACGCAGCTATAGCATCTTGGTCTCCCGAAGCTCGTACCAGTTGAGCTAATTCTTCAGTCAACGAGCCACTAAAGCCTTTAACGCAACTAAATTTCTTGTACGCAGTCAGTATAAGGTTGATTTGTTCGTCTAGCTTTGATTGTGAGGATGTTGCAAAGCCTAAGCCCGCTAGCCCAAGGCCGGTATTAAGTAGGCCGGTTTCATTGGCTATTCCCCCTATAACAGCCGCAGTACCTCCTGCTGTAGTTATACTTGAAACGTTCCAAGCATTAGTCGCTTTTTTTCGGAGGCTATTAAGTAATAGGTTTGAGTAAATTTCCAATGCTCTATCTACGTGCTTAAGCTTGTAAGAAGTTTTTTTGTCATCTATCATCTCTTTGTTGACATAGCCTCTAAATGACATATGCTCGGCTTCAGTAGGTATCGGTCGATAGCTCGAACATCCGGCAAGAGAAAGCAAGAGGGTTATTATGATTTTTTTTTGCATTTCAGTGCCTCCTGGTGAAATTAGTCGGTTATTCCCTTGAATCGGATCGGTATATAGCCATTAAGCTCACTCATACTATAGGTGCGCTCGCAAACTCCCCCGCAACTGACGGATGACTCTATTGTTCTTACTTTAATTTCTTGGTCATTAGTGAGACCCAGAAATAGCCTAACATGCGATCCAGGTTTATTAAGTGCATCTCCAGGTTTCAAGTCTAAAATAGAAGGCAAAATAACTGAGATGCTGTTGAGCGATGAGGTAGTATGCCGTTCAGTACTCCATACGTTAGATATAAATCCAGAACAGTCAACGCCAGTAGTTCTGGGGACTATGCAATAATTGTACTCGCTAATTCGGCAGGTGCAGACTGAGCCCGCCAAATCTCCTTGGTTCAAGCGAGTAGTAAAGCTTTTAGGGGTTGAAGTGCCGCCCCAGCGGTAAGGCATTGCAACAATTGACTGATCTTTTCTTCCGTTCAGGGGTTTAGGGCGCAACCACCATTGTTTGTTTTTAACATTGCATAATGAAGGAAGATTAGGCCTGGAGTAGTTTTTCTCTGCTAGCACCCAGTTTACTGTTAGGAAGTTTCTGGCATTATCAATGACTTCAGTTCTGCTTATTTTTCCAAATGCCGCCCGAGTTTTATACTGTTCGCCTATCTCTTCTTCTGCAATTCGCCTGACAGCAGATTCAAACTCACTTCCGAGCCCAGGGTTAGAAATTTTCCTCGATCTTTTGGCAAAGCTTATTTGGCCATCAGTAGGCGAGACAAGAAAAACCTGCTCCACAAAAACGCGTCCGTCTGTGGCCCCCTGAAAGTAAACCTTTCCGTCGGATGTTAGTGCCACATACCGATGTGCAAGATTAGGTTGTTTTTCAGTGGGTAATAGTGCAAGTTTTTCAAGCTCTCCGTTGCTAGAAAAAATACCAGCCCAAGAAGAGGATTGAATGTAACCTTCTATATCGTGAAGCTCTTCCCAGGATGCGATAAACTTATCATTTTTCAGCGGGATAAAATCATTTACTGATACTACGCGTCCGCCGCTTATGGGCTTCAGGCTTAAAATTGCACTGGAGTTTTTATGAAGGCTTATCTTAATGTTTTTATCATCGCGTAAAACTTGGAAAGGTTTGGTGAGTGGGGGGGTGACCTCTTTAGTGAGCCACGTTTGGCGCTCGCTTTGAGACAGGGACTCAATCGAAGTGTAGAGTCTTTCATTTGTATTTATGAATTCGATAAAAATATTTTGTCCATCTGTATCTATAGCAATAGGTGCATTAGGTGTGTCAGGTAAGTCGATGTCTCGTACTTTGTGATTTGGAAGGCTCATCATGACAATTTTTTTGCGTTGGTTGTCAAGTATTAGTAGCGACTGAGGGTTGATCGAAATCATACCGCCAGGTATGCCTCCTAATTGTTCTGTCGAGTTGGGTGATACCACGACGCCTTGAAGATATACTAAGTTTTCATTTGCATATAGTATTTGTTGTGTTGGGGTTAAGAATAGAATTGCTGAAAGGTATACGAGCCTGAAAGTGGTCATGCTGTTATCTCCTCATTATTTAGCCGAAATGGTGCGATTAATCCATTTTGTTTGAGGTGGGATTCTAGTGTATACACCGAATTTATTAGGCTCTGCACATCCCTTGCCCCAGCTAACTATGCCTGCAAGTAAAGGTTCGGAACTGTCAAATGAAGCTACTAGCGGGCCGCCGCTATCACCTTGGCAGGCATCTTGGATTATTGTGTTTTTATCTACGCGTGGTATTGTTCCCGCGCATAGCATTAGAGAGCTAACATCGCCGTTATAAGAGCGAATATCATTGCATCGTTTGCGACTAATGAGGGGGATATCTATCTTTTTTAATCTGGCGACTGCGTCGCCATCTACCTTGTCTGCTCCCCATCCCGTGACTCGAACTGACTCATTTGATGAAATATTATTTTCTTGATTTTTGCTAATTAATTTTATTGGTGAGGAGTTGCGGTCAAAATTTTTTATGGGGGGGATGCGCACGAGTGCTATATCATTATCGAAGGTTTCCGGGTCGAAATCTGGGTTGGAAATAATTTTTATAACGGGTGTTCGTGTATTTTTGTTATTTAGCGTCACGGTACCCGTGATAACTTCGAGATCTTCAGGTTGTAAGTTCTCAACGCAGTGTGCTGCGGTAACTAGCCATTCACTTCCAATTAAAGCACCGCCGCAAAAGTGTGCTTCCCTAGAGTCCTTGATCCAGGGAATGACAAGCGATACCTGCCATGGTTGTCCATAGATTGGTGCGTCGATGCCTCCTATGATTTTCGGGCTCTCACCCCTTTTGCTTGATTCAATTGCGGATTGGTATTCGATTAGTACACCTCGATCCGGATATTTTTCATTCGCAATTGTAGGGGGGATTTCTCTTTGAGCCAAAACGGTAGCAGGAGTGAACGTAAGTGCGGTAAGTACGAATGAGGTTATACATATTGATTTCATTGTTTTTCCTCATTCGCGAATAAGCGAATTCGAATTTCGTTGTTAGGTATATTTTCCACATTCGTAAGAGATGTAATTTTATTGCGAGCATATCCGTGGGTAGCTAGTAGGGATTCGACGTGAAGTAAGCGTAGTGTGTTTAGATCTGACTGAAGTGTGCAGCGCTCTTTATCAATTTCAAGGCATTTAATTGCTCCGACTTCAAGTGACGCCCATGATGGCTTTTTATTCCCGAATTTTATTTGTTCTATAAGTTTGTAAACATCTTCCTTGATAACCAAGCCAGAACTCTCTGGGGCGTTGGGTCTAGCATACCCTTCAGCAGCAGGCGTGCCGAACTTTACCTTCATTGTATTGTAGTTGTTGGGGGTTAAAATATATCCTTTGGTATTTTTTGTCTCGTCATTTGTTAATACCCACGAGTTGCCGTGAGCATCACTAATTGCTTTTGTGAAAGCTATGTTTGTTCCAGCAGCAACGCTGTCTGTAATCATGGACTGCGTGGATGGCGTAGCACGCACAACTTGATCTTTTGAAGTTAATATCATGTCAGAAGCGTCCAGGTAGAGAGTTTGTCGAACGCTTCTTTTTTGGATTTTGTTAAAGTATTGCTGTGCTGCTTGGGCTGTTTTCGGACTTTGTCTACCGCTTTTTGGAAATTTAAACTCTTGGCTGACATCAGTGAACTCTACAGTTACTGGTGTATTTGAGTTCCATGCTTCCGCGACGATAGCGGGTGGCAGATAGGTTGTTGCAACAGGTTCCTTTTCTGGGTTGTCTCTGAGCCACTCCCTTGCTGCAGTTACAAATCGACTAGTTGGAAAAGTGCGGATGTATCTTTGTACCATTTCCGGTGCACCGCTCCCAAGCACATTAATCCATGTTGTTTTTTCATTCGTGAGTGACTGTTCTGTATCATGTAGACGAATAACAGCTGTCGTTGAGTCTAAAAACCACGGGGCTTGTTTTCCGCGGCTTGAGTTAAGTACCTCATCAATGACTGCTCGCCGAAGATCGTCGAATTCATAGATTCCGTTGTCGATACTTTTAGTAATGGCTTGGGTGAAGTAGCTTTGTTCTCCGGCTCTAGCAATGGCGGCATGCCCTGGTTCTGCTGCGTATCCGATTACAAAATTGGTTGCAAGTCTGATTGAGGGTCTCAGAAGACCTTTTTCTATTTCTTTGTTTTCACTAGGCTCATTGGTTGTGTTGATAAGCTCGGGAGTGTTGAACGTTCGACATGCATCAAAAATGACTAAGCTGATACCGGCTTGTCGAATTTGTATTTGTCGCTGAATATCTTCTGCGGAAAAAAAATAGTCAAAAAACTTATCTTTTTGAATTTGTTTTGGTAGTTTTGTTGGTACTAGATAATTTTCTGCAGAATAGCCTAGTCCGTGACCTGAGTAATAAACCACTACGAAATCACCAAATTTTACTTGCTCTAGAAATGGATTTAATGATTCGATTAGCTCGTCACGATTTCTAAAGTTCGATAAGACCTGAACTTTGAAGTTGAGTCTTTCTAATCTAGCCTTCATTTCTTTTTGGTCAAGTTCTGTGCCCGGTAGGCTACCTCCATCGTAATCCCAATTGGCAATTAATAGAGCTAAATGCTTGACAGGTTTTTCAAAGGTATAGTCCTTTTGTTCCGCCATTGCAGGTAGGATTGTGCTTAGTACTATAGCGATCACTACAAAAGGGGTGCGAAACGAAAACTTAGGCATTATGTAGGCCTCTGAAAATCGTTACTCTGGTCGCTCTGTCGACACTTTTGTGAAGCTTTACTAGGGGGCTATATGTCAATGTAGCCCGCAAAAGCGATTGTGCAAGTCATTCCTCTTTTGGGGCTAAAAATCATCAGCGGCACGGATGTTATGCCAAAGCAAACCAGCATCAGAAGGAGCAGCGTTGCTGTTCCAATGCCTTAGTGGTGATAATTCAGTCTTAGAGTAAGTTTTCTAGTCTCAGTATAAAATATACCGCGATAGGCAGGCGTTTTTTTATACCGACAATGCGATAAGAGCTGAAAATAAAATTTGTCTCTACGGTCTACTTGAGCTGAATGGCTTCCCTGACTGGCTACCTAGGCTATTTGGACTTTTCCCGGAACCTGACCATCTTTCGTTAGGATTTTTGCCATCCGCGAGAAGAGTCGACAGGTCACTTTGGAAGTGCGCAACTTCTTGCGCACTTTTCGATAGATGCTTACGCCAATTTCGCCGCTTGTGCGGAAATACCTCACCAAGCCCTTGGTTTATAAGGGGTTGATAAAAGCTGGCGCGCTTTTTGATGGCAATGGGCAGTCTGTCAGGTAATCCCACCTACCAGCGACCCCATCCATTAGCAAGGAGAGCATTCATGGCTACACCAGCGTACATGTCCGTTACTGGCGAGAAACAAGGCCTGATCACTGCCGGCGCGTTCACCGCCGACTCCGTTGGCAACACCTACCAGGAAGGTCACGAAGACCAGGTCATGGTTCAGGCTTTCAGCCACGACGTGATCATCCCGCGTGACCCACAGTCCGGCCAACCGACCGGTCAGCGTGTACACAAGCCAGTCGTGATCACCAAGGTCATCGGATCGACTTAGCACGGCGGGCCAGAGCGACCGTAAAACTTGCCGGTCACGGACAGTTGGCGTCCACCAGGAGGTATGTCTGTCATTTGCTTGGCTGCTTGTGACGAGCGTACATCACTGCCGTGCCACCTGATGTGCCTCTGGCCTGCAGCTCAAACGACTGCGGGTAGCCTTTGATGAGGTCGCTCAGTTTTTTGTAGCCATGAGTGCGTGGGTCGAAATCCGGACGTAGTTTCGTAATGTTCGCGCCCAGCGCGCCTAAATGTGCCCAGCCATCCTCGTCAGCAATGTCGTCCATGATCTTGGCGATAAAGCCCACCGGTGCTTTAGGCTTTTTGGAAGGCTCAGCAACTGCTGGTTTGGTCACATCAGGGGGCGCAACAGAAGCCGTACTAGGCTCACCATTGATAGGTGCAATGACATCCTCGCGGAGTAACTCGATGTAAATGAATTTGTCGCATGCGGCCACGAAAGGCTTGGGTGTTTTCTCTTCGCCGAACCCGTAAACAGTCAAGCCCTCTTCGCGTAATCGAGAAGCCAATCGAGTGAAGTCGCTGTCGCTCGATACTAAGCAGAACCCGTCGAAACGGCGGGTGTATAGCAAGTCCATGGCATCGATGATAAGCGAGCTATCGGTGGCATTTTTGCCTTTGGTGTAGGCGAATTGTTGGATGGGCTGAATCGAGTGATCGAGCAGGACTTTCTTCCAGCCGCCGAGATGGGGGCCAGTCCAGTCGCCGTAGATGCGCTTGACACTCGCGACGCCGTACTTAGCAATTTCTTCAAACAGACCTTCGACGATTGCTGCAGGGGCATTGTCGGCGTCGATCAACACTGCGAGGCGCTTCTGAGCGTTATTGGAGGTATGCGTAGCCATGGTTCATCCTTGAGTGAAAGCTTCACCTTACCTGTAAACGAGAGACTAATTTTGGCTTCGGTCGCTCGTATTCCCATCCACTAAGGGCCCGGATCAGCGCCGTAGCGCTGCCAGATTTAAAGTGTTCCAACTCGTCCCTCGGGTGACCTGTAATCCTCACAGTAATCCAAGCTGTCGCAAGTCATTGAAAAGCGTAAGCAGCTAGCCGTTGATTTCAACTGGCATGAGGCCGCTATAGATTTCATTACAGGACTGATCGCAGGCGCTCGTCATTCGTGTATCAAGCGCGACGTCCTTCAGCATCCTGTAGAACACATTTTTTATCCTTGGGGTCAGCTACGCTAAAGACCTGAGACCTCATTCGCCTTAAATAATTACAACTTGGACGTAGGAGAATGGATATGGAAAATTTGGTAATTCTCATCGTATTGTCATTGGCGACCTTCATCGCGGCTTGGGCGATCGCTAGTTGGCGTGCCCAGCGCAACAACCAGCAGCTGCAGACTGATCTGGATGTGACACAGGCTGATTTGACGCGTGTCCAGGCAGAGTTATCGCAACAACAGGCCACACTTGGCGCCCTGTCTAGAGAGAAAGCAGCACTGGATATTGCTTATGGACGGTTGGAAACGGAACGGGATAGCGGCAAGGCACGGATCGACCGCCTGGAGGGTGATATGGTCGCCCAACAAGCTGAGATTGATCGCTTGCGAAAATCCGAACAAGCGGCCAGAGAGACGAGCTCGAAAGCACAAGAGGCGGCCGACAAGCTGCAAGACCAGTTAGCCAGTAACAGTACCGCCTTCAAAGAACGTCTCGAAGAGAAGGATCAGCGCATTTCAGATCTGGATCAAAAGCAGGTCACCGCAGAGGTGCAACAAACCAATACAGCGAAGCTGCTGTCCGAAAGTCGCGAGGCACTGAAACAAGCCCAGACCCAGCTCGAAGAGAAACAGGTCGTTCAAGAGCGTTTTGAACGTGATTGGGGTGCCCAGAAAGCCGAACTCGAAGCCCTGCGTAAAACAGAAAAACAGGCTCGTGAGGTCGGAGCTACGGCACAGGAATCGGCGAACAAGTTGAAAGAACAACTTGTCATTAACGGTACGACTTCGAAGGAGCGCATCGAAGAGAAAGATCAGCGGATCGCGGAGTTGGATGAAAAGCTGGCGGCCGCCGACGCAGTGCAAAAGCATACTGCTGCTCAACTGGCTGAAATTCGCGAGACGCTGAAGAAAGCGCAGACGCAACTGGAAGAAAAGCAGGAAGCACTCACCAACTACAAAACCTGGTGGGAGCAGTCCAAGGGCGAATTGAAGACTACGCAAGACAGATATGCGGCGCTGGACAACGCCCATGGCCAACTCAAGACCTCGTTGGATGAAAAGCAGCAACACTTTGACGCGCAGTTGAAGCTGCTGCAAGAGAATCGGGAAGAACTAACCAAAGAGTTCGAACGCCTCGCCAACGAAGTTCTGGAGCGCAAAGGCAAAGCGTTTAAAGAATTGAATCAGGAGAGCATCACCAACCTGCTCAATCCTCTCCATACCGAAATGAAAGGGTTTAAGGCGAAGGTGGAGGATATTCACGCTAAAGATGCGGAGCAGCGCATCGAGCTCAGAACCGAGCTGAAAAACCTACAAACACTCAACAAGGAGATCACCGATCAGGCCGACAAGCTGACTACCGCCCTGCAAGGCCAAAAGAAGGTACAGGGCAACTGGGGTGAGCTAATGCTGGAGAACGTACTGGACAACTCGGGCCTGCGACTTGATATCGACTACAAACGGGAAGTCAGCTTCACCACTGAAGAGGGCCGACAACGTCCCGATGCGATCGTCTACCTGCCACAAAAACAGCATCTGATCATCGATGCCAAGACGTCGTTAATGTCCTACACCCAGTATGTAAATGCCGATAATGACTTGGAACGCGGTAAAGCGTTGGCGGCCCATACCAAGGCGGTGAGTGACCGGGTCAATGAGTTGGCCGATCGAGACTATTTCAAGCTGCCTGGCCTGAATTCACCCGAGGTGGTGATTATGTTTATTCCGATCGAATCCGCCTACGTTGAAGCCCTTAAGTACGATGAGACTCTGTTCCAGCGGGCTATTGAGCGTAACGTGCTGGTCGCCACGCCCACCACCTTATTGACCAGCCTTAACATCGTCCGCCAGCTGTGGCGGTTCGAAGATCAGAACAAGCACACCGCCGAGCTGGCCAACCGAGCTGAGAAGTTTTACAACAAACTCAATGGCTTCCTGACTAGCATGCAGGGGGTAGGCAACCAGTTGGACAGGGCTCGTGACAGTTACGACAGAGCCTTCGGTCAGCTGTATACCGGAAAAGGGAACCTGATCAAACAAGCCGCCGAGTTTAAAGACCTGGGTGTGTCTGTCCAGAAAGAGCTGCCAGCCAATCTGGTCGAACGTGCGAACTTAGAGCTAAGCAGTGCCATCGCGGAGCTCGCAGAGGTTGAACCTACGGTATTGATAGCCTCATCTGACGCCATCCGACCTAATGGTTCACACCAATAGGAGGTGATAGACACGCGAATGATTCAGCTTGAAGATTCGATGGTGGCCGCCTCTAAGGCGAGTTGGTTTTAATTGGTCTTGCATTGCAGGCAAGGGAGCACTCCTCAGAATGTGGATAAAGGACGGTAGCTAGTCGAGGTTAAGCGTGGGGGCTAAGTGGCTTATTCTGCCTCTGGTGGCTGACGTCATTTAGGTACCAATATTTCCATAGGGTGCCCGTCCGATTATTCAATCAGCGGGCCCTGATCACCTCCGCCGCTCTCCCGCTGCAATCTGGAAGGGTCGCGATACCATTGCCACCGGAAGGACTCTGCTCAATGTTCTTGGGAAGTCGCGAACAAATTTTGTCGGCAATCAAAAGTCTCATTGAGGCCCCCGATGCCGACTATGGCGTGGCGGTCGCTTTCTGGGGTAATGGTTCAGAGGCTCTGATACCCCGCCAAGGAGCCGGCAGAGTGATTTGCAATCTGAGTCACCCTGGAACCAACCCTTATGCTGTAGAACGCATCATGGCGCAGCCTGGCATCCGCATGAGGCAATCTAGCCGACTGCATGCCAAGGTCGTTGTTTCCAATGCGGGCGCTATCGTGGGGTCAGCCAACTTCTCTGACGCTGCTCTCGGGTTCGAGGGGCAGGCATTGGGCTGGAATGAAGCCGGGGTGTTGCTCGACCCTGAGCGCGATGAGTTCAAGCAAGCCTTGGACTGGTTCGAGAGCACTTGGGAAAAAGCGGCCGAGGTAACAGAGACTGATTTGGCGGCTGCCAAGGAAAACTGGAAAGCTAGAGGCCTGCCTGAGGCGCCCGAACCTCTTTCTGATGTGAACAAGCCGGAAGTCACTGCAGTTCCCGAGCCGAGCGACCGAGCACCTGAACTATATGAGGAAGACATTTTTGAAAAGAAGCCTTTTTTGCGCACTTCCAAAAACCAGATGAGGATGGTCTCCGACACCCTCCAAGGCTTGTTCGATGAGTCCGTGCTTGGGATTGAGCGTGGATCCAGAGACACGAAACCAAAGGACAAGAAGCGATATGCTTCAGCTCATGCGGCCTACATCCTATGGACAGCGAGTGGACAGATCGCTCCTACAAATATCACAGGAATCCCATTTTTCAGAAATCCTGAGGAAGTCGCCGCGCGATCCAGGGAGATGGATACCTTCGACCTCGTGCTCTCATTCATTGAGAGGCTCGCGCATGACCCCACGCTTCCAGTAAAACCATCGATCAGGTACTGGGCCAAGATTGCTCAGAAACAGATAACGCCACAGTAGCGGCTGGTAGGCACCACGTTGGTCAACGCTAGAGAGTGGAAATATGGGCGCTGGGTAGATTCGAAAAGCAATGTGCATGACGGAGGCTTAGGTAGTGAAAGCCTCGATATTCGGCTCATTCCGGAGCGTTCATTCATTCTGACCACCAGTCCTTTTCTGCACGTGTCATTCCATAGCCGTTGAACCAGCTTTCGATATCGACGGTGAGCGAAGTGACGGATGAAGTGTTTGGGTGTAGAGGGTCAAGTAGGTTCGCTTGGGCTGATGCCCAGGCCGCCCATAGTGCAGTTTGTTGCTGGCTGTGCTCTGAGGTAGCCGCACTGGCATTGCAGGTTGCCTGGATGAATGCCCTCAATCGCTGAGCCTGCTCCCAGCGCTTTGTATTTTCCACGAGTTTGTGACGTAAGCGCCTATGAGTCTCATCACGCTTCGCGAGCTCAAGTCGTACCGCTTCTTCAGCTATTCGTTCACGACGAGCCTCTTCATTCTTCAAACGCAGAGCTTTCACCGATTCGGCTATAGCCTCGAAGCCGTCGAAAATGCTCGTAAGTTTTTCCTCTATTTTTCCGGTCTTGGTGTCCGTCCAGTTCTTCCGCTTTCCGTATTCGGTGCGTGCGTCAATCTGCAGGCTTAATTCGCCAGTGGAAGACCATTCAAACTGAGGCGCGCGCAGCAACGAGAAATCAGGTTCCCATCGAGCATTGCGCCGAGGGGGTGGTGGAGGTGGCGGGATAGCGTGTTTATTCAAGCGCTCCACAAGTTTGATCGCGAGGGGCTCGCCGTCGACCTCGACCAATGTTTTTTCGTCCGATGTGACCTTCCATGTGTAGCCGAGTACCTCGCTCTCTTTGATTAGGGTGTCGAAAATTAGTGCGCAGCGATCAATGACTTCGGAGGAGATTCTCGCGTCGAGCACATGTTTGCCTGTGGTCACGAGATGGCCTTCATGCGTCTTGGCCGCTTTAACGCATTTCAACCACTTGATCACCAGCGGGTGGGGCGCAAGGAGGGTGTGAGGTGCTTCGATGGTTGAACGGAATGCTTTCGGTTTTATACGCGCAGCGCTTTGCGCTGGAAGTGTGCTTCGATCCAATACCGTGAAGCTGATGGGGTGTTCGACGGTGGGAGGCATAGGCTTGCTAGGGCGTTTAGACACTGGTTTTGCCCAATGTCCTCGAGGGGGCAGAGCTAGGCCGGCTTTGCGACATGCTTTGGAAAGCGCAACGTCTGATATACCGATTTCTTGGGCCAGTTTCAGTACAGGTGTTTCCCAAGCTTTGTCGAACAACTCCTGAGGAGTGAAGGTTACGATCTTGTACATAGACTTATCCGGCGTTTGGCGTTCCGATACCAGCGTAGATTCCCTCACTCCAATCTCAAGTCGAAGCCTGCGGGTCATTTCAAGTCTGCGAGGGCATGAACTCCAACTACCCAACAGGCTTCTTTCGACGTATGGGGTTAATTAGATCGAGATCAAGTGAACCAATCAGCCCCTACTTAAGCACAGCTCTTGTCGACCGCCACCCATCCACCAGGAACCCAACGCTATACCAATTCCCCAGGGGCTGGTTCCAACGTCCCAGCGAGAGGAGGGTAGGTTCAGTTCCCTGAGATCGCCGATGCCACAGCTACGGGCGCAACGCTGCCGGCTACAGGCTTCGGCCACACGAGTAGCGCAGCTTTAAGCAGGGCTTCAGAACGGTTCGCGATGGCATCGTCATCCCATGCTACAAGCGCTGTCTGCTGAAAATAGGTATTCAATAGTAGAGCGCTTTGACCCAGTCGAGACCGTTTACCCAGAACCTGTTCACTGCCTACAACCTGGGTGTCGGCAAAGGGGCCGTTGCTGATCGAGCTGTTCAGCGGCTGAGTAAGTAACGTCAGGTTCCCAAAACCATGAACTGCCGTCTCTCTGAACTGACGCTGTGCCTCGGTCATGTCTGTTATCTGGTATGTAGGCAGCTTTTCCCAGCTTTGCGGTATCACATGCTCTACGGTCAAATCAGACTGGGCTGGCACATGATTGCTCCCTTGCTGAGAGCCACGAGCGGCATACTCCAGCGCCCGTAGGACACCGCACGTTTTAACGGGTCGAAGCTCCTTGTAAACCGGACGATGACACCACTTGTCACTAAAAAGGGCGTCATCCGGCCAAACCTCGCTGAGTGCCGTCGCTGCTAGAAGCACTTTGCGTAAAGCTATGTGTGGGGCTTCGGGTGCGCCCAACACAGCTTGCAGTACACGCATGAAAAAGCGGTTGTAGCCCTTGGTAGTCAAACCGCAGACGGCGCGTCGTGTCAGATAGGAGGCCAAGTCGCCGAGAGCCTGTTTCAGCTCCGCGCTGTCGCTTGCCAACCGCTCACGCAGTGCAAGGTAAACCGGTGTAACCGTACCCACGTCAAGTGATTTAACCAAGCGTGCAAACTCAGCCAAGTGCCCAGTACCCTCTGGAGATACCAGCTCCTGGAAGTGCTGGCTGGATGCAACAAGCTGCGCCAGCTCCACTTCAAGATCGCGTAGCTGCTTTAGCCACCATGCTTTGAATGACTGAAACACATGACTGGCTAGGGTAATTTCGTGGCTGCGCAGGATCGTGTAGTTGTAGAAGAACAGATCAATGCGCGGATAGGTCAAGCGACCCTGTCGCTCCTTCTCCCGCCAGTAGGCGTTTGCCGAAACGCCCTGGCCGGTGGTCGCAACAAGATCAAATGGGCTCCAGTACCGTTCATATAGCTGCGGCACAGCTTGTCCCTGGCGAGCGGCTTCAAGGAACACGAAATTGCGTACTAGGTCAGACGCCAGCAGCGGTTCTCCACGCGCATTGAGCGTTTCGAAGATGACTTGAGGGTCGTCCTCAGCTTCCAAGGTCAGGGTCATGATCTGCACGTGGTCGGCCAATGCCATGTAAAGCGCCTGAGCACGCTTCGACTCTAGCGGCATATGGGCTTGCAACGGCGACACGTCGTTATTACGGCCAATATCCGCGATCAGCGTATCCCCGAACGTGGGGTCGGCTGTAGGATTGACAGTATCGGTGAGGTCAACACCCCGCATATAGGCAAGGCAGGCGTGGTAGAGGTACAGGTAAGTCTGCACCATCAGGGGCCGCTCAATCCGAGTGCGTACATCGCGAGCAGGATACATCGTGTACACATCCTGAGCGTAAGTGGCGGTATCGCTCAGGCGGCGCATCTCGTCCTGTCCCGCCTGGGTTGGCCAAACTTTGTAATGATCTTCTGCGCGCTGGTAAGGGCCTGGGTTCCGCACCAACCCATCAAGCATTTGCGGTATGGGGCTGTCTATCAGCTCACGCGCTGCCAGGCGGAAGGCGAGTAGTAGGAGGTGTAAGGTTGTCGAACGCTGTTGGCCATCGATCACCTCGAAAGCTGGCGCCCTGCCGAAACTGTTGGGCACAGGAGTCATCACAATTGAACCCAGAAAGTGCTTCTGTAACGGTTTCAATGCCGCCGTGGTGCCTGTTGATACTAGCGATTGTTGCTCCAGCACGGCATCTGCACGGTCTTGGATGTCAGTCCATAGCGGGCCAACCTGCTTTTCCAACGTCCATACATAACCCCGCTGAAAAATGGGAATCTGGTACTGATGAGGTGTACTGAACAGACCGGTGACTGTGGTTTTGCTGGGCTGCATCCTGAAATCCTTGTCTGTATTTCAAAGATAGGTGACCTCAGTCGTCCTATTCGATGTTGAGGGCAAGCAGTGCCTTGACGATCTCTTGGTTTCCAAACTCACCGCCACCACACGTAGGAACAGCTCCAGTGGGGGCTTAGGGTTGCCCATGGTTTCTATGGCCCAGTTGTTGGCTTCGTTGACGATGTCCATCACCCAGCCCGGCCTTGCCGTTGACCACATAGTCCCAAGCCACAAGCGGGATGCTGCGTAGAGCGATGCGGTAATTGTAGATCACGGTGGTCTGCGCAATGTATTGGAAGCGTACTTCGACCCACCACTCTGAAATGTCCTTTCTTAACAGTTACAGCAATGTGGTTTCCGCATTAAGGCAACAGCTTAGCAACGCCCTCGAAGGCGAATGGCTTAACGTCAAACGCATCCTCCAGTTCACCCAGAGTGAGCAACCGACCTTTTGGTTTTTCGAGCGCCTGGGTGACCATGAGCATGCGCCAACGAGGATTGTCGAGATATCGGTACTCATTCCTAGTCATAAAAAAATGTGGTATCGCATTGCTGGTTCCCTTTACTTCTACGTGTAGTTCTTCACCTGTTTTACGATCCCGAAAAATCAGGTCGTAGCCAAGATTGAGCAGCTGGACATCCTGAATTTCATAGCGTTTTCCGTAAGCTGTAGATGCGTAGTCCACAGCCGCCATTTCCACCGCCTTTCTATGCTCGGCATCAGGAAAGGAAAACGTTGGTACTTGTACGTCAACAACGTCGCCTTCAGGGGAGACGCTGACTATTTCCTGTGCAATCTTGGCGAAGTGCTGACGCCACTCTTGATCCTGACCAGGTCTATTACCTCGAACGTAAACGATTGGCGACCTTTTAAAGTGAGCACCTGAAATTTCTGTCTGACGCAAAGGTAAGGGAATGATATTGGCTTTGTCGGCGCTAACGATGTAGCTAAAATTCTGTCCGTCTGCGTCTTTCGGAAATGAACCGTAGCGATACTCAGGCCGGTCGCGATAGCCCGTTTCAAAAGTCGCATTTTCGTAGTGTCCGACTACGGTCAAAGGGCCATCGCCATCTCGTGCCGCGACTAAAATGATTGTCCACCCGCTAAGGCGTAAGGGCTTCGGCGTTGCCTCATGCTCACCCATCGGAGGTATGTAGCCGTAGTAACGTCCGTCCGGAGCTTTTCTAAAATTGAAGCGTTCGTGCGCTTCAGCATAATCATTGATGTGGCGATGTCTGCCGACTACCTCTTCTCCTTGGTAGTCGACGGCCCAACCTGTTTTTAAAAATGCAATTCTGTCCATATATACCTTTGAAATTTCTCAGCGAAGCGTGAGTGAGATAATTGGTGTTTGGATTAGGTAATGGCACCTTCGCATCCAACAGGCTTCTTTCAACATGTGGGGTGAATTACTCCGGTGTCATCAATACAGCGAGCGTCATGTTGATGAACTCTTCATTTGTTCTGATCATGTCCAGCGCACCGCGCACGTTGCCTCCAACCTCCCCCGATCCACGCTGCTCGACCCAGAGTGTCAGTTCCATGATGGCAGCCTCAAGGGCTTGTTGGTTTTCGTTGATCTTGAATAGCAGGGAAGGGAGCAGATCTGAGTTTGGCATCGCGATTCCTCCATGGAAAAAGGACAGCGTAGCAGTAGAGGAGTTTGGTGGGATTTTGCCGCTCGACTATGGACGGTCGCATAGAGTCAGAGCGCGCTCAGCAGACGCTCAAGTTGCTCTCGTTCCCAGCCACTCAATAGGTTGTAGTACCAACAAATTTCAGTTGGCGCCCAGCTTCATAAATGGGCGCACACCGCACTCTCTGCTATCTAGTTTCCTGTCCTCCTTAAGATGTCTATGCCGCAGAGTACGGTGAAAATCTCAAGCTGCGCCCCATGTTTGCAATTGCCTCCGGCATTCCCTCCGTAAGACTGAGTCCCTTCATCGCACGCTGATGGAGTTGGTGTAGCACAAGGGTATTGAGCTGGGGGCGCTGAGACCCGAGTCTGAGTTCGTCCATGTCCGGTACGACGCTGCCGTAGTGTGCTTGGCGGGCGACAATGTGTCGCCAACGGTCAGAGGCCTCATCCCGTGCTCCCGAAAAAACGTATACGGCCGCTGCGGCTAGGGCATCAGCGATCTGGATACCGTGGGTATCATGCGAGGACGCGAACTCTATTGGGCCCGACAGATTGAATGTGATGGGATGCTCCACGCCCCCAAAATCAGATGTAAGCTTTTTGGTGTTGCCGACCATCGCATTGAAGAGCTCTTGGTTGTGCTGCAGCGGCTTTGAGTGATCACACACTGCCGTAAGCACATCATGCTCGTTTCCCCAGTTTGCCAGAAGGGTATAGAGGGCTGTGTTGGTTAAATCGAGCACCCACTTGCCCGTTTCACCGCCAGTCAAAGACTCCAGTTCGCTCCGGATATCTTGGTGACGGACTTGGGCAAACTCACGAATCAGCCTGATGGTATCGGAATGCTCCGCGACTGCTGAAGAAGAGAAAATGGTTTCGAGGTTTTGCCCCGTGCCTTCCCGCATCAGGCTTTCGAACTCAGCAAAAAGCTCTTCCGCGCCCGCGCCTCGTGCGGTGAACTCCATATAGAGCACGTTTGCGATGAAGCGGTGAAAACCTATCCCATAGAAAATGGAATTGATGCTGGAGTAGCAGGGTTCAAAAATATACTCATGAAATTTCCCAGCGAGAGCAAATTTCTTGTCAGAGATGGAAATTTTGATTCGGCCATCGAAAGCATCCAGTACCTCCGTAATGACCTTTCTGCCCTTCGAAAACTTCACCAGATTGGCGCCTTTGAGCTCGCCACCTTGAATGTTGTACTTTTTGGTGAGTTTCTCAACCAACGCTCTTGCCTCGTCGTCGTCAGTAGCAACCGAAGCGTAAGCAAAGTAATTTTGCCTGGGGTGTAGCAGGTTATTTCCGGTAAAGCCTGACTCATCGAAGTAGATTTTTTGCGACATTTCATGTTCCTTATGTGTGGATGTCGACGGCCGCTGAGAGCAGCGCATCATGGGCGCATGCAGGAAAAAAATTCCACACCTGCATTGATGTTTACCTAATGGTTTGGGAGATTCCTAAACTCTGGCGGCAAGGTAGTCGCACTATCGAGTACCAACTGACGAGCTATGGACGGTGTACTGCAAAAAGCGGAATAGCTTAGCGAGAGTAATGGCGCTGCCCACCACCCAACAGCGCTGATGCAGTGCTGTTAATGTAGGCATCGCCTCTTCGGGCACTTGGGCCTGGCTAACGCAGTCAGGCAAGAATCTCTTTCACGATGGAGGCAACATTTCTAGCATCGTCTATCCCTCGATGATAGGTACCCTGCCAAACCAACCCCATCGACTCTACTGTTTGCTTAAGTCCTTTCGGTCGATTGTCGTACAAACCTGCATGCCATTTCTTGGCATTGAAATGTGGCAAGTCTTCGAGCAGGGAAGGGCACGCAGCAAAGCCAGCATCGCACTCAAGCTGTTTTGCGTCATAGTCACCCCATGACGCCCAGGCGGCGTCTGGATAACGTGCAGTAAATGTTCGTAGCACTTCGCCAACCTCTTGATAGCTTCGGGCTCCGTCAACGTGCTCTTGTTGAATGGATGTAAGCTTTTTACAGAAATCGGTCAGGGTAGGATTGATCTGAGGCCGAACGAAGCGCTGGAATTCATCGACGATCTCAAGCGTTTCCAAATCGATCACCACCAGGCCAATTTCAATCGTTTCCATCTGGTTAGGGATGACTGCAAGCGGCTTTGGTGATTCCGACTCATCAACCTCATCACAGGTTGCCTCAAGGTCAACGCAATAAAGATAGCGGTATGGCGCTGAATGGCTTGAAGGTGAAGCAGCTTTGCTTCAATTCTCATGGTAAGGATGTCCTAACTTTGATCTGTCCAAGATACATCGATACGAGCATACAGCCACGTTCTGACGGAGCTGTTAGTGGGCATGCTGTTTCGGTTTCGCCGTAGAGGCTAGGGGCTTCGAACAGTCACGAGCTGCGATAGATCGCATTTCATGCCTCGCGGGTTGGTGCCCTGAAGCGTTTGCCGAACGCGGAATCCGTCAGCATCTTGCAGACCTAACGGGCTGAGAGCGGAGGTTGTGATCACAACATTTCCGTGTCGGGTACAAGACGAAGCCCCCCAGGATACAAAGGCTAGCGCGTCTTCCAGGAGTCTATTCTCCCCTCCAGCCAGTCTTGTACAGAGGAAATGCGCTCTTCCGTAGACTTGATATCATCGTCAGTGATGAAGTCATCGTCGGAGTACGGCCCCCACTCATCATGAGCAATCACTTTGTGAGTTTCTACGATAGTGTCTGTCCCGAGCATTTCGGAAACTTGCGAGTAGTAGTTGTCCTTCGCGGCGCTGTATCGAAGATGTGTAAGAAGCTCTTGAATGAACCATGCGAATTGGCTTTCTAATCCGATGTTGCTCCGCTTCGTGCACAATGTTGGCATATATTTCCCGTCGCTATTTCGAATGTAACGGGTGTACATGTAATGTCTTTTGTATATACACACGGCTGTAAGGTGGCAAAATGGATGATAAACAAATCCATAGGGGGGTGAAATTGGATGATGACCATTGGTATAAAAATCAAAAGCAATATCACAAAGTGAGCTTTCTTTTAGAGAGCTTTCAAATGCAAATACTCCCTTGAAGATAGGAGGGTATCCATCGTCATGACGCCCGGCCGCCTCGAGGATGGCTAAACTGCTTTTTAATTGATCTTTGTCTAGAGTCGTTTTTACTTCGATGACAGCCCTTACTGAGTTTGCCGGTACGACGACTAAATCACCTTCCCTGAATAGGGGGGCATACTCTAGGCGGTCGTAGATCAAGACATCGAATTGTCTAGGGCAATCGTAAATAAAGCCTGAGGCTATATGATAACGCTCTGGCAGGTGTTTACGTAAAATACCTATGAGCAGCTGCTCTCGATAGGCACCTACAGTAGGGCCGTGAGAGATGATTAATCGCACCCGATTGCTCAGGCTTTCAAGTTCACTTGCCATTGAGGCAGCAAAGCTTCGGCGTTTTTCAATATCTTTTTGACGTTCGCCGAGCTCTAGATAGCAGTGACTTTGGCTGCTCGCTGTCGCCTTCACATAGCCTTCTACGACTAAGGCTTGAAACATAAAAATAATTTGTTCTGGAGTAGCGCTGACTCGTTTATCAGCACAAACTTTGTCAATAACATCTTTCAGTAGCGCTCTCCGAGAGTGGCCAATATGAGAGCTTGCGATGTCTAGCACCTGCCGGTAGAGCTCAAGATTCGGTGACCTCTCACAATGTGCACGTATGGAAAATGGTGACAAGGAGATTTTTTCATGGATTGAGAGCATCCGTGTTCCAGATGAACTGATCTCCTTGACTAATATCATTCCATCTTCGCTTGCGCCCGCAAATCGGTATGGCTTGAGTTGTTCCCAGCTATCCGTAATGACGATGCAGTAGTCGCCAAGTTCATATTTCATATCATCGTCTCTAGGTAATAGCGCCTGAGCCAATCCGTGTTTTTCTCACGAGTCGGCGCAGGCGGTGCATGAGGATAAGCGATACCGAACTCTATCAGGGCCAGCAGTTTCAGGCCTGCATATAAGAATGCTACTGCCTGAGCAAACAGCGTCTGCCTCTCTACTGACGTTGAAGACACCATGCTTGCTAGCTGAACCGTCCTCTACAAGATCAACGACCCTGTATCGCTTGCTACCATCGTCCAGTATGGTGGTCTCAATCACTCTGAGTCTTGCTTGCATGGTTGCTTTCCGTGCATGAGATTGGTGTCCTACAAGTACCGGCAAAAGGAGGCGACTTCAAGAACGGGACGAGCTTAAGCTGAGACAATTTATGACTGTGCAATGCAGTCAACTTTGCTGGGAGGCCGGCTCAGCCGCAGGTACGTGTCGACGCATTTTCTTGGCGTCACTGCTTCGGGCCGTCGGGCCGTCGGGCCGTCGGGCCCGGCAGGATCGACATGGATGACTTCGAAGTTTTCACGATTATGGTATTGACTAGCGACGATATGTTGGCGCCGAGGCCAATTGAGCTAGTTGCCGAGATATAACTGACTCAGTCTGATTCTTCGCGAACCTTTACCTGTGCTGTATTAGTACCGCCTTGAGGTTGGGGCAGTTTTGCGCCGGTACGTGGTTCAATTCGACGCCGGCGTCTACGGTATTAACCAAAGCATCACGGAAGATTATTGACGTCTAAAATCGTCTCTCGCTCCGAGATTTTGGTCATTTAGACCAGAGGAGGGCGACCTGGTAAAACTTCACAGCGTAGCTAGGCGACCTGGTAACCTTGCCAAGTGCCTAGCTGCGTATTTGTTAATGCTACTCAAAATTTTTATCGCCAAACCAATACGACAATTTTCTATCTAAGGTATAAGAGTCAGCAAAATCTTCTGAGCTGTGCTGTCCCTATTGCCGTTGAACGGTCTTACTTCTTTGAGCTGAAATCCGTCTGCCTGCACTGGACTGAATGGATCACTGTTAATGGTTATATCGAAGTAACTCATGGTGTTGCCGAACTTCCCAAGCGCCACTCCATTTACGGAAGCCGCACCGGCTTTCAGCAGAAATGCAGAGGCCACTGCAAAAGAAACTCCATATGTCGTGCAGTCGTCAATAACAATGACGTTTCTTCCCTTTATTTGCGTTTTATATTCAGGATTTAGGTGGAGGGTGGTTATTTGCCCGGTCGGGTCTGTCCGATCTCCTCCTTTCTTCGCTGATCTTTTTTCTGATGCTGCGTGTCTTATGAACAGTGGCTTTCCTTTGCGAGAGAATTGAACTTGTGAGGCAGTAGTTCGTAGGCGGTGGGTGAACTCACTAAGAACCTCAGTGTCGTCATTGTCCGACTGAGACGAAGGATATACTGCCCAAAAGAGTTTATCAGTGTTTCTTGCGCCATCTATCAGGAGGGATCGTGCTGTCACGATTAGAAGGGCTGTGAGCCTTGCTCCACCTTTCTTTACTGTGTTTTTAAGTTTGCCGGCAAAAAGGATTTGGTCAGAGTCTTTTCCATACTCAGATAAATCCATTAATGCTCTCGCGCTGTAAGTTGACTCGACACCTTCGAACCACCAATGGCCAGACCAGCCATTAGTCATTTCGATCAGCTCTCGGAGCTCAATTGCAGAGGCCACCTGAATGCCTAAATTTTTTACTTTTACGTCGTTTGACCAAGCGGCTGCGATAAGCACAGCTTTGCCCGTTTTTGCCATTTGCATGTCTATATCGGTAACTGCAAGCACTAAGACGTCGTAGGTCTGAATGGACAACTCCTTGGCAATTTGGCCAATAATCACTCCACTCTGGCGCGCCTCCGTACGGCGAAAAGTCACTCTGCTTTTATCAAAAATTTTGTCAAACCAGTCCGGTTTATCTTTGTTGGATACGATGGTTACCGAGTTGCCTTGTAAGCTGGTTTTTATTAATGCATCAACGATGTATGGCCTCGGTTGGCCGTTTAGTATCAGAGCATGAGGTGAGGTGATTAGAGCTAGCATCCTTACTCCTGAGAATCCGATGATCTACAAAAGTGGTAATTGTTTTAAATTTAGGTCTGCTGGGTTGGCCTCAGTCGGCGCTTCTTTCTGCTCTTGGCTTGAAATAGCCAATGGTCGCGAGGTATCTTCCATTTCTGAGTTTGTATTGTGGTGTTGCGCAGGGATTTCTTTGCAGGAGTTCAATAACACGTAAATATCTAACGGTAGCTCAAGGGTTCTGGTTCCATATTCCTCAAGCGCGAAGTCAAATTCTGGTTTTGAGTTTCTAGTGTCAGGGAGACACACATTATAAATAAGTTTCCCATATTTTGAAGCGAATCTCACTGTATGGGCAGTTCCGCTTTTTATCTGCCATTCAGCCGGAACCAGAATATCTCCTAAGGCTGCTTGAATTCTATTACGTCTTACAAAATTTTCGGCGCTATATGATTGGTGTGGCAAATACTCACTAACTATCGTTCCTCCTGCACTCAGGATCTCGCTACGTAAAGATTCCGAGCCCTTAGGATAGTCGTTGAATATTCCGGTGCCGAGCACTGCAATTGTGGGCAGCCCAAAACGGATCGATTCGCTATGAGCTACTTGATCAATTCCCAGCGCTAAACCACTTACCGTCGCCATCCCTGTGTTGGCCAATGTAGCGACGACTAATTTAGTCAAGAATAACCCGTCAGGAGAGGGTTTCCTGGTTCCAACAATGGCAACAGCTTTCCT
Source organism: Pseudomonas sp. 01L34 (assembly GCF_056400265.1). Taxonomy (NCBI): domain Bacteria; kingdom Pseudomonadati; phylum Pseudomonadota; class Gammaproteobacteria; order Pseudomonadales; family Pseudomonadaceae; genus Pseudomonas; species Pseudomonas sp. 01L34. The sequence goes on from NZ_JBFTSX010000001.1 coordinate 639,983, forward strand.
CCCAAGATTATCGGCCTTGCCTTGAATAAAAAGCCACTCTGGAGCGTCTGGTATTTCGCGTAGCTTAGGGGGAAAAGCTGCCTCTTCTTTGAATACAACATTCACGCCTGCAGCAGCTAACTGCCTAGCGAGACCAAGGCCCATGGCCCAAAGACGCTCCTGACCTTCGAAACCTCCGAAATCCGCGTCTCGGAATGCTTTTCCTAGGCCTACGCTATCTGGATCCTTTAGAGACCCTTTGTAACCGATGCCTGACTGGGCGACCTTGTGCAATGTCCAGAAGCCAACGCCTTTGACGCACGTCAACGCGAGGAAAGCGACCTTTTCGCTCCGAATGAACTGTTTGTCTTCCATCCCTATTAAAGCCTTGTGATGACTAACGTTATGACCTTCAGAGGCATCCCGCCCTTCAAGGTTCTGCCTCACTAGGTGTAAGGCCATGCGAGTTTGAAGGGTGCCTTGGAACGGTGTAGAAGTCCATTTATATCCAGAAGGTGTGTAGCACGTTTTCTCTGCTTCCGCACCGAATGCCTTGTCGCGCAGTGTCTCATCAAGACCTATTCCCCGATGGCTTACCCAGTGAGACAACTGGTGCTGAGCGACCATCCGCCAGATGCCTCACGCTGAATTCTATCGTCGCTTTCTATCGCAAACGGCATGCTACAGATCTATATATTCAATATCACTGGCAATATGCTGCAGGGTGAGTTTCTGGTTGATGATAACTAAGTTGAATGATCCATATGCGGATCTTGTTGAAGGATACTTTATAGCGTCAAATCCGGCTGATTTGGCGCAGTCAGCTACAAATCGCGAAACGGTATAGTGCGGCTTATGAAATCCTTCCTCATCCTGAGGGGCGCTCACCAGGGCTGAGTACGCCAAGCATATCAAAAGCTCTTCATGCTCCCGTATATCGCGAAAATCGCTAGTAAGGTCAAAAATTTTCAGTGGTGTGTCTGTTTTGAACTTTATCGTAAGGATATTTTCATTGCGGGTCTCGGCTTTGCAAGTTTCTAGATCGCTTGCGATGTACAGGACTGGCCCTCCAGCGTGATTGTATCGACCTTCACCCACGAAACGAGCTGGGGGGAAATCAAATTCTGTAATCACAGCGTTGAGGTTTGCTGTTTTTACTCTCGCTCTGTATAGGTGTTGGGTAATAATGATTGGTTGGATAACCATTGCAGCTGCTTTGATCGCCGAATATACATTCTTGCAAAAGTCGTGTTCTAGGAGCAGGAATGGCGTCGCTTTGGCTAGTTCTGAAACTTCGTATATTTCATCCTCGAGGTCTCGAGCGTCGAAAGGTAATTCATATGCCCAGATAGCTCCGGTAAGCGGTTCATAGCACCTGGGGCAACCAAGTTCAGCCATTAGTTCCCAGTATTCTTCAATAGTCCATAAGTCTTTCACTCTGCCAGAGTCGTAAAACCATTGTAGATCAATGCCTCGTCTCTGGAAGTCGTGATCTTCTGCGTTGTATGCCCAAGGCCAAGACTTCAAGAAATCATCGCGGCATTTATCGCAGCAAGCAATTCGAGCACTGAATGCCTTTTCTAAATCCGCGTAGACCATGTCTTCAAAAGAAGTAAGTTCGTAATTCATGTGTTTCCTAACGGTTATTGTTTCTAACAATCAAGTTTCTGATGTCTTACACGTTCCAATCGGGTGTATAAATTTGAAAGCCTTCCAAAGCGCTTTTGCGGACGAGACATACTCACACATCAAATGAGTAAGCAGAGTCTAAAGTGGATGCCCAAATATTCGGTGGATCGTTTTTGGTCGATGACACCTTCTGCTTCCGCTGTGGCGCCTATCCATCGGGTTAGCTAGTACCGAGGTTTAGACCATCCAGGGTATCCGTCAAGCTCTTCCAACAGGCTGTCATCGTCACGATTGTTGCGATAGCCGTTCGACACTGGGCGCTCAAGCTCTTCGAAAATGAGGATCGACTGAGTCTGCTTGGCAGGAGCGTAGTAGATCGCCTGCTCGTAGCAGGCGAATCGCCTGGCATCATCACTGTTGCTCCAGTCTACGCCTTCGGAATCTGCCTCATGAAGGCCACTGATACCTGAGTTGAAAGCTTTCGCAGCAGCGGAGCTCCGGGGAAGCGGGATGTCTTTGCTTATCCACACTCGCGATTCTTTGAGTGCCTTCGAGACGATGGAGTATTTGACGACGCCATCCTCGGCCACCACAAATGCAAGGTGATCATTTGAGGCTTGAGCGAACCTGGACGCGATACAAGACCGGGACGCCTGGAACTGTTCAGCCAGTTCGGCGAGATGCTCCAGAGTGAAATCCTTCTCTTCTGCGAGCGGCTGAATGAGTTCCCAGGGTACTAGGCACTCCGCCGCGAATATATCGCAAAGAACTTCCTCCGGTGGGCGTCCGGTGAAGCGCTCAAGCTCAATCGATGGCACCTTTTCACCATGCTTGGAAGGCAGTTTGAGCACGTGGTGTGCGATTTCATGGAGGATCGTGAAACGTTGCCGTAACAGGCTGTCTTTCTGGTTGACGCAGATATGTTTTTTTCCGCGTCGCTCAAAGGTAATGCCTGCTTCACCTTCTTCCAGCTCCTTGCGAGATACATGGAAGCCCAGTGATAGAGCCAGCGCCTCAACATCAACAGGCGCCGCTGTGACGTTGGCGTCCTTCAACAGTCTACGCGCCAAAGCAACTGCAACGTTTTCGTCCATGAAATCCTTCTCTCTACATCTGTTGAATGAGTTCGATGCGCTTGAGCCATGCTTCTTCGGTGTCTGGACGCTCACCTCGGAAGCTCATCGTAGCAACGTCCTCAAAATCTTCCCACGGTATATCTATGCGAGAAATCATGAGCTGGTACAGCGCGTTCTCGACGGTCACTGACTTGGCCAGCAGTCGAAATATGTCACTCTGTCTGTCGTCCAGTTCAAGCGCTTGGCTCAGCCGCATGACGACATCATCGGACGGTGCTGCCCGGTCTCCCTTCTCCAATCTCCAGATATATGCGTGATCTAGGTCGCCTGCGCGCTTCTCCAAGTCACGAAAGCTCAGCTCTTTTCGTTCACGCATGGTTGCGATGAACTCGGCCAAATCCATTTTTTTCTCCAACCTCTTGCATTGCCCAAACGGGCGGGAGTAGTCTGTTGCCTAGCCAGACAACAGCTCGCGATTCATGATCCATGATAAGCGGCTTTTTTTTGAAGTCCACTGTTGTCTGTCTGGACAACGACCCCGGGGTCGTTTTTTAGATCGATGGTGTTGTCTGTATAGGCAACAGTTCGCATGCGAGGATTTTCCCCATGACACAGTTGAGCGATTTTGAGGTTGAGGACGTGGCCGCCGCCGTCTTGGCGGGCCGCGAAGTACGTGATCACGGCCCGTACAAAATCCAGCTAGGCAACGAGGCGCTGGAGTACCGTCCGCTGGTGATCGCTGATCCTGTTCCCACCGGCCAGCAGGTGCTGGGGGCCGCAGAACTCCGTCCGGTCGACGAGTACCTTTTGTTCCAGGTTCTCAGCAACGGCCACCTGGAGCTGTTCAGCCCCAGTGAAACGACTGACCTGCGTCAGGCTGGTATCGAGAAATTCCTGGTGTTCAAGAGCGACCGCTCGTTCCGGTTCTTCATCGACGGGAGCGCGCAGGATTGGGGTGGCCAGCGCATCTCTGGGCGCACCCTGAAGCAGTTGGCCGGCGTGGATGCGCAGAAGTACGACATCTTCCTGGTCGTTCCGGGTGATGACGATGAGCTGATTGAAGATCGTGACTTGTTCGACTTGGCGCGCCCTGGTGTCGAGCACTTTGCGGCGGTGGAGATCAACATCAAGGTCTTCGTCAACACGGTGCCCGTGTTCGTCCACTCTCGCAACCTTACCTACTGGGAAGTAGTGCGGCTCGCTTACCCGGAAGCTGAGCCTGGCCCGAATTCCCACTTCACCGTGACCTTTGCCAAGGGCCACGAAGGCAACTCGCTCACCAACCTGGTCGATGGCCAACACGTCCGTATCAAGAAGGGGATGCACTTCAATGTCACACCAACTGATAAGTCGTAGTCCTCACCTCCTGCGCTTACGCAACGAAGGGTACAACTTGGACATCAAGGAGGCTTACCTCCTGGTTCGGGACGTGCCCTACGTAAACGCTCAGCGTCAGGTGTGCAAAGGCGTGTTGGTCATGGGGCTCAACCTGGTGGCTGATGTTGCGGGCCAACCGAGCGACCATACAGCACATTTCATTGGTGACTGCCCTTGCGATTCGCAAGGGCGTCCCCTCGAACAAATTGTCAACAACAGCCAGTTGAATCCGCTGTTGCCGGATTTGGTCGTGAACCACTACTTCTCGGCAAAGCCCCGGGCTGGCAACTACTCCGATTACTACGAGAAGGTCTCGATCTACGTTTCGATCCTGAGCGGCCAGGCTGAGGCTATCGAGAAAGGGGTCACCGCGATGACATTCGCACCATTTCGGTCGGAGGCATCGGAAACGGTGTTCGCCTATACCGACACGGCGTCAACACGTGCCGGCATCGGAGTGCCCACCGAGAAGTTCAAAGGACTGAAGATCGCAATCGTCGGGCTCGGAGGTACCGGCGCCTACATCCTGGATCAGGTTGCGAAAACCCCGGTGGCGGAGATCCATCTCTTTGATGGTGATGGGCTCCACCAGCACAACGCCTTCCGCTACCCAGGCGCTGTCACCTTCGCCCATCTCGAACGGGGGATGAAGAAAGTGGAATACCTGCAGGAGGTCTTCGGGCAGATGCATCGCAACATCATTCCGCATCCGTGCATGATCACAGCTGAGAATGTCGCTGAGCTTGGCGCCTTCGACTACGTGTTCCTCAGCGTCGATAACACCACGGTGCGAGAGTTAGTGGTGCATGAGCTCAGTGGTACTCGTACCTCGTTGCTTGACGTTGGGATGGGGGTTCACCTGGTAGGCGAAACGCAACAGGTTTGGGGAACGTGCCGGGTCACGACTCTCACTCCTGGGCATCATGACCACGCTGCCCGCACCATGCCGCTGAGCGAGAATGCTGGTGAGGACGTTTACGGCACGAACATTCAGATCGCCGACCTGAATGCCCTCAACGCGGTACTGGCTGTCGGTACGTGGAAGCGACTGTGTGGCTTCTATGTCGACAACGTACAGGCCGACCACTTCACCTACTCGACCAACCTCAATGAGATGGGTAATAGCGAGGAGCGCCCATGACCATCAAACGTCTCACGCCTCAGTTCGTTGAGCACTTCCCGGAGAAGCTGGAACCCGGTGAGCTCTACCTGGCCATGGAGTTCGCAACTGCAGCCCACCTGTGTGCCTGTGGTTGCGGCAACAAGGTGATCACACCGTTCTCACCAACCGACTGGCAGATGTCATTCGATGGTGAAACGGTGTCGCTCAAGCCCTCCATCGGCAACTGGACATTCAAGTGCCGCTCGCATTACTGGGTGCGGTCTGGCCGAATCGAGTGGGCCGGTAACATGTCCCAGGAGGCGATCAACGCCGGGCGCAAACGGGATGCTGAGGCGAAGGCGCGGCAGCAGGTGGGCAGGCCGAGTGGTGAACAGATTCGCCATCCGGCACCATCAGCTCAAGCGCAAACCCAAGTAGCGTCGTTGATTGGCAGGCTGAAAAAGTGGTTAAGCCACGTGTAAGGTGTGGGCTAGCTTACATGCCACAGTGTATGGCATATAGCTAGTATGGGTAGTGCACCAGTGGGCTGGTGCATGAATGTCTTTAGCGTATGCCTTGCCTGACAACGGCATGGAATCTGGTCGCCAGGATTAGCGATGCCTCACGAATTCTTCTCCCCCGTTGTGCGGACATGGACTGCCTTCGTCATCTCATGCAATGAAGGGCTACGGTTATTCAAATCCCTCCGCAATACGGCAGCTTCGCCAGGGACATTTGAGCCGCTCACCCCGGTATTGCTTGATGCCGATCAATTTGATCGGTACGAACGCGAACTGGTAGGGGCCCTGAATAATGATGAGGTTCTGAACGTCGCTCTTACGGGTGGATATGGCGCAGGGAAGTCCAGCATCATCAAAACCTTTTTTGAGCGACATCCAGAATTCGAAACTGCCTACGTCTCGCTAGCCACCTTCAGCAAGGACGCACCATCGCCCTTACCGGTTTCAGAGAGTGAGCCAACTTCCGAGGCAGGAAGTAAGAAAGGGCAGCCAGCTGATTCTTCATCGGAGCCTGCGGCATCGGGTGATCTCATCGCCAGGATTGAGGAAACCATCGTTCAGCAATTGCTCTACGCAGTGCCGGCGTCACGACTTCCTAAGACCCGACTGAAACGCATCGTTCAGGCTCCTGGGCGAACGATATTCTTTCGTACATTTGCAGTTGCCGGGATCATCCTGGGCAGCCTTCGTCTCTACATCCCCACAGTGACGAAGCTTCCTACGCTTGATCCGGACTGGCTCGTACCTGGCCTTATGATGATCCCTGGCTGGCTCGCCATAGCCGGGGTGGGGTTTGGCTGCTGGTACATCTTGTACGCTAGCCTGAAATTCCTCGCCATGTTCAGCATTGACGGGTTGACCATCAAGGGCGGAAAGCTCGAGGCCACAAACCATAGCTCCGTCCTGCACAAGAACGTGGACGAAATCATCTACTGCTTCGAGCGTAGTGACATCCGCGTCGTTATCATTGAGGATCTGGATCGCTTCGGTACCCAAGAGGTGTTTTTCAGACTCCGGGAGATCAATTTCACAATACGTCGCTCGCCTCAGATCAAGCGTCCCGTTCACTTCATCTACGCCATCCGCGATGAACTCTTCACCGTCACAGACAAGACCAAATTCTTCGACCTGATCATCCCTGTGATCCCCGTCGTTAACTCGGAAAATTCTCGAGAAAAGCTGTACCAGCTAATGGGCACTCGTACAGTGAATGGCAAGCCGTTGGGGGCAAGCCTCGACCCTATCTTGGTGGAAACGGTCTGCTACTACATCGATGAGATGCGGCTTATAAAAAATATTGTCAACGAGTACGACATATTTGCGAGCCTGCTCTCCCATGGTGGTCTGGAACTAGACCAAAACAAGCTGTTCGCGATTGTGGTGATTAGGAATCTGCACCCTGAAGAATTTGCGTTATTGAGCAGGCGCCGAGGTCAGGTACATTCCGTACTGACCGGATTGTCGGAGTGGTTAGAAAGCTCAAGCCAGGCACTTATTGATCGCCAAGAAGAGCTGCACGAGGAGAGATCTCAACGACTTTTTCAAAATGAGGAGCAGCTGGTCGATGCGAGACTCCGCGTCTGGCATGAGGCCCTGAAGGCTAGTGGGGTTGATGGGGCTAATTACATTCAGAGTGAAAATGGCCAACGGTTTAGCCTAAGCGATTTCCTCAAGGATGAGATCTTCGAGCAACTTTGCCAAGCGAGACAATGGCAGAGCGTTTGGTTTTCTTCTTGGTCGCATCACAACCCGCTTGGGGTCGCCGTCAGTCCAAAAGACGCTCTCGCGCAAGCTGATTTCAAAAGGCGGGAAAATCGAATACAGACCCCTATGAAGGCGCTGGAAGACGCGATCAGAGCTGTCGAGAGGGACATTATCAAATTTAAAACGCTCTCCTTTCGCGAAGCTGCACGCGGAGATTACGGCACTGTGATTGCGCAACAGCTCATGAGCATGGAAGTGATTGTGTACTTGCTCCGTAGTGGCTATCTCGACACCGATTACACGGACTACCTCGGTTTCTTCTACGAAGGCTCTCTGACCCACGATGATCAAAATTTGCTTCTCGCGCTTCGGCGTCGTGCCGTGTTAGACGTTGCCACGCCAATTAGAAATCCTGAGCGAGTGATTGCGAAACTCGAACACGACTCGTTAGATGGCGGTGGCGGGATTATCGCAGCGCTGATTGCTGAGCTCTCCGTGTCTGCGTGCCTCAGTAATCTCGGTGATGTTCGAACTCAAAAGCTAGACATTGTTTTACGGAGTGCGCAGCAGCATCTGGACAGGTTTGCTGATGCGGCTCGTATCATCCTTGCAGGAGAAGCTCGATCAGACTTCATCCGGTCAATCTTTGCGATTGAGCCACGCCTGTTTACCGACTTGCTTGAAGCAGACCAATTCAGCGGCTCAGACATACGGCTCGACTTTATTTGCGGCCTTTTGGACACCCTGACTCAAAAGCAAATTGAAGGAATGGCAGGTCAGGATCTACTCCTGAGCACCATTGAAGAGCTGCCGGATGCGAAGGCTTTCATCTCTAGTATGGAAACTAAAGCGAATGGCTGGGCATGGCTTCTTCACGAGCCGGTAAAATTCAGAAATCTCGACTCTGGCACAGATGAGCAGACGCTCAGACACTTGGTGGAGTGGAATTGCCTAGAGCTAAACCTTTCCATGATGTTGCTGCTCTGCCGTAAATTGGATGGAGAGGAGGGTAATGTTTCTTGTCGCCGCCTGCTGGCTTTGAAGCTCAGTGGGTTGAGTGCCATGATCGAACACGCGCCTAGGGGGTACGTCCTAGCTTTGATGGAGCAGGTAGGAGTCATTGAGGAAGACTCCAATTCGCTGAAGTACGTCCTATCCCTGATCAACGACGATCCTGAGCTGCAAGATCAGCTATTCCTGCGTACTGATTGTCCGATAGAGGATCTGAGTAGCTTCTCAGACAACATTTGGATTAAAGCGCTTCAGTTGGATCGCGTAGAGTCAGTCCCAGGAGCTGCATGGGCGTTCTTCAATCATATGCTCATTCGGCCAACAGAGCGTCCTAACGACGCACCTACCTCCGATGAAATGGACTATCTGGAAGACGTGTTCGCCCATTTTATTGCGCGAAACGCCATTGCTGCTCAACAGCTTTGGGTTGAAGAACAGCCGGAGAACGATGAGTTGAAGGCTCGTCTCATCGTGTCTGATCTCTATGATGACGATACCCTTGAGCAGGTGTTTGCCAGCACTACGGTAGGGGCTGCTGCAATAGAGGGCTCGAGAGTTTCGCCTGCCCGCTGGGAGTTTTTGGCCACCGCTTCCTTTGTTCCTTTCGATGCCGCAACTCATATGGCCTTTGCTAACCAAGGGCCAGATCTTGAAATTATTTTCCTGCGCAATCGATGGGAGACCGCACGGGCTGAGCTGGAGCTCTTGAAGCTAGACCCGTACACCGTGGCCTCATTGAGCAAAGCTCCAAACGTACCAATCGGCGATGTCCTTAGGATGTGGGAAGGATTGGTTGAGCGCGAAGTGGCAAGCGATGCAGGAACCCTTAAGCAATTGGGTAGCGTGTGCGCCCGGGCCAATGCTGAAGGTGTCGTTCTCTCTCGCAACTGCCTCCCGATAATCGTTAGCTCAGCTAACGACGCGAATACCTCGGAACAGGAACGGAAAGAGCTTCTGCTTCAGGCGCTGAAGTTGAATTTAGACTGGGTCACTACCTCGCCAATTCTGGTTGCGTTGGCTGGTGGATACGGAGACCTCGCAGCCAAGAAACGCTCGGTGCGCTTGCCCACCTCTAGCCTGGATGCACACATCGCGAATGCGCTCCAGCTCAGAGGTTTTGTGGGTAAGGTCAACAATGGAAAGAACCACATTGAGGCATTCAGCAAGCCTTCAGGAATGACTTGAGAAACTGCGTCGATGGCTCGTCTTAGACGAGTAGAGTCAATGAAACCGCTATACCAAAGTGACTGGGCTACTGGACATCTTCATTCAGGATGGAAATCAATGATTTACCAATGCAATGGATGTAACAGGACGACCTTTGAGACAGCATGCCCATGGTGCATGGGCTCCCAGGTTTTGCCGTCATCAGAGCTGACTTTGCGACACCTCACTCCGCTGGATCCTTCGTTCTACCCAGACTTCCAATACAGATCCAAAGGCTTGATAAAAGACTTCCTCGGTAAAAAGAAGGAGCAAGCCCAGCTCAACGATCTTCTGAACAACGTATTGAGAAAATACGCGAAGCTTAAGCAGCCTTACTTCACAAACTTCATTCACACCACCCGTGAAAGCACGGGGAGTGATGACGCGGGTGTGCCTGGCCCTCGACTGGATGGCGTGTATAGCGAAAGGGAGCTGTTTATGGAGGTCTTGATTCGCAGAGGTTTTGACGAACTTGAAGGGCTTCCATCTCTCTTGGACAAGTTGCTGCAGACCACGGCCTTCAACTCTGCGTACCTTGGATTCTCGAGGGAGCTGACTCGCCACATTCGAGCTGATCTCGCCGATACCTTACGTTCCTGGATTGAAGAGGCCGGGACAACGTTCAGGTCTGACTTGGCCCTTTTCTACTACTACCTTTGGGAAAATGATGTTCCCTTTCCCAATGTCCAATTCGATCCCCAAGCGGCCTCGACATCTGGCGTACCACTCCTCCCGCTACAGGCTTTCCGGAATGGCCTGAGTCTCTGCGAAGAGATTTATTTCGACATTCTCGTCGAGCGGCTGGGATCACAGCTGGAGCATTTCAATCCGAACCAGTTCATCACCATGTACCTGGTGGATGCTATGGACGGATTTCAATTCGAAGCCTTTCTAGTTGAGATTTTTCAGACCATCGGCTACGACGTAAAAGAAACCAAGAAGACTGCTGACCAAGGTGCTGATCTATTTGTCAGCTGCTTCGGCAAAAACATGGTGATCCAGGCCAAAAACTACTCCGGCTCAGTAGGCAATGCTGCTGTACAGCAAGCCATTTCCGCAAAAGCCTTCTATGGGTGCGACGAGGCTATGGTAGTCACGAATTCCTACTACACAAAATCCGCAAAAGAACTGGCCGGCACAGCAGGCGTTCGGCTGATCGACCGGGATGGGCTTCAGAGCTATTTAGACGACTACAATCAGAAGCTTATCGAGGTCTTTCAGGCTGAGGAAGAGAGTGCTTAGAAGTACATGCCCTCCGTGGCAAAAGCTTTTGGCTCGCGACGTCGGTGCGGTTTAGAGATGAGTGACGAGAAAGAGCATGGCCAACTTCAAATCGACTGAGATGAAATTCCTTGATTCGATCTTTGAAATGGGAGGAGGGTACGTCCTCGATTTTTCAGACCGAACAATGGGCGAGTTTTTCCTTGAAGAGCTGAACATTGATATTGACCATGCGATGTTCTCCAAGGATGGCACCTCAAAAGCCAAGCGCCTTCGGTGCCTACTGCAAAACGCAGATGTTCCGACTGTTTATCGCGTACTTGAGGCGCTCTGGAGATATCGGCAAGCGATGCGAGAGGAGGCTAGGACTGAGGAAACCATTGTAAATGCTGAGGGTAGATTTCTCTCCGTGCTCAATTCCATCCGATCCCCTGTGCAGCAGGCTGCAATTGTAGATAACCCTTTTGCCGCAGCCGCTGTCTTCGACCAGGCTGCGGTCTACGAGGCACTTCGGAAAAAGCTTTTCGAAATACGTGAGCTTCCACCTCACCAGCGTGGCTACGAGTTCGAAACGTTTTTAAAAGATCTGTTTGACTCTTCAAGACTCCAAGCGCGGTCGCCTTTCCGCCTGGTGGGTGAACAAATAGACGGGAGTTTTCAGCTTGGCCATGAAACCTACCTGGTTGAGGCCAAATGGGTACGGGATCCGATAGGGGTGGCTGAGCTCCATTCCTTCCATGGGAAGGTTGAACAAAAAGCCGCTTGGGCCCGGGGGCTTTTTATCAGCTACGGTGGTTTCACCGACGTTGGCTTGCAAGCTTTTGGCAAAGGCCGAAAAGTAATTTGCATGTCCGGCGAAGACATCTACAAGGCCTTGGGGCGCGGCATTCCTATTGCTGATGTGATTGACCGAAAAGTACGTGCAGCAGCAGAAACGGGGGCTCCATTTGTCGAAGTAGACGAGCTATTCACCAAGTAGCCACAGGGTTAACCCAACATACGAGATAGAGAGTAAGCCTTCACTTGTTGACAGGGTCTGATCGGCATACGATCAAGCGTAAGTAAGGAGGAGTTTGAGTATGGATAACTATCAGAATCCAAAGCCAGGAAAGACATATATCAGCCCCGCGCTTCCCTCCTTTGGTGATAAATCGCGGCTTATCCGTATCGCGTCCAAAGTGTTGCCATCGGTAGACGGCTATGAGTACGGTCGCGAGCGTGACGAAGCTGTGCTGCGGCACAAACCGGAAGCGGCGACCTATATATCGGCAAAGTTCCTCGAGGACACTCGGAGGATTCAGGTTCTGACTGTTCAAAAATTTAGTTCGGAAAGTGGGCAGCCGTATGGCAGTGGTTTCTCGTTTGTCGGAGAGGAGATTGGTAGATTCTGTGAGTTTCTTGCCAATATCCAAGCGGTAGCCTTTGAAGGCGGGAGCCAAATCAATATTTCCGACTCAGAGCTGAGACGAATCGCTCTGACGTCTCTCCAGGCAAAACAACTAGTCACGGAAAACGAAGACCTGATTACTGAGGTCGTGAAAAACTCACTAACAAAGCAGGACGTAGTCGCAATCGGATACCGAAAAAAGCAGCTTGAAGTCTTCAAGTCCCTACTCGAGGATGATGACTACTTCCTAAAATTACAATCAAGGAAAGGCTGTACGCCGGAAGCCCTTTGGCAAAAGTTTTTTGAAAAAAATCCTTGGATATTCGGCTATGGGCTTAGCTATATATACGCGTCCGGCCTTGATGGGAAGAAGCTAGAACAAGCGGTCAGAGGTAATGATGTCGCTCAGCCAGGGAAGAGAGTGGATGCGCTTCTGAAAACAAAGGCTTGGGCGTCTAGCCTCTGTTTTGTCGAAATCAAAACTCACAAGACGCGTCTGTTAAAAAACAAGAGTTATCGTGAAGGTTGCTGGGCGCCCTCGGATGAGCTTGCAGGCGCGGTCGCTCAAGTGCAGGGAACTGTGGCCCTCGCAGCAGAAACTCTGAAAGAATCGGTGCGGCTGACTGACGACAATGGATATCCCACCGCTGAAGAGGTTTTCAACTATTCCCCGAGGGCATTTGTGGTGGTTGGTTCCCTAGAGCAGTTTGTTGGCGAGCACGGCGTCAATCGGGAGCATCTCAGGAGCTTTGAGTTATTTCGTCGAAATACAATCCAGCCCGAGATAGTGACTTACGATGAGCTTTTTGAACGGGCAAAACACATCATCGCAGCGAATGAAGCTTAGTATTCACATGCAAGGCATGCTCCCCATCACCCAGCTGTGCTGAGATCATGCCGTTGAAGGGTGCATCGCTTCTTCGGGCTCCTGAGCCCGGCTCATGCTGTCAGGCGAGCATCTCTTTCACGATGGAAGCAACATTTCTAGCATCGTCTATCCCTCGGTGATAGGTACCCAGCCAAACCAATCCCAACGACTCTACCGTTTGCTTAAGTGATTTAGGTCGATCGTCATATAAGCCAGCATGCCATTTCCTGGCATTGAAATGTGGCAAGCCTTCGAGCAGGGAAGGGCAGGCAAAGGCAGCATCGCGTTCTAGCTGTCTCGCATCATAGTTACCCCATGACGCCCAGGCCGCATCTGGATAACGCGCAGCAAACGTTCGTAGTTCTTCACCAACCTCTTGATAGGTTGGGGCATCATCCAAATCTGCTTGTTGAATGGATGTGAGCTTTTTGCAGAAAGCGGTGAGGATGGGGTTGATCAGAGGCCGGACGAAGCGCTGGAACTCATCGACGATCTCAAGCGTTTCCAGATCCACCACAACAAGGCCAATTTCAATCTTTTCCATCTGGGCGGGGACGACTGCAAGCTGCCTTGGTGATTCCGACTCACCAACCTCATCACAGGTCGCCTCAAGGTCTACGCAATAAAGATAGCGGTATGGCGCGAGGAGGTTCTGGATGGCTTGTAGATGACGAAGCTTCGATTCAATGCTAATGGCAAGGATGTCCTAACTTTGATCTGTCCAAGGTACATCGCTCAGGAGCATTCATACACGACGTTGCGGGCCTTGACGAAGACTAGTTTTTTTTTCACTATGTGTCGGCGCCATCGACGTTGGCGTTCAGCCCTAGCTAGGTGAAGCCTCTGCAACGTCGTTCCAACACCTCTTATTGCCACCTTTAATGGTCAACTGACACTAGGGTTTAGCGTTGATCGTGAGAGGCTAGGCTATGAAACTCCCTGACACTCCTTCGCTTGCTGCTTTTAAGTCAGATGCAGCTGTTCTGCATCGTGATTTACGCAGTGGCTGCCGCTCTGCGATTGACAGAGCAATTAGTGCTCAATTGATCAGTTCGGGCCCCGTGAACCGTGATATCTGCCTGCGTATCATTGCCAAAGAGCATGGTCTGCCATACCCCAAAATTGTTGCTAGAGATCAGATGATATCCCGGTATGCGGAACACTGTGTTTCTCAAGGGTTTTGGCGCAAACCATATGAAGGCGTATTCCGAAGGGCGCGATTCCTGTTGCAATTCGATGCGCTTGTTGAATGTCTTCGTGACCAAGTTCCACTTGCATCTGCTGCAGATAAGCGGGGCGTCGATTTCAGCGGATTTCATTTCAGCTCGTTGCTATTTAGCAGAATTCGTCGTGTCCTCAAGCGCTTGAAAGTCCCTGATTTCAGCTACCTGCAGGCGCCCGGAAGCCTCGTGCACTACGACTGGTTCCAGGACGTTCAAAAGGCAAGCCACTGCAACTTCAGTGATGCAAAGTTCTACTGCATTACTGCTGATCCAGTGATTCAACCTGGCGCTTACGGATGGGAAACCGATTTTAGCTATGCAGATTTGCGAGGCGTTGACCTTCGAGGGGCCTATTTGAGAGGAGCCTGTTTTAAAGGGGCTAAAGTCGATGGAGCTGATCTGCGCAATGCGAATATCAATGGCTGCATATTTACCGGTGCCACAGGAGCGTTTTTGAGCGGTGAAATCCTTTATCACAACTGGGACGTAGGCCCTCAGGGCGTCGTCCCTTGGTTACCAGACGACGAAGACTGAACCGCAACATCTGAACTTGGTACCCCGCTCATTCGCCCAGATGGAGTTGTGGTGAGCGGGGCGGGCGATGAATGTTGTGATTAAAGAACGCTTTGCAAGTGAATCATATCAACGCTAGTAACGAACATTAAGTATCACTTTGAGCTGATGCCCTATCCGTGTGCCTTTTTTTCAATTCCGGCTTTTCGAGATGAGAGGGCAAGGATTGGATCATCAGCTATTGGGTGAATGGCCATTGAAGTTAAGGGGAATAAGAAGATGGAAAAAATAATAGGGTTTTTCTTGGAGAAGATTTGGCCAGCCTTGTGCGCGTCCGCTCAAGACGCGCGGGAGCTCATTCAGTCGAATTCATCCTTTTTCGCAACCATGAGAGATCGCAAGGGAGTTTGCTCGAATGCCTGGCTTTTCGGCATCTTCGTGGCGATTGGCTTGGGGATTCTAGGGCTGCCAGCGTCTCGGTCTGCCGGCATTACTCCAAACCTTGAGTTTGCGGGCGTGATGACAATGATGAACTGGCTCCTCGTTGCGTTCTACGGGGTTTGCTTCGCGATAGGATCTCGGCTACTCGGAAGTGACCGCGAGATGTTGGTAAGCGTTAATACCTTCTTTTACGTCTCGGGTTGGCTGGTGGTACTAAAGTTATTCGAAATGCCCGCTTTGGGTGCACGATTTAAAGCGATGGCGCAGAGTTGTAGTGCCTTCAGCTATGACGAGGCGGTCACGTCGGCAATCCAGCAAAGCTCAATGGCTAAGACTTCAGATGATATAGTGCTGATCGGTTATGTAATGTTCATCGGCTTTGCCATCGCCAAAATGCAGCGTTCAGTGCATGACTTCGGTTGGATTCGTGCGATCCTTTCAACAGTGATTGGTATGGCTCTGTTGAGTGCGATGGTCTCGTATGTTCAAGAGCCCATCATCTCGCAGCTGATATGCAGCTATGTAAGTTATCCACTTAAGGGTTGATAGCGTCTCACCTGTATCGGGCGAGCCACTTCACATCTGGCCCGCCACGATACGAACAAATGCTCGTGATACTTAAGTTTTCAAGCTCTAAACAGATCGCCGGAATCGTTTCCGGCACGCTGTCCAAGTTCGAGTGCCCCGAATATGCGATCGGCGATCCGCCGTATTAGCAGTAGCCTAGGGCGTCACAGTCATTGAAGACTCTGAGCTGCCAGCCATCGATTTCTCCGGGCATGAGGCCGTGGTAGATCTAATTCCATGACTAAATGGTGCTTGGCGTCATGAAGCGTTTGCCGAGCGCGACGTCCGTCAGTACCTCGCAAACCACGCGGGCGGAGAGAGGGGAGGTTGTGTTCAAGTTATTTTGCATCCGAGGCTTGTCTAGCCCTAGCTGAGCTGCGGGGTGACATAAATGGAGAAGTCGCTTCTTCGGGCCAATGGGGCCGGCTCACCAAATCAGCCGAGCATCTCCTTAATGAAGGATGCAACGTTCTTGGCATCGTCGATCCCTCGATGATAGGTACCCTGCCAAACCAATCCCATCGACTCCACCGTTTGCTTAAGTCCTTTGGGGCGGTTGTCGTATAAACCAACATGCCATTTCCTGGCATTGAAATGTTGCAGGCCCTCGAGCAGGGAAGGGCACCCAGCTAAACCAGCATCGCGGTCAAGCTGTCTTGCATCATAGTCACCCCAAGATGCCCATCCCGCGTTTGGATACTGCGCAGCAAACGTCCGTGAAAGGGGAGGCTACGATTAACTCAGGTGCACGGCCGACGGACTGCGCCACTCGTTTAGCTTGTTCGATGCCCTTTTCGGTGAGCGGAATACTTGCGTGATCAAGGGTAGCTGCACCGACATTGGCCGCGCTTTCTCCATGACGCACTAGCCTGACATTCTTCATTGACTTACCTGTCGTTTCGCCGACGCACGACACCAGTATCGTTGCTAGGGGCATGGCTGGAGTTGAGTTGGGGGTGATGGGGTAACATCTAGGCTTCTGAAAGCTCGATCAAGTGAGCTCCATTATTGCCCGCATCCAGGGCAAGCGGGTAATAAAGCAGGGAGGGGAGCTGGTCGGCGTACGACATCGTGGCTTCTTCCGTTGAAGAGAGACGCGTCGCAATCGCTGAGCCGTACGTGGGGGCTTCGTTCCTTCGGGCCTTGTGCCCGCCTATGACTGGTGACCCAAATGGCCTGCTAGGCTCCGATTTTGATACGCCCAAAATTATTAAGAATTATGGCGGGGCGATAATTATGGCTAGCCAATAATTTAAATAATTTAGAGTCGTTTGCTCGAGCGTGTGTCACCTCGCGCCGCTATCCGAGGGACTGCGTACGTAGCCGGGCGCTTACCGTTTCCTGCTTGTTCAGAATCCCTAGCTTCGGCATCCCAGCATTGAAGAGAGCGAGCAGTCGTTGTTTGTCCGTTACATCAGGAAACCATTCGGCGATATTGACGTTACCGTAGTTGGACTCACTCAGGGCCCACCTTACGACCATGTCCGCTGCAGCCCTGTAGTAATCCGCCATGTACTGCCGCTGTCCCTCAACAAACTAACCACGCTCATGCAACGGGTCAGTGATGCCAAGGTCGCCAGTGGTGTCAGGAACGACACCTTGGTCACGCCGGACTCCCGATCACAACAGGAAAGGAAATCACCGAGCGGCTCGGTTGATTAGGTCAAATACTCGAACAAGCACATGGCAAGAATTAGAAGGGCAATTCCGATTAGGTCTACGCAGAAACTCAGAGCTCGGCTACCGCCATAGATCTCGCGCATCCCTGCGTTGCTGTTACGCGTAGTGAGGTGAAAGACGCCTCCGATCAAGATAAGTGCCAATAACACGCCAAAGGATTGAGCAGGAGTCTGATCGTCAAAGTTGAACGCAGGTCGGCCTTTCTCATCCCACCACCTCAGGATGTAAAAAAAAGCTGTCAGGTAAAGCGATAGCCAGAAGCCCCAGCCAGTAGTGTTGACCAAAAAAAATAACGGCTTGGGCTTGGTTAGTTCTGGCTTCCAGCGATTCAGGATATGAATGGCCGTAGAGTGATAACCCCAGCGTGCCGCGCTTATACCGTAAAGCAGAACAGCTACGCCTACAAAAAGCATCAGATAGCCAATATTCTGCACCCTATGGAGCTCTTTGAAAAACATAGACATCGGCATGGCAGGGTCATGCTTCTGCGAGAGTATCCACTCGAAACCTGGGCCTGAAAGATGGGCGATTATCCCCGCTACGAGGAGAGGCGTGCTCCATAGGCCTCGGAGCCGTGTGTAGATTGGAGAGGGTATGTTCGGAAGCCTTACAAAATCTGACGGTTTCACGAGCAGGGGCGTCAGGAAAAGAAACAGGTACCGGGCTTGCTCTGAGTTTCGGATGAAATATAGGAACTTGCGCAGGACAGACGACATTCATAACCTCAAACAGATGGTTTACTAATGTATCGTCAGAAGCGTTCCTGACTTTATCGCAAGACCACGCGGGTTACGTACTCAGATACCACGAGCGGTCTTAGGATGAGTCGGGGGCTGCAGTCCAGTCTTTGGCCACAGACCGGCTTTTTCTGATCACAGCCATCCACGATCTTTCAACAGCGCTAGGGCCCGCGAGATCGGGGATCATGCGATGGTCAACCCCAGACATTTTCGGAAGAAGAGACATCAAACCAAAAATTTTGAAGCCAATCACTGCACCGAGTTAACAAACCCACCGTCGTAGCATTATTTCTCTCTTTGGCGGTGGAACCGCTAGTCGAGTGAGGCAGGATGCCCTGCAAACCGAGCTTTCTATATCACTTCCAGGTATTGCGAAGTCGCCAATGGATGAGCTCATCTGCCAGGCGACGCATCTCCCGAGCGGCATGTGAGCGCGGCGCGAAATCTACGAATGCGCTGAAATACCCGTACTCCTGTCCCGGAGTAGGGGCGTCCTCCTGCATCTCGATGGCGATCCGGTAAGCGCCGGTCAACTCAGTATGCAGAGGAGGAAACTTCAGTGAGTCGACCAGCTCAAGCACTCGCTCGCGGCGCCGGTAGGTCGAGTATTTCGAGTCGATAATGTCCTGATACTGTTCATCACTCAGCTTCACAAAATCGCCAACAAATTCTTCGAGCTCAGTGCTGACGCCTCCGACATCACAATTTGTCAGCAAGCCGAAGTAGCTAGGTGTTGTCTCGCGGCATTTGATGTCCTTCAGCGCCGAGACGAATCTCCCAGCGCTGCGCACAGCCATCGAGCAGTTGGTGTCCACGACCACGGCAACCAGATTTGCAAAGCGCCGTATCAGTTCGAGCTCAGCGTTCACATCAAGCAACACGTAATCATGCCGCGCGATCAGTTCGCTGAGCTTTTCTGTAGCTCGCTGTTTTCGTTCCAGGGCTTCAAGTTCATCGGCATGAATGAACTGGTATTTCGCTTGTTCGTTTGGGGGCAAAGCAGCCAGTTGATCGCGAATCCGCTTGCGTCGCTGCTTCACCGCCGATGGGAAGGTGATGAGGTCGCGCTCATCGAAGAACCCAACTCGACTTGCCCAACTGCCTGGGGCCGGTTGTTCGCCATCTTCGCATGCATAACGGTGGTTACAGTCATTCGTCACGACTGCTACCCGAAACCCCAGCTCAGCGAGTGCGACTGCGAGGTTCACAGTGATGGATGTCTTTCCAACACCTCCTTTGTAGGAGGCGATAGCCAACGCGAGCCCACGTGCTTTTACATCAATATCAAGACCCAATTTTCGTAGGTTGATCCCTGAGCGAGCCAGAAAGCTCCACAGCGCAGCAGGGGAGGGCAAGCGTGAGGTTACGTTGCCGCTATCGGTTTCCCAGGATCTCCAGGTTCTCTCGGCAACGTTGGCCCACATCGCGGCAAGATTGACACTGACACCGGCAGCCTCGCGGAGCTCTTTCGAATGTTTTCTTAGTTGGTTGTCCATGATCGTCCTCCAAATTCGTTGGTTTCTGAAGACTAACCAAATCCGAGATGGCGAAAAATTATGAGCAGAGTGCCGGGCTTTTTTCACTACGAGCATCGTGCCGCGATTGGACTGCTATGAGGTCGGATGAAGAGCTCTTCAGTGGACTCCATATTGTTGGTGCCGATACGATTTTGACCCAGGTGGCTGATTTTGAATGATCTGTCTGCAGCCTCTGCGATATCAAGCAAGGCAATCGCTTAGAGTGCATTAGGGTGGGTCAATCGAGTCCGGTAACTTGGGTCAAAATTCCATCAGTGCTAACAATGCTGTATTTCTGATCTGTTAATTATTGAGAGGGTTCACAGGAAATCCGTTGCCACCGTCGGGATTGGATCTTTGTCCGATTTTTGATTGTGCGACCCTCTCAGGACGGGAAATTGCGACACGGTGTGTATTTGCATACCGAACCAAGTGCGACTGAGTGCCGTATTCATTGGCCTCGGCCTGCATCTAGAGTGATGGAGAGGCTGTAGACGGCCCGAATTCATCAGGTTTTGGTATGGCGTGTTGCCATCAAAGCGACTTAGAATCTTTGGGATCCTATTTGCATGCTGTGGAGCTCCCGAGGGGAGTTGGCCCACTGCCTGCCTCACCACTGGACGTAACTCAGCGCAGTCAACTCATTCACGGACGTTTTCTCAGCCCTGCTTAGGCGCTGCTGCCGGCAGCATTAAGTGGCCAAGCGTTCCTCGCACAAAATCCGAAACGGACTTCAATCCATGTGGCATGACAACGAGACAACGGTCGACTATCTGAACTTCGGCGTGGTGGCTGACGCCTGCGCCAGCCTTCTGCGGCAGAGTCGTGGCGAGCCGATTTCGATAGGTGTGTCAGGTGGGTGGGGGGCGGGTAAGTCCTCTCTGGTCAAAATGATCGCCGCCCGCCTCGAAACCCCGGTGGCTTCTGCAGCCCCGTCACTACCTGCTACCACAGGTGCCCAACCCGAACACCGATACGTTGTCATCACCTTCAACCCGTGGCTGTATCAAGACTTCGAAAGCGCTCGAAGTGCATTGCTGCAGATCGTCGGTGATGAAGTGCTGAAGCTGGCCAAAGACGATGAAACGCTACTGAAGAAAGCCCTCGACCTCCTGAAACGCATCAACCTGCTGCGGTTGGCCCAGTTCGGGGGCGAGGCTGCGATCACGATAACCACGGGTGTGCCCGTCGGGACGATCGGCAAGGCGATCGGAAAGGTTTCAGGTCTCTGGAGCGCCTTCAGCTCAGACGGCGATGCGGCTGAGGGGGGAGAAAAGAAAGAAGGGGAGTCGCTGGATCTCAAGGCCGATGGTCTGTTGAATCCGGCGAAGCCTCTGTCGCTGCCTAACGAAATTCATGCCTTCAGATCCGCACTCGAAAAGCTGCTGGAAGAGCTTGGCATCACCTTGGTGGTGTTTGTCGACGACTTGGATCGATGCTTACCGGAGACAGCGATTTCGACCCTCGAATCCATCAGGCTGCTCTTATTCCTCAAGCGAACGGCTTTCGTGATCGCTGCCGACAATGACTTTATCCACGGGGCGGTGAAGAAACATTTCGAAGGCACCGGCATCACGAGCGACATTGCCACTAACTACTTTGACAAGCTGATCCAAGTGCCTCTGCATGTACCCCGTATCGGCGTGAACGAAGCCAAGGCATACCTTGTGCTGCTCCTGCTCGAACGCGAGGCCAGGTCGGGGATGTTTCCACAAGACAAATTTGATCAGGCGAAGCTGGATATACCGCAACGCCTGGCCCGAAGCTGGCTCGGCGAGACGATTACGTCTTCGTTCCTCAACGAGCTCGTGGGAGCCGATACACGTCTTCAGGCATTGATGGAACTGGCGCAAGGGTTGGCAACGCTGATGTTTAAGTCCTCCAGCATCAGCGCGAATCCACGACTCATGAAGCGCTTTCTGAATACTGTCTATCTGAGGGAGTCCTTGGCGCAACCTCAAGGAATCACCCTGGACATTCCGGCATTGGCTAAGTGGCATTTGTTGGAGCGCTACAAAGAGGAGCTGGCCGACACGTTGTCATCCATGGTCAGTTCTGAAAATGACGGGCAAGTGGCGGAGTTGCTGCAGGCAGAGGAGCTCGCCCGCGATGGAGGAGCATTGTCCAAGCCTTTTGACGAGCCATTCATCAAAGAGTGGCTGCAGTTAGCGCCGGCGCTTGGTGCGACGGACTTGCGCCCCCTGCTTCACCTGAGTCGAGATACCGCGACGCGCGATTTCGGCGACGATAACATGACTCCCCCTGCGCGTGTTCTTCGTGATGTTTTGAAGGTGGCCACCAGCGCCAATGAACCGCTGACAAATGCTATTACCGCCGTCGACAGCGACCAGGCAGAGCTTGCGATGGTGAAGGCCTGGCAGGCGACTGCATCGTCGCGGACATGGAAAGCCACCGTCGAGATGATCATCCTGATTGAACCCTGCAAGGTTTATCCAGCGCTCGGAAGGCGTGCAGCAGGGCTGTTGAGTCTTGCTCCTCTGGATGCATTGGGGCCAGGCATCATACCCGCCCTTGCTGGCCAATCCTGGGCGGCGGAAGTATTGAGATCTTGGGGAGATGATCCTGCCGTGAGCGGCCATACCAAAAGGGCAATCAAGGCAGCGCTAAGGAGTGGAGTCTGATGGGAACCTCTACATCAAGTGGTGGCGGCAAGGCAGGTTCTCCGTTTGACCCGGAATGGTTAGATCAGGGCGATGCTGCCGGTAACCAATCGCCAGATGGCGGAGCGCCGGAAGATGCTCCAGATGGTGATGAGGGTGTTCCCCAGGATGCACCTGAAAATGGTGAGGCCGGTTTAGAACCCGCCCAAGATCAGGACATTGCACCAGATCGCAGGTTTATGCCGGCCCGCTCACAGATGGGCAAATACTTGTCTGGAGGTGGTCGTGACGCGCTTCGCGGCGCTGCCAGCAGCATGATCAAAAAGGGTATGGGGGGAGCAGCGCGTGCGAGCAACACCATGCGTGGGGTTGCTCAAGGCGCCGGCCGACTGGGATCGTTTCTCGAAGCGGTCAGGGCCGGCACCGATCCTCATGTAGTCGACTGGATTCAGAGGGTTCGCGGCCAGAACCTTTCAGCCAGCGATCTTGCTCTGGAGCTCATCAAGGAAGTCATGCCGGACACCGGCAGTGTCGACGATGAGTCATTGAGAAACGCCGCCGCCGATGCGTTAGCGCAGCTGTACGAGCAGGATCCCAATGTCGATATTTTTCAGCTTGATGATCAGCAGATCACGGCGGTAATTGGGTTCACGATCGCCAACGAAGTCTGCAACCGGATGGATCTGCAGCTGGGCCAGACTTATGAAAAGCTTAAGTATTCGCCAGTCGAGATCCAGGCGTTTCGTAATGACATCAAGCAATGGGTTCACGGAGAGGTGCAGCGAATCATGGAAGGTCTTGCGGCGCAGAGAATCGATCCCCAGACCCTTGCGCATCGTGTACTGCAGACCGCGCTGGAGGTATTTGCAGAATGATCAAGGTCATTTGTACCAGCGTTGCTCGTCTTCCCGCACAACTCGCCGAAGGGGAGCGCGCCTTCACCTATTTCAGAAGCGCCAGGCGTGAGGGTGTCGGTACCATCGCCAAGAGTTGGCACGGTTCCCTGAAGCGCAAAGGATTCCGCCCAACCCCTGCGGCTTGGGACTTCGTTCAGTTCTGCTTGGCCGTCTGTGCGACCGACCTTTGCGCGATGCGCAGTAAAAGTGCTGATGGCTGGACTCGTACAATCGAGCTGAGTGTTGGGCTTCATGAGCCATTGCGATGGGATCCGTGGAAGGTGGAGCTTGAGCAACTGCTGAGGGTGCTGACCGGGGACTATTGGACTCTGATCTTCACGGATGCAGGCCTGCCACCCCCTCAAGGACGCTTCACCGCCAAGGATCAAGATTGCGTTTCCTTGTTATCTGGTGGCCTCGACAGCCTTATCGGTGGCCTGGATCTAGTGGCCCGGGGTCGGCGGCCTCTGTTTGTTTCTCAGCTGGCTCACGAGGACTCTGAACGCCAGCGTCGCTATGCAACCCTGCTAGGTGGTGCTGATGCCCACTATCAGTGGAGTCATGGAATCAGCTTCAAAGGCCCGCGTGAACCGTCGACGCGTGGTCGTTCACTGGCGTTCTATGCCTTTGCCGTGCTGGCCGCGTCCAGGCTCGGTGCCGCGCGCCCGACAATTTACATCCCAGAAAACGGATTCATTTGCGTGAACCCTCCACTGGTTCCTGGGCGAGTATCGAGCCTGAGTACTCGCACGACTCACCCTCTGTTCATCAACAAACTGCAGCAGGTTCTCGACGGTATTGGCGTCTCGGTGCAGCTGGACTTGCCCTACCGGTTCAAGACCAAAGGGCAGATGATGAATGAGTGCCTTGATCAGCCGCGCCTACAAGCGCTAGCGTCCGACACGACCAGCTGCGGGCGATTCCGTACGTACAATCGAACTCACTGCGGTCGCTGCGTGCCTTGTATGATTCGCAGGGCTGCTTTCGGTGCCTGGACATCGGGGGGCGATGCAACCCGCTACGTCTTCCCAAGGTTGGTAGGCAGCGACAAATCCAGCGGGCCAGATGATCCAATGGCTGTAGCATTGGCGGTACTTACGGCGCGAGATAGGGGTATCGACAGGTTCCTGGGAGCATCACTAGCGTTTGCCCCTATTCCTGAACGACCTCAGTATCGATCTGTGCTTACCAATGGCATCCATGAGCTGGAGGCACTTTTGACCGGAGACGGATTGCTTTGATGGATTTTCACTGCCATCTCGACCTCTATCCCAATGCACGGGAGGTCTTCGCGCAAGCGTTGGAGAGGAACATGTTCACTTGGCTGGTCACCACCAGCCCCCGTGCATTTTCCGCCACCAGCAAAGTGCTTGGCGGTCATGAAAATGTGCTCATTACGCCGGGACTGCATCCGGAAATCGTCCATGAGCGTTACGCTGAGCTCGACACTCTGATTGAGCAGATCAAGTACATATCTGCTGTCGGTGAGGTGGGATTGGATGGTTCCAAACGGTTCAAGCACAGCTTCGACGCTCAGCGTGAAGTGTTCACTGCTGTGGTCGCGCAATGCGTCAGCGTCGGTGGGCGCGTGCTTAGCATTCACTCGCGCCAGGCCGTGAGAGACGTGCTGGCGATTCTCGATGACCACCCGGGTTTTGGTACAGCAGTTCTTCATTGGTTTACGGGTACAGCTGCTGAGCTTAAGTCCGCCTCAGATATGGGATGCTGGTTCAGCGTCGGGCCGGCAGCGTTCAACTCGGCATCTGGTAAGGCGCTTGCCAAGAAGCTGCCTCGTGATCGCGTGGTTCCTGAAAGCGACGGGCCGTTCGCCCAGGTCAATGGTGCCACAGTCATGCCGTGGAGCTCAGGCCAAACGGCTGAGCTGCTGGCTCAGGCATGGGGCGTGCCAGTGGGTGAGGTGGCAATGACTCTCGAATTCAATGCTAGACAACTGATCGGTCTGATACACGGGGCCGGTTGACTCTGTTCGAGTCCTCACGCTTCTCGTTGATGACTGAGGCTTCCGACCGATAAACCAGGCCTCGCACTGCACAAATGGCAGCCTCTACGTACTGTTCGAATGATTGCGAAACTGCAATGCGTTTGATCACCTTATCCATTAAATCTGGTGTTCCCAAGGCTCCACGGTCTTTGGGCGCCACTCAGCTCAGCCGGCGTCTAAACACGGCGTCTAAACACGGCGACTAAGCACCCGCCGACGATGCGACACAGACTTCCTCCGCTTAGTGCTAGCAAAAAAAGTCGTCTTGGTCGAGGGGCCGTCCGACGAAATCATATTCGAACGTGTCTACAACGATTGCTTCGGCGCACGCCCGATGGCCCACGGGATAGATGTCATCAGCATGCGTGGACTGGCACTGGCGCGATGCCTTGAGCTTTGCGCAGCGATCAACAAGCCAGTAGCCGTGATGCGCGACAACGACGGCGTTGACCCAATCGACCTACGTGCTCCGGTTCTAAAGTGGCTGGACGTGAAGCGCAGAGAGCTGTTCATCGGCACCGTTGCTGACGGCACCACGCTGGAACCCCAGCTTATTACGGCGAACGGCGAGCCTCAGTTGCGCAAAATGCTCGGCATCACCGCGGGAGCAACTCTATTGACCTGGATGGCGCGCGAGAAGACCGAAGGGGCAATTCGACTGGCTGAGTCGGATCAGGTGCTCACCCCGCCTGGATACATGAAGGATGCGGCGGAGTTCATCCACAATGCCTAACCTTCTGACCTTGGCTGTCGCTGGTGGTAGAAAAACTCAAGGCCTGGTCGATCACTGCAAAGAGTTGCCTACCGATCGGCGTGTGCTCATTGTCACGTTCACCCAGACGAATCAGCAGGAACTGATCCATCGCCTAGGCTCCCAAGCCGGCGATCGCCACAACATCGAAGTTCTAGGCTGGTACACATTCTTGCTTCGCCACTTTGCAAAACCGTTCCTGCCATTCAAATTCCCAAGGGAGCGGGTAGGGGGCTTCAACTTCGAAGGTCGCCCAAGCATGTACGCGAACGGCAAACAGAGATTTATGGATGGTAGCAACCAGATCTACGCATGCGAGCTCGGCCGTCTCGCACGCGAGTTGATGGCAGCCACACCCATGTTGTTACGACGACTGGAGTCTATCTACGACGAGATTCTGATCGACGAGGTACAAGATCTCAGTGGCTACGATTGGGAAATCGTCCATGAATTACTTGAGTCGAGGATCGACGTCCGCATGGTTGGTGACGTGCGCCAGGCGGTGCTCTCGACAAACCCGAGGGGACAGAAAAACAAACAGTATGGGTACGCAGGTGCGCTTGAATGGTTTCTTGTGCGCGAAAAAGTAGGGCTGCTTAGCATTGACTATGCGACCACGACTTACCGCTGCCGAACTGAAATCGCGACGTTCTCTGACACCATTTTTGATGCGTCATGGGGCTTCCCAGGAACCACGTCAGAGAACCACGCGGTGTCTGAACATGATGGCGTGTATTTAGTGCATTCCCAGCACGTTCATCAATACGTTGAGCAATACCGACCTCAGTGCCTGCGCAGCACCATAGCTTCTGGCAAGGAGTTTGCGTTGGATTTCATGAATTTCAAATTGTCGAAAGGTGCCACATTCGAGCGCGTGCTGATCATGCCTACCGCGCCAATCAAGGCCTTTATTCAGAAACAGACCTATCTGGAGTCAACGTCAGCGGCTGCCTTTTATGTTGCTGCTACACGGGCCAAGCAAACCTTAGCGATCATCATCGACAAACCTGGTAACTCGAAACTGCCGGTTTGGGGCCGTAGCTGAGAGGAGCAGGGCGCTCAAGTGTGGTCAAGATGGGCCCAGGGCTGTTGGGATGCTGGGGGCCCATTTGGAGGGGGCGGGCTGGGGGCCGGTGCGAGATGTGGTTCTATTTGCCCAACCTGCAACTCAGTGGAGCTGATTACCCAGGTACTGCATCCGCAACGCCTGCAAGGACGTCGAGGTCGTCACCTTTGACGAGTTGCTCGGTAAGCTGCGGATGCTGGCTCAGCACTTGGCCCCCGTAGATCCAGTCGACATCCCAGATATTTCTGAAGAGCAGGCTGCGTGCGATCTCGAATGAAGATACCCAGCGAGGGAACGTACTATCGGCACGTCTGGAGCTAAAGACGTTTACCCACGATCGCGTAAACCTAGGCGCTTGATTGAGTGCGCACGCTCCTGATCGTGTGAGTGGTAGTACGTGTTCTGGGTAGTGCTGAGATTGCTATGACGCAGATCGATCTGCAGGTCTTTGGCGCTCCGCAAAGGCGCGTCGAAGGTCGCAGATGTATGGCGTAACCAGTGAAGAGAAGCGACCTTTAAGCTTTCCATCTCGTGAACCGCACGCCCCTCGATGCGCATACTTTCAAGAGCCTTATCGAAGACAACCTGGAGGAGGGCGCGTACCTGTCGATCCGACAGACCAGACCGTCCTCTGAGGGTCTTGATCAAGGGTGTGGTCTCGCCGATCTCCGGAAGTTCCGGCAGCCCCAAAAACCGACGATAGCGCTTCAGATAGAGATCTATATATTCATCCCTGACGGCAATTTTTCCAACCTTGTTACCTTTGCCCACGGCGTGGTACCACCAGTTGCCCTCAGGATCTTGGCGGAAGTCCCCCATAGAGGGCTTCCAGTTGTGTCGCCCGACAACATCTGACACGCGCAGATACATGGCAAACAATGTTGAAAGTATAAACAGTGTACGCTCATACCGGGCAGGTTCGGACTCCGCCATCTTTTCAGCTGTTTCAAGCACGTAGCTCCATTGCAACGGCGTCAACGCGCGCGTAACACCCTCGTCTTGAACATTATCGCTGTTACGGCCGGACTTTTTGATCATCCGGAAAGGGTTTGCCACAGCATAACCATCTTCAACCATGAATTCGAAGAAGCGACTGCAAATCGAGAAAACTTGATTAATCGTACCGTTAGCTGCGTTATATGTGCTCCCCATTACAACTTGCTCTTGACCATCGGAGCCGGTCTGTGGCTTCGATGATTTGATGTTGAATGGACGCCAGTTAGGGTTAGGAATAACAGGTTCCTCGAGCGCGCTCTGCGCGTCGTTATTCTTCACGAAACGGCTACGCGTGACAGGCCCAATCCAGTCTCGAGGTGGGTTACGACAAAAACTCAAATAATCCAGGGCGTCCTGGCGCTTAAGTTGATTCAGCGGCTTCTGGTTAATCAACAATGACCACAGCAGCAAGCGCTCAATATGGATGCGATACGAGCTGAAGGTTTGAGCATTGTCGGAAAAAGCCCGCAGGAACGAACGCACGGCCAGGTAGCCGCGCGGAGCCTCTAGCGTAGGGGGAAATGACGCAAGGTAAGCTTTCACGCTTGGAGTGGTGGGCTCGCTATAACGGAAGTCCTGATCAAGGAAGGACTCGTACGTATCAAATAAGGGTTTCGGCGAACGAGACATTAATGACCACCAGAGACGTTAGTTAATGCTGTTTAGAGACTTCCAGTTATAACAGTAATCGGAAGTCGGAGACCTATTATCCATAATTAGTCTCTCTTCTCATGCAACATGGGCTTAAGAAAGCCCGATGGTATCTCGCGCGTATCTATCGCGCAACTATGACTCATTACCTCCCAAACCTTCTGTACTTATCTCAAGATTTCGTTAAATAGACAGTGCTTGTCTCCCGATTATTCTAAAGATATCAAGCTAGAGGCACTTATGTACGTATGAGCCCGCCATACTGTCTCGTCATTACTGCGCGAACCTTCTGGTTATTTCTCGTAATTGCGTTAACAAAACTCGTTTTAGTCTCATTATTCCGTTACCCGTCGTAGGCACGGCTAAATATCGTGAAAACTTTACACTCCCGCCAATGCCCGGAATTTCTGGGTGGCGGGCAGCCAGGGGTGTAAGTCCACTGGTGATATCTCACGATTTCGTGCCGGGAGGCCAGAACCATAGCTCTAGGATGGGTCTAGTGCAGAGCAGTTCTCAGTCCAGTTTTCCGAAAAATATTTTAGGAAAACTCGCATCAGGCTTGGTCTACAGCAATCCGAGCGGTGGATTGGCGCGGAATTTTGCCTATGCCGCCAGAGCGTTCGGGCCTAGATGTGTCTCGTCAAATCTTCACCAAAAGCGCTGCGGGTTATGTCTCGCGATTTCATCGAAATATAGCTAACTTTCTGTTTTTAATAGTTTTTTTCTTAATCGCGCAAAAATGGTTGCGCGATGTTGTCCCACGATTGATTGATAGACTCTGAGTTAGTAACAAAATCATGGAATAGGCTGAAACCCTCGCAAATAAAGGCTTACAGGCCAACTGCCGGCTACGTGGTAGTCTCATAATTACGTTGCAACAGTCGGTGAGGCCTACACTACATTTTTCGTTATATCCAGTAAAATCAATCTGTTAAGCGCTTTTGAAAGCAACGTCTCTTTATTTCACGATTGCCTCAATTCCGGTTAATTAAGGACGCTGACATCAGCCGTCCAACATGGGGAGAAGTTCCGTCCCGACACATCATTTAACATAATATACATTACACGTAACATTATGTTTCAAGATTAGTCCAGTGGGACGCAGGTTTTCGAGGATCCCTTTCATTCAATGCAGGACGATCTCTGATGAATCAACCTATGTGCGTGCGGTGTGTCGATTTTACTGTCGATGGAAAACTACACGCTATCGGGAAGCTGCAAGGTGAAGCGGCTACCGCCATTCGGATTGGGCTCATGTCGAATGCCCCATCCAAGGTGATCTACAACACGTTCGACGGTGGATAGGTCCAAGCCCGAACCACCCGTGAAATCATCTGCGCCCCTAAAGCCGATTTTGGATTTGACAGGCATTCCTCGCATTTCTGATTGAGCTGTTCCCTTCAACGCCACCTTGGGATGAACTAATCAACAAAGTCGTGGGCGCGAGGCAGGAAAAAGGCATTCTGACGGTTTCTGAATGATCTGGCCCAGAGTGTGTAAAAACGCCGTCGCGAACACTTGCTATGGTTTTTGAGGGTTTCGTCGCAGGGATCGCCTCTGAAGCGCTTTATCCAATGTGAACATCGAGGCCAAGACACCTTTACTTCCCGAGAGCCTTGATGACTATGCCCACGATGCCAATCCGGTTCGCGTAGTCGACATCTTGGTCTACGATCTCGACCTCCGCCGTTATCGTTCCTGCCCCCTCTTCACTCTACTAATACCGGGACAGACCACATGCGTAGGCTCTGAGGTGTTGTCTCTCCTGAGTTGTCAGTAAAACCGTTTCCACCCTCTTTTCCTTTTTTCATAGATCATTAATCTGAGCCCATGTTGAACGACACCTCTAACTCGCATCGATAAAGGATTTCACCATGAGCCACGCCAGGTGCGCAAATGATGAACTGGTTCTCGGTAGCTTGCGAATTGCAGGGCGACTGGCGCAACGACATCGAAGGCCTGGGTAACCTGCTGTCCCAGCGCATTCCGAATTATCGCAACCTGATGAACAGCTACTCGGCATTAGCAGCGCGCTAAGCTTAATTCGGCCTTACAATTTCGAAAGCGCATACAACAAAGGGCCCTTGAAGGGCCCTTCGTTTCTACAACTTCGCCTGTGTGAGGTTTTTTGTAGACCTTCACCTGTCGGGGCTTACGCGTGCCGACACTTTAGGGTTAGAGCCGAGTAAAACACCCTGTGGAGCGTAACTCTATCTCCCCCCCTCGGCTAACTCGTTCGGGCAGGGTTACTAACTGCGAACAGATCCTGACTCAAACCACCGTGACAGCCGCATTCAACATCAACACCACAATCAAACCGACCACGGCTACGATGGATTGAACCACCGAAATGGTCTTGGTGGCTTCGCCCATAGTCATGCCGAAGGATTCCTTCACCATCCAGAAGCCCGCATGGTTCGCATAGTTGAAGAACAGCGAGCCGCAGCCTATGGACAAGGCAAGCAGAGGCAGGTTGAGGCTGGGATCAGCACCTGCAAGCGGCGCCAGCAAGCCAGCAGCACCAACGATACCGACAGTGGCAGAACCGGTAGATACCGAGAGCAACATCGCGATCAACCAACCCAAGATCAGCGGAGGGAACGCAGACTGCTGAGTCAGGTGCACAATGGCATCGCCCACCTTGGCGCTGGTCAACAGCTCCTGAAAGGCACCACCGCCGGCGATGATCATGATGATTGAGGCGATTGGCTTGAGGCTCTTGCCCAGGGATTCGCGCAATTGCCCCGCATCGCCGCCCCGCGCGAGTACCAGACTTGCCCCTGCGAACAGCACGCCCAGGAGCATGGCGATCAGGGGATTGCCCAAGAAACTAGCCATTTTCAGGATCGCATTGTCCTTGGGTAATACCATCTCAGCGACGGCATGAATCAGCATCAGGATCGCCGGTAGCAAGGCTGCCAGCACGCCAAGGCATACGCTGGTGCTTGGTTGATCGTCGGCTTTTTCAGCCAGGGTGAACTGATCTAGCAAAACCTGATCGGGCCGAGTGCTCATGCGCGGCGAAATGAATGCGCCATAAAGCGGGCCGCCTAAAATCATTGCAGGAATAGCCGCAAGGAAGCCATAGAGCATTGTGGGCCCAACCGAGGTTTTGAGCGCGGCGATGGCCGTCAAGGGGCCAGGGTGCGGCGGTACCATCCCGTGCATGGCTGCAAGTGCCGCAATCACCGGAACACCCACATACACATAGGCTGAACCTTTGAAGCGAGCCTGGCTTTCCAGCTTTCGCGCCACGCTGAATATCAGCGGCAGCATGATCACCAAGCCCACCTCGAAAAACATGGGAATGCCAATTACAAATGCAACCATCATCATGGCCCAAGGTATCATCCGATCCGATGTTCGCTTGAGGATGACCTCGGCGACCTGCTCTGTGACGCCTGCGTCAGCAAGGATTTTGCCTAGCATCGCTCCAAGCGCGATTACGACCCCTACTGCCCCCAGTGTCTTTCCGACGCCGGTGATCAAGTGGGAGACTATGGTTTCTGGTTCCATACTGGTTGCAAAGCCAACGCCAACGGAAACTACTAGCAAGGCCAGGAGCGGGTGCATTTTGAGACGCGACACGATGAGCGCCACCAGCACCAGGACGCTCACCAATGCGGTCAGTAAGAGGTCTACATCTAAGGGAGTCATGAAAGGATCTCGGTTGGGCTGGCGCTCAAACTGCACTCAGATTTGAAAGAGAAGTTTGAAACCGTAACGCCTGTCGGCGCACGCAATAAACCAAACATCGTTTGGGTGCTTTCAACTTCGGCATTGGATGACGTGTTCATGGAATCTACTCTCTTGTAATTGGAATATGCTGCTATTACACAGAACTTCTCGATGAGCCACGATAGGTTTTACTGCAACGGTCGCACTTCGAATGTTCTGTATGTATTCGTTTAAATGGGTGAGATGAATGGTCATCTGCAAATGCAGGCGTAAATTTCAGCTTTCGCCTTTCGCAAAACCGAATAACCTTCGAGGGACTTGCACCAGCAACGAATAGCTAACCTGCGTCGAACACTCCAGGGCTTGCAACTGATCGACTACGGTGCTGAAACCGATGCTTTGCTCATGCTGCGTATGCGGCCAGTCGCTGCCCCACACCAACTGGCGAAGGCCGAAACTTTGTTCCAGCAGCGGTAATGCCATTCGAGCGAAATTGATGTTCTGTTGCGGCGTACCTCCCAAACGATAGATTCCCGATACCTTCATCCAGATCGAACCTTTCGATCCCAACTCCAGTAACTCGCAAAAGCCGGGCTGATCGACGCCCGAATTGGCATCCGGCCGACCAAAGTGATCAATCACCAACTTCAAACCGAACGGCGTCAATTGATGGATCAGTCCCGGCAGATCCTTTACCTCCCTATGCAACTCGACATGCCAGTCAAGATCAGCAATGTGGCTGAAAAACTCTCTCCAGGCACTGTTACGAAAATCAGGTAACGCCTTACCCATCAGGTTCAAGCGAACGCCGACCACGCCCAGGTGATCCATGTCATTCAACATGGCGCGACTGACGCCTGGCTCCAGCACAACCACGCCTCGCAACTGCTCCGGCGCTTGCTTCAACGCCGCCAGCAAGTAGCTATTGTCGGTGCCGAGAAAGCTCGGTTGCACCAATACGCCATGACTCAGACCATGAGCGTGCAAGTGCGTCAGATACTGCTCAAGCGTGGCGTCGTAATCAGGGGTATAGCGCCGTGCACCGACCAGACATAGATCACGGCTAAACACATGAGCATGGGAGTCGATGCCGGTGATCGGCGTAGAACAGGTGTCAGTCATAGCGTTCATCTATAGAAGGTAAAGGGCATCAGGCCCGCGCACTCTCGTTGCCGTTGACCGTTGCTGGCACCGATGCACTCGAAGCTTCGAGGCTACGTCCACGGGTTTCCGGCAGACAAAGTGCCGCGATCACCGCCACGCCGTAGGCAATCCCAGCGTCGATGCCAATCGCCGAACCCAAGGACATGGAGTCGCTCATGTGACCGACCAGGAACGGGAATACTGCAGAGAGCACCCGGCCAAAGTTGTAGCAGAAACCGACACCGGCACCGCGTACATCCGCTGGGTACAACTCGTTGAACAGCGCACCAAGACTCGCAGGAATGCCTGCCGCGAAGAAGCCGAGCGGGAACCCCAGAAACAGCATCTGGGTATTGGTCAGCGGCAGGAACACATAACACTGCACGGTGACGACACAGCACAACGCGAACAACACGATGTTTTTGCGGCGGCCAATACGGTCGATCAAGAATCCGCTAACAACGCAGCCACACCAGAAGGCAAAGATGATCACGGCCAGGTAGCCACCGGAGTTCAGCACCGACAGGTTGCGTTCGGTCTTGAGGAATGTCGGCAGCCAAGTCATCACCGCGTGGTATCCGCCATGTGCGCCCAAGCCCAACAACCCGCCGAACAGCGTTACGCGGAGCAGTTCAGGTCGGAAAATACCGGCCAGGGATTTGAAGAAGCTCTGTGGAATGGCGTGTTCTTTCTGCAAACGTTGGAAGCTGTCAGGCTCCTCGACATTACGCCGTACCCAGAGGATCAGGAACGAGGGCAGCAGGCCTACGATAAACATCACACGCCAGGCCATGTCTTGCGGTACGAACGTATAAATCAGCGCAAATACCCCGACCGCCAGCCCCCAACCGACCGCCCAGGCACTTTGCACAGTGCCCATCACTTTGCCGCGGTATTTCGGGTTGATGGTTTCGGCCATCAATACCGCGCCGGCGGCCCACTCACCGCCAATGCCGAAGCCTTGCAGTGCCTTGACCATCAGCAACTGATGGAACCCTGTGACGAAGGCGGACAGAAAGGTGAAGAAGGAGAACCACAGAATCATCCACTGCAACGTACGCACCCGGCCGTAGCGGTCGGACAACGTCCCCCCTACCCATCCGCCGATGGCCGAAGTGACCAGCGTGGCGCCGCTGATCAGCCCGGCATCGCCCTTGGTCAGTGCGAACGCAGCGATCAACGCCGGAATGGCCAGGCCGAACATTTGTACTTCCAGAGCATCCAGCGACCATCCGCCGAAGCAGGCCCAGAACGTTTTGCGCTCCCGAGGAGTGACTTGGCGATACCAGCTGAACATGATTTCTTATCCTTATAAGTGAAACGTGAGGCAGCCGAAAGCGAACCGCGCCGCTACGAGGCCAGGCATGGCAAGCAAGACGATGAAGACGGCGCAGATCAGGCGCCGATGAGCGATCCGCTATTGAGGCAAGGCGCTAGCGAATATCCACGCTGTAACGGAAATGCTCGGCATGCCCACGGGAGCGACGCCATTCCAGAGGCGTCCCGGCGTAGTCACGCGCCAGACGCTCGATCACCACCACGGGACTGTTGACCGGTACTTGCAGCAATCGCGCATGCACGTCGTTTACAGACTCGGCGGTGAGTGTTTCTTCGGCAGAAGCGACGACCTGACCGCAGACTTCTTCGTAAATCGGATACAACAGCGGCCCTTTTCGACTCAGGTCGATCTCCAGCAGCGGCTGAAACCGGCTGCGAGGTAGCCAGATTTCTTCGGCAAGTACCGGCTGAACATCGAGAAGACGTACGCGAACAATGCGAATAACCGGTGCGTCGATTGGCAGGCCTAACGTTTGGGCCACCGCCGAGGGTGCGGCCACCGGCTCAATCGACAAGATGCGACTCTCCGGCACCTGGCGCTCGCCCGCAGCGGTCTGGAAGCGGAAAAATCGGAACAGTGACGATTGAAACTGCGGCCGGCGAACGAAGGTGCCTCGACCTTGCTGACGCTCAAGAACGCCCTCACTGACCAGCGCGTCAACCGCTTTGCGTACGGTGCCAGTGGACAGTTGGTACTCCGCTGAAAGTGCAGCCTCGGTGGGAATGGCCTCCCCGGGACGCCAACGATTGTTGGCAATCTGTTCAGCCAACTGATCTCGCAGGCGCTGATAAAGCGGTAGCCGGACATCACTGGATAAGGAGTTCATCGACTTTATTCACCTTGTTATATAGTCATATATATGAATCTTGAGGCGAGTATTCTCCTGATGCATTTTTCTGTCAACAAGGGTTGCTGATCTCGCTGACGAAAGGTGGGTGAGCCTAGGTCAACTGGAATGCCCCTCTGCCTCAATCCGAGAGAGCCCTACCCGCTCAGCCTGTTCTAAAATCTCCTCTGGCGTCGCGTCCGTAGTGGGCTTGATCTGGACTATGTGATTCAGTCCGGCACGCTTAAAGGTGTCGGATTTGGATGGCGCAACGGCAAGTCCAACAGCGAGGCGGCGCGTGACCAGGACCAGAATCGCTTGATCGTGAGCTACAGCATTCCGCTGCTTTAGCCAATCGACATCACGATATCGCGCACTTGGTAATCGCTGGCCCGGCCGCTTTACTTCAGCGCTGACGCAGAGTCAGCGTTTTATTGGCAGCCACCCGACATGTAAGCGTCAGGCGGCTCCGGCAATGCGGCAAGCATGTCTTGCAGTCCGGCGGCCCATTGCATACGGATACGCATGAAATACGGGTCGTCGGCCGTGATGCGATAACTTTTTGCACCACCAAAACTGTCTTTTCTGAACACCAGCAGATCCAGCGGCATACCCACCGACAGGTTGCTGCGCATGGTCGAGTCGAACGAGATCAGCCCGCAGCGCAGGCCCTCTTCGAGTGATGTGCGGTACGTGAGGTTGCGATCGAGTATCGGCCTGCCGTACTTGCTTTCACCCAATTGCAGGAAAGGCGTGTCCTCCGTCGCCTGAATGAAGTTGCCTTGCGGGTAAATGCTGTACACATCCATCGCCCCCTCCGCGATCTGCCCGCCCACCAGAAAAGAGCAACTCAAGTCGGTCTTGCCGGCCAACTTGGTACGGTCCCGGGCGACGACTTCGCGAACGGTTTCGGCCACCAGCACAGTGGCGTCATAGAGTGTGCGGACATTCAACAGGTGCGAGCCAGGCCCGCTGCAACGCTGCTTGAGCAAGTTCACCACCGATTGCGAGGTGGCCAGATTGCCCGCGGTCTGCAACACAATCAGCCGTTCGCCCGGCGTGCTGAAAATAAACAACTTACGAAACGTTGAAATCTGGTCGATACCGGCATTGGTCCGTGAGTCGGAGATGAACACCATCCCGTCGGCCAGGTGCATAGCGACGCAATAAGTCATTTGCGCTTACTCGTGAATTCTGGATGAAAGGCCATACCGTCTCCCCGACGGCATGGCCAATTACGATGAACGTTTCAGGCTTATTGGTGCTGAACCTGAAACAGCGACGTTACCTGTACCCGCGCCAGCATCGACTCGGCCCCGCCACCACGACGCATGCCACGTACCGGGCAGGCGTCGAGGTAGTCCAGGCCCACCGCCAGTTTCAGATGGCGTTCGGGCCGGGCCAGCCGGTTGGTGACATCGAAGCTGTACCAACCATCGTCGAGCCAGGCTTCGGCCCACGCATGGCTGGCCAAGTGGTTTTCATCTTCGGTGCACAAGTAACCGGAGACATAACGCGCAGGAATCCCCAGGCTACGGGCGCAGGCCAGGAAGGCGTGAGTGTGGTCCTGACAGACCCCGCCTCCGCCCGCAAACGCCTCGGCGGCCGTGGTGTCCACGGTGGTTGCGCCCGGGTTGTAGACCATACGGTCGGCCAGGCCGTGCATCAGGTCGATCAACGCCATTCGATCACGCCGTATGCCGCAGTGCTGCACGGCGAAGGCATTCAGGGCATCGTCCGCTATCGTCAGCTTACTGGTGCGCAAAAACGGCAAAGGCGATTGGCTGTCGCGCTCCAGCTCACGGTCCGAGTCGATATCCACCTGACCATAAGCTGTCAGTACCAAGGCCCCATGGGGTTCGTCCATCGTCAACACATGCAGGATGTTGCCGTACGGATCGAACTGGCTGCGCACCAGGCGCGGCAGTTCCAGGTGCCATTCCAGGATGCGCTGGCGTTCACTGTTCTGCGGCGTCAGACGCAGGAACTGAATGCTGGTGCAGACTTCATCGGCGTAGCTGTAGGTGGTGTCGTGACGTATGGACAGTTTCATACGGCCTCCAGATAGGACTCGTGAACGGTCTGGCCGAGATGGCGAACCTGGGAGATGAAGTCAGTCAGCCAAAGGTGCAGACCGAAGCCGAGAATCTCGTCGATACCGGTGTAGCGCAGCCGAGCATTCAACTCGGCGGCCAACCGCTGGGCGGCCCGCCCGTTGCTGCCCGGCAGGCTGGCGAGGATATGGTCCAGTTCCTCGATACAGGCGTGCAACGAACGCGGGACGTCGCTACGCAACAACAGCATCTCGGAGACCTGCTCGGCGCCCGGCGCATTGCGGTAGATCTCGTTGAACGCCTCGAAGGACGACAAGGCTCGCAGCAAGGCACTCCACTGGTAGTAGCCGCGCGCGGAGTTGTCACTCACCTCCTCCGACTCCTCGCCGAACATTTCGTAGCGTGCATCCAGCAGGCGCAGCGTGTTGTCTGCCCGCTCAAGGAAAGTCCCCAGGCGAATGAAGCAGTAGGCATCGTTGCGCATGATGGTGCCCGAGGTCGCACCGCGGAACAGGTGCGAACGCTCCTTGACCCACTCGCAGAAATGGCTGATGCCATAGCGCGCCAGACCATTGCTGGCGATGTTGCGCATCTCCAGCCAGGTGGCGTTGATGTTCTCCCACATGTCGGCGGTGATGCGTCCGCGCACGGCATGAGCATTGGCTCGCGCGGCTTGCAAACAGCAATAGATACTCCCGGGGTTGGTTTCATCCAGCGCGAAGAAGTGCAACATGCGTTCGGTGTTGAGCTCTCCATAACGCTCGTTGTAATCGTCCAGCGTACCGGCGGCGAGCAGCGACATTGCCAGTTCGGCGCGGCCATCGGTACGCCCCGCCTGAGGCATCAACGACAACGAGTAACTGACTTCGAGCATGCGCGCCAGGTTTTCGGCGCGCTCCAGGTAACGGGACATCCAGTAGAGGTCCGAAGCGGTTCTTGAAAGCATGTCTTAGTCCTCCACTACCCAAGTGTCTTTGGTGCCGCCGCCCTGAGACGAGTTCACCACCAGCGAGCCTTCGCGCAATGCCACGCGGGTCAGGCCACCGGGCACCAGACGGGTTTCTCTGCCCGACAGCACAAACGGGCGCAGGTCAATGTGGCGTGGAGCGATGCCGTTTTCGACAAAGGTCGGGCACGTCGACAGGCACAGGGTTGGTTGGGCGATATAAGCTTCGGGGCGTGCCTTGAGGCGCGCGCGGAAGTCTTCGATTTCCGCCGCCGTGGCCGCCGGGCCGACCAGCATGCCGTAGCCACCGGAGCCCTGGGTTTCCTTGACCACCAGCTCAGGCAGATTCGCCAACACATGGGACAACTCTTCCGGTTTGCGGCATTGCCAGGTAGGCACGTTCTTGAGGATCGGTTCCTCGGCAAGATAGAAGCGGATCATGTCGCCGACATAGGGATAGATCGACTTGTCGTCGGCCACGCCGGTGCCGACGGCGTTCGCCAGCACCACGTTGCCTGAGCGGTAAGCGGCAATCAGGCCCGGTACGCCGAGCATGGAGTCCGGGTTGAACGACAGTGGATCGAGATACGCATCGTCGAGACGGCGGTAAATGACGTCCACCTGTCTGGGGCCAGCGGTGGTGCGCATATAAACGTGATCGTCGCGGACAAACAGATCTGCGCCTTCAACCAGTTCTACGCCCATTTCACGGGCCAGGAACGCATGCTCGAAGTAAGCGCTGTTGAAGCGGCCCGGGGTCAGCACCACGGTCGTGGGATTGTCCAGCGGACTGGAGCTCCTCAAGGTGTCCAGCAGCAGGTTCGGGTAGTGATCGATGGGCGCCACACGCTGGGCGGCGAAGAGCTCGGGGAACAAACGCATCATCATCTTGCGGTCTTCAAGCATGTAGCTGACGCCGCTGGGAGTGCGCAGATTGTCTTCCAGTACGTAGTAGCTGCCATCGCCGTCGCGGACCAGATCGACCCCGGCGATGTGGGCGTAGAGGCCCCGGTGCAGATTCAGGCCCTGCATGGCGACCTGATAACCCTCATTGGCCAATACCTGTTCGGCCGGAATGATGCCCTCCTTGAGAATACGTTGCCCGTGGTAGATGTCGTCCAGGAACATGTTCAATGCCTGGACCCGCTGAATGCAGCCCTTCTCGACCATTTGCCATTCGCTGGCCTTGATGCTGCGCGGAATGATGTCGAACGGAATCAACCGTTCGGTGCCCTGCTCGTCCCCGTATAAAGTGAAGGTGATGCCGGCTCGGTGGAACAACAGGTCGGCTTCGCGACGACGTTGATCCAGTAACTCCAGAGGTGTGTCCGCCAACCAACGTGCGAACTCCTGGTAATGTGGGCGGCAGCCACCACTCGCATCATACATTTCGTTAAAAAAAGCTCGGGACATACCCTACTCCTTGCCGCGATACAGACGGCATTTTCTTATAACTTCGCTATTTCAATAAAATTAGGCCTTACGTTGTTTTAGTGAGTACTGTTTCTGTTGAGCACCTCAGTGTGCGTCGTTAACTTCCTGTCTCATTTGGAAACAAATTCCGCATGAATTCGGCAACCTCTTGACGCGTTCCGACGCCAGAGACTTGGCCTTTGCGGTTTGATTTCTGGCGCCCCATTTATAACGCTCCCCCATTATCTTTTTTCGATGAAAAACCACACTAGCGGTGGTTTGAAAGTACTTTTGCAAGGGCTGTGCCCAACTATTGTTACGACCGATAAAAACCGGAAAAACCCTTAGACAAGCCGGAATAGCGACACATCGTTTCATTTTTGAGACGAAAATCGATAAGACTACTGAAACGGTTTTTCCACTTGTAACTTGCACAACTCTGGATCGGACGAAAATGGTGCATTTGGCAACTGATTTGAGTTTTATGCCCTACAAGCGGGAAATTCCTACTCACTGTTTTTATTCTCCGTGTAATACAAGGCGTCCAGCGCGGCGCATTGATGAATACCGACGCACTATTAATGGTCAATAAAATGCACCCGGAGATGACGCCTGAAGCGAAGCTGCAAAGTAGTGAGGCATGGAGGACGGCCCGACACTGAGCCTTACCATCCGTACTACGCCAAAACCATATTCCACGCCCCGATGGCCAAGCTACAACGCAATAGGCATTGAGCTAGACAGTTGCTGTCCGACGCACGGCATCAGGCCGCGGGCAAACAGATCAGGATAGTTGATCCTGATCAATAGTTTGCCGGTTGATCGCGCACACGCTGTCGGGCACGCAACGACGCAATGCCATGGATTGCTCACCGCCAGCGTACTCAGAAAGCAAAGGATGAGCCTGCACACATCAGGATGATTGATTCCTGCCTTTTTGGAGCGCCGTCAATGAAGATTTATGTTGAAAAAGACCCTGCACAGAATTGTTGGTGGGTTCACATGGGTCTGTGGATGGCGAGCTTCCGCAGCCTTGATGGTGCCGAGTCTTTTGTCGAGAGATTGAACTCCCGAATCAATGCCCCGCACTCTCTGGAAATGATTACAAACCGTCCTTTGTGGCCGGGAACGATTTCCCGCAGCTCGCCTCTCGATCAGCACGATGAACCTCACTTGGCAAAGCCTGGGCCGAACGTATCAAGCAACTGTTGCCGTACCAGGTCAACACGGACTTGATGAAAGCCACCGGCAACCCGCCCCCCCCGGTTCATGCACTGCCTTCCGGCATTCGTTCTGTGAAATCCAAGCGTCCACGCGCGCTTTGCTTTCCCGGGAAATCCCGCCTGCGAAGCTCATTGGCGCGGGCTAACCCACTGGATAAATCACGAGATAACTTTCGACCGCATCGTCTATCGTTGGAAAAAACGCCGTTTCGCCCAGCTTGGCGAAAAGCCCGAATCGCTTTAGCTTGTCCTTGACCGGATCCTTCATCTCGGCCACGCACAACTTGATACCCGCCCCACGCAAGGTTTCATCGAGTTCAGCCAGCATATCGGCAGAAGTTACGTCCACGCTGGTGACCGGCTCCGACGCTACAACCAGCCAACGCACGGGCGAAGGCGATGTTGCCACGGCGTCCAGTACCCGGTCATTGAACAGCTCGGCATTGGCGAAAAACAAAGGCGCATCCCAGCGAAACAAAACCAGGCCTGGGATAAGGCGCGCGTCGGGATAGCGCTTGATATCGTGGTAACCCCGGATCTTTTCCGGGCTGCCCAGAACCGCCGAGTACGGGCGCCAGCCATCCCACAGGAACTCGATGACGGCGATCACGATGGCCAGGCCGATGCCCTCGATCGCGCCCAGTACGACCACACCGATGGTACAGACGATCGACAGCCAGAATTCCCAGCGCTGGATGCGATAGATTCGTCGCAGGTCGGTCACTTCGATCAGGCCGATGGCGGATGCGATCACCACTGCCGCCAATGCGCTGGTAGGCAGGTTCTGCAACAGGTTCGGCGCCACCATCAGCAATAAGGCAACGGCGATCGCACCGACGACACCGGTCAATT
This sequence comes from Pseudomonas sp. 01L34, assembly GCF_056400265.1. Taxonomy (NCBI): domain Bacteria; kingdom Pseudomonadati; phylum Pseudomonadota; class Gammaproteobacteria; order Pseudomonadales; family Pseudomonadaceae; genus Pseudomonas; species Pseudomonas sp. 01L34. Next base: position 682,202 of record NZ_JBFTSX010000001.1, read on the forward strand.
GGGTTTTCGCGCCTGCGGCCTCGGCGACGGGTGTCCGGGATGAACTGCTGCTGATTGGAAACCCCTGAAAAAGCCCGGCGGTCAGATTGGCGAAGCCGAGCCCGACCATTTCCTGGTTCGGGTCCACATAAGTACGAGTCCGCGCCGCATAGACACGAGAGAGCACACTGGTGTCGGCGAACGAAACGAGGGCGACGGCACAACCACCAATCAGGACGGGGACGATATCAGCCCTGGTGATCCAGGGAATGGCGAATGCTGGCAGCCCCTGTGGGAGCGATCCCAGGACCGACACCCCGGCGCGAGCTGCAAGGTCCAGTACACCAACGGCAACGGTCGCGCCTGCCACTGCGACCAGAATGCCCGGCACGCGTTTATTGCCCTTGAGTAGCAGGATCACCGACAGAGTACTTGCGCCCACCGTGAACGCGGCCCAGTTGGTTATCCCAGCCATCACTGCTGTAGCGATCTCCCATACATTTCTCAGCGGCCCGTCGGTTTCGATCGAAAAACCGAAAAACTTTGGCAGTTGACTGATCAATACCACCAGCGCAATCCCGTTCATGTATCCGTAGCGGATCGGTTTGGAAAGCAGCTCAGTAATGAAGCCCAGACGCGCGATGCCAGCCAGGATGCACACCACCCCCGAGACGATCGCCATCATGCCCGCGAGGGCGATTGCGCGATGCGGATCGCCGCCGGACAGTGGCAAGACGACGGCCAGGATGACAGCAGCCAGCGAAGAGTCTGGCCCAAGCACCAGAATCCGGCTGGGACCGAACAACGCATAAGCGAGTAATGGAACGATCGTTGCGTAGAGCCCATAAATACCGGGTACGCCCGATGCCACCGCATAGGCGATGCCGACGGGTATCAGCATAGTGGTGAGCACCAGTCCGGCCACGAGGTCGTGGCGCAACCAAATCATTTGGTATCCGCGCAACGTACGCAGTCCCGGGAACCAGCGGTCCCAGAGGGTCTGGCCGTCGTTCGACTTGCGGTGCGCAATCCGCCCCGGTTCCGGGACGGGAGGCACAATATCCGAATGACTCATGGCAATGCAGCCCTTGGCGGAGACTCGCTCGGCAATCCGTCAGAATTTTTCGGGAATTCGCCGCAACGGATAATCCGGCTCGCGATAACCGCCTGCCTTCTCTTGCAGACCGCTCATTCGTTTTATCCAGATCGCGTGGACGGCCCTTCTGCTCTTGACGTTTAACTCCATCAGGCCCCCGGTGAGTCTAGAACATGATCAGCGATCATGAGGGGCGTTCGCCCTGATGAAAAACCAGAGCGAATACCAACCGAATCGACCGTTGCAGGGTTGTCCTGCAACATAGAATCTCCCACAGGGTTTGGATCAACCTGGCTGTCAGGTCAGCAACACTTCGGCCCTGCCTTACCGCCGTAACGAGCCTCCTGGCGTTCGCGAAAGAACATCTCGTAGCTCATCACCGGCTTGTCCGGGTGTTCGGTTTGCATATGCTCGACGTAGTTGTCGTAGTCGGGCATGCCGACCATCAGGCGCGCGGCCTGACCGAGGTATTTACCGAGGCGACTCAGGTCATTGAACATTCTGCCCTCCTCGATCAAGCATCTGGCAGCGCATGGAATGGCGCTTCTTTATCCGTACGTTCTTTGGTGCCCCAGGCGGCGATACCGACCTTGAGCGCAAAGAACAGGATGCTGAACACCACGAGCAGGAACAACACCGTCAGCGTTGCGTTGGTGTAGGCGTTGTAGATCACATGCTGCATCTGCTCGATGCTCTTGGCCGGCGCCAGCACCTGACCGTTGGCCAGGGCATCGCTGTACTTCTTCGCCAGCGACAGGAAGCCGATCGCCGGGTTGGCGTCGAACAGCTTGATGAAGCCTGCAGTGGTGGTGCAGATCAGCAGCCATACCGCTGGCAGCATGGTCACCCACACATAGCGTTGGCGTTTCATTTTGATCAGCACAACGGTTGCCAACATCAGCGCGATACCGGCCAGCATCTGGTTGGAGATACCGAACAGTGGCCACAAGGTGTTGATCCCGCCCAACGGGTCGATCACGCCTTGGTACAGCAGGTAACCCCACATCGCCACGCAACCGGCGGTGGCGATCAGGTTGGCGGTCCAGGATTCGGTGCGTTTCAGCGCCGGCACGAAGGAGCCGAGCAAGTCCTGCAGCATGAAACGCCCGGCACGGGTACCGGCATCGACCGCAGTGAGGATGAACAGCGCTTCAAACAGGATCGCGAAGTGGTACCAGAACGCCATGGTGTTTTCACCCGGCAGCACGTGGTGCAGGATCTGCGCGATACCGACCGCCAGGGTCGGCGCACCGCCGGCACGGGCCAGGATGGTGGTTTCACCGATGTCCTTGGCCACCGCTTGCAACGCTTCCGGGGTAATCGCGAAACCCCAGCTGCTGACTGTCTGTGCAACCGAAACAGCATCGGCGCCGACAAGGGCCGCCGGGCTGTTCATGGCGAAATAGACACCCGGTTCGATCACCGAAGCGGCCACCATCGCCATGATCGCCACGAAGGATTCCATCAGCATGCCGCCATAACCGATGTAACGGGCATGGCCTTCGCTGGCGAGCAGCTTCGGCGTGGTGCCGGAAGCGATCAGTGCGTGGAAACCGGACACTGCGCCACAGGCAATGGTGATGAACAGGAACGGGAACAGCCCACCCTTCCACACCGGCCCGGTGCCGTCGATGAACTGGGTCAATGCCGGCATTTTCAGCACGGGCATGGTGATCAGAATGCCGATCGCCAGGGCGACGATGGTGCCGATCTTGAGGAACGTGGACAGGTAATCACGCGGCGCCAGAATCAGCCATACCGGCAACACCGCCGCCACGAAACCGTAGCCGATCAGCATCCAGGTAATCTGCAGTCCAGTGAAGGTAAAGGCTTTGGCCCAGACCGGGTCAGCAGCAATTTGCCCGCCCAGCCAGATCGAACCGAGCAGCAACGCCACGCCGATCACCGAGATTTCACCAATACGGCCCGGACGGATGTAGCGCATGTAGATGCCCATGAACATCGCGATCGGGATGGTCGCCATCACCGTGAAAATGCCCCACGGGCTCTCGGCCAGGGCCTTGACCACGATCAGCGCCAGCACCGCGAGGATGATGATCATGATCAGGAAGCAGCCGAACAGCGCTATGGTCCCGGGGATGCGGCCCATTTCTTCACGGACCATGTCGCCCAGGGAACGGCCGTTGCGGCGAGTGGACATGAACAGGACCATGAAGTCCTGAACCGCACCGGCCAGCACCACGCCGGCAATCAGCCACAGCGTACCGGGCAGATAGCCCATCTGCGCCGCCAACACCGGACCGACCAGCGGCCCCGCGCCGGCAATGGCTGCGAAGTGATGACCGAAGAGTACGTGTTTATTGGTCGGCACATAGTCCAGACCATCGTTGTTGAGTACGGCGGGAGTGGCCCGATTGGGGTCGAGCTGCATCACCTTGGTGGCGATGAACAGGCTGTAATAGCGGTATGCGACGAGATAAATAGCGACGGCTGCGACTACGATCCAGAGGGCGTTGATGGCTTCGCCGCGGCGCAGGGCCACGACACTTAGCGCAAACGCTCCCAAGACAGCCACGGCAAACCAGGCGAGGTGTTTAGCCAGACGGGGCATAGCGTGTCTCCTGCCGACAGTCAGTGACTGCGGCGGTAATTATTATAATTGTGTCCGCTTTGCGGAGCGGGCCCAATATCCACCCATGCTGTCGACAAATAAATCCGCGTTACTACGTACGTGGCGTCTACGTAGTTCTACGTAGACGGTTTGTCATTCTGTCCAGCACCGCTACTGGAGGCGCGTATCTTTGGCATATGATGCCGGGCCTTCGCCCTCCCTCGGTCTGGCCAGGAGTAGAGATGCAGCTCAAACACAAAATCGTCGCGCTCGGCATTCTGCCGCTGGTGTTGGCGATCGCGGTCATCTGCGCGCTGGTGATTTCCCTGAACCGCCAATTGGGTGATCAACAGGCGCAACTGATCGAAGACAGCATTCTGGCCAGCAAGCGCGCAGAGCTGAAAAACTACGTTGAAATGGCACAAAGCCTGATCGCGCCGCTGTACGACAACGGCCGTGGTGACGAACACGCACAGCAACAAGTGCTGGAAGAACTGCGCAAGCTCAGTTTTGGCATCAATGGCTACTTCTTCGTCTACGACCGCGAAGGCCGCAGCCTGATGCACGCACGCCAGTCAGAGCTGGTGGGCCAATACCTGTGGGACATGAAAGACCCTCACGGCCTGCCGGTAATCCAGGCGTTGCTCAAAAGCGCGGCATCCGGCGAAGGCTTTCAACGTTACGCCTGGAACAAACCCTCTTCCGGCCAAGTGACCGACAAGCTCGCCTACGTAGTGATGCTCGATCGTTGGGGCTGGATGCTCGGCACCGGCATCTACCTTGAAGATGTTGAGCGCGCCACCCAACAAGCGCGTGCCGAGGTGGCTCAGGGCATCCGCACAACCATGCTGGCGATTGCCGCGGTGGCGCTTGTAGCGGTGCTGTTTGTGTTCGCCAGCGGCATGACGCTGAACGTCAGCGAACATCGCCTGGCCGACAAAAAGCTGCAGCGCCTGACCCAACGTATCGTCAGCCTGCAGGAGGAGGAGCGTTCGCGGGTTTCCCGAGAGCTGCACGACGGTATCAGCCAGTTGCTGGTCTCTATCAAGTTTCAGTTCGAACTGGCCAGCCATGTACTGGAGAATGGCCAAGACAAAGGCTTGAGCATTTTAAGAGACGCCACCGAGCGCCTGGGGGAAGCGATCGGCGAGGTTCGCAGCCTCTCCCACGACCTGCGCTCATCATTGCTCGACACCCTCGGCCTGCCGGCGGCAATCGGTCAACTCGCCGCCGAGTTCGAGCAACGCAGCGGTCTTGTTGTAACCTTCAACGATAACGAATTCGACTGTCACCTGGCCGATGGCGCCGCCGCCTCGCTGTTTCGCATTGTGCAAGAAGGCCTGACCAACATCGAACGCCACGCCCAGGCAAAACACGTCATCATTACCCTGCACGGCTGCGAAAAGTCCGTACGGTTGACGGTGATCGATGACGGCATAGGTTTCAATGTCGCCCAGGTCGAACGTCGCCAGGCCGGCATTGGCCTGCGCAATATCCGTGAGCGAGTCGAGCATTTTGGCGGTCGATTCGACCTGACCTCGATGCCGGGAAGAAGTGAACTGGACGTGCTGCTGCCGATGAAGCCACCCGGTACAGAACGCTGACTCACCCCATAACAATTAGAGTGAATGCCTGCGATGAACCTGCCCTACCCGATCCGCGTCGCCCTGGTCGACGATCACTCCCTGGTCCGCGATGGAATCAAATCGCTGCTGGCGGTCATGGCGCCGCTGGAAGTGGTGGGCGAAGCCGAGAATGGCGCCGATGCCATTGAGATGGTCGGGCGCTGTCAGCCGGATCTGTTGCTGGTCGACATCAGCCTGAAGGATATCAACGGGCTCGAGCTGACCCGGCTGTTGCGCAGCCAGTACCCGTCGCTCAAGGTGCTGGTGCTGAGCATGTACGACAACTACGAATACGTCAGTGAATCGGTTCGCTCGGGGGCCAGCGGCTATGTGCTGAAGAACGCGCCTTCACGGGAAATCATTGCGGCCATCGAAGCCATTGTCAGTGGTGGGACGTTCTACAGTGCCGAAATCGCCCAACGGCTCATCGCCGATAAAAGTACCGACAACGAACTGACACCACGCGAGAGCCAGGTGCTGTACAAAATGGCTCAGGGGTTGAACAACAAGGAAATGGCTCGCGAGCTGGACATCAGCGTCCGCACAGTGGAAACCCATCGCCTGAGCATCCGCCGCAAACTCAACATCGACAAACCCGCCGCCCTCGTAAAATACGCGATCGATCACGGGATCATCTCTCGTTAGAAGCACTCACACCGTACTCACGTTGACAACACGCGCCGTGCGGATAAACAAAGCACGCACCTTGTCCCAGAAATTCCCGCCCAGTACGAAAAAGCTGCCGACCAACATGGCATCGCCCAGCGCCTGGACCTGCCAGAGGTTCGGTCTCAGCCCCGGCCACAGTGTGTCCACGTAAGGCTCGAGAAAGGATGAAATCAGTGGCAGGCAAAACATCACCAGGCCAATTCGATGGCGAGCCGGGCCTACTTCCAGTTCAGTCGGTGCGAGCGTGGAAACGTAGCCAAACACGCTGCGCTTGAGTTGCTGAAAACCAGACTTGCCCATGACGGCGATGGCGAGGATCAGCAGAATCTTGTTGCTGATAAACAAAATGCCTGTCAGTGCCGCGATCTTTGGGCCGGGCACATCCGCAGCGGCGGCGAGCGGCACCAACAGCCAGGCGAGCACTGTCAAACTGAGAATCCCGATGCCTGCTTTGAAACGCCAACCGGTAGAGCTGGGGGCAATCTCGTCCTGGGGACTGGTCATGGTCTTCGTACCCTTCTTATTCACCCGAATGAATAACTTTCAAAAGCGTAGCAGTTGCTCAATGCCCTGTTTGTCAAACATGACTTTGTGTTTGCCTTGGCTGTACTAACCTAATCAAAACCGGTTCAAACCCGCCCAACAGCCAGGGCATTCAACATTGGGGACGCTCGGATGAGGTTTTCCCGTGACCAACTTACAGTACTGCGATGCTGACGCGCCCGGGTCCGCTGCTTCTACTGAGTGCCCTCGCTCTTGGCGGTTGCGTGCGTCTGGGACCGGATTTCCAGGCCCCGGGCGAGGCCTGGACAAAACGCTGGAGCAGCCCTGCGCTTGAACAGGCCAGCCAAAGACGCGCCTATCCCGATGTGCGCCAGTGGTGGCAAGTGTTCGCTGACCCGGTCCTCGACGGGCTGATCGCCGAAGCGGATGCGCACAATTCCAACCTGAAAATTGCCGGCCTTCGTGTCATGGAAGCCCGTGCCCGGTTGGGGATTGCCCAAAGCGGACGCTATCCGCAACTGCAGCAGGCCAGCGCCGAGAGCTTGTACATCAACCGTCGGCAATACGGCGGCAACAACCCGCAAGACAGCCATTTCTGGCAACACAGCGTGGGTTTTGATGTCGGTTGGGAACTGGACTTCTGGGGACGTTTCAGTCGGGCCATCGAGTCGTCAGATGCCAGTTACTTTGCGGCTCAAGCCAATTATGAAGACGCACTGGTACTGCTGCGTGCTCAAGTGGCCGACACTTACTTCTCATTGCGCACCACCGAAGCGCGTTTACGCGTCGCCCGGGAAAACGCCGAACAGCAAAAGCGCAACTTTGAAATCACCGAGAAACTGTTCAACAGTGGCCAGAGCGCCGAGCTCGATTTGCAACAAGCCAAGACCCAGTACCTCGGCACCTTGAGCAGCATTCCGGAGCTTGAAGGGCAAGTACTGCGCACCCGCAACGCATTGGCCGTACTGATCGGACAGCCGCCCAACGCCCTGCCCCAATTGCTCGAAAACCAGGGACTGATTCCGCTGGTAGACCGTGCCGTGCTGCAAGACGTACCCGCCAGCCTGCTGTTGCGTCGACCGGACGTACGCGCCGCCGAACTCAACGTCGCCGCCCAATCGGCACTGATCGGCGTGGCAGAAACCGACTTCTATCCATCGCTGACCTTGCTCGGCAGCATCGTCTGGTCGACCGACACGCTGAAGGGCACCTCCAACAGCCTGGACCTGATCGGCGGCCCCAGTTTGCGCTGGAACCTGTTTGATCACGGTCAGATCAGCAACAACGTGCGGGTGCAGGATGCGCGATTGCAGCAGCTGATCGAGGTTTATCGCGACAAAGTCCGCGAGGCTGCACGCGAAGCCGATGATGCCGCCAGCGGCCTGAGCAAATCACTGGAACGCGAGCGCATCCTGAGTGAAGCGCAGGTCGCCGCCAAGCGCTCGCTGAGTTTGGCCAACAGCCAATACCGCGAAGGCTACTCGGACTTCCAGCGGGTGCTGGATGCCCAACGCGCATTGCTCGAACAACAGGACAATTACCTGATCAGCCGCAGCAGTGCCGTGAGCAACCTGATCGCCCTGTACAAAGCCCTCGGCGGTGGCTGGTACAGCGCCCTGCCAACCGTCGACCCAGGCACGCGCCAACAAATGGAACACCGCACCGACTGGGGCGACCTGCTGCATGAACCAGTCCCTTCGCCAGCCCCCTCTTCCACGTCAGACAAGGTCAAAGCCGATGAGTGAACCCTCACCGCCCGCCACTGAAGCGCCCTCTTCCAAGGCGCCCGAACCGGCTGCCGATCCGGCAAAAAAAGGCATCAAATGGGTGCTGCTGCTGATCGTCCTGAGCCTGGCCTGGTACCTGTTGGCTGACCGTTTCACGCCGTATACGCAACAGGCTCGGGTCGGTGCCTTTGTGATTCCGGTGACGGCCGAGGTGGCCGGTCAGGTGATCCGCGTGAATGTGCGCAACAACCAGGACGTCAAGGCCGGCGATGTGCTGTTCGAGGTCGATCAGCAGCCCTATCAAATAGCCGCCGACCGCGCACGCGCGGATCTTGAGTCTACCCGCCGGCAGATCGGTGCCAGCACTGCCGGCATTGCCTCCGCGCAAGCCTCGTTGCGGGCGGCCCAGGCCAATGAACTCAAGGCCCGGCAGGATAACGAACGCCTTGAAAGCCTGTACCGCCAAGACCGCGGAACCATTTCCGTGCGCCTGCTGGAAGCTTCGCGGGCCAGCCGTGAGCAGGCCGTCAGCCAGGTCGCCGCGGCCCGTGCTGAAGTCCAGCGAGCACGGGAACAGGAAGGCGGCAGCGAGGAAGACAACGCGTTGTTACGCAGCGCCGCCACGGCATTGTCAAAAGCCGAACTCGACATGGCCAACACCCAGGTCCGCGCGCGCTCGGCGGGTTTGATTACTGACCTGCGCACCGACGTCGGGCAATTCGCCGCGGTCGGCACGCCGGTCATGACCTTGATTGCCATTCACGATGTGTGGATCAGTGCGGACATGACCGAGAACAACCTGGGGCGGGTCAAGCCTGGAACTCCGGTGGCGATCGTGCTGGACGCGCTGCCGGGCGAGGTCTTCGAGGGGCGGGTGCGCAGCGTCGGCTACGGCGTCAGCGTGGGGCAGACGCCGGCGCCGGGCACCTTGCCCAGTGTGCAAAACAGTCGCGACTGGTTGCGTCCGGCCCAACGCTTCCCGGTGATCATCGAATTTTCTGACGAGGCGATGCAGGTGCTACGTGACAGTCGCGCCATTCGTGCCGGCGGCCAGGCCGAAGTCATGGCCTTTCCTGCGCAGAATAATCCGCTGAATCCCTTGGGACGCCTGTTTTTCTGGCTGATGAGTTGGTTGTCTTATGCCTACTGATCGCCCGCCCGGATTCCAACGGGCGCCGCGTCTGGCCGTCGGCACGGCGCTGTGCCTGGCCATCAGCTTCGGCCTGGCACTGCCGATTCCGTTTATTGCGCCGGTGCTTTGCGTGTTGCTGTTGGCCACGCTTAACAAACCCCTGCCATTCAAGGCAGGCGTGATGCTGGCAGTGGTTGCGATGCTGACCACCGGCATCGGGCTGTTACTGATCCCGGTCCTGCGTTATTACCCCCTCAGTGGCGTGCTGCTGATCGGTGTCGGTCTGTTCCTGGCCTTTGGTTTCGGGCTGCGCGGCGGCAACACCTTGGTCGTGACCTTTCTGATCATCGGCCTGACGATGATTTCCTCGGCCGGCGTTGCCGAGTTCGATCTGGCGATAATGGTCATCGGTGCCCTGGTCAAGGCCTTGCTCCTCGCCGTCATCGTCGTCGCGATCAGTCACTGGCTGTTTCCCGACCCGGCCAATGCACCCTTGCCACCTGTCGCCAGCGCTATGCCGGCGCAAGAAGTGCCAAGGATAGCGCTGCGTGCCACCCTGATCGTGATCCCAGCGTTCCTGTTGGCGCTGATCGACCCGGCCAGCTATCTGCCGATCATTTTGAAAGCGGTCAGTCTGGGCCAGCAGAGTTCGACGGTAACGACGCGCAACGCCAGTCGCGAACTGCTCGGCTCGACCTTGATGGGCGGGCTGTTGGCCATTATGTTCTGGTGCGCGCTCAGCCTGTTCGTGCACTTGTGGATGTTCTTTCTGTGGATGCTGCTGTTCGGCTTGCTGTTGGCGCGCAAGCTCTATGCCCTGAGTCCGACTCGACAAACCCCGGGGTTCTGGCTCAACAGCCTGGTCACGCTGATCATCCTGCTGGGCCAGTCGGTGCAGGACAGTCTTGCCGGCAAAGACGTCTATACCGCCTTCGCCGTGCGCATGGGGTTGTTTATCGCCCTCACGCTCTATGCCGACCTGATGGTTCACCTGATTGAACAGCGGCAGCGAACGCCCGGTGCTCAGGGCGTTACCTGATAACCCCGCCCTTGCAGGCAGCTGGTATAGGCGGTTGAACTGGTCGACGCGTTGGTCTGTTGCTGCGCCCGACGCTCCTGACGCTGGCGCGCGCCACCAACCACTGCGCCCGCCGCTGCGGTTTGCCCGGCCCGGTTCTGGCGATATTCCTGTTTCACATCGTCGTCGACCCCCTCGTAAAACTCGTCATGCTGACGCCCCCGCACCTCAGCGCCCACCGCCCCGGCAGCGGCACCCACCGCAGCACCGCGCAGTCGCCCGCCCGAGGGTGGTGGGGTTGAGGAACTCTGACTCGCCGCGACGTTGCGGCAATCGTTGATGTCCAGCTGGGTTTGTTGCGAACTCTGCCCTTTCAACGGCACAACCGCTTCGGCCTGGACCTGCGTACAGGCCATCGACACTACGACACACAGACTGAAAGACGATAACCGACTCATGATGACCTCCGACAAGGTCCACTGTGTTGGCGGGCGAGCGTCTGGCTGGGAAGCTCCTGGAACAACGCTCGATAACTGCTGGAAAACCGCCCCAAATGCCAGAACGACCAGTGCATCGCCACTTGCGCGACTGTCGTGTCGCTGGCCGTTCGGCTGAGCAACTCACGGCGCGCACTGTTGAGCCGGCGCAAGCGCAACCAATGCGAGGGCGTCATCCCGGTGTACGCCTTGAACGCGTGCTGCAACTGACGCAACGAAACCCCGGCCACCTGGGACAGTTCCAGCAAGTTGAGGGTTTCTTCCGGGGTATCGGCGGCCCATTCGGCGACGCGCTTCATGATCGTTCGCTCTTCGGCCCGACGCTGCAAGCCTGCGCGATCCAGGCACACACAGGCGTTATCGAGGATGAACAAACAGTCCTCCAGCAACTGCTGGGTCAATGCCTCTTTGCTCGGCGGATCCAGCGTCTGCTCCAGTCGCGTCAAGGTGCCGCTCAACCAGCGGCTGAACAGCGCGTTCTGCCCGCAATTGAGCGGCGACATGAACAAGCCTTCGAGCCGCGCCACGTCCAGGCCATGCCGTTGAACGAATTGCGGCCCGAACACCACGGCGATTTCCTGGTAGTTCTCCGGGGTGATCCAGATGTTGCGGCTCTCGCCGTTCAACATGTACAGCGAGTTGTCGTTGCGATCGAAACAGAACGCCAGTGAACCTTCGGGGGCGCTGAAATTCTGCTCGACCCGGGTGTTCATCTGCTCTTCGTAAATCTCCACGCCTTGCAAGTCCAGATAGCGCACCCGCCCGGCGAAATGCCCCGGTGACATCTGCTGATAGTGCTGCACCCAACCCGGTGTGGCGCGGATCTGCTCAGCCACGTCGGCGGTGTTGAAGGCTTGAACCTGTAACGGATTGCACGCTGTCATGGGGTGACCTTACGCACTCGTTTGGTGCGTTTTGGTGCTGCTTAAAGTGGATAGATGGAACGCCACGGCTCACCCAAGATAGTCGTCAACGCGCCACAGGGGAAGTGTCCGGTGGATGAAGGCGCCTTCCCCGGCGTAATTCAAACCAACAATGAGGTCTTTATGAATGTCCCTTTCGATCAGCTGTTCACGTGGCTGAAAGATCACAAGATTACCGAGGTCGAGTGTGTGGTCAGCGACTTGACCGGCATTGCTCGCGGCAAGATTGCACCCACCAACAAGTTCCTGCATGAGCGAGGCATGCGCCTGCCGGAAAGTGTGCTGTTGCAAACGGTAACCGGGGACTTTGTCGACGACGACATCTACTACGACCTGCTCGACCCGGCCGACATCGACATGGTCTGCAAACCTGTCGCCGACGCGGTTTACGTGGTGCCGTGGGCCATCGAACCCACCGCCATCGTGATCCACGACACCTTCGACAAGTTCGGCAACCCCATCGAACTGTCGCCGCGCAACGTGCTGAAGAAAGTGCTGCAGCTTTACACCGACAAAGGCTGGCAGCCGATTGTCGCGCCGGAAATGGAGTTCTACCTGACCCAGCGCTGCGAAGACCCGGACTTGCCACTCAAGGCGCCGCTGGGGCGTTCTGGCCGTGCGGAAAGCGGTCGACAGTCTTTTTCCATCGACGCCGCCAACGAGTTCGATCCACTGTTTGAAGACGTCTACGACTGGTGCGAACTGCAGGGCCTGGACCTCGACACGCTGATCCACGAAGACGGCCCGGCGCAGATGGAAATCAACTTCCGTCATGGCGATGCGCTGGACCTGGCGGACCAGATCACCGTGTTCAAACGCACCCTGCGCGAGGCGGCACTCAAGCACAACGTGACTGCGACTTTCATGGCCAAACCCATTGGTGACGAACCTGGCAGCGCCATGCACATCCATCAAAGCGTGGTCGACATCGCCAGCGGCCAGCCGATCTTCGCCGATGCCGACGGGCAGATGAGCGAGCTGTTCCGGCACCACATCGGCGGCCTGCAAAAGTACATCCCCAAAGTGCTGCCGATGTTCGCGCCCAACGTCAATTCGTTCCGCCGCTTCCTGCCCGACACCTCGGCACCGGTCAACGTCGAATGGGGCGAAGAAAACCGCACCGTCGGCCTGCGCGTGCCGACCTCGAGCCCCGACGCCATGCGCGTGGAAAACCGTTTGCCGGGTGCCGACGCCAACCCTTACCTGGCGATCGCCGCGAGCCTGTTGTGCGGCTACCTGGGCATGGTCGAAAAGGTCGAGCCGAGCGCCGCGGTGCAGGGTCGTGCCTACGAGCGACGCAACCTGCGCCTGCCGATCACCATCGAGGACGCACTCACGCGCATGGAAGAGTGCGAAACCATCAAGCGCTACCTGGGCAGCAAATTCGTCCGGGGGTATGTCGCGGTCAAGCGCGCCGAACACGAGAACTTCAAGCGCGTGATCAGCTCCTGGGAGCGCGAGTTCCTGCTGCTCAGCGTCTGAAAAACACACGCCCGCTCCCACAAAGCCAAATAACTCAAAGAGGTGTCGATATGCGTCTATTGAAATCCGTGGTTCCGGTCGCGCTGGCGGTATTGTTCAGCGCCGGGGCGCAGGCTCAGCCAAGCGTCAGCGTCTACAACTGGACCGATTACATCGGCGAGACCACCCTCGCCGACTTCCAGGCAAAAACCGGGATCAAGGTGATCTACGACGTATTCGATTCCAACGAAACCCTGGAAGGCAAACTGCTCGCCGGCCGCACCGGGTATGACGTGGTGGTGCCGTCCAACCACTTTCTCGCGCGGCAGGTGAAGGCCGGTGCGTTCCTCAAACTGGATCGCTCGCAGCTGCCCAACTTCAAAAACCTCGACCCAAAACTGCTGACACTGCTGGAGAAAAACGATCCGCAGAACGCGCATTCCGTGCCGTATCTGTGGGGCACCAACGGCATCGGCTACAACGTCGACAAGGTCAAGCAAGTGCTGGGCATTGATCACATCGATTCCTGGGCCGTGTTTTTCGAACCCGAGAACCTGAAGAAACTCAGCCAGTGTGGTGTGTCTATGATGGACTCGGCTGATGAAGTATTCCCGGCAGTCCTCAACTACATGGGCATGGACCCACGCAGCGAAAACCCTGAGGACTTTAAAAAAGCCGAAGCCAAACTCTTGAGCATCCGGCCTTACATCACCTACTTCCACTCCTCCAAGTACGTCTCGGACCTGGCCAACGGCGACATCTGCGTGGCCTTCGGTTACTCCGGCGACGTGTTCCAGGCGGCCAATCGCGCCAAGGAAGCGAAGAACGGCGTGAACATCGCCTACTCGATCCCCAAGGAAGGCAGCAACCTGTGGTTCGACCTGCTGGCAATTCCCGCCGACGCCAGCAACCCGAAAGAGGCCCACGCCTTCATCAATAACCTGCTGGACCCGCAAGTGATCGCCAAGGTCAGTGCCTCGGTGGGCTATGCCAATCCGAACCCGGCGGCCAAGGCCTACATGGATGCTGAGTTGGTCAATAATCCTGAGGTCTACCCACCCCAGGACGTCCTCGACAAACTCTACATTTCCACCACCCCGCCCCAGGCGATCATGCGTCTGATGACCCGTTCCTGGAGCAAAGTGAAGTCCAACCAATGAATCAGCATGACAAGCAACATGCCCGCTCCTATTACGCGGCATCGGCCAATGGCATGGCACCCTACCCTACGCTGGATTCGGACCTTGAAGCCGATGTCTGCGTGATCGGTGGCGGGTTCACCGGGGTCAACACCGCGATCGAACTGGCACAGCGCGGGCTCTCGGTGATTCTGCTGGAGGGCCGGCGGATCGGCTGGGGCGCCAGCGGTCGTAATGGCGGGCAGTTGATCCGTGGCATTGGCCATGACGTCAGTGGGTTCGCCCGTTATGTCGGCGAGGAAGGCGTGCGTTATCTGGAGCGTGCGGGCATCGAGTCCGTGGAGCTGGTGGGCAATCGCATCCGTGAACATGGCATCGATTGCGACCTGCGCTGGGGCTTCTGCGAACTGGCCAATACCCCGGCGCAGTTCGCTGCGTTCAAGGCAGAGCTGCATAGCCTCGCCGAGTTGGAGTACGCCCATGAAACCCGACTCGTCGGCCCCGAGCAGATCCGCCAGCAAGTGGTGGGCTCGGACCTTTATGCCGGCGGCCTGATCGACATGGGTTCGGGGCACTTGCATCCGCTGAATCTGGTGCTCGGCGAAGCGCGGCTGGCGCAATCTCTCGGGGTACGAATTTTCGAGCAGAGCCCGGTGCTGGAGTTGGTCCACGGCAGCACCGTGCAGGTTCGCTGCGCCGGCGGTACAGTGCGCGCCGGCAGCCTGGTGTTGGCCTGCAACGCACATCTGGAAGAACTCGAACCGCGCCTGAGCGGTAAGGTGCTGCCGGCGGGCAGTTACATCATCGCCACCGAACCGTTGGCACCCGAGGTGGCCGCTCAGCTGATCCCGCAGAACCTGGCGCTGTGCGACCAGAAAGTCGGTCTTGATTACTACCGGCTCTCGGCGGATCGACGTTTGTTATTCGGCGGTGCCTGCCATTATTCCGGGCGCGACCCGGTGGACATCGGCGCCTATATGCGGCCGAAAATGCTCAAGGTCTTCCCGCAATTGGCGGATGTGCGCATCGACTATCAATGGGGCGGCAAGATCGGCATCACCGCCAACCGCTTCCCCCAGGCCGGACGCTTGAGCCAGTACCCGAACGTGTTCTACGCCCAGGGTTATTCCGGCCATGGCCTGAACGTGACCCACTGGTGCGCCCGGTTGCTGGCCGAAGTGATACAGGTCGGCCACAGCCGGGGGCTGGACGTGTTCAGCGCCGTGCCGCATATGACCTTTCCCGGCGGACGAACCCTGCGCTCACCGCTGCTGGCGCTTGGCATGTTCTGGTACCGGTTGCGCGAATTGCTTGGCTGAGATTCGTGGTAATGGCTTTGCACATACCCTGAAGCCGAAGTGCAGTCTGCTACAAATGCCCTCTAGTGCCGCATTCGGGTTATCCCTGGAGTAGCCTTTAGATTTGCTCAATCGCAAGTCACTTCTATATTGAGGGAGTGCTCTGACTTTTCTGCCTCCCGGCGAGTGCTGCCCATGGCGACGACTGCTCCATTGATCATCTGCGAGCACTGCGACTGCGTGTATGAAAAAGTCACGCTCGCCAAACATCAAAAGGCCCTGTGTACACGTTGCGGCGGTGTGCTTGCGCGTTACAACGGTTTGTCGGTGCAACAACGCCTGGCGCTGAGTTTCACGGCGGCAGTGCTGTGGACTTTCGCTAATTTCTATCCGGTCATGAGCATCAGCCTCAAGGGCATGAGGAACAGCGCGACACTTTGGGATTCGGTGGTGGCGCTGAGCCAGGGGCCGATCACTTTCATCGCGTTGGTGGCGGCGATTTCCATCATCATCGCGCCGATGTTCCAGCTGCTCCTGTTGATCTGGGTATTGAGCTTCGCCCTTACCTCCCGACGCTCCCCAGGCTTCAAGCTGTGCATGCGCTGGCTGGAAACCCTCAGACCCTGGAGCATGCTGGAAGTCTGCTTGCTTGGGGCGATGGTCGCGGTGTTCAAACTCGCCGGGCTGCTGGATGTGCTGCCGGGTATCGGCATGTTTGCCCTGGCGCTCCTCAGCCTGTTGCTGATCCGCATCGCCGGGCGCGATGTACGTGATTTGTGGGACACCCTATGAACAGGCCACCGCTCGCCAGCGAACTCAACCTGTGCCTGTGCCACAGTTGTGGCATGGCCTGCGACATGACCGATCAACCTCACGAATGCGAACGCTGCGGCGCGCCGTTGCATGCCCGCAAACCTGACTCTCTGACCCGGACATGGGCCTACCTGCTGGCCTCACTGGTGTTTTATATCCCGGCCAATCTGCTGCCGGTCATGAACACCAGTCTGTTCGGCAACGGCTCCGACAGCACCATCATGAGCGGTGTGTTGGAGTTCTGGGCACACGGTGCATGGGACATTGCGCTGATCATTTTCATTGCCAGCATCGCGGTGCCGGGCATCAAGTTCGTTGCTCTCTCCCTGCTGCTGATCACGGTGCAACGCGGCAGCTTCTGGGCGCGCAAGGAACGTTCGAGGCTTTACCGTTTTGTCGAGCTGATCGGCTACTGGTCGATGCTCGACGTCATTGTCGTTGCGCTGGTGGCGGCATTGGTGAAATTCCAGGCCCTGGGCGATATCGAACCGCGCCCGGGCATTCTGTTCTTTGGTCTGGTGGTGGTGTTCACCATGCTGTCGGCGATGAGTTTCGACCCGCGGCTGATCTGGGATAACGAGCGGGATAGAGCGCTGCAAAACCCACAAGATGAGGAGCCCATGGATGAAGTCCCAAGCCACTGACGGTCCGCATGCCCCTGGCCAAGCCGCGATCAAGACCCGTCGCTTCAGCGTTTCGCTGGTATGGATCGTGCCGATCGTAGCGGTGTTGGTGGGGATTTCCCTGGTGGTGCACAGCTGGCTGCAGGAAGGCCCGACCATTACCGTCACGTTCAAGACAGGTAGCGGCCTGGTGGCCAACAAGACCGAGGTCAAATACCGCAATGTGGTCATCGGCCGCGTCTCGGAAGTGAAACTGAGCGGCGACCAGAAACGCGTCGACGCCACGATCCAGCTCGACAAACAGGCTGAAAGCTTTACTCGTGCAGACTCGCAATTCTGGGTTGTGCGGCCGCGCATCGGTGCCGGTGGCGTTTCGGGCATCGATACCTTGCTGTCGGGCGACTACATTGGTGCCGACATCGGCCAGGCCGATGCCCGCTCCAAACACTTCACCGGGCTGGAAAACCCGCCGCCCATTACCTATGGCGAGCCGGGCAAACGCTTTATGTTGCACACTCAGGACCTCGGTTCGCTGGACATCGGTTCCCCCGTCTACTACCGCAAGATCCCCGTCGGGCAAGTGGTGGCGTATGAACTGGATGCCGACGGCAAAGGGGTGAACATCGAAATCTTCGTACACGCACCCAACGATGCCTACGTTACCGAGAACACCCGGTTCTGGAACGCCAGCGGTATTGATGTGAATGTCGGCGCCAACGGTTTTTCGGTGAAGACCGAATCCCTGTCGGCCTTGTTGGTGGGCGGCGTCGCCTTTCGCGCGCCGGAATACAGTCCCAACGATGAAGTGGCCATCGAGGATAAAACCTTCGACCTGTTCGAGGATGAGCACACCGCCCTCGCCCCGCCCAACGGCAAGGCGCAGTTCCTGAGCTTGCGTTTCGATCAGGCGTTGCGCGGGCTCAAGGTTGATGCACCGGTGGAGTTTCTTGGTGTGGAGATCGGCCGGGTGGTGGCAGTCAATCTGGACTTCGACGCGAAAAAACGCAGCTTTCCAGTCAATGTCGGCATCGTGATCTACCCGCAACGTCTTGGTAAAGCTCACATCAAAATGCTCGAGGCCTTGAAGCATGACCCCAATGACGAATCTGCAACCGTGCGCCTGCTAGGCTCCTTCATCGAAAACGGCCTGCGAGCTCAGGCCCGTAGCGGCAATCTGTTGACCGGTCAGCTTTACATTGCGCTCGACTTCTATCCCAAGGCGGAGAAAGTCGCGTTCGATCCGGCTGCCCGCCCTATCTCTATTCCAACCATTCCCGGCAGTCTTGAGCAGTTGCAGGAAAAACTGGAAAGCATGGTCAACAAAATCAACCAACTGCCTATCGAACGCATAGCCGGGAACCTGGACAGCAATCTCGTCGAACTGCGCAAAGGCTTAGCGCAATTCAACGCCAAGACCCTGCCCGGCGTGCAAACCACCCTGTCGGACGTCAGCAAGACCTTGCAATCGGCCAGTTCGACCCTCGCCGAAGATTCGCCGCAACGGGAACAACTGAGCCAGACCCTAGACGAGCTTGGACGCATGTCGCGCTCGTTGCGTGAACTCTCGGACTACATGGGACGGCATCCGGAATCGCTGATTCGCGGCCGCCCCGACAATGCCGCGCCGATGGATCTGCAAGGGCCACCGCGCAACTGACCACAGGAGCTACCCATGGCATTTTCGCTGAAGATCACGCTGGTCACTGCGTTGTTGCTACTCGCCGCTTGCCGCAGTGAGCCGATTCAATTCCACACCCTGACCCCGGCTCAACCGAACGGTGCAAGCGGCGTCGCGGACATCCAGATCGAAAGCATCACCGTGCCGCCCCAGGTCGACCGTCCGCAGATCGTCATTCGTCAAGGCAACGCCGGCCTGGCAATCCTCGAAACCCAATGGTGGGGCGCAAGCCTGTCGGAAGAACTGCGCAGTGCCCTGGTCGATCAACTGGTCAACAGTAACCCGCAGCGCAAAGTGTCGTTGCGCCTGGACGTTCAGCGTTTTGATTCGATACCCGGCCAGTACGCATTGATCGACGTCAAATGGCGCCTGCGCAAACTCGGCGAAGGCGATGCTGCATTAATCACCTGCCGCAGCACCTTGCAGACGCCTTCCGGCACGAGTATCGATGAGTTGGTGGTGGCTCATCAGAACAATGTGAAGCGCTTGGCCGCCACCATCAGCCAGGCTACCGCTGGCACATCGAAAAGCTGCCCGGCAACTAAATAACAGTCATCAGACGCCTTCCAGTTCAATGGTGAAACAACTGCCGTTGGGCTGAAGGCTGCTGTGTTCCACTCGCCAATTCTGATGGGTGCAAATCCGTTGGACCAGTGAAAGCCCCAGTCCCAGGCCTTCTCCCCGGCGCTCGTCACCGCGAACGAACGGTTGAAACATCGTATGGCGTTTTTCTTCCGAAATGCCTATGCCACTGTCTTCGACGCTGAAACCGCGCGCCCGCAGGGTCAGGCGAATGTAGCCGTGATCGGTGTAATGCCAGGTATTGCGCAGCAAATTGCCCATGACCGATCGCAGGAACGTCAGGTTATGGCGATCCGACGAAACCTGTTCATTGTCGTAAATAAACTCGATGCCTTTTTCCCGGATCAGCGGTGCCCAGATATCCACGAGAGCATCGGCGACTTCTTTGAGCGTCGCACTTGCTGCGGTATCAGAGTCTTCCCGATCGCGAGCCAGCATCAGAAACGTATCGATCAATTGCCGCATTTCGTCGCTCGCGCGGGCAATTCGACTGACTTGAGCCACGGAGCGCCGGTCAAGCGAGGGATTGGCTAGCAGCAATTCGCAGGAACTGCCCAATACCATCAATGGCGTGCGCAGTTCGTGGCTGACATCGCTGGTAAAGAGTTTTTCCCGGTCCAGTGCCTCACGCAACCGGCCCAGGGTCTGATCGAAGGCAAGTGCCAGCGCTCCCACTTCGTCGGCCGCGTAGTCGGGATGAAGCTCAGGGGCCAGTTCCAGCAACTGCTCACGTTGACGCAC
Organism: Pseudomonas sp. 01L34; assembly: GCF_056400265.1. Classification (NCBI taxonomy): domain Bacteria; kingdom Pseudomonadati; phylum Pseudomonadota; class Gammaproteobacteria; order Pseudomonadales; family Pseudomonadaceae; genus Pseudomonas; species Pseudomonas sp. 01L34. The sequence goes on from NZ_JBFTSX010000001.1 coordinate 702,279, forward strand.
CTGGTGCGCCAGACGAATGACCGGCGCCATCACACGCCTGGCCAGCATCCGGCCTAACAAAACCGCGAGCAGGATGCTCAAGACGAACCCGACGACCACCACTGAGAATAACGCCTGTTCACGCTGTTCGACGCTTCGCCGGTCTCGCAACAAAACGTATTTGCGACCGCCCACCAGGCTTACCATGGCGTAGTACTTAGAACCCGCGTAGAGCGTTTCCTGAAAACCTGGTGCAAGCGCCGCCAGTTCCTTATCCAGCGCCATCGCACCCGGACCTTCCTGGATGAAAAACAGTTCGTCTTTCTCCGGCTGATGGCTCCACCCGGCGCTGTTTTCCATCGACAGCAAGCGGTGCAGCCCTCCTACCAGGCGGGAAGCCGTGATATTTCGATCCACCACATGCACGGTCGCGACGATGCCCATCGCAAATACGCCCGCGACCAAGGTACTCATCAAGGCAAATACGATGACAATCCGTTTATTCAGACTCAGTTTGAAATCCATTCTGTTGCTTGGCTCCACTGCCGGTTCAAACCGCGCCATCTGCTGAATCAGGCCGATGCCGCAGAGCCGAGACGCGAACCAAAGATAGACCATAGACCACTGTACGTGGTGTTCAAGACAAGCGCTGCTACAACCAACTAAAAAAAAGTACTGAAATTTTTCTACGCAAATTTTTCACATCCCTTTCACTACTCCGACACCTCCCTTGAACTAGTGTCTTTCCAGGACCCTTCAAGCGTTGTTACGCTGGGTTGTATTTGAAAGTTGTTCTCTATTGCGTACCGACGGGTAAACAAAACATGGTTGATCATGTATCGCGCAAACAGCCAGCACGAATCGTTGCATCGCGGCTGGGCAAACTGGTCGCGGCAACGGCCGCTCTGGTTATCGCGGCACTCGTCATGGGGTTTGTCTGGTGGCCCAGATCGCCGATCAACCTGGTGACCGCCGGGTCCGAAGCGACCAACAGCCTGCTCGATCGCTGGCAAGCCGGTGAAGTGGTGGCACTGGTTCGCCATGCGGAACGCTGCGACCAGTCCAGCAATCCGTGCCTTGGCCCCGCCGACGGTATTACCCGAGTCGGCAGCGAAGCCGCCACAGCCGTGGGCCAAGGCTTTGTGCAGCTGGGCATGACCCAGACCGATGTGCTGAGCAGCCCAACCACCCGCACGGCGCAAACCTCGCGTTACATGTTCGGTAAAGACGCGGCGACCCAGGAATGGCTGGTCAGTTGTGGCAAAACCATGCGTAACGATGTGGTGGCGCACAAGCAAGCCCATCGAAATCTGGTGCTGGTCACGCACAGCGGTTGCATCAGCGACTTCGAAGCCCAGACCGGTTTCAAGCACGCGACGACCAGTAAGTATGGCAGTGCCTTGTTCGTGCAAATTGCCGCCGACGGGCAACCTCAGGTACTCGGCATTGTGAATGCCACTGACTGGCAGACGCTGTTGCACGGCAAAGCCTTGAAACAATAATCGCGGAAAAAAAAGTCGAAGCCGAGAAAGCCTTTTTGCTCGGGCAGACTATAACTAGTCCGTAACCATTAGATGGCTGACGCAACTTCTGTAGTCCACATCGCTATTGTGTTGCTTTATGTAAAAAGTTCCGCTAGTGCAAGCGTACACCTGGCGGAGCAACATCCTTCTGCGCCAAGGTCGAGTCATGACGTCCAATAACTTGTTGCCCCACCCCGACGGCTCTTTATTGCGTGGCACCGCGCGTGCGCTGCCCATCACCGAACGCTGGATCGTGCCCGGCTTGCTGCTGGCGTACGTGGTCTTCTACCTGCTGCCGCTAGTCACCCATGGTCTATGGATTCCCGATGAAACCCGCTATGGCCAGATCAGTCAGGAAATGCTGCTGAGCGGTAACTGGGTGTCCCCGCACTTCATGGGTATCCGCTACTTCGAGAAACCCATCGCCGGTTACTGGATGATCGCCATCGGTCAAGCGGTGTTTGGCGACAACCTGTTTGGTGTGCGTATCGCTTCGGCGCTGAGCACCGGGCTGAGCGTCTGGCTGACTTACCTGATTGCTCGCCGATTCTGGAATGATCCGAGCAAGAGCTTTATCTGCGCCTTGCTCTACATGAGCTTCGGCCTGATCGCCGGGCAAGCCGGATACGCCAACCTCGATCCGCAATTCACGCTCTGGGTCAACTTGAGCCTGGTCGCGTTGTGGTTTGCCATCGATAGCCATTCCTCCCGCGGCAAACTCGGCGCTTGGGCGCTGTTGGGTTTTGCCTGTGGCATGGGCTTCATGACCAAGGGCTTTCTCGCCTGGTTGTTGCCGGTGTTGATCGCCCTGCCCTACATGATTTGGCAGCGACGCCTGGGCGAGCTGTTGCGCTACGGACCACTGGCGGTGGTCGTGGCCGCGGTGGTCTGCCTGCCGTGGGTGCTCGCCATTCACCATCAGGAACCGGATTTCTGGCGGTTTTTCTTCTGGCACGAACACATCCGCCGTTTCGCTGGCGAAGATGCGCAACACGCGCGCCCGTGGTGGTTCTATTTGCCGCTGCTGGTCGCCTCGAGCCTGCCGTGGGCTGCCTTGTTGCCAACGACACTCGTTCAGGCCTGGCAGCAAAAGCGCCAGCCCGTAATCGGCTTTCTGTTGCTCTGGATGCTGTTGCCGCTGGCATTCTTCAGCTTCAGTAGCGGCAAACTGCCGACCTACATCATGCCGTGTCTGTTGCCTCTGGCGTTGCTGATGGGACACGCAGTGATGGAGCTATTGAATCAAGGACGAGGCCGGATCATTCGCATCAACGGCGTGATCAACGTCGTCATCGCCACCAGCGCCCTGATCGCCCTGCTTTATCTGCAAGCCACCAAGGAAGTCTACGAAAACACCGAGATGTTCACCCTGTCCCTGGCGTTCATCGTGTTGCTCGGCTGGATCATCACCAACGCCTTGCAGGTGCTGCGTCCATTGATATTCTGGGCCATGCCGGCACTCGGCATCTGGCTGCTGGTAGCGTTGTTGCCGGCAGCGATGCCGGCGCAGATCGTCAATAGCCAAATGCCTGACCAGTTCATCGCCGAGCATCTGGATGCCTTGAGTCAGACGACATCGTTGCTCAGCAACGATCTGGGCGCGGCGTCAGCCTTGTCGTGGCGCCTGAAGCGACCTCAGGTCGATCTGTTCAACACTGTCGGCGAGCTGAAATATGGCCTCGACGATCCCGCCATGGCGTCACGTAAAGTCACCCTGGACAACGTCGGGCAATGGATGACCGAGGCCCGCAAAAAAGGCGCGGTCGGCGTGGTGATGCGGGTTAACAGTGTCGCGGAGATGCAGGAAGTCGAGATGTTGCCCATCGATGGCAAGCGCTATCAGCGCGGCCACCTGGAGATTCTGATATTCCCGCAGAGCCAACCCTGACACCGTTCTTCCTACAGGAAACCCGCTATGAACCTTCGGGCTAGTGACAGGGGCGCCTTGGCGCTCCTGCTCGGCGCCTCTGCGCTGATTTTGTTGTTGGGCCTGGGCACGCGGGAGTTATGGGGGCCGGAAACCCGCTGGGCCAACATCGCGTTGCAAATGCTCCAGAGCGGTGACTATTTCGATCCCTACCTCAAGGGCGGGCCGTATTACGACAAACCGCTGCCCTCCTACTGGCTGATCACGGCCACCGCCTGGCTGACCGGCGGTTTAGGGCACTGGTCACTACGCTTGTCTTCGGTGGTTGCCGCCTGGCTGAGCGTCTGGCTGGTGTACTTGATCGGCGAGCAGCTAATGCGCAAAGGCACCGGGTTGATTGCCGGGTGGATGCTGGCGACCACCTTTTATTTCGTGTTCTGGGCACGGGTCGCCACCGCCGACATCCTCACCGTCTGCGGTGTGCTGGCGGCGGTGTGGTGGTATTGGCGCGGGCCGCAAGACACGCGTTTCAGCCGTTACCTGGTGTTTTTCCTGCTGTTGTCCCTGACCTCATTGTTCAAAGGCCTGATCGGCTTCATTCTGCCGGGCTTGCTGCTATTACCGCATGTGGTGCAGGACGGTCGCTGGAAAAGCCATCTCAATCTGCGGCTGTGCGGCGCCCTGGTCATCGCCGGGGCGTTTTACATGACGCCATTCATATTGTCGCACCTCTACGGCGCGCCGACTTATGGCGAAAGTGGCCTGGGCCTGGTGCTGCGGGAAAACGTCGTGCGGTTTTTCCAGCCCTTCGACAACATCGGACCGATCTACACCTATTTGATTTACCTCCCGGTCTACACTCTGCCATGGGCGCCTTGCTGGATGCTGGGGTTGTGGTTTGCGCTGCGCCACTGGCGCAGCGTCGAACCCAATACGCGCTGGCTGGTTTGGGGGTTGGGTCTGTTGATGCTGTTTTTCACGGCCAGCGGCAGTCGACGCAGTTACTACGTATTGCCCCTGGTGCCCTTCGCCCAGTTGCTGGGCGCCTGGTGGATCACCCGGCGAATGGCCGAACGCAACGCCACAGACAGGTTCGGTAGTCGCCGATTGAAAATCGGTTTCGGCCTGACCGCTGTGTTGTTGATGGCGATACTCGGTGTGTTCTATCCCTGGACCAACGGCGGTGGCGGCGTGGTTCAGTTCGGTGAGACGGTCAGGCTTGAGGCCAGCAAACGCGCACCGCTCAATACATGGCGCATGGTGATGATCGAGGTGGACAACAAAGTGCCGATGTACCTGCAAACCGGCGGCGCCCCCTTCTATTACGTGCAGCAAAGCCAGGACTTTCCTCGCACCGGCGATACCGCCGCGCTGATGACCTGGCTGGACAACACCAGCGGCCAGCACTGGGACCCGCAACGCACCATCGTTATCACCCAGTACCGCAACGGTGATGCAGTACCGCTGGACTACCTGAGTGCCGACCATCAGGTCATCACCACCACGCCCACCAACGGCGAGCGCATATTCCACGGCCGTGAAGACCAGAGCGTGGCGTATATTCCCCGGGCCGAATAGGTGTCAGTGCAGGCGCTTGCTGTCGATCTTCGTCGCCTGGGTTTCCAGCGCCTCAGTACACGCAGTCAGATCCGGCGACCCGGTTCTGACTTGCTTCAACGCCCGGTCCAGGGACTTGTCGATGGAGGTCCAGCCTTCAGGATCAATCGGTCGCAGTTGTTCCTCGTTTTGGTCCCAGGCACTTTCCAGGTCAGTGATCCTGGCCCTTGCACCTTTCATGTCGCCACTGCCCAGTAGCTTTTTGGTGTCGGTAATGATGGCCATCAGGTAGGACAGATCGCCCATCGACCCGGCGGGAGTGGCTGCTACGGGGATGGCGGCACTGATCTGCTTGCTATCAAACTTGGCCAGCAGAGTCTTCAAGGCTTCGGCACAGGCTTGCGGATCCGGGTTGCCGGAGCGCAGTTGGGACAGTGCACGGTCAATCGATTTATCGACCGAAGTCCAGTCAGCCGGCGACTTCGGCTGCAAGGTTTCTTCGGCTTGATCCCACGCTGTTTCCAGATCGGTGATGCGAGCCTTGGCTGCTTTCAGGTCGCCGGCGTCCACTAAACGGGCAGTGTCTACGGTAATCGTCCGGAAACTCGACAAATCGCCAAGGGAACCGGTCACCGTCGAGGCGCTCACCGTCGGTTTACCGGCCGTTGCCTGAGCCGGCACCCAGAACCACCCACCGACGCCGACCGTGCAGACGAACAGCAGTGCCCCCAGGAACAGCGTGGACGCCAGATGCGGGACACGCTTGGGGCTGAGTTTCAATGTTGAACCAACCTTCGCCACCCGAAAGCTTCGCCGGGAAAGCGTCAGCCAGATAGCGCTGGACATGAAAATCGACGACACCGCGCCGGATATCAGACCCAGCACCAGAGCCAGCGAGAACATCTGCAACGGTTCGCAGGCAAACAGATACAGGCAGGTCGACGCCATCACCACTGTCAGCACGGTGTACAGCGAACGCCTCAGGGTCTGGCTGATGCTCAGGTTGATCAGGCTCCACAAGGCCAGCGCATCCACCGGCGGGGACTTTTTCACGTTTTCGACAATGCGTCCGAAGATCACGATCTTGTCGTTCAGTGAATAGCCGATGATCGTCAGCAATGCAGCGATGTAAGTGACGTCGATCTCGAACTTGAACAGCGAGAAGATCGCCGAAACGATGAGGATGTCCTGAACGATCGGCAGCAAGGTTGCCAAGGCGATGGCCCAGGAGAAACGCAGGCCGATATAGATTGCGATGCTGGCGAATGCCGCAATCACCGCATAAATGGCCCGAGTGGCAAAATCCCGTGCAACGCCCGGGTCTGCGGTGTTTTCCTCGTACTCTACGGTCTGATACTTACCCTTGAACGCAGTAATGATCTGCTTCAGATCAGCGGGCTTGAGCACTTCATCGAAGCGTACGGCGATGTGCTGATTCTGTGCACCGCCCACGGCCACGGTGGCCGGGATGGTGCCCGCCCCGGTCATGATTTGCGTGGCGGTTTCCTGAGTGATCGCACGGTCGACGTCGATGTCCAGCGCAGTGCCAGCGGTAAAATCAATGTCCAGGTTCAGGCCGTGAGCGCGGTAATACAGCGAGCCGGAAACGATGGTCAGCAACGAGACCACAATCGCCGTTTTACCCAGGCCCAAGAAGTTGAAACGGCGAGCCTTGGTGGCGCGCGGCTTGCTCTTTCCGATCAACCAACGCTGGCTGACCCACTGGGTATCGACCAGCCACAGCATCAGCTGGCGAATCAGCAAGAAGTTAGTGGCGACACTGATCACGATGCTCACCAGCATGGTCAGCGCAAATCCTTGAATCGGCCCGATGCCGGCCGCGAACAAGGCAATCATCGCCAGCGCGGTCACCAGGTTTGCATCACGTATCGTCGGCAGCGAGCCTTTGAAACCGTTATCCACGGCTTCGCGCAGAGACCGGCCAAGGTCGATTTCCTCGCGAATACGTTCCAGGCAAATGATGCTCGCATCCGCCGCCATGCCAATGCCCAGCACAAACGCGACCACCGCCGACAGCGACAAGGTGGCACCCGAGGCGGTGAATACAATCAGCAATAGCCACAGGTAGACCAGCGTACAAAACGCGGCGATCAAACCGGCAGTGCGGTACAGCCCCACCAGCAACAGGAAAATACAGGCGATGCCGATCAAACCTGCCTGAACGGTTTCCGCCAGCGCGGTTTTGCCGAGTACGCTGCCGACGGTCTGGGTGTATTTCTCGGTCAGCTGCGTGGGCAACCCCTGCGAACTTCCGAGCAGCGAGCGTGATTCTTCGGCGGACGTCAGGCCTGCCAGTTTCACCCGAATATGGTTGGCGCCCTCGACCCGGATGTCCGGTTCGGTAATACCAATGCTGTCGGCGCGTTTACTCAGGATCGCGACCGTCTGCAACAAGTCATCCTTGGCGAGCCGGGTTTTGCCCGGTGCCGGGTTCACAACGTAATAAATCTCGTAACCACCGCGAAACTCCAGCCCGAAGCGCACATGAGTGGCCAGGCTGGAAAATGTCGCAGCCACCAGACAGGCCAGCAGCCCCGTCAGGAGGATGAATGACAGGCGTCGACTGGAAAGGCTCATGGAAGAAATCCAGAAAAGGGACTGAAAAGCGAATCGAAGCCGAAGGGCTCGCTCACCACTGGCGGGCAGTCTAAAGAAGCGAAAATGAACCGCTTGTTAACGAAGTCACATGGCTGTGCGACGGCTTGCCAGTGCGTGCCGGACATGCAATGAATGCACGCCTGCAATGCCTGATCAGGAAGCGAGCGATGAAGGTTCTGGTGGCCGAAGACAATGCCCTGCTGGGTAACAGCATCAAGCGCGGGCTTGAGGAAGAAGGCTGGGTGGTGGATCTGGCCAGGGACGGCAAAGAGGCCTTGTACTATGCCGATGCCAGTGAATACGACGTGTTGGTGCTGGACTGGATGCTGCCGCAGATATCGGGTCTGGAAGTACTCAGCGTGGTGCGCGGCAAGGGCAACGACGTGCCGGTGATCATGGTCACGGCCAGAAGCGAAGTAGTGGATCGGGTGCAGGGCCTGGATCGCGGCGCCGACGATTATCTGAGCAAACCTTTCGAAATGATCGAGTTGGTGTCGCGGCTCAATGCCCTCTATCGGCGCTCGATCGCCCGTGGCTCGAAATCGCTGACACTGGGTAATCTGAACATCGAACTCGACACCTTGCGGGTCAGCATCGGCGGCCGTCCGCTGGATCTCACGGGCATGGAATACAATCTACTGGTGGCGCTGGCCGGCAAGGCGAATCAGTTGCAGACCCGCACGGTATTGCTGGGGTTGCTCTACCCTTTCGACAGCGAGCCGGACAGCAACAGCCTGGACGTGCTGCTCAATCGCCTGCGACGCAAGTTGGCTGGGGCCGACGTCGAGATTGAAACCGTTCGCGGCAAAGGGTTGATCCTTCGTGTGGCGTAACCTGGCACTGAACATCAAAATCGCGCTCACGCTGTTCGTGGTTCAGGCGTGTGTGTTGCTCGTCGGCTATGTGTGGCTGAGTCATTGGGTGCAAACCACCCGGCTCGATGAACTGCGGCACCATCTCGATACCCAGTCGGACGTCATCGAGTCGCTGATCAGCGTCGAAAACGCGCAGTTGGTCTATCAGCGCCAGGGTGAATTCGCCTCGGAACTGGATCACGATCACGACCTGTTTTTTGACTTGTCATCGATATCGGGTGAGATGCTGCAAGAATCCTGGGGACCAACGCCGTCAATGCGCAAAGCGCTTCGCGAGGCCATGAGTCAGGTTCGCGCGGGCGACGAAGAGACGTTCCTGTTCGATGTCGGTCACGAGAAATGGATCGCACAGATGGGCGACCTTGAGCGCGCCAGCCCCGAAGGCCCGCTGAAAGCCAGGCTGCTGGTGGCCACCAACGCGCAACCGGTGCTCAATGCGGTCAACGCCTTCAAACGGGTGGTGGCGCTGGCCGCGATAGGGATATTGCTGTTGACGACGCTTGGCAGTTTTATCGTGGTGTCGCTCTCCACCCGCAACCTTCGCCATTTCGCTCGACAACTGCGCACCTTGAAGCCGCCGGAATTCACCCGCCGGGTGGTGTTCGAGGCGCACTCGGCGGAAGAAAAACTGCTGTTCGACAGCTACGCGCAAATGGAAGCGGCGGTTCAGGAGGTGCTGGAACATCAACGGCTGTTTATCGCCAACGCCTCCCATGAACTGAAGACGCCGATTGCTGCCGTGACCTCTGCGCTGGAGGTCATTCTGGCGCGGCCACGGCACGCCGAAGATTACGCCCAGACCTGTCGTGATGTGCTGGCCGAAATGCAGGTGCTCAAGCGCCTGTCTCTCGGCCTGTTGGACCTTGCGCAACTGGAGGGCACCGCCGAGATTGCCGGGCAGGCAAGTGGGTTGAATGACAATGCGCTCAATGCTGTCGAGCGTTGGCGCAAGGCTGCCGAACTCAAAGGTCTCAGTCTCTCCCTGCATCTGCTGGAGGATTATCAGGCCCAAGTCGCCGGAGGACCGGAACAGTGGGAAGTGGTGTTTGGCAACCTGCTGGACAACGCCATCAAGTACACCCCGGCCGGCGGCGCCGTCGACGTCACGCTGGACGAACATCCGGGCAGCGGTTTGATCATCAGGATCACCGATAACGGTGCAGGCATGTCCGCGCAAGAAGTCCGGCAATTGGGGCAAGTGTTTTTCCGTGCCGACGCCGCACGGTCGCAATCATCGTCGTTCGGGCTTGGCTTTGCCCACTGCAAGCGGATTGTCGAAAGACTGGGTGGACATCTGACGGTTCAAAGTACGCCGCAGACAGGAACACGCGTGACCATTGCCATGATGCGTTATAAGCCTTGAGCCCCACGTCACCTCAGACCAGGCCAAAGTTCAGCCAAGGGGCCCAAAGCCACACTCCGATCGAAGATATCGTTTGAAAGTTGCCCACCACCGTGTCGGCTCAAGTTTTCCGTCGACCGTGAAATGACATCTATTTACGATTTTTTTGACGTTTTTTTCTCATTTGGCGCTCTACATTCGCGGCGACTCAAACATGCAAATGATTCGCATTGTTCCCATAATGAATCTGCGCGTGTTGACTAAAAAAACAGGAGCCGTCGACAGAATGATTTCCCGTATCCCCTCGTTCCTTAAAAACGCATTGCTGACCACTGCTTTCCTCAGCGCCGGTCACGTGTATGCCGCTGCGCAGACGGAGGGTATCGTGGTCTACAACGCTCAACACGAAAGCCTGACCAAATCCTGGGTCGAAGGTTTCACCAAGGAAACCGGCATCAAAGTGACCGTGCGCAATGGCGACGACACCGAGATGGGCAATCAGCTTGTGCAGGAAGGTGCAGCCTCCCCGGCCGACGTGTTCCTGACCGAAAACTCCCCGGCGATGGTGCTGGTCGACAACGCGGGGCTGTTTGCACCGGTTGCGCCGAGCACGCTGGAACAAGTGGGCGCGGCCTATCGTCCGGCGCATGGCAAATGGGTAGGGATTGCCGCACGCTCCACGGTGTTCGTCTACAACCCGAGCAAGCTGGCTGAAGCAGACTTGCCAAAATCGCTGATGGACCTCGCAGCACCGAACTGGAAAGGCCGCTGGGCCGCTTCGCCGGCCGGTGCCGACTTCCAGGCCATCGTCGCAGCGGTACTGGAACTCAAGGGTGAAGCCGCCACCCTCGACTGGCTGAAAGCCATGAAAACCAACTTCACCGCCTACCGGGGCAACAGCGCCGTGCTCAAGGCAGTCAATGCCGGTCAGATCGACAGCGGCGTGATCTATCACTATTACAGCTTCGTCGATCAGTCCAAGACCGGCGAGAACAGCAAGAACACCTCGCTGAGCTACTTCAAACACAAGGATCCAGGTGCCTTTGTCAGCCTGTCCGGCGGTGGCGTCCTGGCCTCCAGTCAACACAAGGAACAGGCTCAGGCATTCCTGAAATGGATTACCGGCAAAGACGGCCAGGCGATCCTCAAGAACGGCAACTCGTTTGAATACGCCGTGGGCAAGAATGCAGAGTCCAATCCAAAACTGGTGCCGCTGCAGCAACTCGACGCTCCGACTGTCGACGTCTCGAAACTCGACAGCAAAAAGGCGGTTGAGCTGATGACCCAGGCCGGGTTGCTCTAATTGTTGCCTGAAACGCTACCGGCAGAGGTCGCTGCGGCGTCCTCTGTAAACTTGCGCGCACGCTCTCGCGGCGTCTTCTCGGGCCGCGGCGGCGCCTGGGTGATTAGCCTGTCGGTGCTGATGTCGTTGCTGGCGTTGCTGCCGATTGCTTTCGTGATCGGCGTATCGGTGCAGACTGGCTGGGCGACGCTGGTGACGCTGGTATGGCGCCCACGCGTCGGCGAGTTGCTGATCAACACCGTGCTGCTGGTGGTGCTCACCATTCCCTTGTGCATCGCACTGGGTCTGGCGCTGGCCTGGTTGACGGAACGCACCAACTTGCCGGGGCGGCGCTGGTGGTCGCTGTTGGCGACGGCGCCGCTGGCGGTGCCGGCATTCGTGCACAGCTATGCGTGGGTCAGTCTGGTGCCACCGATTCATGGCCTGTTTGCCGGCGTTCTGGTGTCGGTCATCGCCTATTTCCCGTTTCTTTACCTGCCGATAGCAGCGACTTTGCGCCGGCTCGATCCGGCTATCGAAGATGTCTCCGAGTCGTTGGGGCTCAAGCCCTGGGCAGTGTTCTTTCGCGTGGTGCTGCCGCAGTTGCGCCTGGCCATCTGCGGCGGTGCCTTGCTGGTGGGGCTGCACCTGCTGGCCGAGTACGGTCTGTACGCGATGATTCGCTTCGACACCTTCACCACGGCCATCTTCGATCAGTTCAAGTCCACCTTCAACGGGCCTGCCGCCAATATGCTGGCCGGCGTCCTCGCGCTCTGCTGCCTGGCCATGCTGACGGCCGAGTCGGCTGCTCGCGGCACGGCGCGCTACGCCCGGGTCGGGTCGGGAAGCGCGCGCGAACAAAGGATTGTGCGCTTGAAGTTGCGCACCACCCTGCTCGCGCTGACGCTGCAAGGCATGACCTGTGTGCTGGCACTCGGTGTGCCGTTGATCACCCTTGGCAAGTGGCTGATCGACGGTGGCGCGCAAGTCTGGAACCTGAGCGAACTGCTGCCGGCGCTGGAGCAGACGCTGATGCTCGGGGCCGCCGGCGCGCTCATTACCACATGCGCGGCCATCCCGATCGCCTGGCTGTCGATTCGCTCACCGGGCCCGTTGCAACGTGTGCTGGAAAGCTGCAACTACATTACCAGCGCGTTGCCGGGGATTGTCGTTGCGCTGGCGCTGGTAACGCTGACGATTCATTTTGCCCGGCCGATTTACCAGACCACCATCACGGTGCTGCTGGCGTATTTACTGATGTTTTTGCCCCGCGCCCTGGTGAGTTTGCGCGCGGGCATCGCCCAGGCGCCGGTGGAACTGGAGAACATGGCGCGCAGCCTCGGCCGTTCGCCTGGTCGGGCGTTGTGGCTGATCACTCTGCGCCTGGCCGCACCCGGTGCTGCCGCCGGCGCTGCGCTGGTGTTTCTGGCGGTCAGCAATGAGTTGACCGCCACCCTGCTGCTCGCCCCCAATGGCACGCGCACCCTGGCTACCGGTTTCTGGGCAATGACCAGTGAAATCGACTATGCCGCCGCGGCGCCCTATGCCTTGCTCATGATTCTGCTGTCGCTTCCGTTAACCGGACTTCTTTACCATCAATCCAAACGCACGGCTGGCCGATGAACGCTCTTGAACTCCACTCGATCTGCAAGTCCTACGGTTCTCACCGAGCCCTGGAGAACATCAGCCTGTCGGTGCCGACGGGAAGCCGTACGGTGATCGTCGGCCCGTCCGGTTCGGGCAAGACCACCTTGCTGCGAATGATCGCCGGTTTCGAGTTCCCGGACTCGGGCAGCCTTGCGCTCAATGGTCAAATGCTGGTCGACGGCACCCGCGAGGTCCCCGCGCATCAACGCTTGATCGGCTATGTTCCGCAGGATGGTGCGCTGTTCCCGCACATGACCGTAGCCGCCAACATCGGTTTCGGGCTGGCGGCCAAGGGCGTTGCCAAACAGGAACGTGTCGCCGAGTTGATGGACAGCGTGGCACTGGACTCGAGTATGGCCAATCGTTGGCCGCATGAACTCTCCGGCGGCCAGCAACAGCGTGTCGCGCTGGCCCGGGCCCTGGCGCAACAACCACGGCTGATGTTGCTGGACGAGCCGTTTTCGGCACTCGATACCGGTTTGCGCGCCGCCATGCGCAAATTGGTCGCAAGGCTTCTGGCTGACGCCGGTGTCACGACCATTCTGGTGACTCACGATCAAAGTGAAGCGTTGTCATTCGCCGATCAGTTGGCGGTGATGCGTCAGGGCCGGCTAGTGCAATCCGGACATCCGCTGGACCTTTACCGCTATCCCGCCGATGAACAAACCGCCCTGTTTCTCGGGGATGCCGTGGTCATGCCGGCCAGAATCGAAGCGGGTTGGGCTCATTGCGATCTGGGTCGCATACCGGTCAACAACCACAGAAACAACCGATCAGCGCAAATCATGCTGCGCCCCGAGCAACTTCAGCTGATCAGCGCGCCCCACGGCCTGGAGCAACAGGACGGCTGTCGCGGCGTGGTCACCGAATGCGACTTCGGCGGTAATACCTGCACATTGACCGTGGAATTGCAGACGTTGAACGCTGATGACCGTCCGGGGCGTTCATTGCTGGTGCGCAGTTCCGGCATGCATGCGCCACCCGCTGGGAGCGAGGTTCATGTGTCGACCATCGGCCATGCTCATGTACTGAGCGAACCTTAAGCTTTTGAATCGGTAACGGGCGAGAAACGAAATCGCCCCCGAATATAACAATTCAAAAAAACAACTAAGCAATGCAGCGCAAGTCCATCAAGGCAGACACTTCTGTACGCCTTTCCCTACAAAAAATGCGATGAGCCGGTAGAAGCCTGAACAGTGCCTGTATGGGCTTGAAATAAAACGAATCACCTACCGGTTTTTCATGTTCCTTTCACAAAATCGCGCTTACCCTCAACGGATCACAGATGGCGTCTTGATAGCGTCCAACCCGTCGGGCATGACAAGCAAAGTCAACCGATGTAATTTGTCACAAATTACTGGCAACTGCTTGATGCCGCTTTTGTTTTAGCGTCTACGCTAATGTTGGATCCAACGTTCAAGCCTGATAGTCTAATTTTTTTTCAGTTCCGAGGTGCCCATGAGTCAGGCGTTTCTCCCCTTCTCTCGCCCGAGTATCGGCGATGAAGAAATTGCTGCGGTAGAGCAAGTACTGCGCTCTGGCTGGATCACTACCGGGCCGAAAAACCAGCAACTGGAAGAACACTTCGCCAACTATGTTGGCTGTCGGCATGCCGTCGCATTGTCCTCGGCCACCGGTGGCATGCACATTACTTTATTGGCCTTGGGTATCGGTCCCGGCGACGAAGTCATCACTCCGTCCCAGACCTGGGTGTCGACCGCCAACATGATCTGCCTGCTCGGTGCGACGCCGGTTTTCGTCGACGTTGACCGCGACACGTTGATGAGCGACCTGGAGAGCATCGAAGCGGCGATCACGCCTCGCACCAAGGCAATCATTCCGGTGCATTACGCCGGCGCGGCATTCGACCTCGATCCGCTCTACGCTCTGGCCGACAAACATGGCATCACCGTCATCGAAGACGCGGCTCACGCGGCGGGCACTTTCTATAAAGGTCGGCATGTCGGCGCCCAAGGCACGGCGATCTTCTCGTTCCACGCGATCAAGAACATGACCTGCGCCGAGGGCGCGATGTTCGTCAGCGACGATGAAGCCCTGGCCAATCGGGTACGCATGCTCAAGTTCCATGGCCTGGGCGTCGACGCCTACGACCGCCTCACCCACGGCCGCAAACCCCAGGCCCAGGTGATCGAACCCGGCTTCAAGTACAACCTGGCCGACATCAATGCCGCCATCGCCCTGGTTCAGCTGGAACGCCTGGACGCGATCAACGCCAAGCGCACAGAGCTGGCCCAGACCTACCTGCAACGCCTTGAAGGCCTGCCGGTGCAACCGCTGGCCATTCCGGCCCATGCGCAACAGCACGCCTGGCATCTGTTCATCCTGCGCATCGACGCCGAACGTTGCGGGCTGGATCGCGAGGCGTTCATGAAGGCGTTGCAGGAACAGAACATCGGCACAGGTATTCACTTCATCGCCACCCACCTGCACACTTACTACCGGCAGCGTTTCCCCAACATCTACCTGCCCAACACCGAATGGAACTCGGCGCGGCTGTGTTCGATCCCGTTGTTCCCCGACATGACTACCGATGATGTCGATCGTGTCGTCGGCGCCATTGAAAAAACACTGGACAGAAGCCTGTGAAACCTTATCCGATCCGTTGCGTATCAATCGTCATCCCGGTCTATAACGAGGAGGACAGTCTGCCCGAGTTGCTCCGGCGCACCGAAGCGGCGTGCCAGCAACTGCACCATGACTACGAAATTGTGCTGGTCGACGACGGCAGCCGCGACAACTCGGCGCAAATCCTCGAGGAGGCGGCCAGTCTCGACGGCAGCCCGGTGGTGGCGGTCATTCTCAACCGCAACTACGGCCAGCACGCGGCGATCATGGCAGGGTTCGAACAATGCAAGGGCGACGTGGTGATCACCCTCGACGCCGACCTGCAGAACCCGCCTGAAGAAATCCCGCGGCTGGTGGCTCAGGCCGAACTGGGCTATGACGTAGTCGCCACGGTGCGCAACAACCGTCAGGACTCGGCCTTGCGTCGCTGGCCGTCGAAGCTGATCAACCTTGCCGTGCAACGCTCCACCGGTGTTGCCATGAGCGACTACGGCTGCATGCTGCGCGCCTACCGCCGCACCATCGTCGACGCCATGCTCGCCTGCCGCGAACGCAGCACGTTCATCCCGATCCTGGCCAACAGCTTCGCCCGGCACACCACGGAAATTCTGGTGACCCACGCCGAGCGTGAACACGGCGAATCCAAATACAGCCCGATGCGCCTGATCAACCTGATGTTCGATCTGATCACCTGCATGACGACCACGCCCCTGCGATTGCTGAGCATCGTCGGCTTCGGCATGGCCGGCCTCGGCGTGCTGTTCGCCATCGCGTTGATTGTGCTGCGCATGGCTTTCGGCGCCGGTTGGGCGGGCGGCGGTACGTTCGTCCTGTTCGCCGTACTGTTCGTTTTCACCGGCGGGCAATTCATTGGCATGGGCCTGCTGGGCGAGTACCTGGGTCGCATGTACAGCGACGTCCGGGCACGTCCACGGTTCTTTATCGAAAAAGTTTTACGTAGCACCCCTTCTGCTCCTGCCCCCGTTGTCACCGTTGACGGTCTCACTTCCACTTCTTCAGATCAGGTTCTCTCATGAGTGCAAAAGCTGTTGTCTTCGCTTATCACGAT
The DNA here is from genome assembly GCF_056400265.1 of Pseudomonas sp. 01L34. Lineage (NCBI taxonomy): Bacteria > Pseudomonadati > Pseudomonadota > Gammaproteobacteria > Pseudomonadales > Pseudomonadaceae > Pseudomonas > Pseudomonas sp. 01L34. Next base: position 718,625 of record NZ_JBFTSX010000001.1, read on the forward strand.
ATTGGCTGTGCCGGCATCGAATCCCTGCTTGCCAGCGGTTTCGAGATTGCAGCCGTGTTCACCCATCCCGATGACCCGAAGGAAAATGCGTTCTATGGCTCGGTTGCGCAACTGTGCGCCCGTAAAGGCATCCCGGTGCACGCCCCGGAAGACGCCAACCACCCGCTGTGGATCGAGCGCATCAGCAAACTCAACCCCGAGTACCTGTTTTCGTTCTACTACCGCAACCTGCTGAGCGAACCACTGTTGGCCACGGCCAGCAAAGGCGCCTTCAACCTGCACGGTTCGTTGCTGCCTCGCTACCGTGGCCGCGCACCGGCCAACTGGGTACTGGTCAACGGTGAAACCGAGACCGGCGTGACCCTGCACCGCATGGTCAAACGTGCCGATGCCGGCGCCATCATTGCCCAGGAGCGGGTAGCGATCGAGCGCGCCGACACCGCGCTGACCCTGCACGCCAAATTGCGCCAGGCCGCCAGCGATCTGCTGCGCGACACCTTGCCTGCCTTGCTTCAGGGCAAAATCAGCGAAACCCCACAGGACGAATCCAAAGCCACAGTGTTTGGCCGTCGCACCCCGGCGGACGGCAAACTGGTCTGGAGCAAGCCGGCCGAAGAACTGTTCAATCTGGTCCGCGCCGTGACCCAACCTTACCCGGGCGCGTTCTGTGCCGTGGGCGAGCACAAGTTGATTGTCTGGAGCGCGGATGTCGTCAAGGGCAACGAAGGCCAGGCACCGGGCCGGGTTATCAGCGTCGATCCGCTGCGAATCGCCTGCGGCGAAGACTCGCTGGTGGTCAACGCCGGCCAACGCAACGACAACGGCCTGTACCTCAGCGGTCCACAACTGGCCAATGAACTGGGGCTGGTCGACGGTTCTGTGCTGCGTGGCGCCGAATCGGGCCGTGCACCGCGTCGCACCCGCGTGCTGATCCTTGGCGTCAACGGCTTCATCGGCAATCACCTGTCCGAGCGCCTGCTGCGTGACGACCGCTATGAAGTGTACGGCCTGGACATCGGCTCGGACGCCATCGAGCGCCTGCGCAGCCATCCGAACTTCCACTTCGTCGAAGGCGATATCAGCATCCACTCGGAGTGGATCGAGTACCACATCAAGAAATGCGACGTGGTCCTGCCGCTGGTGGCGATCGCCACGCCGATCGAATACACCCGCAATCCGCTGCGTGTATTCGAACTGGACTTCGAAGAGAACCTGAAACTGGTTCGCTACTGCGTCAAATACAACAAGCGCGTGATCTTCCCGTCGACCTCCGAAGTCTATGGCATGTGCCAGGACGCCAACTTCGACGAAGACAGCTCCAACCTGGTGGTTGGGCCGATCAACAAGCAACGCTGGATCTACTCGATCTCCAAGCAGCTGCTTGACCGAGTGATCTGGGCTTACGGCCAGAAAGGCCTGAACTTCACCCTGTTCCGCCCTTTCAACTGGATGGGCCCACGCCTGGACCGTCTGGACTCGGCGCGTATCGGCAGCTCCCGGGCCATCACCCAGTTGATCCTGAACCTGGTGGAAGGCACGCCAATTCGCCTGTTCGACGGCGGCGAACAAAAACGCTGCTTCACCGACATCGCCGATGGCGTCGAAGCCCTGGCGCGGATCATCGACAACGACAACGATGTCTGCAACGGCCAGATCATCAACATCGGCAACCCGGACAACGAAGCCAGCATTCGTCAGCTGGGCGAAGAACTGCTGCGTCAGTTCGAAGCTCACCCGTTGCGCGACAACTTCCCGCCATTCGCCGGTTTCCGCGATATCGAAAGCAAGGCTTTCTACGGCACTGGCTATCAGGACGTGTCTCACCGCAAACCGAGCATCGCCAACGCCAAGCGTCTGCTTGACTGGGCACCCACCGTGGAGATGAAGGAAACCATCGGCAACACGCTGGACTTCTTCCTGCGCGAGGCCATGCTCGAAATCGCGGACAAAAAACGTTGATGCAGGCAGGCCTTCGAATCGATGTCGACACCTACCGAGGCACCCGTGAAGGGGTGCCGCGGTTACTCGAAATACTCGATGAAGCACAGGTCAAGGCGACGTTTTTCTTCAGCGTCGGGCCAGACAACATGGGGCGCCACTTGTGGCGCCTTATCCGTCCGCAGTTTCTCTGGAAGATGCTTCGTTCCAACGCTGCCGGCCTGTATGGCTGGGATATTTTGTTGGCAGGCACTGCGTGGCCGGGTAAACCGATCGGTCGCGACCTCGGGCACCTGATGCGTCAAGCCCAGGCGGCTGGGCATGAAGTCGGCCTGCACGCCTGGGATCACCACGGCTGGCAGGCCAATGCCGGACGCTGGAGCCAGGCGCAACTGATCGAGCAGATTCGTCGTGGCGTCGACAGCCTCAGTGACATCCTCGGTCAAAAAGTCGAATGCTCGGCATCCGCCGGTTGGCGGGCGGACGAGCGTGTGATCGAAGCCAAGCAAGGTTTCGGCTTTCGCTACAACAGCGATTGTCGAGGCCAGCATATGTTCCAGCCAATCCTGACCAATGGTAGTCTGGGCGCACCGCAGATTCCGGTGGACCTGCCGACCTTCGACGAAGTGGTTGGCCCGACCGTTGCGGCCAAAGACTTCAACACCTTCATTCTTGAGCGGTTCTCCCCGCAAAAACTCAATGTCTACACTGTCCATGCCGAAGTAGAAGGGATTCTGATGGCCAACGATTTTCGCCAATTATTGGCCGATGCTCGCCAACGTGATATTCATTTCCAGCCCTTGGGCAATTTGCTTCCCGACGCCCCCGCCATCTTGCCGAAGGGCCGGGTTGTACGCGGCACCCTTGAGGGTCGCGAAGGTTGGCTAGGGGTTCAAGGCGCATGAGCAAACCCTGGGCATTGCCGTTATTACTGGTCGTTCTGCTGCTGGCGTACTTGTTGCCACTGGGCACCCACGGCCTATGGATTCCCGACGAAACCCGTTACGCCCAGATCAGCCAGGACATGCTCCTGAGCGGTAACTGGGTGTCGCCGCATTTCATGAGCCTGCGTTATTTCGAAAAGCCCATCGCGGGCTACTGGATGATCGCTATCGGCCAGGCGCTGTTTGGCGACAATCTGTTTGGCGTACGTATTGCCTCGGTGCTGAGTACCGGGCTGAGCGTGTTGCTGTGCTACCTGATCGCTCACCGGCTGTGGAACGAGCCGCGCAAGAGTTTTGCCTGTGCGCTGCTGTACATGAGCTTTGCGATCATCGCCGGGCAAGCCGGCTACGCCAACCTCGATCCGCAATTCACCTTCTGGGTAAACCTGAGCCTGGTGGCTTTGTGGTTTGCGCTGGACAGCACCAGCCGTGGCCAGCGTCTGCTCGGCTGGACTGTACTGGGGCTGGCCTGCGGCATGGGCTTCATGACCAAAGGCTTCCTCGCCTGGGCGTTGCCGGTGTTGATCGCCCTGCCCTGGGTGCTCTGGCAGAAACGCTGGCGGGAACTGCTGACTTACGGCCCGGTGGCGATTATCGTCGCCATCGCGGTGAGCCTGCCGTGGGCCTTGGCGGTGCACGCGCAGGAACCCGATTACTGGCGGTTCTTCTTCTGGCACGAACACATTCGCCGCTTCGCCGGGGATGACGCCCAACACGATGCGCCATGGTGGTTCTACCTGCCGCTGCTGGTGGCGTTCAGCCTGCCATGGGCGGCGTTGCTGCCATCGGCGCTGAAACAGGCCTGGCAGACCCGGCGTCAGGCCAACATCGCTTTCCTGCTGCTGTGGTTGCTGATGCCCTTGCTGTTTTTCAGCCTGAGCAACGGCAAGCTGCCGACCTACATCATGCCCTGCCTGCTGCCTCTGGCGTTGTTGCTGGGCCATGCCCTGGCGGACCGACTGAAGCTGGAACAAGGCCGGGTGCTGGGGATCAATGGCCTGCTGAACATGACGCTGGGCCTGATCGTCCTGATTGCGCTGGTTTATCTGCAACTGAAAAAACCGCTGTACACCCACGAACTGCACAACCTGGTATTGGTGTTCATCGGGTTGATCGGCTGGATCATGGCCAACCTGCTGCAGGCCTTCCGTCCCTTGCAATGCTGGGCGGCACCGGCTTTTGGCAGTTTGCTGCTGATCGGCGTGCTGCCGGCCGGCATGCCGGATTCGGTGGTGGCGAACAAGATGCCCGACCAGTTCATCCTCCAGCACGCCCCGGAACTGGCGCAGACCGACAAGCTGTTGAGCAACGACCTGGGCGCTGCCTCGGCCCTGGCCTGGCGCTTGAAACGCCCGGAGGTGGCGTTGTACAACACGATAGGCGAATTGAAATACGGCCTCGACTATCCTGATCCAGATGCAATACAGCAACGGGTCGATCTCGAGCACGTGCAACAGTGGATGCGCGAAGCGCGTCAGAGTGGTTCGGTCGGCGTGGTGATGCGGGTCAAAGGGGATGACGAACTGCAAGAAATCGAACTGCTGCCCAAGGATGGCAAACGTTATGAACAAGGCAACCTGGTGATCCTGATCTTCCCCCGGGATGCGTCATGAGCCTGTTGCTGCTCCTGACCGCCTGCCTGCTGACTTGCCTTGGCCAGATCGCCCAGAAGTACGCCGTGGAAAGCTGGCGTGGCAAGACCTCGGGTTGGGGCGAGAAACTGCGTTCGCCCTGGCTGTGGCTGGCGCTCGCCTCTCTGGGGCTGGGCTTGCTGGTCTGGCTGCTGGTGTTGCAGCGCCTCGAAGTCGGTATCGCCTATCCCATGCTCAGCCTGAATTTCGTGCTGATCACACTGGTCGCCCGTTTCGTCTTTCACGAAGTCATCGACCGCCGTCACTGGTTGGGCGTGGCCCTGGTGATTGGTGGCGTGGCGTTGCTGGGGCAACACGCATGAGCCTGCGTCGCGGAATCGCCTTTACCATGGGCAGCGTAGTGCTGGGCACCGCCGCGCAGTTGGGCATGCGCTGGAGCATGACTCGCTTGCCACATCCCGAACAGTGGCTAGCGGCCTTGAGCAGCGGCAGTGTCGATATGCCCGCTGTGATTGTCGTGCTGGCCGCCATCCTCGCCTATGCCGTGTCGATGCTCACCTGGCTCGCCGCCCTGCGGGATGTGCCGCTGGGTCGGGCCTATTCGCTGCTGAGCATCAGCTACGCGCTGGTGTATGTGCTGGCCGCCAGCCTGCCGCTGTTCAACGAATCCTTCAGTCTTTCAAAAACCCTGGGAGTGGCGCTGGTCATCCTGGGGGTCATTACTATTAATTCTCGACCTGCTCGCGCGCCCGAACTTAGGAGTGCATCATGAAAATCAGTGTATTTGGTAGCGGTTACGTTGGTCTGGTGCAAGCCGCCGTCCTGGCTGAAGTCGGCCATGACGTAGTGTGCATGGACATTGACGAAAAAAAAGTTGCGTTGCTGCAACAAGGCCACGTCAGCATCTTCGAGCCGGGGCTGGCCAGCCTGGTGCGTGAAAGCCTGGATGCCAAGCGGCTGCACTTCACCTCGGACGAAAAGTTCGCGGTGCAACATGGCCAGGTGCTGTTCATCGCCGTCGGCACACCGTCCCGGGAGGATGGTTCGGCGGATCTGCAATACGTGTTGTCCGTGGGTGAAGCGGTCGCGCGTCATCGTGAACAGCCGGTGATCCTGGTGGAGAAATCCACGGTGCCGGTGGGCACCGGCGATACGCTACGCGCCCATATCGACCAGTACCTGCTCAAGGCCGGCCGTCAGCTGCAGTTCGATATCGTTTCCAACCCGGAGTTTTTGAAAGAAGGTTCGGCCGTGGCCGATTGCCGGCGCCCGGACCGCATCATCATCGGCTGTGAAGGCGATGAAGTGCGCGACGTGATGCGCGACCTCTATGCACCGTTCAACCGCAACCATGACCGCGTCATGTTCATGGACCTGCGCAGCGCCGAGCTGACCAAATACGCCGCCAACTGCATGCTGGCGACCAAAATCAGCTTCATCAACCAGATCGCCGAACTGGCCGAACACCTGGGTGCCGACATCGAATCGGTACGGCTGGGCATCGGTGCCGACTCGCGTATCGGTTACCACTTCATCTACCCCGGCTGCGGTTACGGCGGCTCGTGTTTCCCCAAGGACATGCGCGCTCTGATCCACAGTGCCGAAGAAGCCCACTGCAACAGCGACCTGCTGCAAGCGGTGGAAGCCATCAACGAGCGGCAGAAACACAAATTGTTCGAACGCATCAACGCGTTCTACAAGGGTGATTTGCGCGACAAGACCTTCGCCGTTTGGGGCCTGGCCTTCAAGCCCAACACCGACGACATGCGCGATGCGCCGAGCCGGGTGCTACTGGAATCGCTGTGGGCTGCGGGGGCCAATGTACGGGCGTTCGACCCGGAAGCCATGCAGGAAACCCAACACCTTTATCCTGACGAACCGAAGCTGATGCTCATGGGCACGCCGGAATCAGTCCTTTCGGGTGCCGACGCCTTGATCATCTGCACCGAATGGCAGCAGTTCAAGGCGCCAGACTTCGACCTGATCCAGCAACGCCTGAATGCACCGGTGATTTTCGACGGACGTAACCTGTACGACGCAGAGCGCCTGGCCCGCAGCGGCTTCCTGTATTTCCCGATGGGCCGTGGTGAATCCCGCAAATTGCCAATTCCCCTTCAGCAATGGCCATCGGCCTCAGGCGTCGCGTGAGTACGGTATCGCCCGGCATTCGTCGGCAGTCCTTAGGGTTCGGGCTGCTGACGTTCATGCTGTTCATCGCGGGGGTCTATCAGCAAACAGCAATCGGTTTCGATTCGCGGTTCGTGCTGTTCGCCCAGGAGATGCTGCGCCACGGGCCGTCGTTTTTCCCGACCACCTATGGCCAGCCCTATGCCGATTACTCGGCGCTGTCTACGGTGTTTGTCTGGCTGTTGTCCCTGCCGTTCGGTCAGGTCAATAGCCTCACCGCGTGGTTGCCGACTGCCATCGGCGCTGCGGTGATCGTCACGTTGATGTACCGGTTGGTCGCGCCCTGCTCCACACGCTGGGCGCTGCTGAGCATCGCGTTGATGTTGCTCACCAGTACATTTGTCACTGAAACCCGTGCCGTGTCCCAGGACCTGATGCTAGCGGCCGTGGCCTTTTCGGTGTTCTACCTTGGGTACGCCGCCGATCATTTCGCGATGCCCCGTCGGTGGCCGCTGATTTTTGTGCTGCTGCTGTTGGGCTTCGGGATTCGCGGGCCGATCGGGCTGGTTATCCCCACCGGTATGTTGTGCAGCTACTACCTGCTCAATCGCCAATGGTCACGGTTGTTCGGTTTTGGCCTGTTGGCGGCGGTGTTGTTGGTGGTGTGCGTCGGCGCGCTGCTGTGGCTGGCCGAAGCCAGTGGTGGAACGGCCTTCATGCATGACGTGGTGCGCATGCAGTTCATGGGGCGCATGGACGGCAGTGAAGGCGTCAGTGGCTCGCTGTATTACTTCACCGCTTCGTTTGGCAACTATGCGCTCGCTTATCCATTGGCACTGCTGGTATTGGCCGCGGTCTGGCTGACGAATCCACGGCAGGCAGGTCCGGCATTACGCTTGTTGCAATACTGCACGGCGGCCGGGTTGATCGTGATGATTGGCTTATCGATTCCCCAGGCGAAAAAGGCCCGTTACCTGCTGCCGATGCTGCCCATGGCGGCGATCATTGCGGCGTACCCGTTTCAGGTGGCGCAAGGTCGGGTATTCGGTTGGTTGCGGGGTTTGATGCAAGGGCTGTGGCTGGTGATACCGGGGGTGTTGATTGTCGCATTGCTGATCATTCAGCGGCGTCTGCCAGCACAACCTCCTGCCTTTGTGCCGGTATTGATCGTGCTTGCGGCTCTGCAAGTCATCACACTGGCGGCTTGGTTCCGCGCTCACTGGCGAGCCGAGGTACTGGCCTGTTGCGCAGTCCTGGCGCTGTGGTCGGTTTATATCCTGGTGTATGAACCGGTCGAACGTCAGCTTTACGACACGCAAGCCTTCAGTCGAGCCGCGTTCGCAGAGATTCAAAAAGCGCCGGCGCCGTTGGTGCTGCACGGCATGGGCAAAGACGCCAAGGCGATCAAGTTCATGGTCAATATCGAGCAGGACTTTCAACCGGTGTTCACCGAATCGACACAGGAACTGGAAGCCCTCTCGGGGCCGGCCTGGCTGATGATGGACCGAAACGACTACAACGCCCTGCAAGGCACTCCGCTGGGTGCCCAGCCACCGGTATTGAGCGGACGTTTCGATAAGAACGATTTCGTATTGCTGCACACGCCGCCCTTGTAGGAACTGCCGTAGGCTGCGATCTTTTGATGGTTTCGATGTTGCTGAAGAGCAAGATCAAAGATCGCAGCCTGCAGTAGCTCCTGCGTATCCATGTATTGTCCTTTAGTTACTGTTAACCACACTTGAACGCCTACGTTTGAGGTTAAACCGGCGCCTTCAAATCCACCCCCAGCGCCTGGGCAAACGCCTTCACCAACGGACTGCGCACAGTGTTGTGGCGCAGGATCAGATTGAACGGCGTGACGATGTTGATCAGGTCCGGACGCACCGCCCGAAACTGTCCCTGAGCCACCAGGTTTGCCACGTAATGCTCGGGCAGAAAACCGACGAAACGCCCCGTCTTGACCAGCAGCGCCACAGCTTCCACTTGAGTCGCCGAAGCGGAAAAGCTGTCGTAGCGGGCAAAGTTCAGTTTGTCCCGATGGATCGCGTAGCGGTGGTTGATGCACTCGTAATCCTGCAGCACATTGCCGCCCATGTCCGCCTCCGGCACCGAGAACAGTGGATGACCGACGGCGCAATACACATACGAGCGTTCTTCATACAGCGGGAAGTAATCGAACTCTTCTCTTTTTTGATAAACCGGCACGATCCCGGCCACTAACCGCCCCTCGACCACACCTCTTTCCACCTCATCTAACTGGGAGGCCTGAAGTTGAAATCTTACTTTCGGCGACTCTTCATTTATTCTTCTAAGCGCCGCAACTAACGGAGAATTCGAGTCCGTAATTGTATTATCAATGACGCCCACCCCAAGGTCGCCAATAAGTTCATTCTGCGCCGAACTAAGCCGATCACGAAAGTTATCGACCGAGGCAAATAAATCGATCGACGCCTGATACACCAGGCGCCCTTCTTCGGTCAGGTGAAACCCTTCCCGCCCCCGGGTACACAGGCGCATGCCGATGCGAATCTCAAGGTCGGAAATCTGTTTGCTGATGGCCGCCAAGCCCACGTTCAGCTCATTCTGCGCCGCACTGAAGCCGCCAGCCTCGACCACGGCCTTGAATACTTTGAGCAGTTTGAAGTCCAGGCCGCTGAGGGCCAACGGCGCCCGATGTACCGTTTTTAACGGCGGGTTTCCGGAATTGGAAAGTGGGGTTTCCATAATGCTTATTTACCTCTGGCGCCCTATTCAACAACCTGTGCCCAACAACAAAAACAGTGCTGGCTAATAATAATGAACACAGAAAACAAGGCTTGGCAACCGTTAATAAATTCCGCCGATCAGTGCCAACTCACTGATTTCGAACTATTAAAAGCTGACACTTCGATCAGCTCTCGCCCTTTAGCAACTGCCCTCTTGAACACTGCTTGGCCATGACCACACCCGAATAATTTCCGGGAAGTGTTTCAGGCTCTGCACACCGATATCAGTTCGCGTTACCGACGAGGAAAACAACAATGTCTCAAACCACCGACCGTCTCTGGGGTGCCCGCTTCAAGAGCGGCCCGTCCGAAGCCTTGGCGGCGCTGTCCCGTTGCCCCGAGCGCTACTTTCGCCTCACCCCGTACGACCTCGCCGGCTCCAAGGCGCATGCCCGGGAATTGCAGCGCGCCGGTCTTCTGAGTGAGCAGGAAACCCAGACCATGCTCGACGCCCTGCAGCGCATCGGTGATGACTTCCGTGCCGGCAGCATCGCGCCGACCCTGGATGACGAAGACGTGCATACCTTCATCGAGCGCCTGTTGACCGAACGCCTCGGCGCACTGGGCGGCAAGCTGCGCGCCGGCCGTTCGCGCAACGACCAGACCGCCAACGACCTGCGGCTGTTCCTGCGTGATCACGTCCGTACTTTGGCCGTTGAAGTGCTGGCCTTGCAGCAAGCGCTGGTGGAGCAGGCCGAGCAACACGTCGAAAGCATCTGCCCGGGCTTCACTCACCTGCAACAGGCCCAGCCGATCGTCTTCGCTCATCACTTGCTGGCCCACGCCCAATCGATGCTGCGCGATGTGCAGCGTCTGGTGGACTGGGACGCGCGCACCTCGCTGTCGCCACTGGGTGCGGCGGCCATGGCCGGTTCCGCCATCGCTCGCCTGCCCCAGCAGTCGGCCAAGGAAATGGGCTACAGCGGCGTGTGCGAAAACTCCATCGACGCCGTGGCCAGCCGCGATCACGTCGCCGAATTCCTGTTTATCGCCAGCATGCTCGGGATCAACATTTCCCGCCTCGCCGAAGAATTCTGCCTGTGGTCGTCGCGACAATTTCGCTGGGTCGCGCTGGACGATGCCTACGCCACCGGCAGTTCGATCATGCCGCAGAAGAAAAACCCGGACATCGCCGAACTGGCCCGGGGCAAGGCTGGCCGCTTGATCGGCAACCTGACCGGCCTGCTCTCGACGCTGAAATCCCTGCCGCTGTCCTACAACCGTGACTTGAGCGAAGACAAGAACGGCGTGCTCGACAGCGTCGACACCCTGCTGCTGGTGCTGCCGGCCATGGCCGGGATGGTCGCGACCATGAAGGTCAACGTCGAAGAACTGCGCCGTCAGGCACCACTGGGTTTCACCCTTGCCACCGAAGTCGCCGACTGGTTGGCGATGCGCGGCGTGCCGTTCAAGGAAGCGCATGAAATCACCGGCGCATTGGTCCAGGCCTGTGAGAAACACGACATCGAACTGTGGGAAGCCTCACCGGCGCTGCTGGCCGAGATCGATCCGCGCCTGACACCTGAGGTGCGCGACAGCCTGACCCTCGAAGCCGCCATCGCCGCCCGCAGTGGCTGGGGCGGTACCGCGCCGCAACAGGTGCGCGAGCAGATCGGCCGACTGAAAACCGCCCTTGTCGCGCAGCAAGAGTGGACCGAGAACTATCAGGGCTTCCGCCTCTGATAGACAACGCAAAACCTTGTAGGAGCCGGCTTGCTGGCGATGGTGTGTCAGCTGAATTGATGTCGACTGACACTCCATCGCCAGCAAGCCGGCTCCTACAAGGGGATTGTGCTTGATCTGAAAGAACAGTGTACGGAGAACCAACATGAGCCAGACACAGGCAGAACGACTCCAGGCGGAGCGCAAACTGGCGGAAAACCAGTTCGATATCACCCAGTACCAACACGTGCCACGGCGTTACTACGGGCGGATTTTCTTCGCCAGCGTCATCGTGATCGCGATTATTGGCCTGGTACGAGCCTTCGCCGAAGGCAAGATCGAATGGTCGTACATCGGCCAGTTCCTCACTTCGCAAGCGATCATGTGGGGCTTGCTCAACACCATCGTCATGGCGGTGCTGGCGATGGCGCTGGGCATTGTCTTCGGGGTGATCACGGCGATCATGCGCATGTCGGCCAACCCGATCCTGCGCTATGTGGCGCTGACCTACACCTGGCTGTTCCGTGGCACGCCGCTGATCCTGCAGCTGTTGCTGTGGTTCAACCTGGCGCTGATCTTCCCCACCATCGGCATTCCCGGCCTGTTCGAAATGGACACCGTGAGCCTGATGACGCCCTTCGTAGCCGCCCTCCTCGGCTTGAGCATCAACCAGGGCGCCTATACCGCCGAAGTGGTGCGTGCCGGCCTGTTGTCGGTGGACACCGGCCAGTACGAAGCCGCCAAGTCGATCGGCATGCCGCGCCTGCAAGCCTTGCGCCGGATCATCCTGCCCCAGGCCATGCGGATCATCATTCCGCCGGTCGGTAACGAGTTCATCGGCATGGTGAAAATGACCTCCCTGGCGAGCGTCATCCAGTACTCGGAGCTGCTCTACAACGCGCAGAACATCTACTACGCCAACGCCCGCGTGATGGAGCTGCTGATCGTCGCCGGTATCTGGTACCTGGCCACGGTCACCGTGCTGTCCTTTGGTCAAAGCCGTCTGGAGCGTCGTTTCGCTCGCGGCGCCGGCAAGCGTTCTTGAGGAATCCGACATGAGAAGCATCGTCAAGGCCGTGAGCCTGAACAAGTATTACGACCATTTCCACGCGCTCAAGGACATCAACATCGAAGTCGAGCAAGGCGAAGTGCTGTGCATCATCGGCCCGTCCGGCTCCGGCAAAAGTACCCTGCTGCGCTGCGTGAATCAGCTGGAAAAAATCGACAAGGGCGGCCTGTGGGTCGACGGCGAACTGGTGGGTTACCGGATCGTCGGCAACAAACTGCACGAGCTCAACGAATCGCAGATTGCCCGCCAGCGCCTGGCCACCGGCATGGTGTTCCAGCGTTTCAACCTGTTCCCGCACATGACTGTGCTGCAAAACATCATCGAAGGGCCGTGCCAGGTGCTCAAGCGTTCGCCCAAAGAGGCGCACGAAGAAGCCGTGGAACTGCTCGCTCGCGTCGGCCTGGCCGACAAGCGCAACAGCTACCCGATCGAACTGTCGGGTGGTCAGCAACAACGTGTCGCTATTGCCCGTGCATTGGCCATGCGCCCCAAGCTGATGCTGTTCGATGAACCCACTTCGGCACTCGACCCGGAACTGGTCGGAGAGGTGCTGTCGGTGATGCGCGATCTGGCGCAAACCGGCATGACCATGATCGTCGTCACCCATGAACTGGGCTTCGCTCGCGAGGTTTCCAACCGCATGGTGTTCATGGACGGCGGGCAGATCGTGGAGGCTGGAAGCCCCGAAGAAATACTAATAAGTCCGCAAAACCCACGCACCCAAAGCTTCATTTCTGCCGTTCGAACCTAAGCGCCCTTTGGCGCTCACAACACTCATAAGAGAACGACCATGAAGAACCTAGTAATCCCAGCAGTACTTGCCAGTGTCCTGGCATCCGGTTTCGCCTTCGCTGCCGAGTTGCCGGCCAGTATCAAAGACAAGGGCGAGATCGTTGTTGCGATCATGCCGAACTACCCGCCGATGGATTTCAAGGACCCGGCCACCAACACCCTCACCGGCCTTGACTATGACCTGGGCAACGCCCTGGCCGAACGTCTGGGCGTGAAGATCAAATGGCAGGAAACCGGCTTCGAGCAAATGATCAACGCGCTCACGACCGACCGCGTGGACATGGTGCTGTCGGGCATGACCGACACCGCCGAGCGTCAGGCCAGCGTGACCTTCGTCGATTACTTCACCAGTGGTCCGCAGTTCTACACCTTGCAGAAAAACAAGGACACCAACGAGATCGTCGACTTGTGCGGCAAGAAAGTCGGCACCAGCCGCCGTACCACCTTCCCGGCGGAAATCGCCGCGTGGAGCAAGGAAAACTGCGAAGCCGCCGGCAAACCCGCGATCAACGTGATCGGCACCGAAGGCTCGGCCGACGCCCGTGCGCAATTGCGTCAGAGCCGTATCGACGCGGCCATGCAAGGCAGCGAAACCCTGCCGTACCTCAAGACCCAGGAAAAGGACATGTACAAAACCGTGGGACTGCCGATCTCCAAGCAGTTCTCGGGCATGGGTGTGAGCAAGAAAAAACCTGAGCTGAGCGAAGCGGTGAAAGTCGCGTTGCAAAGCATGATCGATGACGGCAGCTACCAGGCAATCCTGAAGAAATGGGACCTGGAACTGGGCGCGATCAAGACCGTGACCATCAACGCCGGCAAGTAATGCTTGCCCTGTAGGAGCGAGGCTTGCCCGCGAAGAGGCCCTGCCAGTCAACTTTGACGTTGAATGACACACCGCTTTCGCGAGCAAGCTTCGCTCCTACAGGGTCTGTGTTTTATCTATGGATGAAGGGAGCGCCACGATGTCCTCCTCGCTGCAACCCACCTGGCCCGACCAGCACCAGGCCTGCCTCGCCCTGGCCTTCGACCTCGATGGCCCCACCGGCGATGCCATGCTTAACGGCTCGATCTGGCGCAAGCCCGAGTATTTCGGTTTCGGCGGTTACGGCCCCTATCGGGCGCTGCCGCGGATTCTCGATCTGCTGGATGAGTTCCGCATCCCGACCACGTTTTTCGTTCCGGCCTGGGTCGTGGAGAACTGGCCGAAACAGTGCCAGGCGATTGTCGAGCGCGGGCATGAGGTGGCCTATCACGGCTACAAACACGAATCTTTTTACGCCCTGACGCTGGAGCAGCAGAAGGACGTGATGCACAAATCCCGCGAGGTGTTCTGGAAGTACCTGAACATCCGCGCTGAAGGTTTCCGCACTCCATCGGGCGACTGGCGGGCCGAAACGCCGGCCATGCTGGTGGAAGCCGGCGTGACCTATTCCAGCAGCATGCGCGGCGATGACCGGCCCTACCTGGTCAAGGTGCCGGGCTTCGATACACCACTGGTGGAAATCCCCGGCCGCTGGGAAATGGACGACTACGCTTCCCTCGCCTACACCCGCGCACCGGACTTCCCTTCCGGGCTGGACCGAACCGCCAGCTACGAACTGACCCTCAATAACTGGTGCCGCGAGTTCGATGGCGCCATGGCTGAAGGCCTGTGCCTGACCACCCTGTTCCACCCCAAGATCAGCGGCAAACCGGGCCGCATCCTGTTACTGGAAAAACTCTTCGAACACATGCGCCAGCGCGACGACGTGTGGTTCGCCACCTGCCGCGATGTCGCCCACTGGTGGCTGAAGGAGCATCACCATGGCTGATTCCATTGTCTGGCCCAACGGCTACCGCTGCGCCGTGGTGCTGACTGTCGATTACAACGACATCCACGGCATCCTTACCCAGGCGCCGGAAGTCGCCGGGCGCGACAAGACCTTGTCGGTGTGGCGCTACGGCACCCAGCGCGGGGTCGAGCGTTTGCTTGGCGTGTTCGCAGAACTGGGGGTTTCCAGCTGCTGGTTCGTGCCCGGCATCGTCGCCGAGGAAAACCCGCAACACCTCCGGGCGATCCAGGCCGGCGGGCACGAGATTGCCTGCGCCGGCTACCGCCATCAGCACTACGACAACCTGACCCTGGCCGAGCAAAGCGCCGAAATCGCCAAGGGCTGCGCGGCCTTGAGCGCGCTGACCGGTCAGCGGCCGACAGGCTTTCGCATTCCCGCCGGCAATGGCGCACCGGGCTTCATCGAGGCGTTGCGCGAGCACGGTATCCGTTGGTCCTCGTCATGGCGCGGCGATGATTTGCCCTTCGCCCACCCGACGGCGCCCGAGGTAATCGAACTGCCGTTGCACTACGAACTGGAGGACGAGCCCTATTTCGCCTTCAACCTCAGCCCGGCGGTGCCACCGGCGCAATCGCGCATCGCCTCTTACAGCCACACCCTTGGCAATCTGAAGATGGACTTCGCCGGGTTTCACCGATTCGGCTTGTGTTACGTGCTGCGGCTGCACCCGGAAATCATCGCCACGCCAGGGCGGATCGGCGTGTTGCGCGAATTGCTGCAAAGCATTCAGCAGCACGATGACGTGTGGATCGCCACCGGTGCCGAAGTGGCCCAGTGGTGGGCAGAATCGGCAGCGCCGGTGACTGAGGATCACCCGGCCGCTGTGTACGAGCGTCATTATCGGGATTACGGCGTATGAGAGATCAGGATGGGGTTATGCGAATGGCGCGGCTGGCGCAGTTCTGCGTCGATACCCGTTTCGAAGATTTACCCGCCGCGTTGGTGGAGCAAGCCAAGCGGCACATTCTCGACACCTTCGGCGCAGCCCTGGCCGGAGCCGGCAGCGATGTCGCCAGACAGGCGCGTCAGGTGTTCAAGGGGGAAGCCGGCAGCACGTTGGTCTGGGGCACCGGTCAGCGAGTCGGCGCGGCGCAAGCCGCCATGCTCAACGGTATCGCCGCGCATGCCCTGGAGCTGGACGATACCGGCGGCTGCGACCATTCCGGCGCGGTGGTGCTGCCGGCGGTGATGGCAGCGTTGTCGATGTCAACGCTATCGGTTTCTGAAGCGTCAATTGATGGTCGCGAACTGATCACTGCCGTGGTGATCGGCTACGAAATCGGCCGTCGGGTGCTCGAAGCCTGCGGCAGTTACTCGGCCCACAACGGCGCCGGTTGGCACTCCACGGCGACGTGCGGAGTGTTTGGCGCGGCGGCGGCCAGTGCACGGATTCTGGGGCTGGATGCACAACAAACCTTATCGGCACTGGGCATCGCCGGCAGCTTCAGTGGTGGTCTGTGGGCGTTTATCCATGACGGCTCGCAAAGCAAAAGACTCCACAGCGGACGCGCCGCCGAAGGTGGATTGCTGGCCGCGCGGTTTGCTCAACAAGGCATCACCGGCCCGACAAAACTGTTCGATGACGTCTGGGGCGGTTTCCTCAAGACCCTCGCGGCGGACACCGCCGCGCCCGAGGCGTTGGACGCCGAACTGGGCCACGTATGGAAACTCGCGCGCTGCTCGATCAAGCCCTATGCGGCTTGCCGTGGGACCCATTCGGCGATTGATGCATTGGGCTTGTTGCTCAATCAATTGCAGATCAGCGCCGATCAGATCGAGGACGTTCAGGTGTCGCTGTGCGGATTCCTTCAGGACATGTGCGGTGGCCAGGACGTCAGCACGTTGCCGGCGGCGCAGATGAGCCTGCGTTATGCCCTGGCGGCCCGGCTGGTCCATGGGCATTGCCGGTTGGAAGCCTACGACGATGAACAACGCCGCCACCCGCGGATTGCGCACTGGATGTCGCGTATTCGCCTTGAAGTCGACCCGCAACTGTCCGAGGATGGCGAGCCTGTCGTCAGCGTGCGGACCGTGGACGGTCGGCAAGCAAGCCTGTGCGTTGAGGTGCCCTTGGGTGCTCCGGGCAATCCGCTGAGTGATGCGGCGCTGGAGGAGAAATTCTTCAGCCTGGCCGGGCGGGTGATACCGCTACAGCAGGCAAAAGAGCTGCTGGAGCAGTTGTGGCGGCTGGAAGAACTGGAGTCGGTTCGGGCGCTTGATCGGTGGCTGAGTTGAGCCTGGCGTTGCGCGTCGAACACCACAGAATCTGAATAAGGACATTTGCCCCACCGTGGCCACTTACTCCCTCGTTATCCGCCGGCTGATGATCTGCTCGCTGACCATCGTCGTCAGTCGCGCCATCACCAGCCCGTTGCTCACGCTGTTCCTGAGCACCAAGCTCGGCCTCAACCAACAGGACGTCGGCCTGCTGCTCGGGATTGCGGTGTTCATCGCCACCCTGCTCGCGCTCTATGGTGGTTACATCATCGACCGCCTCGAAAAGCGTCGGCTGTTGATCCTGGCCATGCTCTCCAGTGCCATCGGCTTCGTGCTGCTGACCTTTGCCGAAAACCTCTACCTGACCACCGCCACCCTGGTGATCACCGAAACCGCCTCGGCGCTGTTTCTGATCGGGTCCAAGGCGATTCTCAGCGACAACCTGCCCATGGGCCAACGCGCCAAGGCTTTTTCGCTGCGCTACACCCTGACCAATATCGGTTACGCCACCGGCCCGATGCTCGGCGTGGTGATCGCCGGCGTGTACCCGATTGCGCCGTTCCTGATCGCCGGCGGCATCGCGTTCTTCAGCATTTTCCTGATGAGCGGGATTCCCAAAGACCCGGCCCAGGTACCCGCCATCGGTCAGCCGCAAAACTTTCTCAAGACCCTGGTCACCCTGAAAAACGACCGCACGCTGATCATGTTCACCTGCGGCTGCCTGCTCAGCACCGTGGTCCACGGTCGTTTTACCTTGTACCTGTCGCAATACCTGCTGGTGACCCACGACTCCAAACGAGCGCTGGAAACCATGGCCGCCCTGCTCGCCTGCAACGCCATCAGCGTGATCCTGCTGCAATACCAGATCGGCCGGTTTCTCAAACGCGAACAACTGCGTTACTGGATTGTCGGCGGCAGCAGCCTGTTCATCCTCGGCTTGATCGGTTTCAGCCTGGCCGACGGCCTGGTGAGCTGGTGCATCGCAATGTTCATTTTCACCCTCGGCGAAATGATCATTTACCCGGCCGAATTCCTCTTCGTCGACACCCTGGCCCCGGAAGAACTGCGCGGCAGCTACTACGGCGCGCAGAACCTCGCAGCCCTCGGTGGTGCGATGAGCCCGGTGATCTGCGGCTTCTTGCTGATGCACACGCCCGCGCCCACCATGTTCTACGCCCTGAGCGCATTGACGGCGATGGGCGGTTTTCTCTGTTTCATGAGCGGTCGACGCGTCGCGATACTGCAAAAATAATGCATTGAAGCTGCATTAATATGAATTTGTCAGTATCGGTAATGACCGGCACACTGTTCGCCGTTCCTCCCCCAATAGTTGGAACCACTTCAAGGGCTTTCCGGGTATCCGGACAAGCCTTTTTTTTGCCCTGGTTTTTGTCAAAGGATCGATGTTCGTCATGCTCGCTCACTGGTTGCCCGCCGCCATCAACACCCGCCCCTCCGAATGGAGCCGTGCCGCCATCGGCATGGCCATGGGGACGATGTTCAGTGTCTGGTTGTGCGGCCAGGTGTTCGGCATCGACGTGGCGCTGCATCTGATAGGTCCGTTGGGCGCGTCGGCGGTATTACTGTTCGCCGTGTCCTCGGGTGCGCTGGCCCAGCCGTGGTCGATTCTTGGCGGTTACCTCTGCGCGGGGGTGATCTCGCTGCTGGTCGCTCACGTACTCGGCCGCACCCTCGGCAGCGCCTGCCTCGCGGCGGGCATGGCGCTGATTCTGATGTGCTGGCTGCGTTGCCTGCACCCACCCGCCGGGGCGCTGGCGCTGCTGATGGTGCTGGCAGACCCGGCGACCATCGCCATGGACTGGAAAGCCCTCGGCCCGGTAATGCTCAGTGGCTCGACGATGCTGCTCAGCGCGTTGGCGTACAACAACTTCACGCGCATTCGTTACCCCAAGCGTCCCGCCGAACCGGCCCCGCTTATGCCCGCGGCCGACAGCCAGGCGATCACCGCCGAAGATCTGCGACGGGCACTCGCCGACATGGAGGCCTTCTACGACGTCACCCCTGAAGACCTCGAGCAGTTGATTCATGCCAGTGAATTGCATGCCAAGCGCCGCAGTATCGGTGAAGTGCTGAGCAGCAGAACCTAAAGGCATCTTTGTGGCGAGGGGGCTTGCCCCCGTTGGGTCGCGAAGCGGCCCCAAAACCTGCTAACGAATTTTTCCAGGCATAGCTCATAGCCCTTATCTGCGGCTGCTGCGCAGTCGAACGGGACGGTGCGGCGATCCGACAAGCCCCCTCGCCACAAATTCAAGGTTGATTCAAAACGGAGTCAGTCTGCCGAAGGCTGCGATCTTTTGATTTTGCACTAAGGTAAAAATGCAGAAAGAACCTGCACGTATCTCGGTTGTACAGGGCAAATTTGCACTGTTACGATCCTGCATCGCTCGCGCGCGAGCTTCTCTATAAAGAACAATAAAAGCAGGGAGTTAGTGATGACTGCTCAGGTTTCATCCCCGGGGACACCGTCCATGGATGCCACGCAAAACGAAGTGTTGGCCGAGGTTCGCAATCACATCGGTCACCTGACCCTCAACCGCCCCGCCGGCCTCAACGCCATTACCCTGGACATGGTCCGCAGCCTGCAACAGCAACTCGATGCCTGGGCACAGGATCCGCAGGTGCATGCGGTGGTGTTGCGCGGTGCTGGCGAGAAAGCCTTCTGCGCCGGCGGCGATATCCGCTCGCTGTACGACAGCTTCAAAAGCGGCGACACGCTGCACGAAGATTTCTTCGTCGAGGAATACGCCCTCGACCTCACGATCCATCACTACCGCAAACCGGTCCTGGCCTTGATGGACGGCTTTGTCCTGGGCGGTGGCATGGGGCTGGTGCAAGGCGCCGATTTGCGGGTGGTCACCGAGCGTAGCCGTCTGGCGATGCCGGAAGTGGCCATCGGTTATTTCCCGGACGTCGGCGGCAGCTACTTCCTGCCGCGCATTCCCGGTGAGCTGGGCATCTATCTCGGCGTCAGCGGCGTGCAGATCCGCGCCGCCGATGCGCTCTATTGCGGCCTGGCCGACTGGTACCTGGAGAGCGCCAGCCTGGGCGAGCTGGACGAGCGACTCGACCATCTGGAATGGCACGATACCCCGCTCAAGGACCTGCAAGGCGCGCTGGCGAAACTCGCCGTGCAGCAACTGCCGGCAGCGCCGCTGGCGGCGCTGCGGCCGGTCATCGACCACTTCTTCGCCCTGCCCGATGTGCCGAGTATGGTGGAACAACTGCGTGCAGTGACCGTCGCCGACAGCCATGAGTGGGCCATGGCCACCGCCGACTTGCTGGAAAGCCGTTCACCGCTGGCCATGGGCGTGACCCTGGAAATGCTGCGGCGCGGTCGGCACCTGAGCCTGGAACAGTGCTTCGCCCTCGAACTGCACCTGGATCGCCAGTGGTTCGAACGCGGCGACCTGATCGAAGGCGTGCGCGCCTTGCTGATCGACAAAGACAAGAACCCGCGCTGGAACCCGCCGACCTTGCAGGCGCTGGACGCCGAGCACGTCGCGAGTTTTTTCACCGGGTTTGACCAGAGCGGGAGCTGAGCCATGCACGATATCGAATTGAGCGAAGAACAAGTGATGATCCGCGACATGGCCCGGGATTTTGCCCGCGGCGAAATCGCGCCCCACGCACAAGCCTGGGAAAAGGCCGGCTGGATCGATGACGGTCTGGTGGCGAAGATGGGGGAACTGGGTCTGCTGGGCATGGTGGTGCCCGAGGAATGGGGCGGCACCTATGTCGACTACGTGGCCTACGCGCTGGCGGTGGAAGAGATTTCCGCCGGTGACGGCGCCACCGGCGCGCTGATGAGCATCCACAACTCCGTCGGCTGCGGGCCGGTGCTGAATTACGGCACCGAAGAGCAAAAACAGCAATGGCTGCCGGACCTCGCCAGCGGCCAGGCCATCGGTTGCTTCTGCCTGACCGAACCGCAAGCCGGTTCCGAAGCCCATAACCTGCGCACCCGCGCCGAACTGCGCGACGGCCAGTGGGTGATCAACGGCGCCAAGCAATTCGTCAGCAACGGCAAACGGGCGAAGCTTGCAATCGTTTTCGCCGTGACTGATCCGGAGTTGGGCAAGCGTGGCATCTCGGCATTCCTGGTGCCGACCGAAACAGCGGGGTTCATCGTCGACCGCAGTGAACACAAGATGGGCATCCGCGCTTCCGACACCTGCGCCGTCACCCTGAACAACTGCACCGTCCCTGAAGCCAATTTGCTGGGTGAACGCGGCAAAGGCCTGGCCATCGCCCTCTCCAACCTCGAAGGCGGCCGTATCGGCATCGCTGCGCAAGCCCTGGGCATCGCCCGTGCGGCGTTCGAAGCGGCGCTGGCTTACGCGCGGGATCGGGTGCAGTTCGATAAGCCGATCATCGAACACCAGAGCATCGCCAATATGCTGGCCGACATGCAGACCCGACTGAACGCCGCGCGCCTGTTGATCCTGCACGCCGCGCGCTTGCGCAGTGCCGGCAAGCCGTGCCTGTCGGAGGCTTCACAGGCCAAGCTGTTTGCTTCGGAGATCGCGGAGAAAGTCTGTTCGTCAGCGATTCAGATTCATGGCGGGTATGGGTATCTGGAGGACTACCCGGTGGAGCGTTACTACCGGGATGCGCGGATCACGCAGATTTATGAAGGGTCGAGCGAGATACAGCGGATGGTGATTGCCCGGGAGCTCAAGAACTACCTGATCTAAAAAGATCTCTAAGAAGATCGTTCCCACGCTCTGTGTGGGAACGATCAGAAGCGCGACATCACTTGCCCTGGAATTCAGCCTCACGCTTGGCAATAAATGCCGCCATCCCTTCTTTCTGATCCTGGGTGGCAAACGCCGCATGGAATACCCGGCGTTCAAAACGCACGCCTTCCGACAGGCTGACTTCAAAGGCGCGGTTGACGCTTTCCTTGATCATCATCGCAATCGGCAGTGATTTCTTCGCAATCAGCGCCGCGACTTTCAGCGCTTCGTCCACCAGATCATCCGCCGGCACGATGCGCGCCACGATCCCGCAACGCTCGGCTTCCACCGCATCGATCAAGCGCCCGCTCAAGCACATTTCCATGGCCTTGGCCTTGCCCACGGCGCGGGTCAGGCGCTGGGTGCCGCCCATGCCCGGCAAGACGCCGAGGTTGATTTCCGGTTGGCCGAACTTTGCATTGTCGCCGGCCAGGATGAAGTCGCACATCAGCGCCAGTTCACAGCCACCGCCCAAGGCGAAACCGTTGACCGCGGCAATGATCGGCTTGCGGCGGTTAGCCACGCGATCGCTGTCGCTGAACAGATCATCGAGGTAGATCTGCGGGTAGGTCAGCTCGGCCATTTCCTTGATGTCGGCACCGGCGGCGAAGGCTTTTTTCGAGCCGGTCAGCACGATGCAACCGATGTTCGAATCGGCTTCCAGGCCATCGAGGGCGTGGTTCAGTTCACTGACGATTTGGGCATTCAACGCGTTCAAGGCTTGCGGACGGTTGAGGGTGATCAGGCCGACGCGGCCGTGGGTTTCCAGCAAAATCGTTTCGTAGTTCAGCTCTTTATTGCTCACAGACGGGACTCCTTCTCAAAGATTGCGCGAAATGACCATGCGCTGAATGTCGCTGGTGCCTTCGTAGATCTGGCACACCCGCACGTCGCGGTAGATCCGCTCCAGCGGGAAGTCGTTCAGGTAACCGTAACCGCCAAGGGTTTGCAACGCCGAGGAACAAACCTTTTCGGCCATTTCCGAGGCGAACAGTTTTGCCATCGACGCTTCGACCAGCGCCGGTTTGCCGCTGTCGCGCAATGCCGCCGCGTAATGCACCATCTGCCGGGCCACGGCGATCTGGGTGGCCATGTCGGCCAGGCGGAACGCTACCGCCTGGTGCTCGATGATCGGCTTGCCGAAGCTCTCGCGTTCGCGGGCGTAGTCGCGGGCCGCTTCGAACGCGGCGCGGGCCATGCCCACCGATTGCGAGGCGATGCCGACACGTCCGCCTTCGAGGTTAGCCAGGGCGATCTTGTAGCCTTCGCCCTCCTCACCCAGTCGATTGGCCACCGGCACTTTCACATCCTCGAAGAGGATCTGGCAGGTATCAGAGGCGTGCTGGCCGAGCTTGTCTTCGACCCGCGCGACTTTATAGCCCGGCGAATCGGTGGGCACGATCAGCGCGGTGATCCCGCGTTTGCCGGCACTCGGGTCAGTCACCGCAAACACAATCACCACTCCGGCGTTTTGCCCGGAAGTGATGAACTGCTTGCAGCCGTTGAGCACGTAGTGATCGCCTTCCAGCCGGGCACGGGTTTTCAGGCTGCTGGCATCGGAGCCGGCTTGCGGTTCGGTCAGCGCAAACGCACCGAGCATCGCGCCGGCGGCCAGCGGTTTGAGGAAACGTTCTTTCTGGTCGTCGTTGCCGAACTTGAGGATCGGCACGCAACCCACCGAGTTGTGCACGCTCATGATGGTCGAGCAGGCGCCGTCGCCGGCAGCGATTTCTTCCAGGGCCATGGCGTAAGCCAGGTATCCGGTGTCACAACCGCCCCACTGCTCCGGCACCAGCATGCCGAAGAAGCCCAGGTCAGCCATCTCGCTGATGGCTTCCTTGGGGAAGCGATGTTCGCGGTCCCATTCGGCGGCGAACGGTTTCAGCCGTTCCTGGGCAAACTGCCGGGCCGCGTCGCTGATCTGAAGTTGTTCGTCGTTGGGCAGCATGTAGATTCCTTAATGCCAAGCTTTAGTACAGGCATTCAACGGCCATGGCCGTCGCTTCGCCGCCACCGATGCAGATCGCTGCCACGCCGCGTTTCAGGCCTTTCTGGCGCAGGGCCGAGAGCAAGGTGACGAGAATCCGCGCGCCGGACGCACCAATCGGGTGGCCCAAGGCACAGGCACCGCCGTGGACGTTGATCTTCTCGTGGGAGATTTCCAGCTTGGTCATGGTCACCAGGCTCACCACGGCAAAAGCTTCGTTGACTTCAAACAACTCGACTTCGTCCAGTGACCAGCCGGTTTTCTTCATCAACTTCTTGATCGCACCCACCGGTGCCACCGGGAACAGCCCCGGGGTGTCGGCGAACGCCGCGTGGCCATGAATCACTGCCAGTGGTTTCAAGCCTTGTTTCTCGGCTTCGGAACGGCGCATCAGCACCAGTGCCGCCGCGCCGTCGGAAATCGAACTGGAGTTGGCCGCCGTCACCGTGCCGCCCTCGCGGAACGCCGGTTTCAGCGAAGCGATCTTGTCCAGTTTGGCTTTCGGCGGTTGTTCGTCGTGGCTGATCAGCACTTGCTGTTTGCCGACCGTCACGGTGAGCGGCACGATCTCGGCGTTAAAACTACCTTCCTCGATCGCCTGTTGGGCGCGGGTGGTCGACGCGATGGCAAACGCGTCCTGATCTTCACGGCTGAAGCCATTGGTCTCGGCGCAATCCTCGGCAAAGGTGCCCATCAGGCGGCCCTTGTCGTAGGCGTCTTCGAGGCCATCGAGGAACATGTGATCGAGCACCTGGCCATGGCCCATGCGGTAACCGCTGCGGGCGCGGTCCAGCAGGTACGGCGCGTTGGACATGCTTTCCATGCCGCCAGCGACCACCACGTCGGCGCTGCCGGCGATCAGCATGTCGTGGGCCAGGATCGTCGCTTCCATGCCCGAGCCGCACATTTTGTTCAGCGTCGTGCAGCGGGTCGATTTATCCAACCCGGCGCCCAGTGCCGCTTGCCGCGCCGGGGCCTGGCCGAGGCCGGCGGAGAGCACGCAGCCGAACAGCACTTCTTCGACGGATTCAGGGGCGATACCGGCGCGTTCGACCGCGGCACGAATCGCAGCAGCGCCCAGTTGCGGCGCGGTCAGGCTTTTCAGTTCGCCCTGGAAACCGCCCATCGGGGTGCGGACGGCGCTGACAATAACAATCGGATCGTTGGACAGTGTCATGACAAATACTCCTTATTTGGCGGCCATGCGCAAGGCACCGTCGAGACGGATCACCTCGCCGTTGAGCATGCTGTTTTCTATGATATGCCGGGCCAGCGCGGCGTACTCGCTCGGCTTGCCCAGGCGTGGCGGAAACGGCACCCCAGCGGCCAGTGAATCACGTACTTCCGGGGTCATGCCGGCCATCATCGGCGTTTCGAAAATGCCCGGTGCGATGGTCATCACGCGGATGCCGAAGCGCGCCAGCTCACGGGCGGCAGGCAAGGTCAGGCTGGCAATCGCGCCTTTGGACGCCGAATACGCGGCCTGGCCAATCTGGCCGTCGAAGGCCGCCACCGAGGCGGTGTTGATGATCACCCCGCGCTCGCCGTCTGCATCGGCTTCAGTCTCGGCAATCGCCGCAGCAGCCAGGCGCAGCATATTGAAACTGCCGATCAGGTTGACGTTGATCACCTGGCTGAAACTGGCCAAGGCATGAGGGCCGGTCTTGCCGAGGATCTTCTCGCCACGCACGATGCCGGCGCAATTGACCAAGCCATTAAGGCCGCCAAACGCTTTGACCGTCGCCTGCACCGCCGCTTCTGCCGCCGCTTCATTGCTGATGTCGGCCACCACGCTTTGCGCGCCGAGACATGCCGCCTGCGCCGCGACGGCTTCGGCGTTCATGTCCACCAACATCACCTTGGCGCCGGCGGCCACCAGCATTTCAGCAGTGGCGGCACCGAGGCCGGAAGCACCGCCGGTGACGAGAAAAACCTTGTTTTCGATCTGCATCATTGTTTCCTTGGATTCAAGCTGAAACGTTCTTCGCGGCGGCCTCTTGAGCCTTGGCGATTTCCTGGTTGCGCAAGATAAAGCGCTGCAATTTGCCGCTTGGGGTTTTCGGCAATTCGCTGACAAATTCGATTTCACGGGGGTACGAGTGCGCCGCCAGACGCTTGCGCACGTGTTGCCGCAGTTCTTCGGCCAGCGCAGGCTCGGCGCGGTATTGCGGGCTGAGCACGACGAAGGCTTTCACCAGTTCGGTGCGCTCCGGGTCGGGCTTGCCGATCACCGCCGCCTCGACCACCGCCGGGTGTTCGATCAGGGCGCTTTCCACGTCGAACGGGCCGACGCGGTAACCCGAGGTGGTAATCACGTCGTCGCTGCGGCCGACGAAGCTGATGCTGCCGTCCGGGTTCCACTCGACGGTGTCGCCGCTCAGGTAATAATTGCCGACGAACGCTTTGGTCGGTACGCCTTCGTAACCACCGAACCAGCACATCGGCGACTGGGTACGGTCAATGGCCAGGATTCCTGGCTGGCCAACGCCGAGTTCTTTGTATTCCTCATCCAGCACCACGATACGGTGGCCCGGCGAGGCAAAACCGGCGGCGCCCATGTGGATCGGATGTTCCAGGCCATGGTGATTGCACAGGACCATGCCCAGTTCGGTCTGGCCGTAATGGTCGTGAATCACCACGCCGAGGTTGTCGGCGAACCAGCGGATCACTTCCGGATTCAGCGGCTCGCCGGCGCTGCTGACGATGCGCAGCTTGCCCTTGATCGAACGGGCGAATTCATCGCCACCGGCAATCAGCAAGCGATAGGCGGTCGGTGAGCCAGTGAGGTTGGTAATCCCGTATTTGTTGATCACCCGGCAGGTGCTTTCGAGGGTGAACGGGCCATCGTAAAAGGTGATCGGATGCCCCATCGCCATCGGCCCGGTGACACCGAAATAAATACCGTAAGCCCAACCCGGATCGGCGACGTTCCAGAAGGCGTCCTCGGGGCGCAGGTCTACAGCGTCGCGGGTGTAACTCTGGAACGCAACGATGGCCTTGAGCGGCACCGACAGCGCTTTCGACGGGCCGGTGGTGCCCGAGGTGAACATCAGCAGGAACGGGTCTTCGCCAGTCAGCAATACCGGTTCGCAGACGCTGGAATAGTTGGCCAGTTCGGCCCAGAAACTGAAATCACCCCGAACAATACCTTGGCCTTTCGGACCGCCGACGGTGACGATGGTCGGGCAGTCGGCCACTTCAGCCAGTTTCGGGCGATTGACCGCATCGGTGACCACCACTTTGGCGCCGGAACTGTTCAGACGGTGTTCGATGGCTTTGGGGCCGAAGGCGGTGAACAGCGGCTGATAAACCGCCCCGATGCGCCAGGCGGCAAACACGGTGATCAGCAATTCGAAGTTGCGGGGCAGCAGGCCTGCGACCTTGTCGCCTTTCTTCACGCCCTGGGCCACCAGAAAGTTGGCGAAACGCGCGGCCTTGTCCTGCAAGTCGCTGAAGGTGTAGGTCGCGCTGCTGCCATCGCGACCCTCCCAGAACAGCGCAATGCGCCCCGGCAAGGCATGCCGGTCGCAACACTCGACGCAGGCGTTGAGCGCTGTCAACGACCCTGTGAGCGCGGCATCGACGGTGTGCTGATAATTGAACTGTGACGTAGCAGACAAGTAATCGCGCATTGCCAGAATCCCTCTGTATTTTTATTAGGTTGGGGGAACCGTAATCAACAAGGAAATACTCGCTCTGCGCGGGGAGCGGGACAATGGTCAAAGCTATCAAGTTGTGTGACTGGTTTGGCCAAGGTTCGAGGGCGTGCCCGCGATGGCGTCAGCCCCCCAGGATCCGGATCAGTCAGCCTCGTTCAGAATCAAACTCCGATAATGCCCAGGATTGGACCCCGACCATTTGCGAAACGCCTTGTAGAACGAGCTGGCATCGGCAAACCCCAAACGGGTGGCGATTTCAGCGAAGCTGATGGCCGGCTCGGCCAGCCAGACGATGGCCAGTTCCTTGCGCACGCTGTCCTTGAGCCCCTGATACGTCTGCCCTTCTTCAGCCAGGCGGCGGCGCAACGTTGAGGCCGACATGCACAGTTGCTGCGCCAGCGCTTCGGTTTCCGGCCAGCGCTCGGCGGGCAATTGCCGCAGATCGTGCTTGATCCGGCTGGCCAGGCTCTCGGGGTCGCGGTACTTGACCAGAATGTTCGCCGGCGCATGGGCCAGAAAGCGCTTGAGCTCTTCAGCGCTGCGCTTGATCGGCAAATCCAGGCAGTCGGCGGAGAAAATCATCCGCGTGCGCGGCCGGTCGAATCGCAGGTTCTCGGAAAACATCACCCGATAGTCATCGCAAAAATCCGGCTCCGGGCAACGCAGTTCGATGGCCAGGATCGGAATCCGCCGCCCCGCCAGCCAGCAGGCAACGCCGTGCACGATCATCCAGTAAGTGAAATAGGTGAAGGCGCGGCGCGGTTCTTCGTCGTCCTCCAGCAGGACGATTTCCGCCAGGCTTTGCTGGCGAACCAGTTGCGCGGGCAGGCGTTCGAGCATCAACGACAGAAAGCTCAGGCCCGAGGTCAGCCCGGCGGCCAGGCTTGGCTGGACCATGGAGCAGTGACAGAGGAACTCCAGGCTGCCGGACTTGAGCTTGCGCGGGTCCATGCCAAAAAACTCATCGTCCCCACGCCGGGCCAGCAAACGCCACAGGCGCGCATAGGCGGCGGCCGGGACACGCGCGTCGGTGCTGTCCAACAGCGCTGGATCGATGCCGACCTTGTTCAACACCTCTGCGGTGGCAGCGCCCGGGGCGCAACTTTGCAACAGTGCTTCACGCACCAGTTGAATGGCGATGGTGTCTTTTTCCGACATTGACCGGGGTGAGCCTTGTTATTGGAGTGGTGGGCATATTAGCGCACCGCTCGCTCCTAAGGGATGGTGGGATCTTCAGGGTTGTTCAGCTTAGGTTCAGGCAATTAGCAATAACTACCATATGAGAATGAGTTTCATCATGTTACAAATTAGCACCCTATCTAATTACTCCCCGGTGCTGAATGCTCGTTCCTTTTCTGATCATGCTGCGCGAAGGCATCGAAGCCGCGTTGATCGTTGGCATTATCGCCAGTTACCTCAAGCAGACCGGTCGCGGCCAATGGATGCCGGCAGTGTGGGTCGGTGTATTCCTCGCCGCCGCGCTGGCCCTGCTGGTCGGCGGTGGCCTGGAACTGGTCAGTGCTGAATTCCCGCAAAAGCAGCAAGAGCTGTTTGAAGGTGTGGTCGGTTTGCTGGCCGTCGGCATTCTCAGCTCCATGGTGTTCTGGATGCGCAAGGTGGCGCGTTCGATCAAGCATTCGCTGCACGTTTCCCTCGATCAGGCGCTGACCGGCTCCAGGCATCAAGTGACCGCGCTGATCGCCATGGTGTTTTTCGCCGTCGCCCGGGAAGGCCTGGAAACGGTGTTCTTCCTGCTCGCCGTGTTCCAGCAAAGCGAAGGCCCGGCCGCACCGCTCGGCGCCCTGCTCGGCCTGGCCCTGGCGATCATCGTCGGCTTCCTGATCTACACCGGCAGCCTGCGCCTGAATCTCTCGGCGTTCTTGCGCTGGACCGGTCTGTTCATTCTGGTGGTAGCCGCCGGGATTCTCTCCAACTCGGTGCAAGCCCTGCATGAAGCCGGCGTGTGGAATCACCTGCAAACCGTGCTCTTCGACTTCAGCGCCACGCTGCCGATGGACGGCCCGCTGGGCTCGGTGCTGGCCGGCATGTTCGGCTACCAGGACGCGCCGACCGTCAGCACCCTCGGGGCATATCTGACTTATCTGTTGGTGGCACTGGTGATGTTTTTTCTCCCGGCTCCCGTAGCCACGTCTGCGCAAACACCCTCCTCCGTTTCCAGCCAGTAAGGGCCTTCATGTCAACGCCAGTTCCTCCAGTGGCTTCCCCGCCCCGCGCCTTGCGCTGGGCGGTAGCCGGTTCGGTGATCGTGATGATCGCCGCCGGTGGCCTGTTCTACTACGCCTCGAAAATGGCCGCCGCCAAGCGCCAGAGCAACCACGACCAAGTGCTGGTCACCCTTCACCCGCACAGCTGCGAACCGAATGCGTTGACGGTTCCGGCCGGTCGCACCAGTTTCCGTATCGTCAACCGCTCGGACCGTGCCGTCGAATGGGAAATTCTTGACGGCGTGCTGGTGGTCGAAGAGCGCGAGAACATCGCCCCTGACCTGAGCCAGGTGATCAACGCCAACCTGTTGCCCGGCGACTACGCCATCACCTGCGGCTTGCTGAGCAACCCGCGCGGCATCTTGCATGTCACCCCGACCACCGCATCCGATGCGGCGGCCAAGGCGCGTCCGTCGATGGTGGCGTTCATTGGCCCATTGTCGGAATTTCGCGTGTACCTGAGCAGCCAGAGCACCGCATTGATCAAAGCCGTCGCCGCGCTTGAGCAAGCGATCGAGGCCGGCGACCTGAGCCAGGCACAAGCCTTGTATGTGCCGGCTCGTGCGGTCTATCAACGGTTGGCTCCAGCAGCCCAGCGCCTCGCGGAGCTGGACAACGCGATCAATTCCCGCGCCGATTACTTCGATAAGCGCGAGCAGGATCCGGGCTTCGTCGGCTTCCACCGCCTCGAATACGCGCTGTTCCAACAACGCAACCTCGACGGTCTGACGCCAGTTGCACAACGCCTGAGCATCGATGTCGCCAATCTCAAACAACAACTGCTGGCCCAGTCGCTGCCACCGGAACAACTGGTGAGCATGCTGGTGCGCAACCTCAACAGCCTCGCCGAGGTACGTGCCAGCAGCGGCGAAGAAGAACGCTACAGCCACTCCGACCTGAACGGTTTCGCCGCCAACCTCGACGCGACCCGCAAAGTCGTCGACCTGTTGCGGCCATTGCTGAGCAAACCTGCCGCTGAACTACTGGCGAAAATCGACAGCGCGGTCACGGCCTTCGACGCCGAACTCAACGGTTTCAAGGTCAAGGATGGCTACGCCAGCTACGACACTGTCAGCGCCGAACAGCGCAAACGTATCGCCGACAAGGCCAAGGTTCTGGCCGATGCACTCGATGGAATCGATCCCGCCCTTGGCCTTTCCGGCCTGTAAGCAGAAGACCTCAGACAGATGAACGACTCAGAACAGTTTTCAGCACAACGCCGTCGTGTATTGATGGGTATGGGAGCCGCCGGTGTGGCGATAGCCGGTTCGGCCCTGAGTTGCCCGGTCATGGCCGCGACCCCGGCGCAAGTCACCGAAGCACCGAGCAGCGACAAGACCGAGGACCGCCACGCCTTCCACGGCCAGCACCAGACCGGCATCGTCACCCCGCGCCCAACATCCGGCATGCTGGTGTCGTTCGACGTATTGGCCAGCGACCGCGCAGATCTGGAGCGGCTGTTTCGCACGCTCAACGAGCGTATCGCGTTCCTGATGCAGGGCGGTCCGGTGGCCCAGGTCGCCCCCAAACTGCCACCGCTGGACTCGGGGATTCTTGGCCCGGTGGTTACACCGGACAACCTGACCATCACCGTATCGGTGGGCGAGTCGCTGTTCGACGAGCGCTTCGGTCTGGCCGGCGCCAAGCCCAAGCGGCTGATCCGCATGGTCGGTTTCCCCAACGACGCACTGGAGGCCGACTGCTGCCACGGCGACCTTAGCCTGCAGTTCTGCTCCAACACCGCCGACACCAACATCCACGCCCTGCGCGACATCGTGAAAAACCTGCCGGACCTGTTGCTGGTGCGCTGGAAGCAGGAAGGCAGCGTGCCTCCGCAAGCCCCGACGAAACCCGGTGTGCCGGCGCAAAGCGCACGCAACTTTCTGGGTTTTCGCGACGGCTCGGCCAACCCCGACTCCAACGATGCCAAGGCCATGGACAGCATCGTCTGGGTCCAGCCCGGCAGCGACGAACCGGCCTGGGCGGTCAACGGCAGCTACCAGGCGGTGCGGATCATCCGCAACTTCGTCGAGCGCTGGGACCGCACGCCGCTGCAAGAACAGCAAAGCATTATCGGCCGGGTCAAGAGCACCGGTGCACCGATGGATGGTGCGCATGAAACCCAAGTCCCGGATTACGCCAAAGACCCGAAAGGCAAGCTGACCAAACTCGACGCCCACATCCGCCTGGCCAACCCGCGCACCGCCGCAACCCAGGCCAACCTGATCCTGCGCCGACCGTTCAACTACTCCAACGGCGTGAACAAGAACGGTCAGCTGGACATGGGTTTGCTGTTCATCTGTTACCAGGCGGATTTGCAAAAAGGCTTCATCACCGTGCAGACCCGACTCAATGGCGAGCCGTTGGAGGAATACCTGAAACCGGTTGGCGGCGGGTACTTCTTCACCCTGCCGGGTGTGACCGGCGACAAGGACTTCATCGGCCGCTCGCTGCTCAACGCCACACAACCCAAAGCCTCAGTCTGACCCTTACCACTCCACGGAACCGTCCCATGAAAAAGTCGCCCCTCGCGTTACTGCTGACCCTTGGTTTGCTCAACACCCCGTTTTCGGCTTTCGCGGCGACGGCGCCACTGGAGTTGGTGGGGCCGATCTCTGACTACAAGATCTACGTCACCGAACAACTGGATGAACTCGCCAGCCACACTCAGCAATTCACCGATGCAGTGAAAAAAGGCGACCTGGCCACCGCGAAAAAGCTCTACGCACCGACCCGCGTCTATTACGAGTCGATCGAACCAATTGCCGAGTTGTTCAGTGACCTCGATGCGTCCATCGACTCGCGGGTCG
The DNA here is from genome assembly GCF_056400265.1 of Pseudomonas sp. 01L34. NCBI lineage: Bacteria > Pseudomonadati > Pseudomonadota > Gammaproteobacteria > Pseudomonadales > Pseudomonadaceae > Pseudomonas > Pseudomonas sp. 01L34. The sequence goes on from NZ_JBFTSX010000001.1 coordinate 751,001, forward strand.
ACGACCACGAAAAAGGCGTGAAGGCCGAAGACTTCACCGGTTTCCATCGCATCGAATATTCATTGTTTTCAGAGAACAGCACCCAGGGTCTGGACAAGCTGGCTGACGGCTTGAACAAAGACGTGAAAGACCTGCAAACCCGCGTCGCCGGCCTGACCTTCCCACCGGAAAAAGTCGTCGGCGGCGCCGCTGCGCTGCTTGAAGAAGTGGCCGCCACCAAGATATCCGGCGAGGAAGATCGCTACAGCCACACCGACCTCTATGATTTCCAGGGCAACATCGACGGCGCGAAGAAAATCGTCGACCTGTTCCGTCCGCAGATCGAGAAGCAAGACGCGGCATTCATGGCCAAAGTCGACAAGAACTTCGCTACGGTGAACAAGACGTTAGCCAAGTACAAAACTACAGGGGGTGGTTTTGAAACGTATGACAAGGTGAAGGACAGCGACCGCAAAGCGCTGGTCGGGCCGGTGAATACCTTGGCTGAGGACTTGTCGATGTTGCGGGGGAAGTTGGGGTTGAACTGAATATCGGCGTTGTCTGTGAAAAGATCGCAGCCTTCGGCGGCGCCCACAGGCGCGGAGCTGCCGAAGGCTGCAATCTTTGCTTTTGAGCCCTACAAAATCCGATACAACAACCGCTCGATCCGCACCCGACTCACACGCTTGAGAAACCTGGCCACTCCCGCCGGGTAATCCGGCAGCGTTTGCAGATCCAGGTAACGCTCAATACGGCGGGTGTGCTGGAAAATCTCTGCCAGTTCCTTGCCACGCGGCTCCAGCAACTCGCCTTTCGGATCATCAATCAGCAACGCATTTTCCAGGTCGAGACGGAACGCCCGTGGATTGAGGTTGTTGCCGGTCAGCAAGGTGTAGCGCTGATCGATCCACATGCCCTTGAGATGATAGGTGTTGTCACCATCCTTCCACAGATGCAGGTTCAGCTTGCCGCTGTCGATGTTGCGCTGATGACGCTTGGCGAAACGTCGCAGGCTGATTTCGTAGAGGTATGGCAGCGCCGCGATCACCTTGAACGGCTCGCTGGGCGGGATGTAGAAGTCGTTGGCGGTCTTGTCGCCGACGATGATGTCGATCTTCACGCCGCGAGCCAGGGCCCGATTGATTTCCCGGGTCACCGCCAGCGGCAGGTTGAAGTACGGCGTGCAGATGGTCAGCTGATGCTGCGCACTGGCGATCAGCTCGCAGATGACTCGACTCAACGGGTTGTTCTTGCCCACACCGAGCAACGGACTGACCGATAAACCGCCCTTTACCGTGCTGCCCGCCGTGGTGTCGTACGCCGCGTGCTTGAGACGGCTGCGCAGGTCGCCGATGTCGTGGCGCAGACTGCGGGTGGTCGGCAGGTTCGGCAGGTCTAGACGATGCACCGCTTTGGAGGTGATCAAACCGTGCTGGATCAGGTGATGCATCGAATCGGCCAGCGCCTGATTCTGCAGCAGGTGATAACGGTCGAAGCGGTACTTGTCGAATTTGTGCAGGTAAACGTTGTTCAGGCTCGCGCCGCTGTAGATCACGCAATCGTCGATCACGAAGCCTTTCAAATGCAGTACGCCGAACAGTTCGCGGGTCTGCACCGGCACGCCGTACACCGGCACTTCGCTTTCGTGGGTGCGGGTGGTTTCCTGATACCAGGCCGAGTTGCCCGGTTGCTTGCCGGCACCGATCAAGCCGCGCTGGGCGCGCAGCCAGTCCACGACCACCACCACGTCCAGTTCCGGACGTGCCAGTTTGGCCGCGTGCAGCGCATCGAGGATTTCCTGGCCGGCCTCATCCTGTTGCAGGTACAGCGCAACGATATAGATACGCCGGGTCGCCTGAGCGATTTTTTCCAGCAGGCAACGACGGAACTCGGCAGCGCCAGAGAGGATGGTGACGGCATCGGCGGTCAGCGGAAAACTGCGCAATTTAGGCAGCAGAGAACGTTTGAAAAGCAACGGCATAGGGCTCGCAAAGGGTCGAATCCGAAGAGCCTGAGAGCTTACACCATGGATGGGTTTGGGTCTTGTTACTGTCTGTAAAGACCTCTTCGCGGGCAAGCCTCGCTCCTACGGTTTTTCGTCGTTTGGAACACAAATCCTGTAGGAGCGAGGCTTGCCCGCGAAGGCAATTTCATAGGCGCTACAAATAACTACTTGACCATGAAGAACGATCATTCTACTGTTTGCCACATGAACGAAATCACTAGCAATGACACACGCGACATCATTCTGGATGTCACCGAAAAGTTGATCTACAAAAGTGGCATTGCTGCCACCGGCATGGATCTTCTGGTGAAAACCGCCGGCGTTTCCAGAAAAAGTATTTACCGCTACTTCACCAACAAGGAGGAGCTTGTCGTCGCGGCCCTGCAACGCCGTGATGAGCGCTGGATGCACTGGTACCGGAGCGAAGTCGGCACGGCCCAAACCCCGGCCGAGCGGCTGCTCAACCTGTTTACCGTGCTCAAGGCCTGGTTCGTCTCCGAAGGCTTCCGCGGCTGCGCATTCATCAATACCAGCGGCGAAACCGGCGACCCGCAAGACCCGGTTCGCCTGGTCGCCAAAGACCACAAACAGAAACTGCTCGACTACGTGCGCGAGCTCTGTACCGAATATGGCGCAACAGACCCGGAGACGCTGGCCAGACAGCTGCTGATCCTGATCGACGGTGCCATTACCGTAGCGCTTGTGATGGGTGATCACAGTGCCGCCGATAATGCGCAATGCATGGCGCGAAAGTTATTGGACCTGTAACACTTTAAATAAGCCCGACAACTTGTTTGAACGTTAATTTGATAGGGAGACTTAATATGTCTACTGCCGAAGTTCGTCCGCCATTGCCGCCGTTTACCCGTGAATCGGCCATCGAAAAAGTTCGCCTGGCCGAAGATGGCTGGAACTCCCGTGACCCGGAACGGGTGTCTCTTGCCTACACCCTGGACACCCAGTGGCGTAACCGCGCCGAGTTCGCCCACAACCGCGAAGAAGCCAAAGCTTTCCTGACCCGCAAATGGGCCAAGGAACTGGACTACCGGCTGATCAAGGAACTCTGGGCCCATGGCGACAACCGCATCGCCGTGCGTTACGCCTACGAATGGCACGACGATTCGGGTAACTGGTTCCGTTCCTACGGCAACGAAAACTGGGAGTTCGACGAGAACGGCCTGATGTTCAACCGCTACGCCTGCATCAACGACCTGCCGATCAAGGAAAGCGAGCGCAAATTCCACTGGCCACTGGGTCGCCGGCCGGATGATCACCCCGGGTTGTCTGACCTAGGTCTGTAACATCACCTCACCGATCGTTCCCACGCTCTGCGGGGTAATGCCGCCACGGACGCTCCGCGTCCGCCGTGACGCAGAGCGTCACAAGATGCATTCCCACGCGGAAGCGTGGGAACGATCGGCTCAGGTCGCCGCAGAAGTTGGATATGAGTAAGATACCGGCCTTTCCCCGCAGCCCTCTTCTGCGCCCTGCCGAATAAGCCCCATTCCATGCCTTTCGAACTCAGCGTTGACCTCACTACCCTGGCCGTTCTGGCTCTCGTCGCTTTCATTGCCGGTTTCATCGACGCCATCGCCGGTGGTGGCGGTCTGTTGACCACCCCGGCACTGCTGACCGCCGGCCTGCCGCCGCATCTGGTACTGGGCACCAACAAACTCAGTTCGACCTTTGGCTCGGCCACTGCCAGCTTCACCTTCTACCGGCGCAAGCTGTTTCATCCACGGCAATGGATGCATGCCATCGTCGGCACGTTGGTTGGTGCGCTCAGCGGCGCCATCGTCGCTCATTATTTGCCGGCGGAATGGCTGAACAAAATGCTGCCGGTAATTGTGTTCGCCTGCGGCCTGTACCTGTTGTTCGGCGGCACACCGAAAGCGCCGCTGGACAGCGATGCACCCATCAAGAAAAAGTGGCAATCGAGCCAAGGCTTCAGCCTCGGTTTCTATGACGGCGTGGCCGGCCCGGGAACGGGGGCGTTCTGGACCGTCAGCAGCCTGCTGCTCTACCCCATCGACCTGGTCAAGGCCAGCGGCGTGGCGCGCAGCATGAACTTCGTCAGCAACATTGCAGCGCTGTCGGTGTTCATCTTTTCCGGGCAAGTGGACTGGATTATCGGCCTGAGCATGGGCCTGTCGGTGATGGTCGGCGCCTTCTTTGGCGCGCGCACCGCCATCAGCGGCGGTGCGAAATTCATTCGTCCGGTGTTCATTACGGTGGTGCTCGGCCTGACCGTGCGCCTAGCCTGGCAGCACTGGTTCAGCGTGGCCTAAGCGCCGCGCCACGTAGACGTCGATCAGGTAGCGGGCAATCGAGCGTGACGCCGGCAACGGCGGCAGCTCGTGCACGTTGAACCACTGGGCGTCTTCGATCTCGTCTTCCTGACAGACAATCTCGCCACCGGCGTACTCGGCATGAAAACCGAGCATCATCGAATGCGGGAACGGCCAGCACTGACTGCCCATGTACTGGATGTTCTTGACCTCGATCTGCACCTCTTCGCGAACCTCGCGAATCAGGCAATCTTCGGCCGACTCACCCGGCTCGGCAAACCCCGCCAACGTGCTGTAGACCCCGGTGACAAAACGCGGCGAACGGGCCAGCAGAACCTCGTCGCCACGGGTCACCAGCACAATCATGCTTGGCGAAATACGCGGGTAGCTGCGTAAATCGCATGGCTCGCAGTACATTGCCCGCTCGCGCGGCACCTGGATCATCGCCTGCCCGCAGTTGCCGCAAAAACGGTGCTCACGGGCCCAGGTACCGATTTGCGCGGCATAGCCCAGAACCTTGTAGACGGTGTGATCGCCATCGAGCATGAACGCCCGCAGGCCTTTCCAGTTACAACCCGGCACGTCGCTGTGACCGCGCAGTTCCAGCAGGTACACCGGTTCGCCATCCAGGTGACCGATGCCGTGCTCGGCAAGAATCGACAAGTCCTGACGCTTGAGCCATTCCCGTGGAAACAGGGCGCCATTGTCATCGAACAAAAAACCTTCGGGGCTGCGCGCCACGGCCCAGCCGCCGGGTTGATCGGTGTCCAGTACTGCAGTGGTCCAGCGTGAAGTCATGGTTAATCAATCCAGAAATTCGGGTTTCTGTTTGCTCATATGGGCGGCCATGGCCACGCGCAGATCGGTGGACTGCAGCATGGCGGCGTTCCACGTGGCGACGTATTCAAGGCCGTCGTCGATGCGATGGTCGCGCATGTAGCTGATCATCTCTTTGGTACCGGTGATGGCAATCGGCGACTTGCCGGCGATTTCGCGGGCAATCCCCATCACGCCTTCAATCAGGCTGGCGGTGTCGCTGTAGACGCGATTGACCAAGCCAATGTTACGCGCTTCTTCGGCGCCAAAGGTGCGACCAGTGTAAGCCAGTTCACGCAGCATGCCGTCACCGATGATCCGCGGCAAGCGTTGCAAAGTGCCAACATCGGCCGCCATGCCGATATCGATTTCCTTGATGGAAAATTGCGCGTCTTCAGCCGCGTAACGCATGTCGCAGGCGGAAATCAGGTCGATGGCGCCGCCCAGGCAATAACCCTGCACCGCCGCCAGCACCGGTTTGCGGCAGTTGTCGACGGCGTTGAACGACGCTTGCAGCGCCAGGATCTTGCGCCGCAGCAGGCGCGCATTGCGGCCGACGTCCTTGCCCAGCTCATTGGCCACACCGGCGAGCATCATCAGGTCGATGCCGGAAGAAAAATGCTTGCCAGCGCCGCTGAGCACCACCACCCGGACTTCATCGGTATCGTCGATCCACTGGAAAATCTCGATGATCTCGCTCCAGAACGCGGCGTTCATCGAGTTGATCTTGTCCGGACGGTTGATCTGCACATGGGCGATGTTATCGGCCAGTTCGACGCTGAAGGCGGTGTATTGAGACATGGCAGTGATCCTTTACCGGGCAGAAAATGAAGCCCGAACTATAACAAGGCATCCGTGCCGGCAGTAAGGCAGCGGTTCGGCCAAATGCGGGACTGGCTTCAGGTTTTTTTAGCGTCTGGACCGGCCCTTTCGCGAGCAAGCCTGCTCCCACAGGGGGTCTTTGGCGCTCACAAATTCCCTGTGTGTGGGCTTACTCGCGAAGGCCGCACCGCCGATCTAACGGCCCTTCACCGCCACAAACGCTACGGTTTCATAAGGCACGGTCACCACATCCCGCCCCCTCAGCGCCGGTTCCCCGGCAATCAATGCCCGCAGTTGTGCATCAACCTTCGCCCGCTCCGCCACCGGCAACGCAGCGATATAACTGATGGAGCGCACCCGATTGAAAATTACATCCTCCAGCGACCCCGTATGACCATGACTGAAATACTGCACCTGCAACGGCCCGAATGCCTGATGTGGAAAGGCTTCGCGCCACGCGCCGGTGTAATAACGCGGTGTGTCGCCTTCCAGCGCGTTGACAATCGCATCCAGTTTTGGCATCCAGCTGACCTTGGCGTCGCGCAGGTTCCACACCAGCCCCAGCTTGCCGCCGGGCTTGAGCACCCGGGCAATCTCGGTCAACGCCTCGGTGCTGGCAAACCAGTGAAAGGCCTGAGCACAGACCACCACGTCCACCGACGCATCCGGCAGCGGGAGGTCGGTGGCGGTGCCGCTCGCTGCCAGTACCTCAGGAAAGGCTTCGCACAGTTTCTCCAGCATCTGCGGCACAGGTTCCACCGCAATCACCTGCGCCCCGGTCGCCACCAACGGCCCGGTGAACTTGCCGGTGCCGGCGCCTAGGTCGAGCACGGTTCTATCGGCGTTCAACTCAAGGGTAACCGTAAGCCAGTCAGCCACTTGGGGTGGATAATCCGGACGACCACGGACATAGGTGTCGGCACCGGTTTTATACCCTGCGGCCGCAGAGGGATGGACCTGATCTTTCATGGCAGTTCTCCAAATGGACAACGAACGCTGTCGAGGATAGCGCCTCGATTTGCGCTTTCCTTGCAATGATTGTCAGAAAAAAATGAATAATTGTTCACACTGCGGTGTTCACCGTCCATCGCCCATGAGGTCCATGACCGTTGTCTATTGGGCGAGCATGGAACACGCCTTGATGCTGATCGGGCATAACCCGGCGGCAGCACTGGAGGGCCCGGCGAAGTTATTGAGAAGCCGGCTTAGCACTCCAGCGAACTTGTCACTATGCTTGCACCCGACTTTCCAAGGAGGAACCTACCCCATGCCAATTTCTTCACGCGCTGCCTTACTGGTCATCGACGTACAAAACGACTTCATTCCCGGCGGTCAATTGCCGGTGCCGGAGGGTGACCTGATTGTGCCCCTGATTAATCGTCTGGGTCGCCAGTTCAAACAGGTCATCATTGCCCAGGACTGGCACCCGCCCGGCCACGCCTCGTTCGCTTCCAGCCACCCTGGGCACAAGCCTTACGACGTGATTCAGTTGCCTTACGGTGAACAGACGCTGTGGCCGGAGCATTGTGTTCGCGCCACGCCCGGCGCCGAGTTCCACCCGGAGCTGGACCTGCCCCACGCCCAATTGATCATCCGCAAGGGCTGCAACCCGGACATCGACAGTTATTCGGCGTTTCTGGAGGCGGATCGAACCACAACCACCGGTTTGGCCGGGTACCTGAAAGAACGCGGCATCGACACGGTTTACATGGTTGGGCTGGCACTGGATTTCTGCGTGATGTTTTCTGCGCTGGATGCGCGGGCGGCGGGGTTCAATGCGTTTGTGGTGATGGATGCTTGCCGCGCGATTGATCTGGAAGGGTCGCTGGCGGCGGCGATTGAGCGGATGCAGGTGGCGGGGGTTGGGTTGATTGAGTCAGCCGAACTGCTCGACTGAACTGCAGATCGTTCCCTCACCTGGCTCGTAGCAGCTGCCGAGCCCGCGAGGCTGCGTCCGAGGACGCAGTCCTCGCAAGTCCTGCGAATGCGGTTTTCCTGGAAGAACCGGTTGCCTGGTTTTACGAGTGCTGCGCACTCGAACGCAGCCTCGCGGGCTCGGCAGCTGCTACAACGAATGCGTCAGGCTGAGGTGGGCAGCCACAAACGGAACCGTGCGCCGCCCAATGGTGATGCCTGCGCGGTCAGCGTGCCGCCCTGCGCTTCCAGTGCTCGGCGGCTGATTGCCAGCCCCAGGCCAAACCCGCCTGTGGCGCGATCCCGACTGCGATCCAGCCGATAGAACGGCTCAAAGATCCGCTCCCGCTCTTCATCGGGAATGCCAATGCCATCGTCGTCCACCCAGATCTCACAGCCTTTGGCGCACACCTGCACACCAATCTGAATCCGCTTCTCGCAATAGCGCATGGCGTTGCGCAGCAGGTTCTGGATCGCCCGGGCGGTCAATCGCGGGTCCAGCGAGAAGCGTTCGAGCTGACCGTGCAGCAGCACATCAATGACGATTTCCGGTGACTCAAGCTCTTCATCGACGCTGCCCAAAATACTGTCGATGAATTCATCCAGCGACACCTCGACCTGATCCGGCAGCCGAGCCGGGTTTTGCAATCGGCTGTAGGACAGCAGCTCCAGCACCAGCTCATCCAGTTCGCGAATGTGCGCGACCAGGCCTTGCAGGCGTTCCCGGCTGGTGGCCGGCAAGTCGTCGGACAGCGCCAGGGCCAGGCCGAAATCCAGCCGCGTCAACGGCGTGCGCAATTCGTGGGACACGGCGTTGAGCAAGTCGCGCTGCTGGTTGAGCAGGTTTTCGATGTCGCCGGCCATGGTGTCGAACACGTTGGCCAGGCTGCCGATGTTGGAGCTGGGGGAAATCTGCGTGCGCTCGCTCAGGTGGCCCTTGCCGAAGCGTTCGGCGGTGCTTTTGAGACGTTCCAGGTCGCGCCAGTGCGGGCGCAGCCACAACAACAGGCAGGCCAGCATCGTCGCACCGATCAGCACGTTGATGCTCCAGTACAACCAACTGACATCCGTGGGGTCCGGTGGCACGACCATCTCCACCACCATCTGCTCGTTCAACGGTGTCACCGCCAGGGTGCGCCAGCCCCAGTCGCCGATGCGTACCACGTTCTCCCCGCGCTGCAAGCGTTCGCGCTCATCCAGGGTAAATTCGGTATCGTCGTTGCGGGTCAAAATGATGTGCAGCGGCTGGAACTCCTTGTCCATCTCCGCCGCCAGCGCCGGCCACTGCTCGACAGGCACCGTACGAAACTGTTTGACGATCAGCGTTTGCAAACCTCGGGAGTAATCGAGGTTGTAGGTCACAAAACGCTCATGGAAGACCTTGATCACCAGGTCCGGCACCAGGTAGATCGCCGCGCTGAACGAAACGATGGTCACCAGGTACAGACGAAACAGGATTCTGAACATGCTTCAGCATTCCCACTCGGAGCGGCTGAACAGGTAGCCCTTGCCCCACACGGTCTTGATCTTGCGCGCCTCGCCGGCGTGGTCGTCGAACTTGCGCCGCAGTTTGGAGATGGCCACATCCACCGAGCGGTCGGTACCGTTGAATTCGATACCGCGCAGGCGTTGCAGAATCTGATCGCGGCTCAGCACTTCGCCGGCATGCCGGGCCAGCACCACCAGCAAGTTGTATTCGCCGCTGGACAGCTCGACCAGTTGCCCGCGCCAGGTCACAGTGCGCTCGGACAGGTCGATGCACAGGTTGCCCATGAGAATACGGTCATTAGCGGTCTGCGGTTCGCTGAGGCTGCTGCGACGCAACAGCGTGCGTACGCGGGCCAGCAACACACGGGGCTCGCAAGGTTTGGTGACGTAGTCGTCTGCGCCCATTTCCAGGCCCAGCACCTGATCGTGGCTGTCGTCACGGGCGGTGAGCATCAGGATCGGCAACGTCGCCGAATCGGCCCGCAGCAAGCGGCAGACCTGCAAGCCGTCGAGCCCCGGCAGCATCAGATCGAGAATCACCAGGTCCGGCGGACTGACCCGCGCGCGTTCGCGTACATGATCGCCGCGGCTGATCACGCTGACGGAATAACCGTTGCGTTCCAGGTAGCTGGCAATCAGTTCCGAGAGTGCGGTGTCGTCTTCGACCAGGAGGATGTTGGGCATGGGTGTTTCCAGAAAGTGCTGTGGCGACTGGCGGGGCCTCATCGTGGGCTTGCCCGCGAAGGCGGCCTGACCGTCGCAAAAAGTTTCAAGCTGCGAAGGATATACGCCCTCATGCATACGCGAGCAAAACCCTTACACAATTTCACACAGCACCAACAAAGCTTCACCGCTACCCTCATCGACTCCCCGTAGGATGCGGGTAGTCATTATTGGGGTATTTCCATGTCAAAGAACCTGCTTGCCACGCTCAGCCTGATTGCCCTGGCGTTGGCGCTGAGCGCTTGTGACCAGTCTTCGACCGCCGAAGAATCGGCACCGCTGGCCACGGTGCGCATCGAAACCGTCGAAGCTCGTCCTCTGTCAATCAGCAGTGACTTGAGCGGGCGGATTGCCGCGCCACGAATTGCCGAAGTGCGTGCCCGGGTTGCCGGCGTGGTGTTGCAGCGGGTCTTCCGCGAAGGCAGCGACGTGAATAAAGGCGACGTTCTGTTCCGTATCGACCCGGCCCCCTTCAAGGCCGACCTGGACAGCGCCGAAGCCGCGCTGCGCAAGGCCGAAGCCAACGCGTTCCAGGCCAGATTGCAGGAGCAGCGTTACGCCCAGTTGATCGAAGGCAACGCCATCAGCGCTCAGGATTACGACAATGCCCGAGCCAATGCCCGGCAGACCGCCGCCGATGTCGCCGCCAACAAAGCCGCGGTGGAGCGGGCGAAATTGAACCTCGGTTATGCCACCGTCACCGCGCCGATTTCCGGGCGCATCGGTCGCGCGCTGGTAACTGAAGGCGCGCTGGTGGGCCAGAACGAAACCACGCCGCTGGCGCTGATTCAGCAGTTGAACCCGATCCACGCCGACCTGACCCAATCGACCCGTGAACTCAACGACCTGCGCCGGGCCTTCCGTTCCGGCCAACTGAAGGAAGTGGGCCAAGGCCAGGCCAAAGCCACACTGATCCAGGACGACGGCAGCCTTTATCCATTGCCCGGCAAGTTGTTGTTCACCGACATCACCGTCGACCCGGGCACCGGTCAGATCATTCTGCGCAGCGAGTTCCCCAACCCGGACCTCGACTTGCTGCCGGGCAGCTTCGTTCGCGTACGTCTGGAGCAGGCCTTCAATCAGCAAGGCATCAGCGTGCCGCAACGGGCCATTCAGCGTGACAGCGCCGGTGTCGCCCAAGTGCTATTGCTCGACGCCGAGCAGCGAGTCGGCCAGCAACCGGTAGAGCTGGGCCCGGTGCAGAACGATCGCTGGATCGTCACCCGCGGCCTCAAGCCCGGTGACCGCATCGTCACGGAAGGCCTGCAACACGCGCGCCCCGGTGAAAAAGTCCAGATCGACAACACCCCTCTTCCACTTGCCCAGGTTTCTGGTCAGTAAGCAGGACGCTTTTTATGCCGCAGTTCTTTATCGACCGCCCGGTATTCGCCTGGGTAGTTGCCTTGTTCATCCTGCTGGCCGGTGCGTTGGCCATTGGGCAGTTACCCGTGGCGCAATACCCGAACGTTGCGCCGCCGAAAGTCGAAATCTACGCCGCCTACCCCGGCGCTTCGGCGCAGACCGTGGACGAAAGCGTGGTCAGCCTGATCGAAGGAGAACTCAACGGCGCCGACCATCTGCTGTACTTCGAATCCCAGAGCAGCCTCGGCAGCGCCACCATCACCGCGACGTTCCAGCCGGGCACCAATCCGGAAATGGCCCAGGTCGATGTGCAAAACCGCCTCAAAGCGGTTGAGTCGCGCCTGCCTCAAGCGGTCACCCAGCAGGGTTTGCAGGTGGAGAAAGTTTCCGCCGGTTTCCTGCTTCTGATCACCCTCACCTCCAGCGACGGCAAGCTCGACGACGTGGCGCTCAGCGATTACCTGGCGCGCAACGTGATGAACGAGATCAAGCGTCTGGACGGCGTCGGCAAGGCCCAGTTATACGGCGCCGAACGGGCGATGCGGATCTGGATCGACCCGCAGAAGCTGATCGGCTTCAACCTGACTCCGGCCGACGTCAACGCAGCCATCGTTGCGCAGAACGCTCAGGTTTCCGCGGGCAGCATCGGCGACTTGCCGACCCGCACCACTCAGGAAATCACCGCGACCGTTCTGGTCAAAGGCCAGTTGTCGACGCCTGAAGAATTCGCCGACATCGTGCTCAAGGCCAATCCTGACGGTTCTACCGTGCGCATCCGTGATGTGGCGCGGGTCGAGATCGGCAGCCAGGAATATCAGTTCTCCACACGCCTGAACGGCAAACCGTCTACCGCCGTCAGTGTGCAACTGTCGCCGGGCGCCAATGCCCTGAGCACCGCAACGCTGGTGCGAGCAAAGATGGACGAACTGGCGCGCTATTTCCCGGCCGGTGTCGAATACAAGATCCCGTACGACACCTCACCCTTCGTCAAGGTCTCGATCACCAAAGTGGTTTACACCCTCGGCGAGGCGATGGTGCTGGTGTTTGCGGTGATGTTCCTGTTCCTGCAGAACATCCGCTACACGCTGATCCCGACGCTGGTGGTGCCGGTGGCGTTGATGGGCACGTTTGCGACCATGCTCGCGCTGGGCTTCTCGATCAACGTGTTGACCATGTTCGGCATGGTGCTGGCCATCGGCATTCTGGTGGACGACGCGATTGTGGTGGTGGAGAACGTCGAACGAATCATGGCCACCGAAGGCCTGTCGCCCAAGGAAGCGACGCGCAAGGCGATGAAGCAGATTACCGGCGCGATCATCGGCATCACCCTGGTGCTGGTGGCGGTATTCATTCCGATGGCGTTCATGCAGGGCTCGGTCGGGGTGATTTACCAACAGTTCTCGCTGTCCATGGCCACGTCGATCCTGTTCTCGGCGTTCCTCGCCCTGACGTTGACCCCGGCGTTGTGTGCGACGCTGTTGAAGCCGATCGCCAAAGGCGAGCATCACGAAAAAGCCGGATTCTTTGGCTGGTTCAACCGGCGCTTCGAACAACTGACCGAGCGTTATCAGGGCTGGGTCGCCTATGCGTTGAAACGCACCGGTCGTTACCTGTTGATTTATGGCGTGCTGCTAGTCGGCCTGGGACTGTGTTTCAGTCGTCTGCCCTCCTCGTTCCTGCCGGTGGAAGACCAGGGCTACACCATCACCGACATCCAACTGCCACCGGGCGCGAGCAAGAATCGCACAATAAATGTGGTGGAGCAGATCGAAGCACACAACGCCACCGAACCGGGCGTCGGCGACAGCACAGTGATTCTCGGCTTCAGTTTTTCCGGTAGCGGGCAGAACGCTGCGCTGGCGTTCACCACGCTCAAGGACTGGTCGGATCGGGGCAGCGACGACTCGGCGAGTTCCATCGCCGATCGCGCCAACATCGCGCTGAGCCAGATCAAGGATGCCATGGCTTTCTCGGTGCTGCCGCCGCCGGTTGACGGTCTCGGCACCTCCAGCGGTTTCGAGTTCCGCTTGCAGGACCGTGGCGGCCTCGGCCATGCCACGCTGATGCAGGCGCGTAGCCAGTTGCTGGCGGCCGCCGAGAAGAGCCCGATCCTGATGAACGTGCGCGAAAGTGCCCTGGCCGAAGCGCCACAGGTTCAGCTGATCGTGGACCGCAAGCAAGCCAACGCCTTGGGCATCTCCTTTGCCGACATCGGCAACGTACTGTCCACCGCTGTGGGTTCGGCTTACATCAACGACTTCCCCAACCAGGGGCGAATGCAGCGAGTGGTGGTCCAGGCTGAAGGCGATCAACGCAGCCAGGTCACCGATCTGCTGAAGATTCACGTACGCAACAACGCTGAAAAAATGGTGCCGCTGTCGGCCTTCGTCCGGGCCAACTGGACCCAGGGCCCGGCGCAATTGACCCGATACAACGGCTACCCGGCCATCAGCATTTCCGGCGAACCGGCGCCCGGTTACAGCACCGGCGAAGCCATGGCGGAAATCGAACGGCTGGTGGCGCAAGGCCCGGCGGGGTTGGGTCAGGAATGGACCGGGTTGTCGTTGCAGGAACGCTTGTCCGGCAGTCAGGCGCCGATGCTGCTCGGTCTGTCGCTGCTGATCGTGTTCCTGTGCCTGGCGGCGCTGTATGAGAGTTGGTCGATTCCGACCTCGGTGCTGCTGGTGGTGCCGCTGGGTGTGCTCGGCGCGGTCCTGGCTGTGACCCTGCGCGGGATGCCCAACGACGTGTTCTTCAAGGTCGGGCTGATCACCATCATTGGCCTGTCGGCGAAGAACGCAATCTTGATCATCGAGTTCGCCAAAAGCCTGTATGACGAAGGTCATGACCTGATCGATGCCACGCTGCAAGCGGCGCGCCTGCGGTTGCGGCCGATTGTGATGACATCGCTGGCGTTCATTCTTGGGGTGGTGCCGTTGGCGATTGCTACCGGAGCCAGTTCCGCAAGCCAGCAGGCGATCGGCACCGGGGTGATCGGCGGGATGATCACGGCGACATTGGCGGTGGTGTTTGTACCGGTGTTTTTTGTGGTGGTGATGAAGTGGGTGCGCAAATCCGCCAAACCCCACTGACTCCACCTGTAGGAGCTGCCGCAGGCTGCGATCTTTTGACTTTGCTTTTAAAGATCAAGATCAAAAGACCGTCCGAACGCGGCCCGAGCCTTCGGCAGCTCCTACAAAAGCGACGTCGCGTGCGCTATGGTGCTGGAACGCACCATCAAAGTGAGTCTCCATGCCCTTCCTCGCCCGCACCCACCCTCGCCTGTCCGCCGCCGCCACCCTTGGCGTCGCGGCAGGCATTCTGGCTCCGGCCGATTCGATCCTCGGCAAAATCCTCATCGGCTGGAATGCCGGGGTCTGGACGTATCTGGCCCTGATCATCTGGCTGACCATGCGCTCCAAAGCCGACGACGTGAAACGCATTGCCGAAGTCGAGGACGAAAACGCCGGGCTGGTGCTGTTCACCGTGAGCATGGCTGCACTGGCCAGCCTCGCCGCCATCACCCTCCAACTAGCAGGCAGCAAAGATCTGGACACCTATCACCGGCTGTTGCACTACGGCTTTACCGGGATGACCGTGATCGGCTCGTGGCTGTTGATCGGGGTGATTTTCAGCGTGCATTACGCCCGGTTGTATTACACCTGGGAAGGCAAGGAACCTGCGCTACGATTTGCCGAAGGGCTGACAACCCCCAATTACTGGGACTTCCTGTACTTCTCGTTCACCATCGGCGTGGCGGTGCAGACCGCGGATGTCGGCGTGGCCACGCGGGAGTTGCGCAAGATCGTGCTTGCGCAATCGTTGATCGGGTTTGTGTTCAACACGGCGATATTGGGGTTTTCCATCAACATTGCCGCCGGTTTGTTCAGCTGACGACCGCACCCTGCTCTGTTCAGCCTGGATACCAGCGTTTTGTGCCTGCATGCTGAGGCCATCCATTCACAGATTTTGACAGCTGTAACCTGTCAGGTTTGACAGTTTACAACCCGTCAGGAAAACGCTTCCATGGTGCATCCAGAGTTAGGGTCGGACGGCCTTTGGATACTTCCTTTTAGTGAACGGAGATCCTATTCATGAACGCTGTAATCAAACAAATCAGCTTTGCCCCAGGTAACTATGTTACTGCGAAGGCTTTCGCCAACACTGGTACACCCATCGAGGATTTCATTGCCACTTCCCGACTGATAGACCAGGTAAAAGTCGGCGTTCAACAACTTGATGCCGTACAGATTACGGCCATCGATCGACCCGCTTCGAATACTAAAGCCAAAAGCTATCCGGCACGTGAAATTATCATCATCCTCCCCAAGGACTTCCCGGTGGGCAAACATGCGATCAAAAGCAGTCCCGATGTGGCACTCAGCTTTAAAGACGACACCGTGGTAAGTGAAGCCATTTCAGGCGAAATCGAAATCGAACCGGCTGTCGACAGCGCTAACGTCAAAGCCAGGTTCAAGGTGGTCGTAGAGAATGCCGACGAAACTACATTTCAGCTCAATGGTGATTTTCAAGTTTTGAAATATTAACCGCTGTGTAAACCTTATTCAGGACGGGACACACAGTCAAAAAAAGGGAAGCCAGCGCTTCCCTTTTTCATTCGCGTCAGAACTTGTAATGCGCCCCCATGTTCACGCCAAAGTCCTTGGTAACGCCATCGCCCTTGCTGGTATCCAGTTCCGCGTGTAGCTGCCAGCGGTCATTGAGGGTCCAGGATGCTCCGGCGGCAACCTCCAACCGGCTGCCGGACAAATCATTGTTGAATTTATTGTTATTGACGCGCACCTCATTGGTCTTCACGAACTCATGAACGCCAGCAACACGCACATGAGGTTGCAGGACGCTGCCGTCAGACAGCGTCATGCCACGTCCCAGCGTTACACCCGCCTTGCCGAGCATGGAACGTGTGGTGTCGGCGTCGACCTTCAGGCCATTGTCCAGACCGAAGTCCTTGCCTTGCACGGAGGCTGCCTGCCATTGAGTGAACACCTCTGCGTAATAGCCGTCCTTGAAGTCGATGCGCTTGCCGAACTCGACCGATGCACTGGCCCCCAGATTGTTGTAGTTGCCTTTGGTTTTGGTGTTATCGCTCAGTGCGACATTGGCTTCATTGCGGAAGTGATTGAGCTTGGCCACCGTATCCAGGTAATAGCCACTATCACCCAGCCAGGTGCCATAAACGCCGAGGGATGTACTGCCGATTTCACCGGAGCTGCCACGGCTCAGATCGAGATCGGATTTGCTGTAACCGGCAAATACACCCAGCAACACGCGCTCGCCCGCGATCTCCACCGGGGTATCGACCCCCATCGACAACCCGTACTGGCGCTGGCTATAGCCGTTCCCGTAGGCATTGTTGCCGATGCTGTACCGACTGCCGAAAGACCGGACCCATCCGCCGGTTTGCCCGCCATTGACACGTAGATCGCCCATCCGGTTGTTCAATAGAGCCATTTCGCCGTAGGTCACCGCAGGCGTCGTGCCGGCAATCGCCAATATCGAGCGGGTCGGTGTGCTGACGACTTCCTTGTCGGGTTGCAAGTACCAGTCATTCCCGTCCTTCACCAGTCTATAGGTGAACGCCCCGACATCGACCTGGTTGTTGACGAGGCCGTATTGCGCGTTTGAAGCAACGCTCTGCACCACCTTGATCGAAGCATCATTGACCGGATCGAAACCCGAACTGCGAACCAGCAACTGATGATTGCCGGCAGCGCTTGCAGTGATATTCAACAAATCACTGATGCCCTGGTTGAAATCGGTACTCATCCTGAATGTACCGTTGCCCGCCAGGTTGGCCACGTTCAGTTGAAAATATTCCTGATTAGTGCCTAATCGGACTCCGCCGCCATTGCTGAGTGTCAGGTTGTTCACCGACTGGCTGCCGGTCATCTGCCAGAGCGCCTGATTACTGATGGCGAAATTGGCGACGTTGTTCACTTGCCCCGTCAGGCTCGCCCCGTTATCCAGTGTCAAGCCAGAAGCACTGCCCGTCGCAGCGTTGACGTTGCCGGTCATGATGCTCTGGTTGTTGATGGACACGCTGGCGACATTGTCCAGGTTACCGCTCAGTGTCGAACCATTATCAAGCGCGACACTTGAAGCACCCAGCACATTACCGGTCATACGTGCCTGATTATTTAACACGGCGGTCGTGACGTTTTGCAGGTCCCCGGTCAACGATGCATTGTTCTGCAGCGTGACGTTGGCGGAACTGCCGGAAGCCACCGTTACATTACCGGTCAATGCGCTGTTATCCACAAGGAAACCAGCCGAGGCGCCTCGCCTGACTTCCAGCAACGTATTGTTGCCTGAGACCAGGCTCGAGCCATTACGCACTTCGATGTTGGCCACGGTCGGAAAGTTCGGCGCGTTGATGCCGACCACCAACGCCGACCCTGTCTTGCCTTCGACACGGGTAGCGTCCAGAACGATGGTGGTTGGAATGACAGTCGATACTTGCGTGTCGGTGCCCACCGTCACGCCATTGAGGCCGCCGGTGATCGTACTTCCGGTGGCCGACAGTGAACCCTCCAGCATCCGAATCCCGAAACTGGTGGCGCCAGTCCCTTCAACAGTGGAATTTCGCAGATTGAGGACGCTGAACCGGTTGCCCGCGATACCTCCTTGCAAACCTCGAACGACAGACCCATTGCGCAATATCACATTCGAACCACCGACGCTGGCGACGTTTCGTACCGCAGAGATGCCGATGCCGGTGGCACTGTTGACGCTCGAGTTGTCCAGGTTGGCGCTGGCGTTGGTCAGGGAAATACCTGAACCCGTTGCGGCGCTGACGTTTGAGCCAGTCAAGTTGAACACACCACCAGCAGCACTGGTCATCTGCAGTGTTGTGGCATTGGTGGCGTTCAACGTAGCGTTGCTTTGAAGCTGCCAGGTTTGCAGGGGTGTCGTGGCGTCGATGGCTTGAGTGGTGCCCGCCGGAACAGTGGCAGCCTGAGTCATCGATGAATTCATCAGAAGAGGCATCAGGGTTGCCACCCAGAAGCTGATCGATGTTTTCAAAAAAGGAAATTGCGACTTTGGCAACATAGTTGAGTCCTACTCGATTGCATTCCATCAGGAACGAGTTTCCGACTCAAACGGTGTGCGAGCCGGACTAAAACGGTCGCCAGACTACGGATAACTTTCCCGGGGATATGTAGGATCAATCTCCGTCTTTGTACGATTTATCCCCTTGATTCGTAAGCTCGTACGTATCTGACTTCACCTCCTCGGATGAGGACGACAATTGCTGTCGCCCTTATCCTGGGAAGTTTCATTCGAAGCGCTGCTGATCCGTTATCAAGGACGGTTCTGCTCGCAATACACCAGGCTCGAGTTCAAGAGCGCCACGGGGACGATGACCTCGGAAGTGATTCCGTTGACCGTATACGCGATGCGCGCAAAACGGGTGGCAGGTCGCTGACCCGGGCCGGGGCTTGGCAGCTGGATCGTCCTGATGGCGGTGTAGTCCGTCAGGTTGAATTCCAGCACTCCGGTCGCTGGCATAGGCCTCGAATCCGTGATCTGAGTGCCGGGAATTGCAGCCCCACCCGCCGTGTTGGTGACCCGGCCCTCAAATTCCAGGTTCACTATTGCGCCTGTAGGGATATTGGGATCACGCAGGATCCTGATCCGCAGGCTGCGCGCCGCGTAAGGCGGCATCGGCCCGTTCGCTACAGTCGGGTGATCCATGCTTGGACAGTTGATGGAAGTCGCGACACGCTCCGGCACCAGGGTCCCGGTGGCTGTTCTGAAGGCTGAAACAATGATCTGTGGCGCAGGCAGATTGATCACGATGGCTGTCACGTTGACCGGGGTCACGGGCGTCTGCGTCATCACGTTCGCGCTGCCAGGGTATCCGATGGTGATGTAGGCTTCTCGCGCCGTTGCACCACTGCCGTTGCCTTCGGCCAGGATCGTGGCCCAAGGCAATGTCGTGGTGACCGTCGGCTGGTCACCCCGCACGCCCACCGGGCTCCCCACTTGCTTGCCCTGGTAGTAGAACGTCACGATTTCACGGTCTGTCACCGGCCGGTTTGGATCCCTCCACAAAGGCCAGGTCATGGTGGCGTCGAGGCCTGCCTGTGCCGTGCCAAGCGTGTTGGGGGCGGGTACCGGAGTGCCTGCGCCCTGAACCGCCACCGGCTGAATGTTGGGGTTTAGCGGGTCTGGCAGGTTCGGTTGCTCAGGCCCGGCGTACGATCGATCGAGAATACCGAATTGCTCCGGCTGCGAAACCGGATCAGATGAAATCGTAGGACGAATCAATCTGTACCTGTATGTGAACTGCTCCTCATCCTGGCGATTGGGGTCCGCATACACAGCGGCCCAAAACGCATCGTCCAGGTCGAAAAACAGTGTCTGTGGACCCGGTGTACCGACAGGCGGAATTTGTTGTTCAGGGATTGTCGGTGAAGGAACACCATT
This sequence comes from Pseudomonas sp. 01L34, assembly GCF_056400265.1. Taxonomy (NCBI): domain Bacteria; kingdom Pseudomonadati; phylum Pseudomonadota; class Gammaproteobacteria; order Pseudomonadales; family Pseudomonadaceae; genus Pseudomonas; species Pseudomonas sp. 01L34. Next base: position 770,849 of record NZ_JBFTSX010000001.1, read on the forward strand.
CGAATCAAAGACTTCTGGAACGATCCGATCACCGGGAAGCCCGTTCAACGGAAAATCGACTTCCATTACAGCTTTGGTGGGAAACGCTGACGTCCCAAGCGTAATAGGCGTTTGACCATTAGGACCGGTGACCGGGATCCTTGGCACGCCCAGTACCGGGGCGGGGGCACTTACCCGACTGAACAGCAACGTGATGGCCGAGTTGTTGCTGATATTTCCTGGCGCATCCTTGAGGTTATAGGAATAAAAGTACGAACCATCCCTCAACGCCTGCAGATCGGCCAGAGGAATGTTGATGACCCCGCCAACCGGCAGCGGAAAATCGATGACAGAGGCTCCGTTGACGTCGCCCTGCATCCCTGTAAATGTTGTTTGCGTAGAAACATAGATACTGACGCGATCGGTTAACGCTTCGAATTTTGTATAGCCGGTAGGAATGGGCAAATCGAGACCGCCGGCGTTGGCGGGATCCGCCAGCCAGGCGTCGTCAATCCTCGTAGGCAAGCCAGTCTGGCTGATCAACACAGGCCGTGTGCCGGTGCCGTTGCCCGTACCGGGTTGGCGCTGGTAAGGCGCGGTCAGATCGACTTTGAACTCAAGAGGTGGATCAGATATATCGGGGTTGGTGTGGGCGTCATAAATAATGAATGTCGCGCCGTATTCCGCGTATTCGCCGTTCATATCAAACCTGTCGACCAGTCGATCGAGTGCAGCTCCAGTCACGTCAAAATCGATCGGAAACGTCCAGTCAGCCGCTGGCTGATTGGCTTTCAACAACTCCAAAACCACCCATGTCGGGTCGAACTCTATGGGCTTGACCCCTTTCGGGTGCACGTGAAGTTCGATTCTGTGAGCGCCTTCAGGCGTTTTGTCATCGACATCGGCCAATTGAAATGTGACCCGTCTGTCGACTTTCAGTTGTTGATAGGGAATTCGGCCATCAGGCAACACACCGACAATAGTCGGAGGCAAGGCAAGGACACCGCCAGATTTAACCTGCATATTCATGTTTGTATGCTCCATGGATGAATTAATCGTTGAACCATCAACGTTGTGTCCCAATGAAAAATCTCGCGACTCCTGGCTGCATGTCCCTGGGATTGACGTTTTTCTTGCGTTTGTGTGTTCTACAACGGTTGAACTTGAGACTCCTTGAGTTATGGGCCGCAAGGTGGATTCCCCGATACGCCCCGGTCGATCTTTACCAGGCCCGGGGCCGATCGACCCAGAGCGACACCCTTTCGATAAAGCGTGTACTGAGCGAGTGCCGATGCGTTGATGACCATAGGCTTGATATGTTTTTCGTATTTGTCGCTTTCGAGCCTGAAGTCGAAGCCCAGCGCTGAATCGGCTTCCTGCTGCGTCAATGTTTTGCGCAAGCTCAGCGCCGTGCCTGGAATGGCGTTACCGCTGCCGTTGAGGCTGCTGAAGCCTACCCATCCCAGTTCACACACATCGCCTGCAAGGAACCGCCCCGGTTGTGCCGGAACACGCACAGTGACCACCACCCAGATCGCTGGAGACGTCCTGCAATTCAGGTAACCCCACAAGGTTGCGTTGGGAAAGACCGGTTCCTTCAGGTTGACCGGGACCGGGCGTTTGAGGATGAACACCTGCGCCAGCGAGTCATCCTCGTTCTTGGTATCTCCAGACGTCACCTTGTAGGTCAGAGTGATGTCACCTATCAGTTGCAGGAACTGCGAGGGCAAGTGGATCGAGGTCGGAAACACCACCGGGACGGGAAAAAGGTTGTTGTAAAAACGAGTGTCGGACGTTGCCCCAGGCTCTCGAATCCAGATCTGCAGCAAATCACTCTCGCCAGGTTTGAGCGAAGGTGCGAGCCAAGGGGGGATTCGCAGTGTCACGCCATTGAGGTGCGCGTCCGGCGGAAGCACCTTATCGGCACCGACACCGTCAATGCTTAATGGCGCGGCGAATATTCCGATGGGTGTCGTTGTGCTCATTCGCCGTTCTCCAGAGGCCTTGAAAACCCTTTGCTTCGGGAGAAATTAAACGCAGTAATCGCGATCTCGCCTACTGTCAGATCTGACAGGTTTAACTACCGCTGGTCGGAATACTCCGGCCCTGTCGTCGGGTTCAGATCTTTTCAAGCTTGACGAGCCGATGGGTTATGCGGTTACCTGAAACCGGTTTCAGACCTTGCGGTCGCCCCTGAATAATTCCAATAAGAAGGCTGTCTATCCGTGAACGACTTCTCCGCCGCCCAGCGCAGCCGCGTCACCATGCTCGACGTCGCCGAACACGCGGGCGTCTCCAAGGCCAGCGTCTCGCGCTTCATCGGCGATGACCGCGCCCTGCTCTCCGATGCCACGGCCCTGCGCATCGAGCAGGCGATTGCCGAATTGGGCTACCGCCCTAACCAGATGGCCCGCGGCCTGAAACGTGGGCGCACGCGTCTGATCGGCATGTTGGTGGCCGATATCCGTAACCCTTATTCGATTGCTGTGATGCATGGCGTGGAAACCGCCTGCCGTCGGCACGGCTACAGCCTGGTGGTGTGCAACACCGATCGCGATGACGAGCAGGAACGTCAGCACCTGGCGCTGCTGCGCTCGTACAACATTGAAGGCTTGATCGTGAACACCCTCGGCCACCACGTGGATGAGTTGCGCGAATTGCAGCAGGAAATGCCCATGGTGCTGGTGGATCGCAAGGTCGAACAGTTCGATAGCGATCTGGTGGGGCTAGACAATCCTGCCGCCGTTGAAATGGCCCTCGCCCACCTGCAAGAGCGCGGTTATCGCGATGTGCTGTTGGTGACCGAGCCGTATGACGGCACCAGTTCACGGATCGAGCGGGTCAGCAGTTTCAAGGCGCAGATTGCGCAACGTCCGGCGCTCTCAGGCGCGGTAGTTGAAACCGGCGGCGATCTGACCAGCCGCTTGAAAACCTTTCTTGAAACCCCTGGCCCGAAAGCGCTGTTTTGCGCCAACGGCATCGCTGCGCTGGCCAGCACCCATGCGTTGCGTGAATTGAAGTGCAACCTGTTTGAGGATATCGGGCTGATCGCCCTGGATGATCTGGATTGGTATCCGTTGGTGGGTAGCGGGATTACCGCCCTCGCCCAGCCGACCGAGGACATTGGCGCAAGTGCGTTCGAGTGTTTGCTCAAGCGTTTGCGCGGGGATGGCGGGCAGGTGCGGACTTTGGATTTTGCGGCGCGGTTGATCGTGCGGGGGTCGACTCTTGGGCATTTTCGGTGACTGAAAGAACGGCATCGACCACTGATATTTCTTTGAACATTTTTTTTGAACAGAAATGAAACCGGTTTCAGAGGTGATAACAATGAACAAACCACCCGTTTCCATCAGCCTGTCCAGCTACGGCGCCGAGCTTGTGCGCCAACGTGGCCAGGGTAGTTTTGTCGAAGTGCTGGCCGCTGCCGGTGCCACGCACATTGAATGGCGCGAAGAGCTGCTGACCCTTGAAGACCCCGCGCAATTGGCCGACTCCACGCAATCCCGGGGCCTGGAAAGCGTGTATTCCTCGCCGCTGGAGTTGTGGCTGGCCGGGCAATCGGCACCCAACCCTGAATTGCTCTCGACCCTGCAACGCGCCGAGGCATTCGGCGCCCAATGGCTGAAAGTCTCCCTGGGTTATTTCACCGATAACAATGACCTGCAAACACTGGCGCATGTGTTGCAGCAGAGCCCGGTGCAATTGCTGGTGGAAAACGACCAGACCTTGCACGGCGGCCGCATCGAGCCGTTCCAGCGTTTCTTCGCCGACGTCGAGCAGCATCAGTTGCCAATAAAAATGACCTTCGATATCGGCAACTGGCAATGGCAGGACCAGTCCGCCGCCAGCGCCGCGCGAATGCTCGGTCGACATGTCGGCTACGTGCACTGCAAAGCAGTGGCGCGTCGGGTCGACGGCAAACTGGTGGCGGTACCACCGGCGGCCAGTGACTTGCACCTGTGGCAACAATTGCTGCGGCACATGCCCCATAACGTAATGCGCGCGGCGGAATATCCGCTGCAAGGCGATGACCTGGTGCAGTTGACCACCGAACACGTCGCTACCCTCGCCTGCCTCGGCCAATCCCGCCTGGAGCCTGCGCATGTCTGAGATCGAGATTCTGTCGTTCGGCGAAACCATGGCGATGTTCGTTGCCGAGCAGAACGGTGAACTGGCCGACGTCGGCCACTTCCACAAGCGCATTGCCGGGGCCGACAGCAACGTCGCCATTGGCCTGTCGCGATTGGGCTTTAACGTCGCCTGGCTGAGCCGGGTGGGCGCCGATTCTCTCGGCCGTTTCGTCATCGATACGCTGAAGAAAGAAGGCCTGGATTGCAGCCACGTCGACATCGACCCGGCCCACCCCACCGGGTTTCAACTCAAATCCCGCGCAGATGACGGCAGCGATCCGGTGGTCGAGTATTTCCGTCGCGGTTCGGCGGCCAGTCACTTGTCGGTGCAGTCGATTTCCCCGTCGCTGCTCAACGCCCGGCACTTGCATGCCACCGGCATTCCTCCGGCGCTATCCGCGTCGGCCCGGGCAATGTCCTTCGAACTGATGACCCGCATGCGCGATGCCGGGCGCAGCGTGTCGTTCGACCCCAACCTGCGCCCGAGCCTGTGGGCCAGCGAACAGCAGATGATCAGCGAGATCAACCGCCTCGCCGCCCTCGCCCATTGGGTGCTGCCGGGGTTGAGCGAAGGACGGTTGCTGACCGGTTTCGAAGACCCCGCCGACATCGCGGCGTTTTACCTCGACCAGGGCGCCGAAGCCGTGGCGATCAAGCTTGGCCCGCACGGCGCGTATTACCGCACGCATCAGGATGAAGGTTTCGTCGCAGGCGTACCCGTGGCAACCGTGGTCGATACGGTCGGTGCCGGTGACGGGTTTGCCGTGGGCCTGATCAGCGCCCTGCTGGAAAACCACGGCGTTGCCCAAGCCGTACAACGTGCCAACTGGATCGGCAGCCGCGCGGTGCAGAGCCGTGGGGATATGGAGGGGTTGCCTACCCGAGCCGAAATGTATGCCGACTTGCCCGAGATAAGGCCCGCATAGTCACCACCGCATTTAAACCGTTACCTGCTGCGACAAAAACAACAAGCTCAGGAGCATCACTATGAAAACCGCAACACTGGCCACCCGCCGCTGGTGGTACATCATGCCCATCGTGTTCATCACCTACAGCCTGGCGTATCTGGACCGCGCCAACTACGGGTTCGCCGCCGCCTCCGGGATGGCCAAGGACCTGATGATCACCCCGGGGTTGTCTTCCCTGCTCGGCGCACTGTTCTTCCTCGGCTATTTCTTCTTCCAGATTCCGGGCGCGATCTACGCCCAGAAGCACAGCGTGAAAAAGCTGATTTTCGTCAGCCTGATTCTCTGGGGTGCCCTGGCGACCTTGACCGGGATCGTCTCCAACGCCTACTGGCTGATCGTCATTCGTTTCATGCTCGGAGTGGTCGAAGCGGCGGTGATGCCGGCGATGCTGGTGTACCTGTGCCACTGGTTCACCCGTGCCGAACGCTCGCGCGCCAATACCTTCCTGATCCTCGGCAACCCGGTGACCATGCTGTGGATGTCGGTGGTCTCGGGCTACCTGATCCAGCATTTCAACTGGCGCTGGATGTTCATCATCGAAGGCTTGCCGGCAGTGGTGTGGGCGTTTATCTGGTGGCGTCTGGCCGATGACCGTCCGGCTCAGGCCAAGTGGCTCAACGACCAGGAAAAGCAGGACCTGGAAAGTGCCTTGGCCGCCGAACAGGTCGGCATCAAGGCAGTGAAAAACTACGCCGAAGCCTTCCGTTCGCCAAAAGTCATCATCCTCGCCTTGCAGTTCTTCTGCTGGAGCATCGGCGTCTACGGTTTCGTGCTGTGGCTGCCATCGATCCTCAAGGCCGGCGCGCAAATGGACATGATCGAAGCGGGCTGGCTGTCGGCGCTGCCGTACCTGGCGGCAGTGATCGGCATGCTGCTGGTGTCCTGGGGCTCGGACAAGTTGCAGAAGCGCAAACGCTTCGTCTGGCCTCCGCTGCTGATCGCCTCGATTGCGTTCTACGGCTCCTACGCGCTGGGCGCGGAGCATTTCTGGTGGTCCTACACCCTGCTGGTGATTGCCGGTGCCTGCATGTACGCCCCGTACGGGCCGTTCTTCGCCATCGTTCCAGAAATCCTCCCGGCCAACGTGGCCGGTGGAGCCATGGCGTTGATCAACAGCATGGGTGCGCTCGGTTCGTTTGGCGGCTCTTATCTGGTCGGTTACCTGAACAGCTCCACCGGATCGCCCGGTGCGTCTTATCTGTTGATGAGCGGCGCGTTGCTGGTGTCGGTGGTGCTGACGATTTTCCTCAAGCCCGGCGCCAGTGACCGGGTCGTGGCCAAAACCGCCGCGCCCCGGCCGGTGGCGGCTCATTCCTGAATGGATGTAGATATGAAAAAGCAGGTTGTGCTGTACAAGAAACTCTCGCCGCTGCTGATGGCTCGCTTGCACGAGCAGACCGAGGTGACACTGATCGACAGCCTCGACGCCGAAGGCCTGGCCAAGCTGCGGCAGGCCCTGCCCCGTGCCCAAGGGTTGCTCGGCGCCAGTCTGAAACTCGATGCCGGGTTGCTCGACCTGGCACCGAACCTGGAAGCGATTGCCAGTGTGTCCGTCGGCGTCGACAACTACGACATCGACTACCTGACCGAACGGCGGATCCTGCTCAGCAACACCCCCGACGTGTTGACCGAGACCACCGCCGACACCGGCTTCGCGCTGATCCTGGCCACCGCCCGACGCGTGGTGGAACTGGCGAACATGGTTCGCGCCGGCCAGTGGAACCGCAACATTGGCCCGGCGCATTTCGGCAGCGATGTGCATGGCAAGACGCTGGGCATCATCGGCATGGGGCGGATTGGCGAGGCGTTGGCGCAGCGTGGGCATTTCGGTTTTGGCATGCCGGTTGTGTACCACAGCCATTCGCCGAAACCGGCGGTGGAGCAGCGCTTCAATGCGCAATACCGCAGCCTGACCGAGTTGTTGCAGCAGGCCGACTTCATTTGCCTGACCCTGCCGCTGACCGCCGAAACTGAAAAACTGATCGGCGCCCGGGAGTTCGCCTTGATGCGCCCGCAAAGCATCTTCATCAACATTTCACGGGGTAAGGTGGTGGACGAAGAGGCGTTGATCGAGACGTTGCAGCAGAACCGGATTCGCGCTGCCGGACTGGATGTGTTCGAGCGCGAACCGTTGCGCCATGACTCGCCGCTGTTGCAGTTGAACAATGTGGTGGCGACGCCGCATATCGGCTCGGCGACCCATGAGACACGGGAGGCGATGGCGACTTGTGCGGTCGAAAATTTGTTGGCGGCGTTGGCGGGTGAGCGGCCAGTGAATCTGGTGAATGCCGGAGCGTGGAAGGGGTAAGGAACTGATCGTTCTCACGCTCCGCGTGGGAACGATCAGGCCCGTCGCATCTGCAGCAAATCCGCCGCACAGGACGCAATCCGCCGACACGCTTCCGCCAGCTTCAGCTGGTCCACCACCAGCCCGATGCGTATGTGCCCCGCCGCACTCGGCCCGAAGGCTTCGCCGGCCAGCACCGACACGCCATAACCTTCCAGCAGCCGCTCGGCAAAATCCTGGGCGCCGAGCCCGGTCTGGCGCACATCGAGCATCACAAACATCCCGCCATCGGGCTTGATCGGCCGGATACCGGGGCAACCGCTCAACCTCGCGCACACCAGATCGCGTCGCTGGCGATACTCCTCACGCATCAGCGCCACTTCCGGCAAATCCTTATCGAGTGCCGCTTGCGCGGCTTTCTGAACGAAATCCGGAATGCCGAACAGCATGCACAACGACAGATGCATCACATGATCGGCCAGTGGTTTCGGGCCGATCATCCAGCCTACCCGCCAGCCAGTCATGGCATGGGATTTGGACAAACTGTTAAGGGTCGCGGTGCGCTCGGCCATGCCCGGCAGGCTGGCCGGGCTGATGTGCTCGCCCTCATACAACAAGTCGCTATAGACCTCATCGCTGATCAGCCAGAGGTCATGTTGCACACACAGCGCCGCCAGTTCCTGCCAGCTTTTCAAGGAAAGGCTGGCACCGGAGGGATTGTTCGGACTGTTGAGCAGAATGACCCGGGTTTTAGCGGTGATCAGCGCTGCGACATCCGCCGGCTCGACCCGAAAGCCGTTCTCCGGACGCACCGCCACCGGCACCACGCTCGCCCCGCAGGCACCGAACACGCCTTCATAAGTGACGTACATCGGTTCAGCGATGATCACTTCGTCACCCGGGTCGAGCAGGCACTGGGCAACCGAATACACCGCGCATTGAGCGCCGGGCAGCACGATCACATGGTCGGCGTCCACCTCTTGGCCGCAGCGCTGCTGGTGACGGCTGGCGATGCTGCTGCGCAATGTACGGGTGCCGCGCACATCCGAGTAATGGGTGTCGCCGGCCAGCAGGCTGTCGATGGCCGCGTGGACGACCGGCAGCGGCGTATCGAAATCCGGGTCGCCGACCGACAGCAGCAGCACGTCGACGCCCTGCTCGCGCAATTCCAGCGCTCGATCGTGAATCTTCCAGGCTGCCGCTCCATCACCGTCGATTCGTTGGGTCAAGGCTGAATAGCGCATGTACTTCTCCTAACGCGCGAGTTCCAGTTTCAACCCTATCTCAAATCACGAAACGCGCCACCATTGCGTTCAAATCTACCGCCAGTCGTGACAGTTCATGGGTGGCGGCGCTGGTCTGGTTGGCACCGGCGGCCGACTGGGTGGCCAGGTCGCGGATGTTCACCAGGTTGCGATCGACTTCACGGGACACCTGGGCCTGTTCTTCCGAGGCGCTGGCGATCACCAGATTGCGTTCATTGATCAGCTGAATCGATGAAGTGATCTGCTCCAGGGCGACACCCGCCGCACGGGCCATTTCCAGGGTGCTTTGGGTGCGCTGATTGCTTTGTTGCATCGACGAAACCGCTTCACCAGTACCGTTCTGAATGCCGGCCACCATTTTCTCGATTTCCTGGGTCGATTGCGCAGTGCGATGGGCCAGCGCCCGGACCTCGTCCGCCACCACCGCAAAGCCACGCCCGGCCTCCCCGGCACGGGCCGCTTCGATGGCAGCGTTGAGGGCCAGCAGGTTGGTCTGTTCGGCGATGGCGCGGATCACGTCCAGCACTTTGCCAATGTCGCGGCCCTGAGTGGCCAGCCCCTCGATCATCAATGCAGTGTTTTGCACGTCGTGGGTCATGGTCTGGATCGCGTCGACGGTTTCCACCACCCGGTCACGACCTTCACGGGCGGCCTGGGTCGACTGGTTCGAGGCTTCGGACGTCGATACCGCGTTGCGTGCCACTTCTTCCACGGCGGCGGTCATTTCGTTGACGGCGGTGGCGGCCTGTTCAATTTCGTTGTTCTGTTGTTGCAGGCCACGGGACGCTTCTTGGGTCACGGTGCTGAGTTCTTCGGCGGCGGCGCCCAGTTGCGTCGCGGAGCCGGCGATCTGTTCGATGGTCTTGCGCAGGTTCGTCTGCATGGTGGCCAAGGCGCCGAGTAAACGCGCCGGTTCGTCGTTGCCATCGACTTCGATGACCTTGCTCAGGTTGCCGCTGGCAATGGTTTCGGCCGCAAGCACCGCACGGTTCAGCGGCGTGACGATACTGCGGGTCAACAGCCAGGCCAGCAGCACGGTCATCAGGGCAGCGACCGCCGAGACCACGATGATGCCATTGGTGGCAAAGGCAAACTGCTCTTTGGCCTGGGCATCGGCCGCAGCCGCGCCAGCCTTGTTGATGGCAATCAACTTGTTCAACTGCTCGCCCATCTGATCGGTACCGTCCTTGATCCGGGTATTAATCAGGTTGAGCATTTCATCCAGTTTGTTCTGCCGCGAAAGCTCCATCATCTCACGCACCGCTTGCAGGTATTTGTCCAGCGTGGCCGAGAATGTCTTGAATAACGCCGCTTCCTCATCGCCGGCCGGCAATGCCCCATAAGCAGCCTGTGCCTGCTTGACCTTGTCCACCAGTATCCCGATTCGGGTTTCTGCTTCTTGCAGGCTCGCGGGCTCACGGTTCACCAGAACCCGGAACGAGAGAATTCGCAGACGCAGCACGTTTTCGGTCATGACCCCCAGGAAGCCGACGCTGGGTAGCTGATTGCTTTCCATATCCACAGAGGCCTGTCGGATGATCGACATGCGATTCGCCGCAAACACACCCAGCACAATGACCAGCAAGGCGATGAAAGCGAAACCGAGGAAAGCTCGAGGCGCGATTTTCAGATTACGCAGTGACATAGGATGATCTCGATAATTGAGGCGGCGAGCATCCTTGCGGTGATCACTGGCGGGCGGGCGATGGCGCGCACCTTTCAGTTTGGCGCCACTGTTGTAATTGGTTTGTGTACGCCTATTGGCTGTATCGGCCGGGGTTTAGGATTTTTGCAGGGGGGCTGGAGAAATATTTTTCAAGGGCGGCAGAGTGTTTCAGCGGTGAAACAGATGTTGCGCGGAGGTCGGCTTTGCGCAGTAGCCTTTGTGGCGAGGGAGCTTGCTCCCGCTGGGCTGCGTAGCGGCCCCAAAAAATTTACGGCTGCTGCGCAACCGAGCGGGAGCAAGCTCCCTCGCCACAGAGATTTCTTTTTACTGAAGACAGTGTCAGGCCTTGCGGGCGGCCACCCGCCAAACCCGCGCGATGTCACTGGCGCGCTCACGCAGCAATCGCGGCGCCTCGGTGCAGGCCTGCTCCAGGGTCATCGGCCCGCTCGCCAATGCAAAAGCCGCATCAATGCCATGCTCGTACAGCGCCTGATACCCCTCGCCCAAGGTGCCGGCGATGACGATGACCGGCACGCCCTGCTGCCGGGCAATGCGCGCCACGCCAAACGGGGTTTTGCCGCGCAATGTCTGGGCATCGAAACGACCTTCGCCGGTGATCACCAGGTCGGCGCCGTTGACCGCCTCGGCCAGCCCCACCAGTTCGGCGACCACTTCCACACCGGCCTGGAATTGCGCGCCAAGAAACGCCTTCGCGGCAAACCCCAGACCGCCCGCCGCGCCACTGCCCGGTTCATCGCGCACGTCCTTGTCCAAGGCTTGCGCACAGAGTTCGGCAAAGTGCCCGAGAGCAAGGTCCAGTTGCTGGACTTGCTCGGGCGACGCACCTTTCTGCGGGCCGAAAATTGCTGACGCCCCCTGAGGGCCGCACAGCGGATTATTGACGTCGGCGGCGATGTCGAAACGCACGCCGGCCAGACGCGGATCAATGTCGCTCAAATCGAGACGGGCCAGTTGCGCCAGCGCCAGACCACCCGGCGCCAGGGTTTGGCCCTGGACATCCAGCAGTTTCACCCCCAAGGCCTGCATCGCCCCGGCGCCGCCGTCGTTGGTGGCGCTGCCGCCAATCGCCAGAATCACTCGTTGCGCCCCGGCATCGAGCGCAGCGCGGATCAATTCGCCGGTGCCGAAGGTGCTGCTGGTGCAGGCATCGCGCAGGTTCGGCGGCACCCGTTGCAGGCCACTGGCCTCGGCCATTTCGATGATCGCGGTGTGGCTCTGCGGCAACCAGCCCCAGGCGGCATCGACCGTGGCGCCCAACGGCCCACGAACACGGGTGCGGCGCAGTTCTCCGTCGCACGCGGCCAGAATCGACTCGACCGTGCCTTCGCCACCATCAGCCATCGGGCACTTGAGCAATTGTGCATCTGGCCAAACCTGCGCCAACCCCAGCGCAATGGCCTCGGCCACACCCTGGGCACTCAAGCTATCCTTGAACGAATCGGGGGCAATGACGATTTTCATGCGAATTCTCCAGTTCCAATGCGTCCATGCTGCCAGCAGGCCTGAACAATAACGCCGGTCCGCTGCACAAGCGGCCATGTGGATTATTGTTCATTTCCACAAAACCCTTGTCCGCACTGGTCGTCGTAGCAGCTGCCGAGCCTGCGAGGCTGCGTTCGGCGGCGAAGCCGTCGTGAAATCATGCGGCGCGGTGTGTCAGGTAAGCCGTATTTATAGAATTTACGACGACTGCGTCGCCGAACGCAGCCTCGCAGGCTCGGCAGCTGCTACGGAGCGGTGGTCGGCAGCTCGGTTTGTGGCAGGAGCTGGACGCCAAGGTACAGTGCGAGCATTCCGTCGAGCTTCAGCGGGTCGACGCCGCTGAGTTCGGCGATCCGCTCCATGCGATAACGCAAACTGTTGCGGTGGATACCCAGGGCATCGGCGCAGGCCTGGCTCTGGCCGTCGTGTTCGCACCAACTGCGCAACGTCGCCAGCAGTTGGCCGTTGCCATCCTTGGCGATGACTTTACGCAGCGGCCGCAGCAGTTCATCCAGCGCATCGTCGTCGCGGTGCCGCCAGAGCATCACCGGCAGCCGATAACGGTTCAGGATCAACAAGCGAGAATGCGGCAACACATCGCGCCCGTAGGCCAGCAAATCGCCGACCCGTCGATAGCAGCGACGCAACCCCGACAAGCCGTCGGCCTGCCCGCCCACGGCGATGCGCAAAATGTTCCAGCCCAGGCCATCGAGCTTTTCCAGCAATCGTTCGTTCTCGACCGCAGGCGTCGCCGGGCGGCACCAGAGCAACGAAGATTTGGCCGAGCTCACGCACCAACTGTCCGGGTAGCGCGACATCAGCCAGGCGCTGAGCGCTTCGACGGTCTGGCTCGGGCCGTGTTCGATGCCCAACTCGAACAGATACGGCACCCGTGTCAGCTGTGGCTTGAGCCCCAGTTGCTGCGCTTCGTCCAGCAACCGTGGCGAATCCCCTGCTTCGCTCAACAGCAATGCCAGCAGATCGTCGCAACGTTGGCGCCGCCATTGCTGCTCGGCTTGCTGATTGCGCTGGGCGACCAGCATCTCGGCGGTCATGCGCACCAGTTCGGCGTAGGTGCGCAATTGCTCCGGTTCGCCAGTAATGCCCAGCACGCCGATCAAACGCTGATCGAGCAACAGCGGCAGATTAATGCCCGGCTGCACGCCTTTGAGATGAATCGCCGTTTGTGCGTCGATCTCCACCACGCGCCCGTTGGCCAACACCAGTTGCGCGCCTTCGTGACGGGTGTTGATCCGCTCCGGCTCGCCGCTGCCAAGAATCAGCCCCTGACTGTCCATGACATTGACGTTGTACGGCAGGATGGCCATCGCCCGGTCGACGATGTCCTGGGCCAGGTCGTGATCGAGTTCAAACATAGCGGGGATCCTTGAAAGCGTGATGGGGCGGCTTGTTCAGCCGCACAGGCCAGGGTCGCAAACCCTGTGCTCAGGCACAAAGACAACCACCCAAGGGGTGGCCGAGACTCACCGGGCGATCAACGTTACCCTTGCGTCGCAAAAAATCATAATAAAGAGAGAGCCCGCCATGTCACAGAGCGCCACCGCTACCCTGGCCAACGCTGACGACAAGAACGCCGTCTACAAACGCATTACCTTGCGTTTGATACCCTTCATCTTCATCTGCTACCTGTTCAACTACCTCGACCGGGTGAACGTCGGGTTTGCCAAACTGCAGATGCTCGACGCGCTGAAATTCAGCGAAACCGTATACGGCCTCGGTGCCGGGATCTTCTTCATCGGCTACGTCCTGTGCGGCGTGCCGAGCAACCTGGCCCTGACCAAGTTTGGCCCACGACGCTGGATCGCGTTGATGATGATGACGTGGGGCGCGCTCTCGACGTGTCTGCTGTTCGTCACTACACCCACCGAGTTCTACACCCTGCGCCTGTTCACCGGTGCCGCCGAAGCCGGGTTCTTCCCGGGCGTGGTGCTTTACCTTTCGCAGTGGTTCCCGACGTTCCGCCGTGGCCGCATCATGGCGCTGTTCATGTCGGCGATCCCGGTGTCGGGCCTGCTGGGCAGCCCGTTTTCCGGCTGGATCCTCAACCACTTCGGCGCAGGCCAGGCCGGTTTGGCCGGCTGGCAGTGGATGTTCCTGCTGCAAGGCATCCCGACCGTGATCCTCGGCGCCCTCGCCTACTTCCTGCTCAGCGACAGTTACGCCAACGCCAAGTGGCTGACCCCGTACGAGCGTTCAGTGCTTGAAGCCGACCACGCCGAAGACCTGGCCAGTAAACCGAAAACCACCACCGACTCCTTGCGGGCAGTGTTCAAGAACCCGGCGATCTGGGCGTTCGGCCTGATTTATTTCTGCATCCAGAGCGGTGTCTATGCGATCAACTTCTGGTTGCCGTCGATCATCAAGAACCTGGGTTTCAGCGATAACCTGGTGATTGGCTGGTTGAGCGCGATTCCGTACCTGCTGGCAGCGGTGTTCATGTTGATGGTCGGTCGCTCGGCGGACCTGCGCAAAGAACGTCGCTGGCACCTGGTGGTGCCGATGCTGATGGGCGCGGTCGGCCTGTTGATCGCCGTGAACTTCGCGACCACCCCAGCCATTGCAATCCTCGGCCTGACCCTCGCCACCATGGGCGCCCTCACCGGCTTGCCGATGTTCTGGCCGGTGCCGACAGCGATGCTCAGCGCCGGCGCGGCGGCCGGTGGCTTGGCGTTGATCAACTCCATGGGGCAGATGGCGGGTTTCCTTAGCCCGTATCTGGTGGGTTGGGTCAAGGACAGCACCGGGTCCACCGATGCGGCGTTGTACCTGCTGGCGGGTGTGATTGTGTGCGGCAGTTTGCTGGCGTTGCGCATGACCCGGACGTTGCGGGTTTAAGGTGCAGCGAAAACAAAAGCGGCCCTCCCGGGCCGTTTCTCATTCCATGCGTTCGCAATTGCTTCTGTGGCGAGGGAGCTTGCTCCCGCTGGGTTGCGAAGCGACCCCAATCCCGGTGATCGCGGTTTTTCAGACATACCGCATGCCCAGGCTTTGCGACTGCTGCGCAGCCGAGCGGGACGGTGCGGCGATCCGACAAGCTCCCTCGCCACAAGGAGTGCTCTCACTACAGACTTTCGTCAGCCTTGCGGATCGAGGTTATCCAGCACTCGGTTGACAGCCAGCTCCCCAAGCATGACCACCGATTGAATCCCCAGCATCATGTTGCGATGGGGCATGTCCATCAATCCGGCGAATTCAGTGAGCATCATGCTCGCTGACGCCAGGGATTCGCAGGCGTTGACCAGCAGGGTTTCGTTATCGACTTTCTCACCGACATGGTAAATGGTGCTGGGTTTGCGCTTGGTGACTTTGGGGGTGGGTGGTTTGAGGTAATGGTCGAGGGCGCGCTCGGCGGCTTCGTTGAGTTTTTTGGAATCGGGGGTTTCGTAGGGGGAAACGTCGTCCACTTCAGGTGGATTTGGCGTTGGTTTGAACATAGATGAAACTCCTAAAGCGCTTAAAAGGAGCCATCACCCTCGCTACCAAACGATGGGTGGAGGCCATACGCAGGTTGGTAGACCGGGCTCTAGGAAAACGGCGCACCCGAAGGTGCCCTGCGCATGACCACCATAAAGACGAGACGAAAAGGCTCGGCAAAAGGCAGTGCTTTGCAATTAGAGACCCGGGCTACCAAACCCGATCGCTGTTTTTCAGCGACAGAGAAACGATATAGCCCAGGCCAAAGATGCACTAGCCGGCGGATTCTGGCGCAGTCGTAGGCAGCGGCGCAAGAATATGTAGCCTTAGTGAGTATCTGGAAATGTCTTTTAAACATCGTCCTTAAACGCCCACCAGACTCCCCGCCTTGGCATCCAGCTCAATCACCAAACCACCCGGCATCTGCACGAAAATCTGCCAGATCCCGTCCTCCGGCACCTGCGCCACCTGATACGGCAAACCGCTGGCCTGCACCCGTCGCAACACCGTGGCAGCGTCCTCATCGGTGCGAAAGGCAATGTGGCTCAACGCCGTTTCATCGAACGTCGGCTGTTCGATTACATGCACCAGCGCCTGCGCATCCTGATACAACCAGCGTCCAGGGAACGGGAATGGCGGGCGGCGTCCCGGCGCCAATCCCAACAACGAACCGAAGGCCTCCTGCAACGGTTGCCCGTCGGGGGTGTTGAAGGCCAGATGATCAAAGTGCCAACTCATAGCAACCCTCCTCCGTCGACGTCGATGACGGTGCCGCTGATAAAGTCGTTTTCCATCGCCAGAATAAACGCTGCCGCCAGATCTTGTGGGGTGCCGACCCGGCCCACCGGCAATGCGGCGGCGGTACGGGCAAACATCGCGGCGCGTTGCGTTTCGTCCATTCCGGCGTAAGCCTCGGTGTCGGTGACACCGGGACTTATGACGTTGACCCGGCGCGGTGCCAGTTCCTTGGCCAGTTGCTTGCCCAATGCCTCCAGCGCCGCATTCAAGGTGGTTTTGATGAACTGCCCGGCGACAAATTTGCGCGACAACAAACCCGAGGTCAGCGTGATGCTGCCATGTGCGCTCAGGTATGGCAGCGCGACCTGAATCGCCCGCAGCGCGCCCCAGAATTTGACATCGAAGGCCTGTTGGGCGTGCTGCAAATCGCTGTCAGCCAACGGTTTGGCACTCACACTCGGACCGGCCGTGATCACCAGATGATCGAAAGGGCCGATACGCTCGAACAGCTGTCGCAACGACGCTTCATCGGTGACGTCCGCCGCTTCGTGTCGAATCTTTGCATCATGGTCGACCGCTGGCTGGCGGCGACTCGCCGCGACCACACGGGCCTCACGCTCGGCTGCGGCCCGGACGACGGCGGCGCCTATTCCACTGCTGCCACCGATCACCACGACGGTCTGATGGTGCAAGCAAGCGTTGAGTTGTGTCATGAGCTGATCTCCGGTCGGGTTAGGGAGATTCAATCTTCTCCGGTTGCCAATCGAAGAAAAATCCCGGTAAATCAGAAGGATCTTTAAAGGATTTTTACCAATGAGCTCGATTCTCGACCTGGAGATCTTCGTTCGCACCGCCGACTCCGGCAGCATTTCCGCCGCCGCCCGCGCCCTGGAGCTGACTCCGGCGGCGGCCAGCATCGCCCTCAAACGCCTGGAAACCCGCCTCGGCATCCGCTTGCTGGCCCGTTCCACGCGAAGCATGCGCCTGACCGAAGAAGGCCGGCGCTATCTGGATAGCGTGCGCCTGGCACTGGCCGCGCTGGCCGAAGGTGAGCAGGCGTTGAAGCAACAGACCCAAGGCTTGAGTGGTGTACTGCAATTGGCGGCGCCGTCGGACTTCGGGCGCAATGTGCTGTTACCGTGGCTAGATGATTTCAAGCGCCAACACCCCAACATTCAATTGCAACTATTGCTCAACGATCGACATGCCGACCTGTTCCGCGAGACGGTCGATGTGGCCCTGCGCTTCGGTGTGCCGAGTGACTCGACGCTGGTGGCGCTACCTATTCTGCCGCAGCATCGGCGCGTGGCCTGTGCCAGCCCCGAGTACCTGACCCGCCGTGGCACGCCGCAGCATCCCGAGGAACTGGGCGAACACAGTGCCCTTCTCTACCTGCGCAATGGCCGACCCTACAACCATTGGCGTTTCAGCCGTGGCGATGAGGTGCTGGAGGTTGATGTGCATGGCGACTATCTGAGCGATGACGGCGAAGTTGCCCGCCGCTGGGCCTTGGCCGGGCATGGCATCGCCTACAAGGCCTGGCTCGACGTCGCCGCCGATGTGCAGGCCGGGCGGCTGGTGACGCTGTTCGATGACTGGCAAGGCGAAAGCGTGCCATTCAATTTGCTCTGCCCGCATCGGGTGCAGGTTTCGGAGCGGGTCAAGGTGTTGCAAACGTTCTTGCAGGAGCGTTGTGAGGCACTGCGTCGATAATTCAGATTGCTCCGCGCAGCGGTTCTGGTATTTGATTAGGGCTTTCTGACCGGTAAAAGGATTTCGTCATGAGCTATCGCACGCTGGGTCATTCGGGTTTACAGGTGTCGACCCTCACATTGGGCACCATGATGTTCGGCGAACAGACCAGCACCGAAGATTCCCTGCGGATCATCGGCAAGGCCTGGGACCAGGGCATCAACTTCATCGACACCGCGGACGTGTACACCAATGGCCGCTCCGAAGAGATCGTCGGCGAAGCGATCGCCAGCCACCGCCACGAATGGGTGCTCGCCACCAAGGTCGGCTTCGGTCCAGTGGACGGTGTGCCGAACCGCAGCGGTTTGAGCCGCAAGCACCTGTTCAATGGCATCGACGCCAGCCTGACGCGGTTGGGCACCGATTATCTGGACATCTATTACCTGCACCGCGAAGACCACAACACGCCGCTGGAAGTCACGGTGTCGGCCATCGGCGATCTGATTCGTCAAGGCAAGATCCGCTACTGGGGCCTGTCGAACTATCGCGGCTGGCGCATCGCCGAGGTGATTCGTTTGGCCGACAAACTCGGCGTCGACAGGCCGGTGATCAGCCAGCCGCTGTACAACATCGTCAACCGTCAGGCGGAAACCGAGCAGATCACCGCCGCGCAAAACTATGGCCTCGGCGTGGTGCCTTACAGTCCGCTGGCGCGCGGTGTGCTCAGCGGCAAGTACGCGCCGGATGTGACACCGGACGCCAACAGCCGCGCCGGTCGCCAGGACAAACGCATCCTGGAAACCGAATGGCGGGTTGAGTCTTTGCGCATTGCCCAGCAGATCCAGCAATACACCCGGGACCGTGGCGTGGGCATCGTTGAGTTCGCCATCGCCTGGGTGCTGAATAACAGCGCCGTCACCTCGGCCATCGTCGGCCCGCGCACCGAAGAACAGTGGGATGGGTACACCAAGGCCCAGGCGGTGAAAATCACGGCGGAAGATGAAGCCTTTATCGATTCGCTGGTGACACCGGGGCATGCGTCGACACCGGGGTTCAATGATGTGAGCCATTTTGTGCCGGGACGCAAACCGCGTTCGGCTTGAGATTTATCAAGGGCAAGCTCGCTCTCACAGGTTCTGTGTCGATCTGCTGACTATGCTTCGACGAAGTTACTTGTGGGAGCAGGCTTGCCTGCGATAGCGATTCAACATCCACCGCGATGTTGAAAATATCAATCACCTGGCCAATATTCAGCACAAAAACCACGTATCCTGCGCGCCCCGTTTGACCTTCAACCCGCGAGGACAGTTTGTCTAAAGGTATCGCTCTATCGGTCACAGCCTCGATGCTGTTTGCCGTCATGTATTACTACACCTCACTGCTCTCCCCCTTGAGTGGCGTGGAGATTTTCGGTTGGCGGATGTTGCTGACCGCACCATGCATGACCGTGTTCATGGTGGTGTCCGGCGAATGGAAACGTGTGGTCGAGATTCTTCGGCGGCTGGCCGCCAAGCCGAAGTTGCTCATCGCCCTGATCGGCTCGGCAGTGCTGCTGGGCCTGCAACTCTGGTTGTTCATGTGGGCGCCACTCAACGGCTATAGCCTTGACGTGTCGCTGGGGTACTTCCTGTTGCCGCTGTCCATGGTCCTGACCGGGCGAATCGTCTATGGCGAGCGCCTTTCCTATCTGCAGAAAATAGCCGTGTTCTTCGCCAGCCTCGGCGTGCTCAACGAGTTGTATCAGGTCGGCGGTTTTTCCTGGGCGACGTTGCTGGTGGTGATCGGCTATCCGATCTATTTCATCCTGCGCAAACGCCTGGCCACGGACAACCTTGGCGGGCTCTGGCTGGACATGGCGTTGATGCTGCCGGTGGCGTTCTGGTTCGTGCAGGGAGGTGAACAAGGTTTTGGCGTGTTCGATCAACATCCTTGGCTGTCGCTGTTGATTCCCCTGCTCGGGGTGATCAGCGCTTCGGCACTGGTGGTCTACATCATTGCCAGCCGGCTGCTGCCGTTCAGCCTGTTCGGGTTGTTGAGTTACGTCGAGCCCGTGCTGTTGCTGGGCGTTGCGTTGCTGTTGGGGGAAAGCATCAAGGCCGGCGAATGGCTGACTTACATTCCGATCTGGCTGGCGGTGGCGGCGTTGGTGTTTGAAGGGTTCAAGCATCTGGTCCGGCAACGACGCCGGCCAATGTAATTGCATGATTCAAAAAAAAGCCCGGCCAGCATTGCTGCTGACCGGGCTTTTTCACATCAGGAACGGCTTAATCGGTGGAGAGCACACCGCGACGAACCTGGTCGCGTTCGATGGATTCGAACAGAGCCTTGAAGTTGCCTTCGCCGAAACCATCGTCGCCTTTACGCTGGATGAACTCGAAGAACACCGGCCCCATCAGGGTTTCCGAGAAAATCTGCAGCAGCAGGCGCTTGTCGCCAGGTTCGGACGAACCGTCCAGCAAGATGCCCCGTGCTTGCAGTTGATCGACCGGCTCGCCGTGGTTCGGCAAACGGCCTTCGAGCATTTCGTAGTAGGTGTCCGGCGGCGGCGTCATGAAGCGCATGCCGATTTTCTTCAGGCGGTCCCAAGTATCGATCAGGTTATCGGTGAGGAACGCCACGTGCTGGATGCCCTCGCCGTTGAACTGCATCAGGAACTCTTCGATCTGCCCGGCGCCTTTGGACGACTCTTCGTTCAGCGGGATGCGGATCATGCCGTCCGGCGCGGTCATCGCCTTGGATGTCAGGCCGGTGTACTCGCCTTTGATGTCGAAGTAACGGATTTCGCGGAAGTTGAACAGCTTCTCGTAGAAGTTGGCCCAGTAGGCCATGCGACCGCGATACACGTTGTGGGTCAGGTGGTCGATGATTTTCAGACCGGCGCCGACCGGGTTGCGGTCCACACCTTCGATGAATACGAAGTCGATGTCGTAGATCGAGCTGCCTTCACCGAAACGGTCGATCAGGTACAGCGGCGCGCCGCCGATGCCTTTGATCGCCGGCAGGTGCAATTCCATCGGACCGGTTTCGATGTGGATCGGCTGGGCGCCGAGTTCCAGGGCACGCTTGTAGGCCTTTTGCGAATCCTTGACCCGGAACGCCATGCCGCACACCGACGGGCCGTGCTCGGCCGCGAAGTACGAGGCCACGCTGTGGGGTTCGTTGTTGAGGATCAGGTTGATCGAGCCCTGGCGATACAGGTGCACGTCTTTGGAGCGGTGGGTCGCGACCTTGGTGAAGCCCATGATCTCGAAGATCGGCTCCAGGGTGTTCGGGGTCGGCGATGCGAATTCGATGAACTCAAAGCCCATCAGGCCCATTGGGTTTTCGTATAAATCTGCCATTTTGGCGCCTCATCATGCTTTTAGAATTAACGGATCGTTAGTTGCTAGCAATGCTGAGACCGGCGGGTGGCGCGCAGGAGATGCCCCTCACGCTGCGGGCGAGGAAGTCACCGTAGATCAATTGGAACCCAAATATCTTCATTGTCGACCCAAGGCTCTTGCGGGCGAGGCTTCTGCTGCCAGAAGACGATTATTCTTATATGCGTAACCGGATTCTACACAGCGTAAATCAGTTTGTCCGCCTTCTTATACAATCCCCTTTTTCGTGGCCTGCGCAAGCGGTTTGTTGCACAGGAAAATCCCCGCCAAGATCAGCCCGCCGCCCAGGCACATCGCCAGTGTCAGCTGTTCGCCCAGCAACAACGCGCCGAGAAGAACAGCAGTCAACGGGTTCAAGGCGATGAACACGCCCGAGCGCGTCGCACCGATTTTGCGGATGCCGTCGTAATAACCAATGTAGGCCAATGCCGAACCCAGCACGCCCAGGTACATCAGGCTCAACCATTGTTGCGCGCCGAGCCCGGTGAGCGCCGCGACACTCAACTCGCCCCGCACGGCGCTGGTCACCCAGAGCATCAGCGTGCCGAGCCAAATCGAGTACGTCACCGTCTGCACCGGCCCCAGTGTTTGATTCAGGCCTTTGGAGAACAGCGAATAAATGCCCCAGCCGAGCACGCAGCCGAAGATCAACAGATCGCCGATCCAGGCATCGGCATTGCCGTCCAGTAACTGCGGATTGCGGCTGACGATCACCAGGCTGGCGCCAGCAATGCAGATCGCAATACCAGCCACTTTCGCCCGACTCAGCCGCTCCTTGAACAACAGCCAAGAAGCCAGGCCGATCACCGCCGGGTTCAACGCCACGATCAAAGACGCCCGGGACGCGTTGATGTAATGCAGCCCGTAAAAGAAGCACAGGTTGTAGAAGAAAATCCCGAAGAATCCCAACAGCGCCAATTGCAACCATTGCCTGGGGCTGGGTCGCACCAAGGGCACCCGCGCCAGCAGCAGGAACACCAGCAACGCCACGCTCGCCAGCAGGAACCGCAGACTCGCAGCGAATAACGGACTGAGGCTGTCGGCCAGAAACCGCCCGGCGACGAACGTCCCGCCCCAGATCATGGTGACCGCCGCCAGTTTCAGATAAACCGGCACATCCGAAGAGTTCGCAAGGGTCTGTTCACACGTAGTCATAAGTCTCCACCGCCAGAAATCGGGCATGTGGCGTATCATTCGACTAATGATCGATCATCGTAAAATGAGTAAAAACTCATGACCCTCACTCAACTCGAGATTTTCTCGCTGGTGGCCGAATTGCGCGGCTTCACGGCGGCCGCCCATCGTTTGGAGATTTCCCAGTCTGCGGTCTCCCACGCACTCAAGTCGCTGGAACAGGAATTGGGCGTCGAACTGCTGCGTCGGCATCAGTCCCAGGTCGAGCTCAGTGATATCGGCCAGCAGCTATTACTGCGCGCTCGGGCAATGCTCGGGCTGGCCAACACTTTGCGTCAGGAGGCGGCCGATTCACGCGGGATGAAAACCGGCACTCTGCGTATAGGCTCGTTCGGCCCGACCTCATCGATCAAGCTGTTGCCCAGGATCTTGCAGCACTACCGCGCCTCGCATCCGGGCATCGAGGTTCATATCGATGAAGGGCCGGATCGCCAGGTGATTCAGTGGCTGGAAGAACGGCGTATCGACATCGGCTTCGTGGTGTTGCCCCAAGAGCGTTTCGACACCGTGGCCTTGATCGAGGACCAGATGGTCGCGCTGCTGCCTGCCGACCATGTACTGGCCGGTCGCGGCAGCTTGCGCCTGAACGACTTGTGCCACGACCCTTTTGTGCTGACCGAAGCCGGGTCTTCGGAGCTGGTGTCGCGCCTGTTCAATACGGCGCGATTGACGCCGAACATTCGTTATCGCTGCTCGCAGTTGCTCAGCACATTGGACGTCGTAGGCCGTGGCGATGCCTTGACTGTCGTCGCCGAAAGCTCACTGCCTGACGACCACGACAACCGCTACGTGAAAAAACCGCTGTCGCCCCCCATCAGCCGCCAAGTCGGTCTGGCGGTGCTCGATCAGCGTCAGTCATCCCCCGCGACGCTGGCCTTTATTAAACTGGCCTCAAGATTGATTAAAGGTTGAGCGGCATAAGGGCCGATAGCCAACTATCATGGCTGAACTCTTTTGGGAGGCATGTCGACCTGCCAACCTTTGAGAGCCCTCTTTTATCGCGATGGATTTGCGAATGCCACTGAACGTCAAAAGTCGCCGCAAGCGTGGCACCCGAATCACTGTGACTGTTTTGAGCGGATTGCTCCCGGTGTTGCTGGGAGTCGCCATTCTCTATCTGCAGGCTGAACGTACCCTCAAGCAAAGTACTGAACTGACTGGCGAAGAATCCATTCGCCAGTTCGAACTGATGCTCGACAACACCGCCCAAGCGGCGCAGGAGCTCCTGCCGCTGGCTGGCAAAAACTGCAATGACGTCAAACTGGCCTTGCGCGAACAAGTTACGCGCCGGCCCTTCGTGCGCTCGACCAACCTGGTGTGGGACGACAACCTCTATTGCAGTTCGTTGTTCGGTGAATATCAGGAAAAGGTTAATCCCGGCGACTACACCCAAGGCCAGTTATGGCTCATGAACGGCAACCCGGTCACGCC
Organism: Pseudomonas sp. 01L34; assembly: GCF_056400265.1. NCBI lineage: Bacteria > Pseudomonadati > Pseudomonadota > Gammaproteobacteria > Pseudomonadales > Pseudomonadaceae > Pseudomonas > Pseudomonas sp. 01L34. The sequence goes on from NZ_JBFTSX010000001.1 coordinate 794,517, forward strand.
CAATACCGCGCTGTTGGTGTACCGGCTCAGCGAAGGAAATAAAGGGGCATTGACCACGCTGAACGGTTATCACCTGAGCAATGAATTGCGCCTGATCGGCCGCAAGACATTACTGTTGCTACAAGTCGGTCCCAACTGGTTGTCCGCCGACGGCAAAGTTCACGAGGACGCCCTGCCCGCCTTGCCGGTAGCACAAAGTACGCTGACGTCCTCGCGTTATGCCTTTACGGTGGCCGCAGGTTTCCCCGAAGGAGAAACCTGGCGTTACATGCGTAGTGAATACCCGCCACTGTTCAGTCTGTTGATGTTCTTCGGCGTGGTGTCAGGTTCGATCGGGCATGTGCTGCAGAAGCGCTCGATGTCGCCCAGCCGTGAAATGCAGCGGGCGCTGGAGGCAGCAGAATTCATTCCTTACTTTCAGCCCGTGGTGCATGGCGACAATAAGCTGTGGTCCGGCACCGAAGTATTGATGCACTGGAAACATCCCAGGGAAGGCCTGGTGCGTCCGGATCTGTTTATCCCGTTTGCCGAACATTCCGGTCTGATCGTGCCGATGACCCGCTCGCTGATGCAACAGACCGCCACATTGCTGGCGCCCTTGTCGGCATCGTTCGAGGGGCCATTCCACATTGGCATCAACATCACCGCCAGTCATTGCCGGGATCTTGCGCTGGTCGAAGACTGCCGTGAATTCCTCAGTGCTTTTGCACCGGGCAGTGTCCATTTAGTGCTGGAGTTGACCGAGCGCGAACTGGTCGAACCGACAGCCATCACCCTGCTGTTGTTCGAACGGCTTCGCGCGCTGGGCGTGATGATCGCCATCGACGACTTTGGCACCGGCCATTCAAGCCTCGGTTACTTGCGTCAGTTCAATGTGGACTTCCTGAAAATCGACCAGAGTTTTGTCGCCATGATCGGTGTCGACGCCCTCTCCCGGCACATTCTGGACAGCATCATCGAACTCTCGGCCAAACTCGATCTGGGCATCGTCGCCGAAGGGGTGGAAACCGAGGAGCAAAGTGACTATCTGACTGCCCATGGCGTGAACTTTCTGCAAGGTTATCTGTTCGGCCGGCCGATGCCCGGCGCAGAGTTCATTAGAGCATTAAGTGATCATTAACTAACCACGTTAAGCGCCGGAATCATGATGATGCGCGCCAAATTGAATCAAAAGACTACTCTTGTTACATGAAGAAAAAGTCAGGATTTACTCTTGGCCAATTAACTACTACAATTTTTCATACCTGTGCAAAATCGGCAGGCGTGCCATTATCACCGAGTCGCTTCAAGGCTCTTGGCTTATAGCTTTGTTTGCGGTTGGTTTCAGCCAAACACACTATTGGAGTAAAGATATTGTCCAGACTCGCTGAATTCCGTGCAGCTGAAAAGGCCCTTCAAGAACAGCTCAAGCAGTTGGAATCTTTGAAGAACGATGCCGGTCTCAAAAAAGAAATCGAATTCGAAGAAAAGCTCCAGGGGCTGATGAAAACCTACGGCAAGAGCTTGCGCGACATCATCGCCATCCTCGACCCGCACCCGGCGAAATCCGGCCTGCAGCAGGCAACCGCCCCTAAAACCCGCCGCGCTCGCGTGGTCAAGGTTTATCAGAACCCGCACACGGGTGAACTGATTGAAACCAAGGGCGGCAATCACCGCGGCCTGAAAGCCTGGAAGGAACAATACGGTGCAGCCACCGTTGACTCCTGGCTGCGTGCCTAAGCGCTCACGGTAATAAAAAAGCCCTGCCAATGCAGGGCTTTTTCATGGATGCCGTCTAAAATGCGACGATAGTCGCCGATCAACTCGCTATAGACTGACTAACTTTGTGCTTAATCCGTTTGGCTATCTAAAAATCCGGGCCATGCTCAAAAGCGTGGGTACAGAAACCTTAAACTAAAGTTTCAAGCTGTTTCGAGCTGCCTCTATGTCGCCCTGACTTGCCTTATAAACCTCAGCCTGCCCCGCGTAGGAAAGAACATAGGCTTTATCGCCGTCGACTGCGGCGACCAATGTTTGAGACAACACATGTCGACCGTTCTGGGTAATGGTGCAGGTAGTTTCCAGCGCCGATAACCGGCTCAAGGCAGTCGGATGAATTTTGTTGCAGACGCTCTGATAGCCGCCCTGAAAAAAGTCCTTCTGCACAGACTTGCGCATTTCCAGCAACACACCTTCCAGATTCACCTGATGACCGCTTTCCACTTGAGTCATGGTCAACTCCATCACCATTACCGGTGTCCCGTCCTGGTCGTTTTTTACCGCGCGCTGCCGGGAAACCTGAGGCTTGGCCTCGTCTTGCGGAACGGTCTCGACAGTCCATCCATTGGGCCAGGTCACGACCGGAGCTTCTGCATCAGCACGGGTAACACCTGAAAGCAGACACATCAGGACGAACATCAATTGACAGGGTCGGATCATTGTAATGAACACTCACGGATTGAGCCGCGAAGTCTGAGCTTCACCCGCCCGGCAGGCAAGCCTGCGGTTTTGGTTTGGCGATGCCAGGGCCCTTGCGTATCATTGTGAGCATTCTTGGAATTTCCGGAGGGCCCATGAGCCTGCACGAACTCAATACATTTCCTGGCGTGACCGCCCAACCTGACACCGCCACCCAGAAGTTCGTCTTCAACCACACCATGCTGCGGGTCAAGGACATCACCCGGTCCCTGGATTTCTACACCCGCGTCCTGGGTTTCTCGCTGGTGGAAAAGCGTGATTTCCCGGAAGCCGAGTTCAGCCTGTACTTCCTGGCGCTGGTCGATAAAAACCAGATCCCGGCCGATGCCGCTGCCCGCACCGAGTGGATGAAATCGATCCCCGGCATTCTCGAACTGACCCACAACCACGGCACCGAGAACGACGCGGATTTCGCCTATCACAACGGCAACACCGACCCGCGCGGCTTCGGCCATATCTGCATCTCGGTCCCAGACATCCGTGCCGCGTGCGAACGTTTTGAAGCGTTGGGCTGCGATTTCCAGAAACGCCTGAACGACGGTCGCATGAAGAGCCTGGCGTTCATCAAGGACCCGGATGGCTACTGGGTCGAGATCATTCAGCCGGCACCGTTGTAAAACGATCGCAGCCTTGATCGCTCCCACGCTCTGTGTAGTAAAGATCAGTGCAAGACACAAAAAACCCCATGATCGCTCATGGGGTTTTGTGTTTTCAGCTTCGGCGTTTATGCCGGCGCCGAGGTGCGAATCAAGTGATCGAATGCGCTCAGGGAAGCCTTGGCGCCCTCGCCCACCGCAATCACGATCTGCTTGTACGGCACGGTGGTCACGTCGCCGGCCGCGAACACGCCGGGGATCGACGTCTCACCACGGGCATCGACAATGATCTCGCCGCGCGGCGACAGCTCGATGGTGCCTTTAAGCCAATCGGTATTAGGCAACAGACCGATCTGCACAAAAATCCCTTCCAGCTCGACAGTGCGCAGCTCGTCCGACTGACGATCCTTGTAGCGCAGGCCGTTGACCTTCTGGCCATCGCCGGTCACTTCAGTGGTTTGCGCACTGGTGATCACGGTAACGTTCGGCAGGCTGTGCAACTTGCGCTGCAGTACCGCGTCGGCGCGCAATTGCACGTCGAACTCCAGCAGGGTTACGTGGGACACGATCCCGGCCAGGTCGATGGCTGCTTCGACGCCGGAGTTACCGCCACCGATCACCGCCACACGCTTGCTTTTGAACAGCGGACCGTCACAGTGCGGGCAGTACGCCACACCCTTGTTGCGGTATTGCTGCTCACCCGGAACGTTCATTTCACGCCAGCGCGCGCCGGTGGCGAGGATCACGGTCTTGGCTTTCAAGGACGCGCCGCTGGCGAAATGGATTTCGTGCAATTCACCGTTTTTTCCCGGCACCAGCTTGTCGGCGCGTTGCAGGTTCATGATGTCCACGTCGTATTGCTTAACGTGTTCTTCCAGTGCCACGGCCAGTTTCGGCCCTTCGGTTTCCTGCACGGAGATGAAGTTCTCGATGGCCATGGTGTCGAGCACCTGGCCACCAAAACGTTCAGCCGCCACGCCGGTGCGAATGCCTTTACGAGCGGCGTAAATTGCCGCTGAAGCACCGGCCGGGCCACCGCCGACGACCAGTACGTCGAAGGCTTGCTTGGCGCTGATCTTCTCGGCCTGACGCTCGATGCCACTGGTGTCGATCTTGGCGAGGATTTCTTCCAGGCCCATGCGACCCTGGCCGAAGTTCACGCCGTTCAGGTAAACGCTTGGCACGGCCATGATCTGGCGCTCGTCAACTTCGGCCTGAAACAGCGCGCCGTCGATGGCGACGTGGCGGATGTTCGGGTTCAGCACAGCCATCAGGTTCAGCGCCTGAACCACATCCGGGCAGTTCTGGCAGGACAGCGAGAAGTAAGTCTCGAAGTTGAACTCGCCTTTGAGCGAGCGGATCTGCTCGATAACGTCGGCACTGGCTTTCGATGGGTGGCCGCCGACTTGCAGCAAGGCCAGCACCAGGGATGTGAATTCGTGGCCCATCGGGATGCCGGCGAAACGCAGGCTGATATCGGCTCCCGGGCGATTGATCGAGAACGATGGTTTACGCGCATCGTTACCGTTGTCGAGCAGAGTAATCTGGGTGGAAAGACTGGCAACGTCTTTGAGTAACGCGAGCATTTCCTGGGATTTCGCACCGTCGTCGAGGGATGCAACGATCTCGATCGGCTGAGTGACCCGTTCCAGGTACGATTTCAACTGGGCTTTAAGATTGGCGTCCAACATACGGGCGATTTCCTTAGATGCTGTTTGAATAGAGAGCAATCAGACATAAAAAAACGCCCGAGCGAATCTCGCCCGGGCGTTTTATGGGGCGGTGCAGCTTACTTAGTAGGTGCGGAGCTCCGCCCTGATGAAGCGCGTCACAGACTTAGATCTTGCCGACCAGGTCCAGGGACGGAGCCAGAGTGGCTTCGCCTTCTTTCCACTTGGCTGGGCACACTTCGCCCGGGTGAGCGGCGACGTATTGAGCGGCCTTGATTTTGCGCAGCAGCTCGGAAGCGTCACGACCTACACCGCCATCATTGAGTTCAACGATTTTGATCTGGCCTTCAGGGTTGATCACGAAAGTGCCACGGTCAGCCAGGCCAGCTTCTTCGATCAGCACGTCGAAGTTGCGGGAGATGACATGAGTCGGGTCGCCGATCATGGTGTACTGGATTTTGCCGATGGCTGGCGAAGTGTTGTGCCAGGCAGCGTGGGCAAAGTGGGTATCGGTGGAAACGCTGTAGATCTCGACGCCCAGTTTTTGGAACTCGGCGTAGTTGTCAGCCAGGTCTTCCAGTTCGGTCGGGCAAACAAAGGTGAAGTCAGCTGGGTAGAAGAAAACGACAGACCACTTACCTTTCAGGTCAGCGTCCGACACGTGTACGAAGTCGCCGTTTTTGTAGGCGGTAGCTTTGAACGGTTTAACTTGGCTGTTGATGATAGGCATCGGTGACTCTCCGTCAGGGGTTAAGAAGTTGATGTGGTGAATCCTACCCACCCGATCGCCAGTTGGCTCATTGGCAAACCTGATGTTGCTGATTTGTTTTCGCTATTAGCCGAGCGTATTAATAGAAGAAAACGTGATCTACAGCGCCAACGGCTTTTCAGCGATTCGGGTCATCCCGAGAAATGGGCTGGCTTCAACATAGCGCATGGCTGACTTCACATCCTTCCAGCCCACGTAATTCATCAACGACTTCAAATCCCAACCGCTCTGATGGGCCCAGGTGGCGAAGCCACGACGCAGGGAGTGACTGGTGTAGTGCTCGGCCGCAATGCCGGCGCGCTCCAGTGCCTGGCGCAACAACGGGATAACGCTATTGGCGTGCAAGCCCTCCTCGCTCAAATGGCCCCAGCGATCGATGCCACGAAACACGGGGCCACGGACCAACGCGGCTTCGGTAATCCATTCGATGTAGGCCTGTACCGGGCACAGGCGCTGCAAGGCGGGTGTCTGGTAGGTCTGGCCGAGGTTCTCGCGATCGCCCTTGCTGCGTGGCAAGTAGAGGGTAATGCCTGAACCGGCGCTGGCTTGTACATGCTCGATCTGCACGCGGCACAACTCATCACTACGAAAACCACGCCAGAAGCCCAGCAGGATCAGTGCGGTGTCGCGCTTGGCTCTCAGCAATCCCGCGCGATCGTCCTGCGCCCTGGCGGACTGTGCTTCCTGCTCCAGCCAGGCGATCACTTGCTCCAGATGTTGAAGCTGCAAGGGTTCAGCCTGTTTTTCCTGGGCCGGGTGCAGCGCGCGAATGCCTTTGAATACTTTGCGCACCACCGGCGCCTTGGTCGGATCGGCGAACCCCTGGCTGCTGTGCCACTGCGCCAACGCGGACAAGCGCAACTTCAAGGTATTGATCGACAGCACGCCCGCATGTGCAACCAGGTACCGCGCAACGCTATCGCTGGTCGCCGGCAGGAACCCGCCCCAGCTGACTTCGAAGTGCTCGATGGCCGCGCGATAGCTGCGACGGGTGTTGTCGCGGGTAGCGGCTTGCAGGTAGCGATCCAGATCGGTCATGGGCTCAGTGCTCGAAAACGTACCGCGTTGGCGATTGAATACCCGGTCTACAGCTCATCACACGGGGTAATACCAGTATATCCCGCATCAGTTATCACAAGTTTTTAACTTTATTCACGGCATGGTACATTGTGTATATTAGTGGTACGTACCACAGTATCAAATCGTAGGAGAACACATGGCACGTGGCGGCGTAAACAAGGCACTGGTGCAAGCGGCACGCTCGGCAATCCTCGCCCGGGGCGAACACCCGAGCATCGACGCAGTGCGGATCGAAATGGGCAATACCGGCTCGAAAACCACGATCCATCGCTATCTGAAAGAGCTCGATGACGGCACCGAACCCGCGCCAGCACCTTCCGAACCGATCGATGATGAGCTGACAGCGCTGGTGGCGCGACTGGCGCAACGCCTGAAAGAACAGGCGCAAGAACCCATCGACCAGGCACGCGCGCAGTTCGAGCAACAACGAAAAGAGCTGGAAACCCAGCTGCACGAGGCCCGCGAGGCCAATACCGAATTGCAACAGCAATACGAAATTCAAAGCCTGGCGCTGACCCAGGAATCGGCGGAACTGCACGACACCCGCTCGATGCTGCAATCCGAGCAAACCCGCAACGCCGGGCTGAACCAGGCACTGGCCGATTTCGAGTTGCGCTTGCAGGACAAGGACGAGCAGATCCGCTCACTGGAAGAAAAACACCTGCACGCCCGCGAAGCACTGGAGCACTACCGCAATGCCGTCAAAGACCAGCGCGAGCAGGAACAGCGACGCCACGAAGGCCAGGTACAACAAATTCAGATGGAATTGCGTCAGGCCCAGCAAAGCGCACTGGTACGCCAGGATGAAATCACCCAACTGCATCGCGACAATGAGCGTCTGCTGACCGAAAACCGTGGCACGCTGCGGGAGCTGAGCCTGTTGCAGGAGCAACTCAAGCACACCAACAGCCGACAGGATCAGTTACTGGAACAGGTCACCCGCATCGACAGCGAACGCACCCTCCTCCAGGAACGCTTGCGCATTGCCTTGCTGGAAAGCCAGTCGCTCAAGCAGAACATTGACGAGCAGTCGCACATCAACAAAGCGCTGGAAGTTGAACTGATCAAGTTGCAGGCAAGCCTGGATGAAAGCGTGCGCCTGGCCGCTGTCGTTGCGACAGCGCCAGACGCATCAGCGCCACAGAAGAACGATTAACCCGCGACTGGCGTGCGCATGGTGACGAACTCTTCGGCGGCCGTCGGATGCACGCCGATGGTTTCGTCGAAGTCGCGCTTGGTCGCGCCCGCTTTCAGGGCAATCGCCAACCCTTGCACGATCTCGCCAGCGTCCGGACCGACCATGTGGCAGCCCAGGACCTTGTCGGTCTTGGCGTCCACCACCAGTTTCATCAAGGTGCGTTCCTGGCATTCGGTCAGGGTCAGCTTCATCGGCCGAAAACGGCTTTCGAAGATGACCACATCGTGCCCAGCCTCGCGCGCCTCTTCTTCAGTCAGCCCGACAGTGCCGATGTTCGGCAAGCTGAACACGGCGGTCGGGATCATCTTGTAATCCACCGGGCGATATTGCTCAGGCTTGAACAAGCGCCGCGCCACGGCCATGCCTTCGGCCAGAGCAACCGGCGTGAGTTGTACCCGACCAATCACATCACCGAGGGCCAGGATCGACGGTTCAGCGGTTTGATACTGTTCATCGACCTCGACAAAACCTTTCTTGTCGAGTTTGACCCCGGTGTTTTCCAGCCCCAGGTTGTCGAGCATCGGACGCCGACCGGTGGCGTAGAACACGCAATCCGCCTCCAGCTCACGACCATCCTTGAGCGTCGCCTTCAGGCTGCCATCGGCCTGCTTGTCGATACGTTCGATGTCGGCATTGAATTGCAGGTTCATGCCGCGCTTGGTCAGCTCTTCCTGCAAATGTTTGCGCACTGCGCCGTCGAAGCCACGCAGAAACAGATCACCGCGATACAGCAGCGTGGTCTCAGCGCCCAGCCCGTGGAAAATCCCGGCAAACTCCACCGCAATGTAACCACCACCGACCACCAGAACGCGCTTGGGCAGCTCTTTAAGGAAGAATGCCTGGTTGGAGCTGATGGCATGCTCGTGCCCCGGAATCTGCGGGATCTGCGGCCAACCACCGGTGGCAATCAGGATGTTTTTGGCGGTGTAACGCTCGCCATTGATCTCAACCTGATGCGGATCGACGATTTTCGCGTGACCTTCATGCAAGGTCACACCACTGTTGACCAGCAGATTGCGATAAATGCCGTTCAGGCGATTGATCTCGCGATCCTTGTTGGCGATCAGCGTCGCCCAGTCGAACGTCGCTTCACCCGGAGTCCAGCCAAAACCTTGCGATTGCTCGAAGTCTTCGGCGAAGTGCGCGCCGTAGACCAGCAGTTTTTTCGGCACACAGCCAACGTTCACGCATGTACCGCCCAGGTAGCGGCTCTCGGCCACGGCGACTTTCGCACCAAAACCGGCCGCGAACCGCGCAGCCCGCACACCGCCAGAACCGGCACCAATCACATATAGGTCAAAATCGTAGGCCATTACTATCTCCTCGGCAGGACACCAGCATACCTGCGAGCGCCCTTTGGGCAAGCGTTGCAAACTATTTGGGGCCGAAAAATGAAAAAGCCACCCGAAGGTGGCTTTTCAATACAAGCAGCTCAGGCGCTATCAGTAAGCCTTGCCAGTCTTGTAGAAGTTCTCGAAGCAGAAGTTGGTTGCGTCGATGTAGCCTTCGGCGCCACCGCAGTCGAAACGCTTGCCTTTGAACTTGTAGGCCATGACGCAGCCGTTTTGCGCTTGCTTCATCAGGGCGTCGGTGATCTGGATTTCGCCGCCCTTGCCTGGCTCGGTCTGCTCGATCAGGTCGAAGATGTCCGGGGTCAGGATGTAACGGCCGATGATCGCCAGGTTCGACGGTGCATCTTCAGGTTTTGGCTTCTCGACCATGCTGTGAACGCGATAGATGTCGTCGCGAATCATCTCGCCGGCGATCACGCCGTACTTGTTGGTTTCCTGAGGATCGACTTCCTGGATGGCCACGATCGAGCAGCGGAACTGCTTGTACAGCTTGACCATCTGGGTCAGTACGCCGTCGCCTTCGAGGTTGACGCACAAGTCGTCCGCCAGTACTACGGCGAAAGGTTCGTCGCCAATCAGTGGACGGCCGGTCAGGATTGCGTGGCCCAGGCCTTTCATTTCGGTCTGGCGAGTGTAGGAGAACGAGCACTCGTCGAGCAGTTTACGGATGCCGACCAGGTATTTCTCCTTGTCAGTGCCCTTGATCTGGTTTTCCAGCTCGTAGCTGATGTCGAAGTGGTCTTCCAGGGCGCGTTTGCCGCGACCGGTAACGATGGAGATTTCGGTCAACCCGGCATCCAGTGCTTCTTCGACGCCGTACTGGATCAGTGGCTTGTTTACCACCGGCAGCATTTCTTTGGGCATGGCTTTAGTCGCTGGCAGGAAGCGAGTACCGTAACCGGCTGCTGGGAACAAGCATTTCTTGATCATATAAGTCCTTGAAAGGGCTGTGTGTACGAGTTTCGGCGCAGTCTAATCAGGCGGCGTGCACCTTACAATGCCCCGCACTGGCTAACCGACGCCATCATAGAGAAATATTCTGATGGATAGTTCCGCAGATAAGCTGCACAACGTCTTATAGATAGCAGAGATCGACGACCTGCGCGGCCATCAGTCTAGCGACAATCTGCCCCACCCTACACCCATCGGCACCCGTTGAGGGCATTTGGCGCTATCATTGCGCACCTGAACCAGCCAACGAGGCAGATAGATGTCGGCAGCAAAAAGCGTCAACGGGTACCTGATCAATCAGGCGAAAGACGGCCAGTGGTGGATAGACAGCGTCGGCGGCGAGAATATTGCCGGGCCGTTCCCTACAGAAGCGTTGGCGATTGAAGTGGCATCGGTGTTGCAGGATCAACCCGCAGCACCCAAGCGGCGCGGCAAGGACAAGCCTTGAGCTGAACCTGGCGCGACCGCAGCCCTGTCTTTGCGCAGGGCTTTTTTGTGAATGCCTGCAACGAAGTGGCCAATCGCTATAACCTTTCGTTGCAGCCGCTGTCATAGCGTTTAGCCCCCATCACTGACGACGACCACGACATGAAAAGATTCTTGCCACTGATTGCGGTACTGGCCCTGAGTGGCTGCGCCACGTCAGAAACGACTTACCTGAAAAATGGCGAGCAAGGCCTGACCATCGACTGCTCCGGGGAAGCCAACGCCTGGGCCAGTTGCTACGAAAAAGCCGATGCCTCTTGCGCCGGTACCGGCTATCGGATTGTCGGTACCGACGGTACACCTTCGACCAAGGAAAGCGACAAAACCCTGGGCGTCGACGTCGGCAATTACAAGAACCGCAGTGTGGTGGTGGTCTGCAAGTAGGGCACCCATTGCCCTACATATGGATTTCGGCGAACTTGATCCCGAGCCCGCGTACCGTCTCGATCAAATCGTCGAGGCGGCTGAAGGACTCGACTTCATCGTTGTCATCCACCAGGAAAAAACTGCGCCCGGCGCTTTTCTTGAAAAATACGATCCACTCCCCCGGATTCGCCGGGTTCTGAATCACATGGGTGGCAGAGATATGACCCTCTGCGTGGCGCTCCCGCACCTGCTCTCGTTTCATGCTCGACTCCAGAAATGACAATGCCGTCAAAGTGCGACTTTGACGGCATCGATGCTGACCGGGGGTAGTCTATCAGCCGGAAATGCACGCGGTGGCGGCATTGCGTACATCCCATGGGCGCAACGGCACATTGGAGATGCGCTCATGCAGTTTGATGCTGCTGCCACCGGAGCGGTCTTCAATGTCAAACACCGCTGCCGGCCCCGAGGAGAACTTCTGCGGCACAATCACCCGCATGCCATCCTTTTGCGGCTCGACTTGCAAGGCCCCACGGCTACTGGCCAATTTCTCGACCAGGCACTGGGCGTACTCATGGGGTTTCTTGCCTGAAATCACGTTCATGGTAGGCAACGACGCAGTGATGTCCGAGACCGTCGCACATCCACCCACTGCCAATACAAACGGCACGACCAGAACACCCCATTTCATATGAAACCTCCGATAAAGACCCTCCGACAGCACAAATGCTGTTTTTCTCCAAGGCTCCCTGCATTTATCGCTCATAGAATTCCAAATAACTGTTTTTAATTGTCAAAGCGGACCCCGACAGCCAGATAATAACCTGTTCGGGCTGATAAACTGCGCCAATCGCCCATGCTATCGTTTTGATTTTGTAGAAAAAGCCCTTCTGGAGGCGCCTCATGAAATTTATCCACCAGCGCGAGCACCTCAACGAAGACGACATCGTCGTCATTCAGTGCTCCCAAATGTGCAACATCCGCTTGATGAACGACGCCAACTTCCGCAGCTTCAAGAACGGCGGCCGTCACACGTATCACGGTGGCGCATTCGACACCTTCCCGGCCCGGATCACCGCGCCGAGCACCGGTTTCTGGAACATCACCATCGACACGGTCAACCGCCGCCCGATCAGCGTGACCCGCAAACCGACCCTGACGCACTCGATCAAGATCATCCGCCGCTCCAGCTCGAAGCTGAGCTGAACCCACACCAGAACAGGCAGGTATGACCGTGGCCCAGACGACCAAATACGTCATCAAATACAAACTCAACGGCGAACGTCGCTTCGAATTCGCCCAGCTTGAAAACGGCACTGCAGAAGAAGCCAAGGCTGCGCTGGACAAGCTGCATGGCCAGAGCGAAGACGTCATCAGCGAGATCAGCGTCAGCAAAGCGCTGTAACGCGATCTGGAGCGACAACATGGACGTCTGCTCCCCTCTCGCGAATTCGACCGCAAGCGCCGGAGTGCCCGCTCCCGCAACGCTCTCTAAACTGGCCGCCTCGACCTTTTGGTCAAGGAGTCAGAACCCTTGCTTACCGATCCGATTCACCACGATGCCCTCGACTGGGGCAAACTTACGCAGCAACTCGACCAGGATGGCTGCGCGATCATCAAATCGCTTTTAAGCCATAAGACCTGCGATGAAATAAGCGCCCTGTACGACTGCTCCGAACCCTTTCGCTCGAAAGTGGTGATGGCGCGCCACGGTTTTGGCCGTGGCGAGTACAAATACTTCAGATACCCGCTGCCTGATCCGGTGGCCCGGTTGCGCAGCGCGCTCTACCCTCGACTGGTTCCCATCGCCAATCGCTGGTACGAATGCATGGATTTGCCGACCCGTTTCCCCGAACCCCACGAAGCGTTTCTGCAACGCTGCCATGCCGCCGGTCAGGAACGCCCGACACCTTTATTGCTGCAATACGGCCCGCAGGACTACAACTGCTTGCATCAGGATCTGTACGGCGAACACGTGTTCCCGCTGCAAGTGGCAATTCTGCTGTCAGAACCGGGAAAGGACTTTACCGGTGGCGAATTTGTGCTGACCGAACAACGCCCACGGATGCAATCGCGCCCGCAAGTCATCGGACTGAAGAAAGGTGACGCGTTGATTTTTGCCGTGAATCAGCGCCCGGTTAAAGGCGTTCGCGGCTATTACCGAGTGACCCTGCGTCATGGGGTGAGTCGCCTGCACAGTGGAAAACGGCATACCCTTGGAATCATCTTTCACGATGCGTTATGAGCCCATGAACCCGATCACCTTCGATCTGTTTGCCGACGCAGAACCCGAGCAGCAGCCCAGGCGCGAGCAGATCGGCGAACAATCCTACGTCCTCAGGGGCTTCGCCCTACCCTGGCTCGACCGGTTACTACCGGCGCTGGAGGCGGTTCTGACAGCGGCGCCGTTTCGGCAGATGGTCACGCCCGGCGGCTTTACCATGTCGGTGGCCTTGAGCAGTTGCGGCACCTGGGGCTGGACCACCGATCGCAGCGGCTACCAGTACACCCGCAACGATCCGCAGACCGGCGCGCCCTGGCCTGAAATGCCCGAGGTGTTTTTCGAACTGGCCCAGGCGGCGGCGCGAGAGGCAGGGTTTATGGCGTTCGTACCGGACTCCTGCCTGATCAACCGCTATGTTCCCGGGGCCAGGATGTCGTTGCATCAGGACAAAAACGAAAACGCCTACACTGCCCCCATCGTGTCGGTGTCTTTGGGATTGCCGGCGACGTTTCTGTTTGGCGGCTTCGAACGCAGCGCCAAAAGCCAGCGAGTGCCGCTGTTTCACGGTGATATCGTGGTTTGGGGCGGTGTGGACCGTTTGCGTTACCACGGCGTATTGCCGATCAAGGAAGGCCAGCATCCGCGGCTGGGCGAACAGCGGATCAATTTCACTTTTCGTACTGCGCGATGATGCAGTCGAATTCGACCGCAAGACCCGGAGTGTGGCGTCGGTGCCGGCTGGTTAATCTGCATGAAACGGGTCAACGGACATGAAGCCATGACAACTCAATCGCCAACAATCGCCACCGAAAACGATCCTCGCTGGGCCGCCGTGGTCGCGCGCGATCCCCGTGCCGACGGGCAGTTTGTGTATGCGGTGAAAACCACCGGTATCTACTGTCGCCCCAGCAGCCTGGCACGCCTGCCGAAACCGCAGAATGTCGAGTTCTTCGACACTGCCGAGCAAGCTCAGGCGGCGGGTTATCGCCCCAGCAAACGTGCCGCGAAAGATCACAGCGACGTCGCCGCGCAACACGCCGCCACCGTGGCCGCCGCGTGCCGTCAAATCGAATCCGCCGAAACGTTACCGGCGTTGAATGAGCTGGCAGATGCAGCCGGTTTGAGCAGTTTCCACTTCCATCGTGTGTTCAAGGCCATCACCGGCCTGACGCCCAAGGGCTACGCCACCGCCCATCGTTCACGCAAGGTTCGCGAGCGCCTGACCGATGGCGGCACGGTTACCGATGCGCTGTATGACGCCGGATTCAATTCCAACAGCCGTTTCTATGAGGCAGCGGATCAATTGCTCGGCATGACACCCGGGGACTATCGCGCGGCCGGGCAGAACAATGACATTCGCTTTGCCGTCGGCCAGTGCTCTCTGGGAGCGATTCTGGTGGCACAAAGTGAGCGCGGAGTCTGCGCGATTCTGCTGGGCGACGACCCGCATCAACTGGTCTGCGACCTGCAGGACAAGTTTCGCCGCGCCAACCTGATTGGCGCCGATCATGAGTTCGAGCAGTTGATCGCCAAGGTCGTCGGCTTTATCGAAGCCCCGGCCCTCGGCCTGGATTTGCCGCTGGATGTACGCGGCACAGCGTTTCAAGAGCGGGTATGGCAAGCCCTGCGGGAGATTCCCGTCGGCAGCACCGCCAGTTACGCCGATATCGCTCAGCGCATCGGTGCACCGAAAGCCATGCGCGCCGTGGCCCAGGCCTGTGGCGCGAATAGTTTGGCGGTGGCGATCCCTTGCCATCGCGTGGTGCGCAGCGACGGCAACCTGTCGGGTTACCGCTGGGGCGTGGAACGCAAGCGTCAGTTGCTGGAACGTGAAAACGCGTCCGGGTCCTGAATGCCAATATAGACCGCCACGGATTCCGGGCCGGTGTAGACCTCGAAGTCCGTGGCGAACTTGCGGCGAACCTGCGGGTTGTCTTCGAAGTAAGCCCAGATAAAGCCCCAAGCCTGAATGACGCTGTCCGGCATCGCCCCTTTGGCGCTGAACACCAGGTAATCGCCGCCCTCAACCTGAATCTGCGCAAAGCCCTCGGAGGGTGTGGTGACCGCCGCGCCCGCGGTTACATCGAAGTGGCCTGAAGTGTCGGACTCGTAGTTGGAATACACGCCGTACATAAAGGAGTCCGGCTGTTTGTGGGCGATTTTGTCGAAAACGTCCTCGACGAAAAATTGTTCCCACATAGGGCCGATACGTGCGGTATCCGGCTGCTGCTCTGCGGCATTGCGGGTTCGCACCTGCAAACCCGAGACACTGAAGGGCAGCACTTCACGCAGTTTTACATCCATTGTCGCTATTTCCTTTTCACTACAGTTTGTCTGTTTGATTGGTGCCAAGACGATCAACGATTGACGTCGACCACCACCCGGCCGCGCAACTGCCCGGCAAGCAAGCGCGGCGCGGCGTCGATGGCTTCGCTCAAGCCGATTTCGTGGCTGATCAATGGTAACAAGGCGAAATCCAGGTCCTTGGCCAGGCGATTCCAGGCCAGTATCCGCCGGGCTTTGGGTTGGGTCACGCTGTTGATCCCGGCCAGGGTCACGCCGCGCAATATGAACGGTGCGACGGACGCCGGGAAGTCCATGCCCTGGGCCAGGCCGCAGGCGGCGACGGTGCCGTTAGCCCTGGTGCTCGCGCAAGCGTTGGCCAGTGTGTGGCTGCCGACCGAGTCGATCACCGCTGCCCAACGCTCCTTGGCCAACGGCTTGCCCGGCTCCGACAATGTGGCGCGGTCGATGATCTCACTGGCGCCCAAGTGCTTGAGGTAGTCGTGTTCGGAGGTGCGGCCGGTGGAGGCCACCACGCGATAGCCGAGTTTGCTCAGCAGCGCGATGGCGAAACTGCCTACACCGCCGTTGGCGCCCGTCACCAACACCTCGCCCTGTTCGGGACTCACGCCGTTGTGCTCCAGCGCCAGGATGCTCAGCATCGCCGTGTAGCCGGCCGTGCCGACGGCCATCGCTTGCGCGGCGGTGAATGCCTTGGGCAACGGAATCAGCCAGTCGCCATTCAAGCGAGCTTTCTGCGCCAATCCGCCCCAGTGTCCTTCACCCACACCCCAGCCATTGAGCAGGACTTGATCACCGACCTTGTAGTCCGGGTGACTGCTGACTTCGACGGTGCCCGCCAGATCGATCCCCGGCACCATCGGGAACTTGCGCACCACCGGGCTGCTGCCGGTGATCGCCAGGCCATCCTTGAAGTTCAGCGTGCTGTACGCCACACGCACCGTCACATCGCCCTCGGGCAATTGATCGTCAGCGATCTCTTGCAGCGTGGCCCGGTAACCGCTGTCATCTTTGTCGATCAGAATGCCTTTGAACATCACTGCCTCCTGGTGGAATCGTTCAGTTGTCGTGCTGTTGAAATAACACAGGGAACCCCATCACCGTACCCGACTTTAAGCCAATCCCCATCGGCTGGCGCCTTGCGGATCATCCTGTACGCATTAAAAACTCGACTGGCCTTGCGCCAGGCATTACTGATACAAACTTGCTTCTACCGTCCCTGCCCTGTTTCGACGTCGGAGAACACTGCACATGAGCCAATGGCCAGACACCCGCATTCTTGACCTGCTCGGGATCGAGCTGCCGATCATCCAGGGCCCTATGGCCGGCGCGACGACTTCGGCCATGGTGATTGCTGCGTGCAACGCTGGTGGCCTGGGTTCGATGCCTGCCGCGATGCTGAGCATCGAGCAGTTGCGCGAAGAACTGAATACGATTCGCCAACACACCCAGCGCCCGTTCAACGTCAATTTCTTCTGCCACCAACCTCCGCCGCCGGATGAGCAGCGCGCCCGGGAATGGAAGAATCTGCTGGAACCGTACTACCGGGAATTGGGCGTCGACTTCGACGCACCGACGCCGGTGTCCAATCGCGCGCCGTTCGATAACGCGGCCTGCGAAGTGATCGAAGAGTTTCGCCCCGCAGTGGTGAGTTTTCACTTCGGCCTGCCGGAAAAGTCGCTGCTGGATCGGGTAAAAGCCACCGGAGCGAAAGTTCTCTCCTCAGCGACTACGGTCGAAGAAGCCATCTGGCTGGAGCAGCATGGCTGCGATGCGATCATTGCGATGGGTTACGAGGCTGGCGGCCACCGGGGCATGTTCCTCAGTGATGACTTGAGCAGCCAGGTGGGTACTTTCGCGCTGGTGCCGCAGGTCGTTGATGCGGTGAAAGTGCCAGTCATTGCGGCGGGCGGGATTAGCGATGCGCGTGGCGTCGCAGCGGCTTTCATGCTGGGCGCATCGGCGGTTCAGGTAGGTACGGCTTATTTGTTCACGCCAGAGGCCAAGGTCAGCGCGTCCCACCACAAGGCGTTGCGCACGGCCAAGGAAAGCGAGACAGCGGTCACCAACATTTTCACCGGGCGCCCGGCGCGCGGGATTCTCAATCGGGTGATGCGTGAACTCGGGCCGATGAGCGCCAAGGCACCGGCCTTCCCCTTGGCGGGCGGTGCGCTGATGCCATTGCGGGCTAAAGGGGAAGCGGATTTCAGCAACCTTTGGGCCGGGCAGGCGTTCACCCTGGGCGTTGAACTGACTTCGGCAGAGATTACCCGGCGTTTGGCGGATGAAGGATTGGCCAAATTGCTTCACCGCTAGGACGGGGGCCCGTAGCAGCCGAACGCAGGCTGCGCCAGCTGCTACAGGGCGCGCGTGAATTCCGACGTGCACATCCCATTCGTTCCGTTTACAGGCATTTCGCTATATATTCTTATATATAGCGTTTCACTCGCCTACCACGGAGCCGTTTCATGACCATGCGTGCCTCACGTTTTGCCCCTGTGTGCCTGTTCAGCGTGTTCGCTTTCGGGTCCGCCCACGCGGATGAAGTCCAGGTCGCCGTTGCCGCGAACTTCACCGCGCCGATCCAGGCCATCGCTGCCGATTTCGAGAAAGACACCGGGCACAAACTGGTCACCTCCTTTGGTGCAACCGGCCAGTTCTATACCCAGATCAAGAACGGCGCGCCGTTCGAAGTGTTGCTCTCGGCGGATGACACCACGCCACAAAAACTCGAGACCGAAGGCGACACCGTCAAGGGTTCGCGCTTCACCTACGCTATCGGCACGCTGGCGCTGTGGTCGGCCAAGGAAGGTTATGTCGACGCCAAGGGCAAGGTTCTGAGCGACAACCAGTATCAGCATCTTTCCATCGCCAACCCGAAAGCCGCCCCGTACGGTCTGGCTGCCACTCAGGTGCTGGCCAAGCAAGGCCTGACCGACAAGGTCAAAGGCAAGATCGTTGAAGGCCAGAACATCACCCAGGCTTACCAATTCGTGTCCACCGGCAACGCCGAACTCGGTTTTGTGGCCTTGTCGCAGATCTACAAAGACGGCAAAGTGACCAACGGTTCGGCCTGGATCGTTCCGGCCAACCTGCATGATCCGATCAAACAAGACGCGGTGATCCTCAACAAGGGCAAGGACAACCCGGCCGCCCAAGCATTGGTTGACTACCTCAAAGGGCCGAAAGCCGCCGCCGTCATCAAGTCCTATGGTTACCAACTCTAAATGACGCTATCGAGTGCCGATTACTCCGCTATCTGGCTGACCCTGAAACTGGCGTCCCTGACCACGGTCATCCTGCTGATCATTGGCACTCCGATTGCGTTATGGCTGTCGCGTACCCAATCCTGGTTACGCGGCCCGGTCGGGGCGATCGTCGCCCTGCCCCTGGTGCTGCCACCCACGGTGATTGGCTTTTATTTACTGTTGGCTCTTGGCCCGAACGGGTGGATCGGCCACTTCACCCAATCGCTGGGGCTCGGCACCCTGACCTTCAGTTTTGCGGGGCTGGTGATCGGCTCGGTGCTGTACTCGATGCCGTTCGTGGTCCAGCCGCTGCAAAATGCCTTTTCCGCCATCGGCACTCGCCCATTGGAAGTGGCCGCCACCTTGCGCGCCAACCCCTGGGACACGTTCTTCAGCGTGATTGTGCCGCTGGCCCGTCCCGGTTTCATCACCGCGGCCATTCTCGGTTTTGCCCACACCGTCGGCGAGTTTGGCGTGGTGCTGATGATCGGTGGCAACATTCCCGACAAAACCCGCGTGGTCTCGGTGCAGATCTACGATCACGTCGAAGCCATGGAATACGCCCAGGCCCATTGGCTGGCCGGGGCAATGCTGGTGTTCTCCTTTGCAGTGTTGCTGGCGCTCTACTCCAGCCGTAAAACCAAAGCGGCCTGGAGCTGACCCATGATTCAAACGCGCTTGAAACTGAGCTATTCGGGATTTGCCCTGGATATCGACCTGCAATTGCCCGGCCGTGGAGTGACTGCGCTCTATGGTCATTCCGGTTCGGGCAAAACCACTTGCCTGCGCTGCATCGCCGGTCTGGAACAGGCCGGGCAGGGCTTTATCCAGATCAACGATGAAGTCTGGCAGGACAGCGACAAGCGGATTTTCGTCCCGCCGCATAAACGCGCCCTGGGTTATGTTTTCCAGGAAGCCAGCCTGTTTCACCATCTGTCGGTGCGGGCCAATCTTGAATTCGGCCTCAAGCGCATCCCTCGCCAACAGCGGCGGGTCGACATGGCGCATGCCACTGAACTGCTAGGGATTGGCCATTTACTCGACCGCAATCCGCAGAATCTTTCCGGCGGCGAGCGCCAGCGTATCGGCATCGCCCGTGCCCTGCTCACCAGTCCCAAACTGCTGCTGATGGACGAGCCACTGGCGGCGCTCGATACCCAGCGTAAAAACGAAATCCTGCCTTACCTGCAACGGTTGCACGATGAGCTCGACATCCCGGTGCTGTACGTCAGCCATTCCCAGGATGAAGTCGCGCGGCTTGCCGATCACCTCGTCCTGCTCAGCAACGGCAAGGCTTTGGCCAGCGGCGCCATCGGCGAAACCCTGGCCCGGCTCGATCTGCCGCTGGCGCTGGGCGATGACGCCGGCGTGGTGATCGAAGGGCACGTCAGCGCCTATGACGCCGACTACCAGCTGTTGACCTTGCAACTGCCCGACACCGACCTGAGCATTCGGGTCGCCCACGCGCCGATGACCAAGGGCCAGGCATTGCGCTGCAAGGTTCAAGCGCGGGATGTCAGCCTGAGCCTGCAAGGCGTCGAACAGAGCAGCATCCTCAATCGCCTGCCGGTCACGGTGATCAGTGAAATCGGCGCCGACAACGCTGCTCACGTACTGATCCGCCTGAATGCCGCCGGCACACCGCTGCTGGCGCGAATCACCCGCTACTCCCGGGATCAACTGGGCGTGCACCCCGGCCAGCAACTCTGGGCGCAGATCAAAGCGGTGGCGGTGTTGGCCTGAAATCTGTCGGCATTCTTTAGGCACCCCGGCAATGGCGCGTGGTCAATGGCTTAACACCCTGACTCGCCGCCCGGGATTGCCTGCCATGCCAGATACCGCGTTGTCCGAGGGACTGCCGTCCGACCTGCATTACGTCGACGACAGCCAGCCTGGCATCACCCGCAAGAAGCTGCGTGGCGCATTCGGCTATTTCGCCCCGTCGGGTCGCCGCATTACCGATCCGGATGAAATCAAACGCATCAACGCCCTCGCAGTACCACCCGCCTACACCGATGTATGGATTTGCCCCGACCCGCGCGGTCATCTGCAAGCCACCGGTCGCGATGCCCGTGGCCGCAAGCAATACCGTTATCACCCGCGCTGGCGCGAAGTGCGCGATGCCGACAAATATTCACGCTTGCGGGACTTCGGCCTGGCCCTGCCGAAACTGCGCAAGCAGCTTGAAACCCTGTTGGCGACTCCCGGCTTCAGTCGCGACAAGGTGATGGCCACGGTGATTACCTTGCTCGATGCAACGCTGATCCGGGTTGGCAACACGCAGTACGCCCGGGACAACCGCTCCTATGGCCTGACGACCCTGCGCAACCGTCACGTCGAGATCAACGGCAGCGCGATCATGTTCCAGTTTCGCGGCAAGAGCGGCATCGAGCACCAGATCACCGTAAAAGACCGGCGCCTGGCGCGGATCATCAAGCGCTGCCTGGAGATTCCCGGGCAAAACCTCTTTCAGTATCTGGACGAAAACGGTGACCGGCACACCGTCAGCTCCTCCGACGTCAACGCTTACTTGCAAATGCTGACCGGCGCCGATTTCACCGCCAAGGATTACCGCACCTGGGCCGGCAGTGCGCTGGCGTTGGCGGTGTTGCGCAAGTTGCAGTGGCAATCGCCAGCCGATGCAAAGCGGCAGGTGGTGGACATGGTCAAGCATGTCGCCCGGCAACTGGGCAATACCCCGGCGGTTTGCCGCAAGTGCTACATCCACCCGGCGGTCGTCGATGAGTTTATGCAAGGCGCATTGGCCGGACTGCCGCCGTCGCGGGGGCGTAAAAGGCTCAGGGCAGAGGAAGTGGCGCTGGCGGTGTTTCTGGAGAAGCTCATCGAGAAGGCTGAAACACCATGAGTCGACTTCTGGGGTGCACTGAACCGACGAACTGACCCACCAGTTTTTTGCATGATCGCAAAGCGCTTCTATGCTTGATCTGAACACGAACAGCTTCGGTGGACGCCATGGAAGACATTTTCGTTGTGAAACGCTGCAACAAGATCATCGTTCATGGCCGCCGGGCCGGAGAAACCGGTCACCCACCACCCGACGCCGCCGTCTGGTATCGCATCGTCGATACCCGCACGCGCGGCTTCATCGGTGACGGTTACGATCTTGAAGAGGACGCCAGGCACGAATGTCGCAGGCTTAACGAGGCCAGTTCGCCGGTGTCGCACGGGTTGGCTTGACGCCGGCCACTTTCATTTTCCGGGTCTATACTTGAAGGAGCTGAAGGACCAGCGACCCATCGGCAGAAAGCTCGCTCCCCCGCGGGCTTTTTGTTGCCCTTTAGCCGATTTCCTTGAACGGAGGTGATTGTCATGTCCGAGAAAGAGTCTATCGCCACCCTGCTCACCCTGCTTGACTCCCGTCAGGCCCGCCTTGCTGCTGCGTGCAAGGAAATCGCCGACTGGGTCGATCATCAAGGGGGGCATCCGACAGCGCTCAGGATTCGTGACCGCTTGAACGACATCGAGAAGGACACGCCGCAGATTCGCAGCGCGTTGTCTGCACTCAAACATGTCGAGCCGCCACTGCCTCGGTTCAAATCAGGCGACCGCGTTATTTGAGCCAGGGACAGAGTCCAATCCAGCACACCTGAGCGGTGACCTCTTCGTCACCGTGGTTATGCCTGCCTGCCAGACTCGCGCTACATCCCAACCCGGCCCAGTTGCCGGGCTTTTTTTATTCGTGCCTTCGGCCATTTCACACCGTCTTCACAACCGAACTCCTACAGTTCACTTGCTCCTTTGAAAACATCCCCTGGCCCGCCCGCATGCGGGCCATTTTTTTGCCTGCCGTAACGCGAACGAACGCCCTCACCCGCCAGGTGTCGAACGCTTACACATCACGAAGGAGTATGTCCCATGGTCACTCACTTCAAAGTCGGCGGGCACCTGGCCTGCGGGCACAAAGGCAGCAACCTCACTTCCAGTAGCATATTGAACAGGGTGAAATGCAGAAGCTGCCGCAACACCGATGCGTACAAGGAAGCGCGCAAAACCGAACGCAACGCCGCCCGTCGGGCCGCACGCAAGGCCAAAGCCACCCACACCGCCAATGATTGGCGCTCAGAGTGGACCCAACGGCTGATCGAGATGCCCGGACTGCAACGGCTACCGCGTGGCTTTACTGGCCAGCCATTTGTATAGCTGACACGCCAGGCGTGAGGATTTCCTCTAGAAATTCGATAAACACATTGATCCGGCTGGATCCCCGGTGGTTGGGCAAATACAGCGAGTTGATGCAGCTGCTCGCACTGCCGGGATTGACTTCGTAGTGTTCCAGCAACCGCGTCAGCCGGCCTGCGGCGACATCGTCGCGCACCAGCCAGTCGGCCAACAGGGTCACCCCGCCGCCGGCGATTGCCGCTTCGCGCAGGATGTCGGCGTTGTTGCTTTGCAGGCGGCCGTGCACATTGAGCTGGATGGTTTCCTTATCGCCCTGGAACGTCCAGCACTGGTGCGAACCAGCGTAATCAAAGCGCAGGCATTGGTGCTCGAGCAAGTCGCGAGGATGACACGGCGCCGTGTGGCGGCTCAGGTAATCCGGGCTGGCCACCACCCAGCGCTGGAAGGCCCCTACCCGTTTACTGACGATGTCTTCACTGACCACCGACGATCCCAGACGCACCGACACGTCGATCTGTTCGCTCAGCAGGTCGCTGACCTGATCGCTCAACGACACGCTTATTTCCAGTCCCGGATGGCGCTCGAGCAATCGGCCCAGATGCGGCGCGATGATCCGCCGACCAAACTCGACGGGCACGCTGATCCGCAGGCGTCCTTGCGCCTCGCTGCCACGGTCGGCAACCACGGCATCGGCTTCGTCGATGGCGTCAAGAATCGCCACAGCCTTTTCGAAATAGGTTTGCCCGGCGACGGTCACGCTGGTGTTGCGTGTCGTGCGGTTGAGCAGGCTGGCGCCGAGCTCGTTTTCCAGCCCCGCCACCTGGCGAGTGACCGAAGACGTCGAGATGCCGAGCTTGCGCGCTGCGGAGGAATAACCGCCGCAACGCACGGTTTCAACAAACATCTTCAGTGCCAGCAACTTGTCCATAAGCGGAATCCGGTCAAAAAGAAACGGTGATGATAGTGCATCACCGTTCGCCAGCCGTCTTGTATGACCGTGCTTCACCGGACTCCCCCACACCCGGCGCTCAGGCATTGGCCTTGCGGCCGAGGAACATCACCAAAGCCAGGGTCGGGAGCAATGCCACCGACGCGGCAGACAGGTTCCAGCCGAAGTGCTCGTAGAGCGGGCTCGCCACCAGCGATCCCAAGGCACCGCCAACGAAGATACTGGTCATGTACACGGCGTTGAGTCGTGCCCGGCTGTGCGGGTCGATGGCGTACACCTCGCGCTGGCCCAGCACCATGTTCAGTTGCACGGCGAAATCCAGCAGCACCGCACACACCACCAGCCACAGGTAGCTGCTGCCGGGCAGCGCAGCGATCAACAATGAAACCGGTGCCAGCAGCAGTGCGACCCGTGTTCCGCGGTGGCCGTGGCCGGCATCGGCCAAGCGCCCGGCAATCGGCGCAGCGACTGCACCTACCGCTCCGACTAGGGCAAAAATCGCCACCTGCGCCTGGCTGAAACCGTGGTGACGCATCAGCTCAATCGGTGCAAGCGTCCAGAACAGGCTGAAGCTGGCGAACAACAATCCCTGATACAACGAACGTTGACGCAGCACCGGATGGCGACGAGCCAGGGTAAACACCGAGCCGATCAGCGCGGCATAAGTCGCCTGATGCGTTGGCACACGGCGCGGCAGCGCAGCCGCGGTGATCAGGGCGATGACGGCCATCAGCGCCGCCGCGCTGTAAAACACCCCGCGCCAGCCAAACACTTCCACCAGCAGGCTGGACAGCGGACGCGACAACAGAATGCCCAGCAGCAGCCCGCTCATGATATTTCCCACCACACGGCCGCGCGTGGCTTCGGGCGCCAGATGCGCCGCCAGTGGCACCAGAATCTGCACTGCAACCGAAGTGAGGCCGATCAGCAAGGAAAATACGAGGAACATCGACGGCGAGTGCGTCAGCCCGGCACACAGCAGCGTAACGCTCGCCGCGAGGGTGAAACCCACGACCAGGCGCCGGTTTTCCATCAGGTCGGCCAGCGGTACCAGCAACAGCAGACCCAACGCATAACCAAACTGTGTGAGTGAAACGATCAGGCTGGCATTGGCGCTGGACAGGCCGATCTGCGGCGCGATCAATTCGACAATCGGCTGGGCGTAATAGAGGTTGGCCACGACCGCGCCGCAGCAAAATGCCAGGAACGCGACCATCAGGCCGGAGAGTGAAGCAGGCTGTTCGGCCTTGGCCGCTGCTGCGGGGTTACCCGTGAGCATGATGACACCTCGTTGAGTTCGGGAAAGTGATGCCAAGGCTAAGGGCATGGGCCGACACAGAGAATCCATCATCCGGGCAATGGAGTGATGCGCCATCCGCAACGACCCCGGCGTTGCCGTTGGCGCAAAGCGCTATTGCGCGACGTGGCAATACTCCGGCGCTTGCGCTTTCTCTAACCTTGGGCACTTGGCGCAGGGCTCTCCATCAGCGCCCTTCCCCCGGATGCTCAAGGAGCTGTTCATGATCCCGAATCCTTCATCGATGCGCACCGCGCGTCCCTCGTGTTTCAAATCCTCATGAAGGGCAACTTCCTGAGATCCAGCCCCCTCTGGATCAGCGCGGCCGCCCTCGCTTCGATAGGTGCAATCGGCGCAGCGATGCTGATGTGGCGCCCGGCGATAGCACCGATTGAGCGCCCGCGAACGTTCGATGCCGCGCAATTGCAGCGCGGTGCGCGGGTGGTCGAAGCAGGCGATTGTGCGGTGTGTCATACGCGTCCGGGCGGTCAATACATGGCAGGCGGGCTGCCGCTGGTGACGCCGTTCGGCACGCTCTACAGCACCAACATCACACCCGACCCGCAGACCGGTCTCGGCCAATGGTCACTGCCGGCGTTCGAGCGGGCGATGCGTGAAGGGATCGCCCGCGATGGCCACTTCCTGTACCCCGCCTTCCCGTACGTGCACTACCGGCGCATGAGCGAAGACGACATTGCCGACGCGTATGCGTACTTGATGAGCGGCCCTGCCGTGAATTCACCGGCCATGCAAAACCACATGAATTTCCCGATGAACATCCGGCCGCTGGTGTCGTTCTGGAATCTGCTGTTTCTGCATGCAAAGCCGCTGACGCCGGTAGCGCAACAATCTGAAGCGTGGAATCGCGGACGTTATCTGGTTGAAGGCCCCGGCCACTGTGCGGGCTGCCATTCACCGTTGAACCTGATCGGTGCCGAGAAGTCCGGCGAAAGCCTCGCGGGCGGAGAGGTGGATGGCTGGGAGGCGCCTTCGCTGCTCGGCATGGCCCGTCGCACAAACCCGTGGAGCACTGAGCAGTTGGTCCACTATCTGCGGGCAGAAGTGGTGGACGGGCACGGCACAGCCGCGGGCCCGATGCGCCCGGTCAGCCTCAGTCTGGCTCGCTTGCCGGTCAGTGACGCCGAGGCGATTGCCGAGTATTTGCTGAGCCTGCAAACCAGGGCTGCGATCACCGAAATCCAACCCGGCGCCGGGAACGTTGAGACCTTGGACCAGACCAGCGGCGCCCTGCTGTTCGCCAGTGCCTGCGCCGGTTGTCATGCCCCTGCGGCGCCGATGCGCGAGATCGACGGGCGTCCGGGGCTGGATCGCACCTCGGCACTGCAAGCCCCAAGCGCACGCAACTTCCTGAAAACCGTGCTCGAAGGCGTGCCGGCAATGCCGGGCGTGCCCGGACCGGTCATGCCGCCGTTTGCCGCCAGCCTGGACAACGTTCAACTCATCGCCCTGGCGTCATACCTGCGCCAGCAAGCCAGGCCTGACCAACCCTGGACAGAGCTTTCTTCCACTATTGAAGCGATCCGTCAGGAGACGAAATGACCCAAGTCACGCTCAACGTCAACGGCTCGGCCCATGCATTGGAGCTGGAACCTGACATGCCGCTGCTCTATGCGCTGCGTAATCATCTGGGGCTGAACGGCGCCAAATACGGGTGTGGTTTGGGGCAGTGCGGCGCCTGTACGGTCATCGTCGATGACAAGCCGGTTTTTTCTTGCGTGACGCCCTGCGCGGGCCTTGAGGGCAAGAAGGTTCGAACGGTTGAAAGCCTCGGTTCTGCCGAACGTCCCGGCCCTTTGCAGAAAGCCTTTATCGACAAACAGGCGGCTCAATGCGGCTACTGCATCGCCGGCATGCTGATGCGCGCGCAGTCATTGCTGGAAAGCAATCCGCACCCGGACGAGCAGACCATTCGCGAGCACATGGCAGGCAACCTGTGTCGTTGCGGCACCCACCTGCGGATTATCGAGGCAATCAGCCTGGTGGCCGGGCAAAACGGGAGCGCGACATGACGATGGAGAAAAAAGTCGACCACAGTCGCCGGGCGTTCTTGCGTGGAGGCGCCTTGCTGGTGGCGTTTACCCTGGTGCCGGCGGCGCGTCGTGCATGGGCCGACACCGAAGTGGATACCCTCGGCACGGTGGTGCTGGCGCCTGATCTGCCCGGCAGCCTGCGCACCAATCCCTACCTCGATGCGTGGATTCGCGTGGGCCCTGAAGGCATCACCGTCTACACCGGCAA
Source organism: Pseudomonas sp. 01L34 (assembly GCF_056400265.1). Classification (NCBI taxonomy): domain Bacteria; kingdom Pseudomonadati; phylum Pseudomonadota; class Gammaproteobacteria; order Pseudomonadales; family Pseudomonadaceae; genus Pseudomonas; species Pseudomonas sp. 01L34. Next base: position 821,863 of record NZ_JBFTSX010000001.1, read on the forward strand.
GGTCGAATTGGGCACTGGCGTCAAAACAGCCTTGCTGCAAATTGCCGCCGAACGTCTGGAGGTTTCGCCGACGGCGATCAACCTGCTGACTGCCGACACTGCCCTGACGCCCAACGAAGGCTACACCGCTGGCAGCCATAGCATTTTCGACAGCGGCACCGCGCTGTTCAACGCGGCGGCGCAGGTGCGTGAGTTATTGCTGCAGTCGGCCGGGCGCAGCTGGGAGGTGGCACCGCCACTGTTGACGACGCAGGAAGGCGTCATTCACGGCCCTGCCGGACAACGAATGTCCTACGCTGACGCCGTCAAAAACGTCGATCTGCACCTCTATGCCAAGTCCGAATCGCCGGCAATGCCCGCGACGGGCTTCAAGCTGATCGGTCATTCGCTGCAACGACTGGACATTCCGGCAAAAGTCAGCGGCGGCCCTGCATTTGTTCAGGACATTCGTCTGCCGGGCATGCTGCACGCTCGGGTAATTCGCCCTCCTCGTCCCGGCTGTACGCTGGAGGCCTTCGACGCGGAGTCGATCAAAACGTTGGCCGGGGTTGTGCAGGTGATTCGCGACGGCAATTACCTTGCCGTGGTGGCGCGTGATGAATGGCAAGCGATCAAGGCCATGCGCAGCGGATATGAATCGGCGCGCTGGAGCGGTGGACAAGCGATACCCGAGTCACGGGACATCCACACATTGCTCGAGCGCCTGCCTTCACGCCGCTACCCGATCAGCCATGAGGGAACCCCACAGGTGGCGACCGACAAGAGCTATCGAGCGCGCGTGACCAAGCAATACCTGATGCACGGATCCATCGGCCCGTCCTGCGCCGTGGCCTGGTTCAAGGACGGCACCCTCACCGTCTGGACCCACACCCAAGGCGTGTATCCGCTGCGCGCCGGGATCGCCGAAATGCTGCGGCTACCGCCCGACCGCGTTCGCTGTATCCACACCGAAGGGTCCGGTTGTTACGGCCACAACGGCGCAGACGATGCAGCGGCCGACGCGGCGTTGATTGCCATGCGAATACCGGGCACGCCGGTGCGGGTGCAGTGGATGCGCGAGCAGGAAAATCTCTGGGAACCCTACAGCTCGGCGATGGTGACTGAAGTGCAGGCCAATCTTGATGCGCAAGGTCGATTGCAGGACTGGAACTATGAACTGTGGACCACGCCGCATAACGAACGCATCGTCAACGCGGGCCGGTTGCTGCCGGCGCGACTGCTGGCCCGGCCGTTCATCTCTGCGCCTTCGGTGCCCATCGCTCAACCTGAAGGCGACGGCGATCGCAATGCCGTGCCGCTGTACACGCTGGCATCCACGCGCATCAACATGAACTTCGTCACTGAGATGCCGTTTCGCACCTCTGCCATGCGCTCGCTGGGCGCGCACATCAACATCTTCGCAATCGAGGCGTGCATCGATGAGCTTGCCGCCAGGGCCGGGAGCGATCCGGTGGCCTTGCGCCTTGCGCATCTGGCAGATCCCCGGGCGCGGGCCGTGGTGGAGCGCGTGCGCGACGCCATCGGCTGGTCGCAAAAAAGCAGCGAACCCGGCGCGGGCATCGGCTTCGCGTTTGCCCGCTATAAAAACATCATGGGTTATTGCGCGATCGCGGTGCGCTTGCGCGTACATCCGCAGACCGGCGAGGTGCAGGTCGATCACGTCGTCACGGCGGTAGACGTCGGGCAAATCGTCAATCCCGATGGCCTGCGCAACCAGGTGGAAGGCGGGATCGTGCAGTCCACCAGCTGGACGCTCTATGAAAAAGTCGCCTATGACGCCGGGGGCATACGCAGCTACGACTGGAGTGGCTACCCGATCCTGCGTTTTTCGCAGGTGCCGAAAAAGGTCGACGTGCACCTGCTCGACCAGCCGGGACAGCCGTTTCTCGGCGCCGCCGAAATCGTCCAGGGACCGATGGCCGCCGCCCTCGGCAATGCCGTGGCGAACGCTACCGGCCGACGCTGGCTGAACCTTCCTTTGACCCGCTCAGAGCAACCGTCCTGACCCTGCGCAGCGTTGCGTTTCACGCAATGCAGCGTAGAGGCTGATGCGGATTATCAAGCGGCATGCAGCGGATTAACTTACGGCCATACGGTGCCTGGCCAAACGTCCATCGCCGCCCTGCTCCCTCTTTTCGAAACCCGGAGAAATTCTATGACGCAGCAACTGTTCCAACCCATCGCATTGGGGCCATACACACTCCCGCACCGAGTGGCGATGGCGCCGCTGACCCGCTCACGCGCCGGGCAACCGGGCGATGTCCCGACGGCCATGAACGCCGAATATTACCGCCAGCGTGCGAGCGCCGCGTTGATCATCACCGAGGCGACGCAAATCTCCCGACAGGGCCAGGGCTATGCCTGGACCCCGGGAATCTACAGCGATGAGCAGGTACAGGCCTGGCGCGAAGTCAGCAGCCAGGTGCACGAGGCCGGCGGTTTGATCTTCATGCAACTCTGGCACGTGGGCCGCGTGTCGCACCCAAGCTTTCAGCCCGACAACGCCCTCCCGGTGGCCCCAAGCGCATTACCCGTGCCGGGCAAAACGTTCATCGTCGACGCGGATGGCAACGGTGTGTGGGGCGATGTGCCGGTTCCGCGGGCACTGGAAACCTCGGAGATCGCTGACATCATCAACGACTACCGCCGGGCCGCGCGCAATGCGCTGAACGCCGGGATGGATGGCGTGGAAATTCACGCCGGCAACGGCTATCTGTTGGATCAGTTCATCAACAGCAACAGTAACCAGCGCGAGGATAGCTACGGCGGCAGCCTGGAAAACCGTGCGCGCCTGTTATTGGAAGTGGTTGCTGCCGTCGTCGACGAAGTCGGTGCGCAGCGCGTGGGCGTACGCCTCACGCCGATGGGACGCTTCATGGGCATGGGCGATGAGACGCCGCAAGCTACGTTCGGCCACATCGTACGTTCGTTGAACCAGTGGAATCTGGCCTACCTGCACCTCGTCGAGCCTGCCGTCGTTGGCACCGTCAAGGACGAGAACTTCGATCCGCGCTGGGATGCAATCATCGGCCAACTGCGTGCAGCGTGGGACGGCGTGCTGATGATCGCCGGTGGCTACGACCCCGAGACGGCGGAACAGGCCTTGATCGACGGCCGCGCGGACATCATCGCGTTCGGCAGGCCGTTTCTGGCCAACCCTGATCTGCCACGACGAATTCGCGACGGGTTATCGCTCAATGCGCCGGATCCGAGCACCTTCTTCGGTGGCGATCAGCGTGGATACGTGGATTACCCGGCTCACTCCTGACAGGTGAATCCAGACCATCAATGCACCTTGGCGCGCCCGTGGGCGCCTCGTCCGACGGGCAGGAGCGCCGCGCCAAGGAACTGATGCTGCGTGCAATCAGCCGCAGCGTTTGCATCAGCGAACTGGCTGAACAATGCGCTCTAGCACAACCTCCAGTGGATGGCGCAATTGCGTGTTGGCGAAGCGCTTCACCTGACTGCGGCAGGAGTATCCCGTCGCCAGCGCCTCACCCTTTTTGTCCAGCTTGCCGGCCCATGACTGCTCGAAAATGGTCCGCGAGGTGTCCTGGTTCCGGGCTTCATGACCGTAGGTTCCAGACATGCCGCAGCAGCCGGTCGCCTCAGTCGTCAACTTGAGCCCGAGCCGGGCAAAAACGGTTTCCCATTGCGAAGTGCTGGCCGGGACATTGGTTTTCTCGGTGCAGTGCGCCAACAAACGGAAGGTATCAGTCGCCGGATGCGGATTTTCCGGCAACGCATCGCAGAGCCATTCCTGGGGTAGCAGGACCTTTGGGCAATCGTTGAGCCCCGGTACTTTCTGATATTCCTGGCGGTAGACCAGGGTCATCGCCGGGTCCAGGCCCACCAGCGGCACTCCACAGTCGGCGAGCGCCTTGAGCTGATGGGCGTTGCGGATCGCCGCCTTGGCGAAGGCACCGAGGAAACCCTGCACATGCAAAGGCTTGCCGTTGGGGCTATAGGGCGCCAGAAACACCCGATAACCCAGCTGATGCGCCAACTGGATGAAGCTCGCCAGCAATGGGGTTTCGAAGTACCGGGTGAAGGCGTCCTGCACCAGCACCACGCTGCGCTCGCGTTGCGCGACAGTGAGCTCGCGCAAGGCTGGCACACTGGCGACAGCGACCTTGCAGCGGGTCAGCGTGGCCTGCAGGTTATGGCGATTGATCAACGGACTGTCGAGCATACCGACCTGTCGCTCTAGCAGACGGCTCACCCATTTCGAGCTCATCACCGCGTTGTACACACCTGGCGCGTAGGCCATGTAAGGCAGGGTGAACTCCAGCGAGCCGATCAAATAGTCGCGCAGCGGGCGTTGATAACGACCGTGGTACAGCTCCAGAAATCGCGAACGGAATTCCGGCACGTTGACCTTGACCGGGCATTGTCCCGCACAGGATTTACAGGCCAGACACCCCGCCATCGCGTCGTAGACCTCATGGGAGAAATCCGCCTCGCCGCGCGAGCGCGCCAGGTTGTTGCGCAACCGAGCTGGCAACCCGCTCAGCCACGACAATTTGCCTCGGGCCGCTTGCAGTACATCGATATTGGCCGCGCCTTGCAGACGCAACCACTCGCGAATCAATGAGGCCCTGCCCTTTGGCGAATGCTGGCGTTCACGGGTGGCTTTCCACGACGGGCACATCGCATCGTTGGGATCGTAGTTGTAGCAGGCGCCATTACCGTTGCAGTGCACGGCGGAGCCGAAGCTTTGCCAGACGCGCTCGTCGATTTGCCGGTCCAGGTCACCACGCAGCGTGACTTCGTTGACCTTGAGCAAGCCTTGGGCGGCGTCCGGCGGAGTGCAGATTTTGCCGGGATTGAGCTGATTGTGCGGGTCGAACGCGCCCTTGAGCGATTGCAGCGCCGGGTACAGCTCGCCAAAAAATTCGGGGACATATTCCGAACGCAAACCTTTGCCGTGCTCACCCCACAGCAGCCCCCCATAACGCCGGGTCAGCTCGGCCACGGCATCGGAAATCGGCTTGACCAGAGCGGCCTGGGCCGGATCTTTCATATCCAGCGCCGGACGTACATGCAACACACCGGCATCGACGTGACCGAACATGCCATAGGCCAGGCCATGGCTATCCAGCAAGGCGCGGAACTCAGCGATGTAGTCAGCCAGTTTCTCCGGTGGCACGGCGGTGTCTTCGACGAAAGGCTGCGGGCGAACCTCGCCGTCAACGTTACCCAGCAGCCCGACCGAGCGTTTGCGCATGGTGTATACGCGGGTCACGGCTTCGGCCCCTTCGGCCAGGGTGTGGCCCAGTCGCTCAATCGTCGTGTCGGCCTGCAGATGCTCCACGAACGACGCCACGCGAGCATTTACGTCCGCCAGGTCTTCCCCGCTGAACTCCACCAGGTTGATGCCCAGCGTCGCGCGCCCGGCGTCCGTCGGGAAGTACTCGGCGACGCTGTGCCAGACGATGTCTTTCATCGCCAGCATCAACACTTTGGAGTCCACGGTTTCGATGGACAACGGCTTGTGCGCCAATAACGCATTAGCGTCGCGCAACGCATCCATGAAGCTGCTGTAGCGCACGTTCACCAACACCGAATACTTGGGAATCGGCAGCACGTTGAGCTTGGCCTCGACGATGTAGCCCAACGAACCTTCCGCACCGCACAGCACACTGTTGAGGTTGAAACGCCCGTGCTCGTCGCGCAGGTGCGCCAGGTCGTAACCGGTCAGGCAGCGGTTGAGTTTCGGGAATACCGACTCGATCAGGTCGGCCTGGGTTTCCTGAATGTGCCGCGCCGTCCGGTACACCTCGCCGATGCGGCCGGATTGCGTGCATGCCACTTCCAGCTCCGCGTCGGACAGAGGCCGGCTGTGCAGGCGCTCGCCACCGAGCAGCACACTGTGCAGTTCCAGCACGTGATCGCGGGTCTTGCCATAGGTGCAACTCCCCTGGCCGCTGGCGTCGGTGTTGATCATGCCGCCGACGGTGGCGCGGTTGGACGTCGACAGCTCCGGGGCGAAGAACAGCCCATGGGGTTTGAGCGCGGCATTCAGCTGGTCCTTGACCACGCCCGCCTGCACCCGCACCCAACGCTCGGCGACGTTGATTTCCAGGATGGTGTTCATGTGCCGCGACAAGTCGACCACGATGCCATCGGTCAATGACTGGCCGTTGGTGCCGGTGCCGCCGCCTCGCGGGGTCAGCTTGATCTGGCGAAAGCGTGGTTCGGCCATCAAGGTCGCGATGCGTGCGATGTCGTCCGCGTCCATGGGGAACACCGCCGCTTGCGGCAGGCGCTGGTAAATCGAGTTGTCGGTCGCCAGCACGGTGCGGGTGGCGTAGTCGGCGCTGAGCTGGCCACGAAAGCCGCTGGCGCGCAGGGCCTGAAGAAATTCCGGGTAGTCTGCCGCGAGTGCAACGGTGGGCAACTGAGCGATCATCGCAGGCTGTTCTCTTGTCGGTCTAATCATGGGAAAAAATCAAAACACTTGTCGCCTGAGCATTAATGGGTCAGCCTCAGGTCGTCGGCTACGCCAATGATCCTGTAGGCTCTGGCGCCGGACAAACGGATAATCCTGCCGCTATCGATGACTTTTACGAATGAATTACCGTCACCTCACGCCCTCGATGTCGTTGCTGCTGGCCTTTGAGGCCGCCGCCCGCCATGAAAGCTACACCCGTGCCGCGATGGAACTGTCACTGACCCAAAGCGCCGTGAGCCGGCAAGTCCAGGCGCTGGAACAGCAACTGGGCCTGACGCTGTTTCGCCGTGAAGGCCGGCAAGTGCAGTTGACCGATGTCGGTCGTCTCTACCAGCGGGAAATGAGCGAAGCGCTCGGACGCATCCGCAGCGCCACGTTGCAAGCCATGGCTTATCAATCCGGCAGCGGCACCCTGCGCCTGGCCACCTTGCCGACCTTCGGCTCGAAGTGGTTATTGCCGCGCCTACATGACTTCTACAAAACCCATCCCGGCATGCTGGTGCACATCAATTCCCGGATCGACGCCATCGACTTCGAAACCAGCGGTATCGATGCCGCGATCGTCGTCGGCAATGCCGATTTGCCGGGTCTGATCAGCCATCGCCTGCACACCGAAGAACTGATGGTGATCATTTCTCCAGAAGTGGCCGAGCTCCACGACGCCTGGACGCCGGAGCGCATTGGCGCACAGACACTGCTCAACGTCGCAAACAACGCTAACGTCTGGGGCGAGTGGTTCAGCCACCACGCCCTGCCCCATCGAATGATGCGGCTGGGGCCGAGTTTCGAACTCACCTCGCACTTGATCCAGGCCGTCAGGGCTGGCATCGGCATCGGTTTGGTGCCACGTATTCTAGTGGCCGACGAGTTGGCCAACGCAGAGCTGATCAGCCTCGACCAGCCGTTCGCCAGCCAGCGCAGTTACTACCTGACCTACCCGCCGCGCAACGAGATGTTGCCATCGCTTATCGCGTTCCGTACCTGGTTGCTGGAACAGATCTGAACGAGCGCGAAGAACAGGCTGACCATTTTGTTCTTCTATGATGTCCATCAGTTGCGCGCGCAACTGCAGGATTTTTGATGCGTTGGTGGCAAGGGAATTGAGGAATCGATGACTGACCGCGAACAACTCCATCGAGATGGCTTTGCGCTGCTCCGTCGAGCGATCCCAGCCGAGTGGCTGGGTGACCTTCGTGCCGTGTTCGATGCGGGCGTGAAGCCGGCGGACCAATGGCCAGTGCCGCGTGGCATGGATTGGCGCCATTCGCTGCTGGATTCTGATTCGAAGATTCAGGCGGTGTGTCGTCTGCCGGAGCTGCTGACGGTGGTTGGTGAGCTGATCGGAGAGCGGTTTTTCCTCTCGCAGGTGGAGGGTCGCGAGCCCCTTGCAGGTGGCGGTCATCAGCAGCTGCACCGCGACTTGTCGGTCCAACGGCCAGGCGACATTGTGAACGCTATTGCTTACTTCGACGATTATGGCCCCGAGAACGGCGCAACACGTATCGTTCCCGGCAGCCATCGCCCTGACCAGGAAGCGCCGCCATACGACTTCAATGATGAGTCCCGGTCCGTGCAGCTTTCAGGCTCCGCGGGTGACATCCTGGTGTTTGATGCCGATTTAGTGCATGCGGGCAGTCTGAACTCGATCGGCGCACGCCGACGCTCCATCCTGATCAGCTATTTTTCGGAGCCTTTATACGCGTCACACCTGGAAACGGTGAGCCTGCGCAGTATCCGGATGGACACAACCGATCGGTTCGACCCTTCGGACTTTACCTGCTCAAGCCATCAAAAATAGCGGACCGAAAACCAACAAGGAGTGCCTGCTATCAATGGCAGCCCCCACCACACCCGTCCAACTGACAATCGGACGGGTGTGGTGGCCTTGATGGATTCTCCAGGGGGGATCCACCCCTACAGCTGGGACTTTTTTTGTGTCCGCCACTTTCCTGGGGGCATATTGAATTTACTGGAGAACATTCGGGTGAAATGGGCTTGATCAGCAAACCCGCACTCCAACCCCACTTGAGAAATAGAAAAATCAGTTTGCTCAAGGAATTCTTTCGCTCGGGTTAATCTTGCAAGCTGAAGCCAATCACGTGGGGAGTGGCCCGTAGCATTCTTGAAAGCTCGGGAAAAATGACTTCGTGACAAGGAACACTCCTTGGCTACGGCCGAAACCTGAATGCCGCAATCAAGGTTTTCCATCATGACTTCTTTTGCTTTTCGCTCCTGCCAATAACTCAGTCTGCCCGGCCCGTTATTGGTCGCTATGAGTCGCAGATTGGCGCATGCCATCGTCATGATCGGCTCAGCGCCAAGCCCGGCGGCACCGATTGCGATGGATACCCGTTTGTCGCCTCCCTGGCTGGACTTGAAGACTTCTACAACGTCCACGTCGTTCATTGTGACCTCTCAATGTTGGAGACGAGGTCTATTGTGGCCAGCATCATTTTGGCGAAAGCGCTTGATCGGGCCGTCCATGCGCCCGTTTGGGCCAGATCGTTAGCGGGGTTTGCGTAGCCCGCTTGGGGTTAGACCCAGGTGGCGCTTGAACAGTCGAGCAAGGTATGAGGGGGAGTCCAGGCCTACCGCGAGGCTGACTTCGAGGATCGATAGTGAAGTGCATGAAACAAGCCGGGCGGCCGTTTCCACTCGGGTGCGGTTGGTGAAATCCAGCAGGGTTTCGCCCGTAATGTCTTTGAAGATACGAGTAAGGTGACGCCGTGACAGGTGGAACTCATGCCCAATCGACTCAATATCCAAATCTGTTTCCAGATTCTCCTGAATGTAGCGCTGTATGTCGCGAACCAGCGTCGCCTGCTGCTGATGTTCACTCGGCTGCGGCTGAGTCTGCTGACAAGCGATAACCCGCGCGCACTCCTCGAAGAGCAGATGATTGAGATGGGGTAATTGGCGCTGAAAGGCCTCCGCGGATGCACTGCCTTGCAGTTGGTCGTACAGGCGCAAGATACTTTCCAGCGTCTCTGTTCCTTGCCAGATCCCCGATCGATTTACCTGTTTGGCGAAACCGCTGTAACCGTTCATCTGTCCTTGATGCTTGATGTAAGAGGGATCGACATACAAGGTCATATGTTTCTCCCGCCCCGGAACCGCTTGGGTTGCGTGTGCAAAGTCTGCCGGCACAAAGGAAAACAACCGGGGCGAAACGTGAGAAGTTTGGCTGCTTTCGGTCGACAGAAATAGCCCTCCCTGGCGTGGTAACAGCAGCATATGACAGTCGTGGGCGTGCCAATCCACGGCGTAGCCACTGGTGTCGCTAGTCTCCAAGTGAAACACTTCGGGCGACTGACCACTGAGCTTGGACGACATGTAGGCCATAAAATAGACCCCTTAATACAAGTGCACCGCTGCAATAGCCTCGTCGGGGCGGTTCTGAGCGGCGGATGGGGACCATCGGTAACAATAGATGCGTCATCATACATACCTTCCCAACGCCGCACGACCAGACCAAAGCGTCCCTCCCCCCCTTGACTTGCGCCCGACCCACGCGCACTGCCGATCGCTGTGGATGACCCGGATCATCTCTCCATCAGGCAATACGCTCGAATAGTCCAAACATGGGTAACAGCCATTGGACTTGATCCGACGATGCAATTTTTTGAGGTATGCATTCCCTTCAGGAATGCTCCACATAAAATTAATGAATTTTTATTATTGCTGTGTCTGGCGTAGCTTGATTTCAGGACATGGAGAACCGCCTTGAAATCATCCCCTCTCAACTCAGAAAAATTTGATACCTCACGAGCCATTGAGTACGGACGACAGAGCCGTATTGCGCTAGCAGGATATGACGCCTGCCAAGACTTGGCGGCGTGCATGCTGGCGGCAAGCCTGGGCACTGCACGTTCGGCAAAAATACTTGTAGTTGGCGCTGGCGGTACGGCGCAGGAAATTGTTGCTATGGCCAAGCTTGAGCCGGGTTGGCGCTTCACGGCCGTTAATCCGTCCGAGCCGATGTTGGAGGCTGCAAAGCAGCAATTAGAGGCAAACAACTTGCTTGAAAGAACGGCCATGCATCTTGGGCATGTTGAAGACCTGGCAGCAGACGAGTCATACGACGCAGCGACCTTGATCGGGGTACTCCATCATCTCGATGGAGATGAAACCAAGCGACAAATTTTACGATCCATTCGGGCTCATCTAAAACCGGGGGCGCCGTTGATTGTCGCGGGGAATCAATACGCTTATGCCAGCCAGCCGCTACTGCTTGCGGCTTGGGGGCAGCGGTGGCGGCAGCATGGAGCCAGCCCGGATGAAGTGAAGGTCAAGCTTGGGAAAATCCTTCAAGGCGCTGATCCTCCACATTCCGAGGCGGCGGTTCAAAATCTCTTGCATGACGCCGGATTTGGAGACGCTACCCGTTTCTTCAGCAGCCTTTTCTGGGGGGCGTGGTTGACGTGCAAAGTGGTCTGAACATGATTGAAAGTATTAGATATACGTCGACCGTAACAGACCAATGGCGGGAAATCTATAATCACCAACGTCCACACCAAGCTCTGGATTTTAACGTTCCTGCCTCCCGGTACCGGCAAAGCGAGCTGTGCTATCAGGAGGTACCGGCGGAACTGGAGTACGGCGATGATGACGAAGTGCGAACAGTGCAAGCCAACGGGGAGCTCAACTGGTGAGGGTAGGAGCTCAAGCTGGGCCCGGGCGTTTACCGGTGAGCGTGTGGGCTTGCGCAGGACCTTGGAGGACGGCAAGCACGATGTCTACTGGGTAGGCATCGCATTGCACAAATTGAGATGAACGCCCGATCCGTAATATCAGGTAAACGGCTTCGTTAACTGTCCACTATGTCTCCGAACATGTGTCCACCATGTCCCCCGGTCCAAACAGAACGCCCCGCAGGAAACACCCTGCGCTTTCACAGAAGAGCGTTCAAGCGCAAGGGCACTGTCCTTCGGGGCATCACTCAATTTCGATGCAACAGGGTATTGGGCGCAACGCCAAATGCTTTGCGAAACGCATGGCTGAAATGGGAGAAGTCAGAAAACCCGAAGTCCAGCGCCGCCTGGGACACACTGCGCACCTGACCGCGCTCGATCGCTTCACGGCTGGCATTCAGGCGCTCTTTCCAGATTTCTGCCACGGGGGTCTTCTGGTAACGGGCGAAGGCTCGGGTGACGGTGCGGGTGGACACATTGTGGGCCTGCGCGATGACTTCAATCGACAGGTCCGGCTCGGTCAAGTGCCGTTGAATGTACTTCATGATGCGGCCGTAGAGATCCAGCTCATCGTGACTGATCTTCAAGTCCTGGAGTTCCAGGCTGATGACAAGGAGGTCGAGCAAAGCGCTGGAGTAACGGTTCGAGATGGCCTCATCCTGCAACGATGCCGGCGCACTCGCGGCCTGACGCAACATTTCACGCAATGGAATGACTCCCGGACGCCGCTCGTCGAGAACCATCGCGGTGTAATCGGCGATACGTGGCAGGCGTTCGACGAGCAAGGCTCGCGGAATGCGCACCAGGTGGTTTTCAGTGCCACCGAAGCTGAATCGAAACGCCTGAGTTGCGTCATAAAGAAACAAATTGCCCGCCGCCAGGTTGGCTTTTCTGCCGCCCTGTTCAATCTGGCCGTGGCCATTTCGAGAGAACCCCAACCATAAATCTTCGGAAGGACCACTGCGCAGATGCTGCTCGGAGCGTTCCCAGTAATGCAGGGGTGCAGACAGCGAACAAATGTCCAGATCACCCACGGTATTGACTGCAAGCGAGCCATCAAAACTGCTCTGGGACAAAGGTTTGCTATCGGCCGCCAGGCAATGGCGGCAGACCACTTCCTTCCAATAATCAAAGCGGCGCGGGGCCGCGACAGCGAGGGTCGAATATTGAGTGCTTGGGTTCATGCCACGGACCTCAGTACAACCTTGCAGTAAGAGCGCGAGAAGTTCTAACGGCTTTATCGCAGCAATTAACAGGCCAAGCGCATTCATGCCGATCCTGAAGGGCTCTGCGAAGAGACTGCCATCGAGGTTTTCGCCCGGCCAACGTGACGCGAGAACACCTCAAAATCCCCACTTAGAGGCAGAGTGCCTGACGTATTCGGCGTGGGTGCACCAATGCCGATCATGGCCGCGCCGCGTGTGTCGGCGTTGTCTTTTACAACCAAACGGTTGTCCTGACGAACAAAGCGGCCTATCGCCGTCCAGCCTAATTTTCACCTCACAGCAGCTCATCCCCCTGCTGATGAGGCCTCCCATGGACCGACAATATTCAAAACAATTGCCTGACTCATCCTGGCTTCTGCACATGCGCGATCTCGTGCCTGAGGAGTCGGCTTACTGGTTGATTGAATGGGGAGCCATGAAGCTGCTGCATCGACGGCAGGTCGCCAAGCGCACCCCGCCGCCGAAGCGTGAATCCAAACCGCTTGCCTGAAAAAAAACGAGGAGCTCAAGATGGAATCTGCAATCGACAAACATCTCAAATGCCCACGCACCCTGTCCCGCCGCGTGCCAGATGAGTATCAGCCACCGTTTCCGATGTGGGTGGCACGCGCTGACGAGCAACTGCAACAAGTAGTGATGGGGTACTTCGGCGTGCAGTATCAAGGCGATGCACAGCGCGAGGCCGCATTGCAGGCGATGCGTCATATCGTCGGCAGTTTCAGCCTGGCCAATGGCCCGCAGAACCACGACTTGACCCACCACACCGACAACAGCGGTTTCGACAATCTGATTGTCGTCGGGTATTGGAAAGACCCGGCGGCCCACTGTCGCTGGTTGCGTTCACCGGAGGTGAATGACTGGTGGGCTTCGTCGGATCGGCTGAGTGATGGCCTTGGCTATTTCCGTGAAATCAGCGCCCCGCGCGCCGAGCAGTTTGAGACCCTGTACGCCTTCCAGGACAACCTGCCCGGCGTCGGCGCGGTAATGGATACGACCAGTAGTGAAATCGAAGAACACGGCTACTGGGGCTCGATGCGCGACCGCTTCCCGATCTCCCAGACAGACTGGATGATGCCCACCAGCGAGCTGCAAGTGGTCGCGGGTGATCCCGCCAAGGGTGGCCGGGTGGTGATCATGGGGCATGACAACCTCGCCTTGATTCGCTCAGGCCAGGACTGGGCGGACGCCGAGGCTGAAGAACGTTCACTGTACCTCGACGAGATCCTGCCGACCCTGCAGGACGGCATGGACTTCCTGCGTGACAACGGCCAACCCCTGGGCTGCTACAGCAACCGCTTCGTGCGCAATATCGACCTGGACGGCAACTTCCTCGACGTGAGCTACAACATCGGTCACTGGCGCTCGATCGAGAAGCTCGAACGCTGGGCGGAATCCCACCCCACCCATCTGCGAATTTTCGTGACCTTCTTCCGTGTCGCGGCGGGCCTGAAGAAATTGCGGCTGTACCACGAAGTGTCGGTGTCGGACGCCAAGAGCCAGGTGTTCGAGTACATCAACTGTCACCCGCAGACCGGAATGCTGCGCGACGCGCAATCGCCTGCATCCTGAACCTGGCCGGCGTCTAAAACCCCGAATTTCTGCCGTTTTGCCGCCCTGCCCGGGCGGCACGGCCTTGCCGTGCAAGGAATAAAAGATGAATAAGATCCGTCTGCTGACACTCTCCACGCTGTTGCCCGTACTCCACGCGAACGCTGGTGAGGTGGCCCCTGGCGATTACGAGCAATACCCGGTCGGCGCTACCATCGGCGCGATTTACTACCAGCACTCCACCACAGACTCGGCCTACGCCAATGGCCATAAGGCCAGCTCGGACTTCAGGTTGAGCTCGGACGTCGGCATCCTGCGTCTGCTCCATGTGTACGCGCTGAGTGAAACGGTCACCATCGACCCGCAATTCCTCCTGCCCTTCGGGCACGTTTCCACTGGCGGCGATGCCTCGACACTCGGCAGTACCCGGGGCGTCGGCGACTTGATCCTCACCGCGCCGGTCAAGTGGCGGCTCAACGAAGCCCGCGACACCCTCAGTATCGCCCCCTATGTGTATGTCCCTTCCGGTACCTACGACAAGAACGACGCGCTCAACCTCGGTGAGAACCGCTGGAAATTCGAGCTGCAGAGCGCCTACGTCAAGCACTTCACGGAGAAGTGGGCAATGGACCTGGTCGGCGGTGCCACTTGGTATGGCGATAACACCGATTACGGCGCCAATGGCGACCGCCTCAAGCAGGACGTGTCCTACGCTGCCCAGGTGATGGGCCGTTACATGCCAGACGCCACCACGGCATTCGGCGTCGGCTTCGGGCGTACCTGGGGCGGTGAAACCAGCGTCGCGCGTGTCAACCAGGACGACGAAATGGGCACCACCAACTTCCGCCTGACAGCCACCAAATTCGTCACCCCCCAGGACCAGCTCCAGCTGCAGCTGGGCAAGGACCTTTCAGTGGATAACGGCGCCAAAGAGGACTTCCGCATGAACCTGCGTTACGCGCACGTGTTCTAGCCAACTGTCCAGCAGACAGCCGCCGGACACCCTTCCTGCGCCTGGCGCAAGGATGTCCGGCTCAACCAAGTCGGTGTCTTTTTCAACCAAGCCACCGCGCAGAGGCACGGATTATCTTGAACCCCAGGCCACCACGATAAGGACAGCCCCACCATGGCAATCGTTCGTCCCACCCTTGAACACTTACTGGACATCGCGAACGGCCTGCACATGCAGCTCAGCCGTGAACAAGCCAGTGAATACCTGGCCCTGATGCAGTCGAGCTTCGACGCCTACGACCTGATCGACGAGCTGCCCGATTGCGTGCCGCCCGTCCGTTACGAGCGCAGTTCCGGCTACCGCCCTTCGGCGGCCCACAACCCCTTGAACGCCTGGTATTACCGCACCGAAGTCAACGGCGCACCGCAAGGCAAGCTGGCGGGCAAAACCGTCGCGCTCAAGGACAATATCGCCCTGGCCGGCGTCCCCATGATGAACGGTGCCGCGCCACTCGAAGGTTTCGTCCCGTCGTTCGATGCCACCGTGGTCACGCGCTTACTGGATGCGGGGGCGACCATTCTCGGCAAGGCCACGTGCGAGCACTACTGCCTGTCCGGTGGCAGTCACACCTCTGACCCCGCACCGGTACATAACCCCTATCGTCAGGGTTTCGCCTCCGGTGGTTCCTCTTCCGGCAGCGCGGCACTGGTGGCCGCCGGCGAAGTGGATCTCGCGGTCGGCGGCGATCAGGGCGGCTCCATTCGGATTCCTTCGGCATTCTGCGGTACTTACGGGATGAAGCCGACCCACGGCCTGGTGCCCTACACCGGGATCATGGCGATCGAAGCGACCATCGACCATGCCGGGCCCATCACGGCCAACGTGCGCGACAACGCGTTGATGCTGGAAGTCATGGCCGGCGCCGACGGCCTCGACCCACGCCAGGCCGCGCCCCGGGTCGACACCTACAGCGATTACCTGGACCGTGGCGTGCAAGGGCTCAGGATCGGCATCCTGCAGGAAGGTTTCCAGCTGGCCAACCAGGACCCGCGCGTAACTGCATCGGTGCGTAACGCCATCGCCCAGTTGGAGCGGCTCGGCGCGCATGTCGAGGAAGTCTCCGTGCCGGAGCACAAGATCGCCGGCTCGCTGTGGCTCCCCATCGGCTGTGAAGGCCTGACAATGCAGATGATGCACGGCAATGGCGCCGGTTTTAACTGGAAAGGCCTGTACGACCTCACGTTGCTGGACAAGCAAGCCGGGTGGCGCGAGCAGGCGGATCAGCTGTCCGCGTCTCTCAAGCTGTGCATGTTTGTCGGTGAATACGGCATCAAGCACTACAACGGCCGTTTCTACGCCAAGGCGCAGAATCTCACACGCATGGCCCGGGCCGGTTACGACGCGGCGCTGGCGCGCTACGACTTGCTGGTGATGCCGACCGTGCCGATCATCGCCCAGCCTCATCCGGAACCCGGTTGCTCGATCACGGAATACGTGGCCCGGGCGCTGGAAATGATCGGCAACGCCTCAGCCCAGGACATCACCGGCCATCCGGCCATGTCGATTCCCTGCGGGCTGGTGGACGGCCTGCCGGTCGGGCTCATGCTGGTGGGCAAGCACTATGCCGAAGGCACGATTTACCAGGCGGCCGCAGCGTTCGAAGCGTCCGTTGACTGGAAAAACAATTAACCGGTCGGTTCCCGCGCAGCGCACAAAAACAAACACCCCAGGCGCTGCTTAAACGCTCAACGATGAGGAGTTAACTGATGAACACCGATGAAAAAACCACCTCGACCCCAGGCGAGCGAGCCCGCGCCCTATTCCAGGTGCTCAAGCAAAAGGAGCTGATTCCCGCCGGCTATATCGAACAGCTGACCCAACTCATGGCCCACGACTGGAGCCCGGAGAATGGCGCTCGCGTGGTGGCCAAGGCCTGGGTCGACCCGCAGTTTCGTGAACTGCTGCTCAAGGACGGCACCGCTGCCTGCGCGCAATTCGGCTATACCGGCCCACAAGGTGAATACATCGTCGCCCTGGAAGACACCCCCACGCTGAAAAACGTGATCGTCTGCAGCCTGTGCTCCTGCACCAACTGGCCCGTCCTCGGCCTGCCGCCGGAGTGGTACAAGGGCTTCGAATTCCGTGCCCGCCTGGTCCGCGAAGGGCGCACCGTTCTGCGGGAACTGGGCACCGAGCTGCCAGAGGGAGCCACCATCAAAGTGTGGGACACCAGTGCCGAAAGCCGCTATCTGGTGCTGCCGGTACGACCCGAGGGCAGTGAGGGCATGGATGAAGAGGCCCTGCGGGCCCTGATCACCAAGGACGTCCTGATCGGCGTGGCGCTGCCGCAGGTAGCGTAGCCAGGGCGCTGGGTTTCTTTCACTTTTCAGAGGTATTCACAATGGATGGCTTTCACGATCTCGGCGGTTTTCAAGGCTTTGGCAAAGTCCCGCACACCATCAATAGCCTGAGCTACAAACAGGTGTTCAAGCAGGACTGGGAACACCTGGCCTACAGCTTGATGTTCATCGGCGTCGATCACCTGAAAAAATTCAGCGTCGACGAAGTGCGCCACGCCGTCGAACGCCTGGATGTTCGCCAACATGTCGGCACGCAATACTACGAGCGCTACATCATCGCCACCGCGACCCTGCTGGTAGAAACAGGCGTGATTACCCAGGCAGAACTTGATGAGGCCCTAGGCTCTCACTTCAAGCTGGCGAACCCCGCCCACGCGGGCGGTCGCCAGGCGATCACCGGTCGGCCCCCCTTCGAGGTGGGCGATCGGGTGGTCGTTCGCGACGAATATGTGGCCGGGCATATCCGCATGCCGGCCTACGTACGCGGCAAGGAAGGCGTGATCCTGCACCGCACGTCAGAACAGTGGCCCTTCCCGGATGCCATCGGCCATGGCGATGTGAGCGCGGCGCATCAGCCGACCTACCACGTCGAATTTCGTGTGAAAGACCTTTGGGGCGACGCGGCGGACGATGGTTTCGTGGTGGTCGATCTTTTTGAAAGCTACCTCGACAAGGCGCCCAGCGCAAAAGCGGTGAACGCATGATTGACGGCGCCCAGGCGGGCCGACTGCCGGTGACGGTCCTTTCGGGCTTCCTCGGCGCCGGCAAAACCACCCTGCTGAACCATATCCTGCGCAATCGCGAAGGCCTGAGAGTCGCGGTCATCGTCAACGATATGAGCGAAGTCAACATCGATGCCGAAGCGGTGCAGCGCGACGTGTCGCTGCACCGTGGTCGCGATGAGTTAATCGAGATGAGCAACGGCTGTATTTGCTGCACACTGCGCGCCGATTTGCTGGAGCAGATCAGTGATCTGGCACGTCAGCAGCGTTTCGACTACCTGCTCATTGAATCCACCGGGATCTCCGAGCCGATGCCGGTGGCGGAGACATTCGCCTTCCTTGACACCGAAGGCTTCAGCCTCAGCGAACTGGCACGCCTGGACACCTTGGTGACGGTGGTCGATGGCAGCCAGTTTCAGGCGCTGCTCGAGTCGCCGGATACCGTGGCCCGTGCGGATGCCATGGAAGACGCGCCGGAGCGCCATCTGGCCGACCTTCTGATCGAGCAGGTGGAGTACGCCAACATTATTCTCGTCAACAAACTGGACCTGATCGATGACGCCGGTTACCAGGCACTGCACGCCATTCTCGCCGGCCTGAACCCCGGCGCGCGGATCCTGCCGATGACCCACGGTCAAGTCGCGCTGTCGAGCATCCTCGGCACCCATCTGTTTGATTTACCCAGCCTTGCCGCGTCGCCGGGCTGGATGAGGAAAATGGAGGCGACCGACGCGCCAGCCTCCGAAGCGGACACCTACGGTGTGACATCCTGGGTCTACCGTGAGCGGACACCCTTTCACCCACAGCGCTTGCTCGACTTTCTCCAGCGCCCCTGGCGCAACGGACGGCTGTTGCGCAGCAAAGGCTATTTCTGGCTCGCCAGCCGGCACCTGGAAACCGGCATGCTGGTGCAGAGCGGCGGGCAGTTCCAGTGGGACTATGTCGGCCACTGGTGGAACTTTATCGATCCGTCGCAATGGCCACGGGATGAATACCGGCTCCAGAGCATCATGGCCAAGTGGGACAACGTGGTCGGTGATTGTCGCCAGGAATTGGTGCTCATCGGCCAGGGCCTCGACACCGAGGTTTTACAGCGCGAGCTTGACCACTGCCTGCTCAGTACCCGGGAAATCGCCGCCGGCCCACTGGCCTGGCAAGCCCTGCCGGGGGCGACAGTGTTTGATTCGCAGTCGTTGTCGGTACGTCCACCGCAGCCCCTGGCGGCTGACATCACTTCACTCAGGTAGAGGTGCTCCATGTTTTTTTCAGCCGGACAACCCACTGGGTATTGGCTCCGCTCGCCGACAGACTGGACCAGCCTGACCAGGCGAGCACGCCGTTGTCGTCGAACAACCCGTTGTTGCGACGCATCCTGACCAGCGTCGAGCAATTGCTGCAAGAGCGTCGGATGCAGAAAGACGAGGTGCGCGCACTGAGCCTGGAAGTCGCCGAACTGAACGAGCGTGCCGTCGGCGTCAACGCGCTGCTGGGCGACCCGCGCCATTACCTCGCCGACTTCTATAGCCCGATTGGGCGTCCGTCGAAACGGCAGGCGTCGATTCAAGGCTACCTCCTCAACCCTAACAACCGCGCCGCATTCCCATAAAGCAACTTATCCAGCACCTGATCCTTGAACCCCAGCGCCTGAAAATCCTCGATCGACTGGCGGATCGGCCGGAACGGGTAGGACGAGCCAAACAACAGTTGGTCGCCCAGAAAGCCATTGGCTGCTGCGACAAAGGCCTCGCTGCCCGGCAGGAACAGGTACATGTCTGGCACGGCGAAGATGTTTTCATAGCGAAAAGCTACGCCCAGCAGTTGCGCCACGTTCGGCCAGTAGCCGTGGTAACAGACTATTTTCAGTTCGGGAAACGCTCGTGCCACCGCTGCCAGGCGGCCAGGGTCGTTGAAGGCCGGATCCGGCGTGGTCGGTCCGCTCATCAGGAACAGCGCAATGCCACGGCGCGACAAGTGTTCGTAGAGGGGAAAGTACAGCGGGTCATCCGGATGCCGTGCCGGCACGGCGAAACCCGGCTCCAGGCCGATACCGACCAGACCGAGTTGATCAATCACCCGGTCGATTTCGGCAATAGCGCCATCGATACCCTGAAGCGTCGGGTCAACCCCGGCGATACCCAGCAGCTCCTGATGGGGATGGGTGATTTCGTGGATGAAATCATTCGGCAGGTGTTGCCCAGGGGTGTGTCGCCCCACCACCACCGCCTGGCTCAAACCGGCTTCTCGGACTTCGGCAATAAAACCCTCTGGCGTCAGCGAGCGGGCAAAATGCTCGTCGCTGCCGCGAGCTCCGACGCGGCGATTCAGCCAGCGCGCGGTGGCGTAGCCCGCCGAGCCCGGGTTGGCGCCAAAGAAATCGTGCAGATAGGCCGGCCGGCAGCGCATGTCGATCACTTTCATACCGCGGTTTCCTCTTGTTTGGTCTTGGCTCGCACATCGAAGGCTCCGCCCGTGAGCACCTCATTGACGGTCACCGCCTGTTTACCGGGCAACGACGGGAACACCAGTTCGGCGAAGCGGTAGGCCTCTTCCAGGTGCGGATAACCTGAGAGCACGAAGCTGTCGACGCCGAGGTCGACGTATTCCTGCAGCCGGGCGGCGACGGTCTGCGGGTCACCGACCAAGGCAGTACCGGCACCGCCGCGCACCAGGCCGACACCGGCCCACAGGTTGGGACTGACTTCCAGCTGATCGCGACAGCCACCGTGCAGCGCAGCCATGCGGCGCTGGCCTTCGGAGTCCATGGTCGCGTAGTTGGCCTGGGCCTGGGCGATGGTCTCGTCGTCCAGGTACTGGATCAGTTCGTTGGCAGCGGCCCAGGCTTGCTCGTTGGTTTCACGCACGATCACGTGCAGACGTACGCCAAAACGCACTGTGCGGCCGTGCTTCGCGGCGCGGGCACGTACATCGCCGATCTTCTCGGCCACCGCGGCCGGTGGCTCGCCCCAGGTCAGGTAGGTGTCCACGTGTTTGGCGGCCAGCTCGTGGGCAGCCGGCGAAGAGCCACCGAAGTACAGCGGCGGATAGGGCTTCTGCACCGGCGGGAAGAAATTCTGCGCCCGCTTCACATGGATGTGCTTGCCCTCGAAGTCGACCGTTTCACCCTGCAATACCCGACGCCAGACGGTGAGGAACTCATCGGCGGCCTCATAGCGCTCATCGTGCTTGAGGTACACGCCCTCGGCGGCCAGCTCGGCCGCATCGCCACCGGGGACCACGTTGAGCAGCAGGCGCCCACCCAGGGCCTGGTCGAGGCTGGCAGCCTGACGTGCCGTTACGGTCGGGCTGCTGATTGACGTGCGCAAGGCCACCAACAATTTAATCCGGCTGGTCACTGGTACCAGGCTGGCAGCGGTGACCCAGGGATCAAGACAACTGCTGCCGGTGGGAATCAACAGGCCGTCGTAGCCAAGGCTTTCCGCAGCCACAGCAATCTGCCGCATGTACTGGTTGGTGGCCGGGCGGCCGGACTCGGACTTACCCAGGTAGCGGGTGTCACCGGAGGTGGGGAGAAACCAGAAAATATCCAAATTCATGGTACGGGCCTCAGGGAGTGATACAGGGCTGGATCACAAGGCGCACGGCACATCGGCCGGCAGATATAGGAAGCGAGCACTCTGTGGCGCCCTGATCAGCACTGTTGCTGGAGAGTCAGGTGCCTGAGCAAGAGCCATACCAGAAGCCCTGAAACCCTGCGTTGCGGGCTGCAGGCAGCGTGCACAACCACCTGAGCGGCGACGGTGGAAGGTGAATGCCATGCGCTTTGGTCCACCCACTGTTGCCCACCCAACAGTGATGTTGAACCGCTATTGTCTGAGCAACACTTGGCCGATCCGAGAGACATTACCCACTGATTTCGGCCGGCTAAAGCCTGCCAAAAGCTGCTCCCCTGGCACTGACAGCCCGACAAAGCCTTAAGCTAATAACCAAAAAGTATTTATTAGATGTTTTTTAGATCACTTACATTCAATTCATGGATGCCACAGTGTTGCCCGACAAACAGCAGCGCCATTGCTGCTCACGCAACAGTCGCTCAACAGTTAGCTGCCCAGACAACAGCAGCCGAGACCAAGCAATAGACTAACTTATTGTTTTTTATAGTTATTTTAACCATGGAACAACTCTTGCTCTGATGGCTGCACATCCCGCAACTCGAACAGGAACAGACCCCATGAGCACTCCACTTAAAGTCGTCGCCGTTTCCGGTGGAACCTATCGTCCGTCACGCACCCTGGTACTGGTCCAAGCCATCGTTGCTGAGCTGAGCCAGTACCTGCCAATCGAAAGCCGCATCATCGAGCTGGGTGACATTGTCCGCCCGCTGGGCAGCGCCATATCCCGTCGGGAGCTGCCGAAAACTGTTGAGTACGAGTTGAATGCGATTGAGTCGGCGGACCTGCTGGTGGTGGCTGCACCGGTCTACCGTGGTGCCTACCCGGGCCAGTTCAAGCACCTGTTCGACCTGATTGGCCAGGACGCATTGATCGATACCCCGGTGTTGCTGGCCGCCACCGGTGGCAGCGACCGGCATGCGCTGGTAATCGATCACCAGTTGCGCCCGCTGTTCAGCTTCTTCCAGTCGGTGACCCTACCCCTGGGCGTGTATGCCTCGGAGGCCGATTTCACGAATTACCAGATCAGCAGCGAAGCGCTGAAAACACGCATCCGCCTGGCAGTCGAACGGGCCGCACCGCTGTTCACCGCCAATGCCGCCGACCTGCGGAAAACAGCCTGAGGAACAGCCTGTGACCGCTATCCATACATCCAAACTTGAAACCCCGCTGCAGATCGCTCGGACGCTCGCCGCCGAGTTTTCCCGAACCGCCGCCGAACGCGACCATCTGGGCGGCACGCCGAAAGCCGAGCGCGACGAGTTGCGCCGTAGCGGTCTGCTGGCGATGAAAATTGACCAGCAGTACGGTGGCCTTGGCGCCAGCTGGAGCGACACCCTGGAAGTGGTGCGCGAATTCGCCAGGATCGACAGCTCGATCGCCCACGTGTTCGGCTTCCAGCACTTGATGCTGGCCACGGTGCGGCTGTTTTCCCGGCCCGAACAGTGGCAGCCCTGGTTCGAACAGACCGCGCGCAACAACTGGTTCTGGGGTAATGCCCTTAACCCGCTGGACACCCGCACCCTGTCGAAAAAGTTTGCCGGCTATCGCGAGTTTTCCGGGCGCAAGAGTTTCTGCTCCGGCTCCGCCGATTCGGAAATGCTGATTGCCTCGGCGCTGGATGAATCCACCAGCGGCAAGCTGTTGATCGCCGCCATTCCCAGCCACCGCACCGGCATCACCTTGCACGGCGACTGGGACAACATCGGCCAACGGCAGACCGACAGCGGCAGCGCCACCTTCGAACGGGTGCGCGTGGAAGAGAATGAGCTGCTGCTCGATCCCGGCCCGCTGAGCACGCCCTTTGCCTGCCTGCGCCCGCTGATCGCCCAACTGACCTTCGTCAATATCTTCCTCGGCATTGCCGAGGGCGCGTTCGAAGAGGCCCGCGATTACACCCTCAAGGAAACGCGCCCCTGGTTCAAGGCCAACGTCAGCCAGGCCAATCAGGACCCCTATGTCCTGCGCCATTACGGCGAATTCTGGGTCGGGCTGGAAAGCGTGCGCCTGCTCACTGAACGAGCCAACGCCCTGCTCGACCAAGCCTGGAGCAAGGAGCACCAACTCGCCGCCGAGGAACGTGGCCAACTGGCCCTGGCCATTGCCACCGCCAAGGTCGCCGCCACCCGCACCGGCCTGGACCTGACCAGCAGCCTGTTTGAAGTGACCGGCGCCCGCGCCACCCATGCCGCGCTGCGCCTTGATCGTCACTGGCGCAACCTGCGCACCCAGACCCTGCACGACCCCGTGGACTACAAGCTCCATGAACTGGGTGACTGGGCGCTCAACACGGCGCTGCCCACTCCGTCCTTTTACTCATAGGCCCGACCATGCAACTACTCACGCTGCCGCCCTCACCAGCCTTGGCCACCTCGATACGCGCCACCGCGCAAGTCTTCGAAGACCCGAAATCACAGGCGCTGCTGGCGCACCTGCAACAGGTTGCGCCCAGTGATGCCAGCGTGTTGATCATCGGCGAAACCGGGACCGGCAAGGAGCTGGTGGCCCGTCACCTGCACAACCTCAGCGCTCGTCGCAACAAACCGTTTATCGCGGTCAACTGCGGCGCGTTTTCCGAAAGTTTGGTGGAGGCCGAACTGTTCGGCCACGAAAAAGGCGCCTTCACCGGCGCCCTGAGCGCCAAAGCCGGCTGGTTCGAGGAAGCCAACGGCGGCACGCTGTTCCTCGACGAAATCGGCGACTTGCCGATGCCAATCCAGGTCAAGTTGCTGCGGGTGCTGCAGGAGCGTGAAGTGGTTCGCCTGGGTTCACGCAAAAGCATCCCAATCGATGTACGGGTGCTGGCTGCGACCAACGTGCAGCTGGAAAAAGCCATCAACGCCGGGCACTTTCGCGAAGACCTCTATTACCGGCTAAACGTGGTCAGCCTGGAACTCAGCCCGCTGCGCGAGCGACCGGGCGACATCCTGCCGCTGATCCGCCACTTCATCGCCGAGTACAGTCGTCGGCTGGGCTATGGCGAAGTGGTGCTGGATACCGAAGCCGAACAGAAGCTGGTGAATTACTCATGGCCGGGCAATATTCGCGAGCTGGAAAACGTCATTCACCACACCTTACTGATCTGCCGTAACAATCTGATCCGCGTCCAGGACTTGCACCTGTCCAACCTGCGTATCGAACGCCTGGACGCCAGCAATACCGTCCAGGACGACAGTGCCGACGCCCTGTTGCAGCAAGCCTTCAAGAAGCTGTTCGAGGAAGAAAGCGGCGCCCTCCACGAGCGGGTCGAGGAAGCGCTGTTGCGCGCGGCCTATCGCTTCTGCCACTACAACCAGGTGCACACCGCCAGCTTGCTGGGGCTGAGTCGCAACATCACCCGCGCGATGTTGATCAAGGTCGGTGAACTGGTGGTGAACAAACGCCGCCCGGTACAGGACGCCCAGACGGTCAAAGTGGTCAACCTGTCGATCTGACTGGTGGCGGTCAAGCAGCAGCTCCTTTACCCGCTGTCCCGCCCCCCAGATAGAAGTCCTGAATATCACTGCGCTCGGCCAACTGCCCGGTCGTGCCTTCGCTGACAACCCGGCCGCTTTCCAGCACGTAGCCGTACTGGGCGTAACGCAGGGCCAGGTTGATGTTCTGCTCGGCAATCAGGAAGCTCACGCCGTCGCGCTGATTGAGCTGCTGGATGATCTCGAAGATCTCCTCGACGATCTGCGGTGCCAGGCCCATCGAAGGTTCGTCCAGCAATACCAGCTGCGGCCGGGCCATCAGCGCCCGCCCGAGCGCAACCATCTGCTGTTCACCGCCGGAGGTGTAGCCGGCCAGGCTTTTGCGCCGCAGCTTGAGGCGCGGAAACTGGCTGTAGATACGCTCAAGATCGGCCTTCAGTTGCCCGCGGGACACCTGACGCGCAAAGGCACCCGTCAGCAAGTTTTCTTCCACTGTCAGTTGGGCAAAGCAATGCCGGCCTTCCAGTACCTGCACCAGGCCGCTGGCCACCAGGCTATGGGGCGTGCTACGGGTGACATCCTCGCCTCGATAGAGGATCCGCCCCTGCACTACCTCGCCCCGCTCGGCGCGCACCAGATTGGAGGCGGCCTTCAAGGTGGTGCTCTTGCCGGCACCGTTGGCCCCCAGCAACACCACGATCTGCCCTTGCGGTACCGCCAGCGATACCCCGCACACCGCGAGGATGGCCTGTTCGTACAGGACTTCAATCGCGTCGATCCGCAAGATCGGTACTTGGTTCATACGCCTATCCCCATGCTGTTCAATTAATAAAAGCTTGAAACAAGTGACTTGTGGCGAGTGACTTGCTCCCTCGCCACGGGATGTGTATTGAGCAGACATTGCCTTAACGGAAAAGCATTGGGGACGCCTCCCCGACCCGATTCACATCTCAGCTGTCCTGGCTGCAATCGCGCGGTGTGATGCCTTTTTCCTTGGCGTACTGGTGCGACGAGGCTTCGATGATCGGCCTGAGCAAGGCACGGTCGGCCTGCACCCAGTCACTGATCAGTTTCCACTGGCTGCCATCCCACTGCTGGAAGCGCACGGCACCGCCCCCTTCATGGTCCGAGCACGACAGCTGCAATGGTTGCACCAAGCCCAGTGCACCCAGCTCCTTGAGGCGGGCATCGTCCAGTTTGAGGTGCTCGAAGCCCCAGCGCACCTGCTCGCCGGTGAGCGGTTGCTTGCCGAATTTCTCCTGGGCAATGCGCACCGCTTCGACATTGAGAATGCCGTTCACCACACCGAGGTTGTAATACACGGTGCCGAAGCGTTTCGGATCGGCCAGGTCACCATTGCCCCTGGCCACCACCTGCTGCTGGATGCCTTGCAGGACCGGGAAATCGGTGCCCGTGGGGTGCGTGGTGATCGCGATAAAGCCTTTGGCGGCGGCACCGGCCGGTGCGGCATCGTCCTCGGAGTTACTCCAGATGTTGCCGATGATGTGATCCGCCGGGAAGCCGACTTTCTGCGCGGTTTTCAACGCCACCGGGTTCATCACGCCCCAGCCTCGCAGAATCACCCAGTCGGGTTTTTCCCGGCGAATGTTGAGCCATTGCGACTGCTGTTCGTTACCCGGATGGGGCACTTCCAGCAGGGTCAGCTTGAACCCGTACTTGTCGGCCAGGGTCTGCAACACCTCATTGGTTTCCTTGCCGTAGGGCGAGCCATGATACAGGGTGACTATCTTCTTGCCCTTGAGCTGGTCCAGCCCCCCGGCCTGCTGGCCGATGTAGTTGATGATCGCCGAGACTTCGGAGTACGGGTTCAGCTGCAACGGGAAGACATAGGGGAAAACGCTGCCGTCAGTGGAGTCAGTGCGGCCGTGGTTGATGGTGATCAAAGGCAGTTTGTCCGCGGTCGAGCGCTCCAGGGTGGCATAGGCGATGCCCACCGACAGCGGGTTAGTGGCGGCAGCCGGCGCACCATTGAGGCCTTTTTTCAGACGCTCGTAGCACTCCACGCCCTTCTCGACCACGTATTCGGTTTCGCACTCGCTCCAGGTCAGCTTGACGCCGTTGACCCCGCCATTGGCATTGACGTACTTGAGGTAGTCGATAAAACCACCAAAAAACCCGGTACCACCGGCGGCATAAGGACCGACCCGATAGCTCTGCAGCGGGAAGTACTGTTCGTTATCCGCCTGCGCAGTCAATGTGGCAACGCTCAGGCTGACGGCCAGGGCGAGGCTACTGAGTAGAGATCGTTTCAACATCGGTATTTTCCTTATCAATGATTCAATCGCACGTTTGCCGCAGGAGGATCGAAGCGCAGTCCATGCCTGCGCCGGTTTGCTCAGTAGCGCAGGGGCCACAACCGAGCGCGCTCGCGGAACTTCTGCCAGAGGCGCGCCAGGCCCTCCGGCTCCTTGACCAGGAACACAATGATCAGGGCGCCAAATGCCATCTTCTGCAGGTTTTCTATCTGCCCGGCATCGATCAGCCCGGCCGGCAACAAGGCCACCAGGTTCGACAGCAGCACCGGAAACAGCACAATGAACGCCGCGCCCAGGAAGTTGCCGAGGATGCTGCCCAGGCCACCGATAATGATGATGAACAGGATCTGGAAGGACCGATTCAGATCGAAACCGTGGGGCTCCACGGTGCCCAGGTAAGTGAAGGCCCACAGCGCTCCGGCCACCCCGAGAAAGAAGCCGCTGATGGCAAACGCCAGCAGCTTGGTCTTGAGCAACGCAATGCCCATCACTGCAGCGGCCGTGTCCATGTCACGCACGGCCATCCAGTTGCGTCCCAGTTCACTGCGCACCAGGTTCTTGCCCAGCCAGAACAACGCCACCACCACCCCCAACGTCAGCAGGTAACGGCCCACCGGTGAGTTCAAATCCACCCCGAGTATCTCCAGGCGCGGTGCACTGATCACCCCCGAGGCGCTGTTATTGGAGAACCAGCTCAAGCGGGTCAGCGCCCAGGTCACAAAGAACTGTGCCGCCAGGGTCGACACCAGCAGATAGAAGCCCTTGATCCGCAGGCTCGGCAGGCCGAACAGCACCGCCACCAGCGCTGCCACTCCCCCGCCCAGGGCCATGCTGAGCAATAACGGCGAGCCCGGCACCCGCAGTTCAACGTTGTAAGTGGCAAAGGCGCCCACAGCCATGAAGGCCGCCGAGCCCAGCGACAACTGCCCGGCATAGCCGGTCAGCAGGTTCAGCCCCAGCCCGGCCAGTGATAGCACCAGAAACGGAATCAGAATGGCGCTGAACCAATAGTCGTTACCCAGATACGGCACACCTACAAAGGCCAACAGCAGCAAGGCAACCAAGCCGTAACGGTCCTGCCGCAGGCGAAACACCCGGCGGTCCTGGGCATAGCGAGTACTGAACTGACCAGCTTCCTGATAAAACATCACGCCTCTCCTTAAACCCGCTCGATCGCGCGGTCACCAAATAGCCCGGCCGGCCGCACCAGCAGGAACAGCAACGCCAGCACATAGGGAAACCAGTTCTCGATACCGCCGCCGATGACGGGGCCCAGGTACACCTCGGCCAGCTTCTCCGAGGCGCCGACGATCAAGCCGCCGACAATCGCCCCACTGATCGAGGTAAAACCGCCGATGATCAGCACCGGCAATGCCTTGAGTACCACCAGCGACAGCGAAAACTGCACCCCCAGCCGCGCGCCCCAGAGCAGGCCGGCCACCAGACCGACAAACCCGGCCACCGCCCACACCAGCACCCACACCCGTTGGAGGCGGATGCCCATGGCCAACGCCGCCAGCGGGTCATCGGCCACGGCACGCAACGACAAACCGATACGGGTCTTGTTGAACAGCAGCGACAGCGCCAACACCAGCAGCGCAGCGGTCACGGCGGCAAAAATGTCGAACTGCGACAACAGCATGCCGCCCAGTTCCAGTGGCTCGTCACTGATGCCCAGTTCCAGGCCATGCACCTGGGCGCCCCACAGCGCCTGGGCGCCCCCTTCGATCACGTAGGACAAGCCGAGGGTGGCCATGAACAAGGTGATTGGCGAGCGGTTGACCAGCGGACGCAATACCACCCGCTCCACCGCCAACGCCAGCAGCACCATCGCCGCCAGGCTAATGACAAACGCCAGCCAGAACGGCACCCCGCGCTCCAAGAGGCTGACAAAGGTCAGCGCCGAAAACAGCACCATCGCCCCCTGGGCGAAGTTGAAGACGCCGGAGGCCTTGTAGATCAGGACAAAACCGATGGCCACCAGGGCGTACATCACCCCGGCCAGCAGCCCACCGATCAACACCTCTAAGAAAAATTCCATGAGCCTTCCTGTTTTGCGGGCAAAGGGTTCCTGGCCACCAGGCGGCTGGCGGCGATATCGACCCAGGGGTTAGTGGCGCGTGCCGAGGTAGGCGGCGATCACCTCGGGGTTTTGTCGCACTTCTTCGGGTGGGCCGTCGCCGATCTTGCGGCCGTAGTCGAGCACCACCACGTGATCGCAAATGCCCATGACCACGCCGATGTCGTGCTCGATCAACACCACCGTAGTGCCCAACTCACGGTTGATGTCGACGATGAAGCGGCTCATCTGCTGCTTCTCTTCGGCGTTCATCCCGGCCATCGGTTCGTCCAGCAACAGCAAACGCGGTTCGGCGGCCAGGGCACGGGCGAGTTCCACCCGTTTCTGCAAGCCATAGGGCAGCTTGCCGACAAGGGTGTCGCGCCAGGGCTGGATGTGCAGAAAGTCGATTATCCGCTCGGCGGCCTCACGTTGGCGGTCGTCCTCGCCAGCGGCGCGGCCGATGCGCAGAGCCTGCTCGATCCAGCTGCTGCGACGCTTGAGGGTGCGTCCGGTGAGCACGTTGTCGAGCACACTCATGCCTTTGAACAAGGCGATGTTCTGAAAGGTGCGGGCAATGCCGCGCACCGCCGCATCATGCGGGCTCATGCGCCGGCGCCCTTCTCCGGCAAAGCGGATGCGCCCCTGCTGGGCCTGGTACACGCCGTTGATCACATTCAGCAGTGAGCTTTTACCCGCGCCATTGGGGCCGATCAAGGCGCAAATCTCGCCGGCGGCCACGGCAAAGCTGATGTCGGTCACCGCCTTGACGCCCTTGAACGACAAGCCAATATTTTCCAGCTCCAGCAGATGTTCAACCTTTGTCGCCTGTGTCTGTGCCATGAGTCATGTCCTTGTCAGGCCGGTTGCGTGCTGTCTTCGATCCAGCCGTTGACCAACGGGGCTGGCCAGCGCGCAGGCCGGTGCCACTGTGCCGGGTCAGGCCAGGTGCGTACTTCAATCGCCAAGGCCTGGAAAAACGCCTGGGTGTGTGGCGCCAGCGCCTCGCCCACCACCAACGGCGCGCGGGTGCGGGAAAAGCCGAGGATGTCGCGCAACGGCCGGCGGATCAGCC
The DNA here is from genome assembly GCF_056400265.1 of Pseudomonas sp. 01L34. Taxonomy (NCBI): domain Bacteria; kingdom Pseudomonadati; phylum Pseudomonadota; class Gammaproteobacteria; order Pseudomonadales; family Pseudomonadaceae; genus Pseudomonas; species Pseudomonas sp. 01L34. The sequence goes on from NZ_JBFTSX010000001.1 coordinate 852,268, forward strand.
AGTACCCCAGATGCCGTTGCAGCGCACCGGGGTGCGCCACCAGCGCCCAGTCCACCAGACGCCGACGCCAGCTGCCTGGCTCCGGCAAGCGGGCCAGGACCTGGGCATGCAGGCGCTCGTAGGTTTCCCGGGTGCCGGCCACCAGCGTCGGGCCCAACTCGCGACGGTCCTGGTCGCGAGTCGCCAGGTTCTCCGGAAAATTCAGTCGAAAGCCGGCAATCAACCAAGGCGCCAGCAAGTAACGCGCTTGACTACCCGCGGCAAACGCTCGCGCCGCCAGGGCTTCTTCCTGCCGCCCCAGCTGCTCGCTGTGCACCAGGCGCCAGCCTTCCTTTAGCAACTCGGCGTGGCTAATGCGCTGCTGCTCGATGCGCTGCCCCGCACCCAAACGGTAGAAGGTAAAAGCTGTGCGCTCGGCTCGGGCCTGGGGTTCCAGCCGGTGATCGCTGCCCAGCAGCAGTTGTGCGAACGCCAGGGTGTCACCGGCCTGACTCACCTCAGCCATGCCGCGGCCGTCGGCGTAAATCAGCAGCCTGGGCGCCAGTCCGGCGGCGCGCAGGCGCTGAATCTCCTCATGGCCTTCGGCGAACACCCATTCACTATGAAGCTCACGCAACAGCGGCACCTGTGCAGCCGCAGCCTCCAGCGGATCCAACAGCGCGGCCACCCCGCCCAACCACTGTGCCGCCAGTACAGCGATCAACGCCTCCGGCCGCGGGCGGCTGACAATCACCAAGTTCGCGCCAGGCACAAAACCACGCACCTGCAAGGCCATTGCCAGGTGTTCAACCTCAGCGGCCAGTTGGCGCCAGGTTCGCACCTGCCACACCCCCAGGCGCTTATGTCGCAGGGCAATGCCCGTCCCTTGCTGACGTGCCTGCTGTTGCAGCCACTGCGGCAAGGTGTCGGATTGCGTGTTATCAGTGAATGTCGCCATGACCTTTCCCCTCCTTTAGGCGAGCGCCGCAGCCTTGGCCGCGACCGCCTCGCGCTCCAGCTCACGCACCAACGGCAACACCTTGCGGCCGAAGTACTCCACTTCTTCATGAAAGTGCAGGAAGCCAGTGAGCACCAGGTCCACGCCCACCGCCTTGAGGGCGACGATGCGTTCGGCAATCTGCTGCGGCGTACCGATCAGGTTGGTCTTGAAGCCATCGTTGTACTGCACCAGGTCTTCGAAGGTGGACTTGGCCCAGTTGCCTTCGCCTTCAGGGCTGGAGGCGCCGGCGTTCTTCGCCTCGCTGCCGAAACCATTGACGGCCTCCGGATCGGCCTTGGCGATAATTTCCTGCAATACCGCTCGGGCTTCAGCCTCGGTTTTGCGGGCAATGACAAAGGCGTTCACCCCAACTTTCACTGAGTGGCCATTGATCGCGGCCTTGGCCCGAATGTCGTCGACCTGGGCCTTGATGCCTTCGACGCTGTTGCCGTTGGTGAAGTACCAATCGGAAACCCGCGAAGCCATGTCCCGCGCCGCGCGCGAGCTGCCACCCTGGAAGATTTCCGGGTGCGGTTGCTGCAGTGGCTTGGGTTTGAGGGTGTAGTCATGGAAGCGGTAGAAATCGCCATGAAAACTGAAGTTGTCCTGGGTCCAAATGCCCTTGAGCGCCTGGATGAATTCTTCCGAGCGACGATAGCGCTCATCGTGGTCCAGCCACGGCTCGCCAATGGCCCGGAACTCGCCCTTGAACCAACCCGACACGATATTCACCGCGACCCGACCGTTGGTGAATTGGTCGATGGTGGCCAGCTGTTTGGCCGCCAGCACCGGACTCCAGGGCCCAGGCAGGATGGCGGCGATCACCTTGAGCTTCTCGGTGGCGGCCAACAGCGCGTGGCTTATGGTCACCGACTCGTGCTGGTTTTCGGCGCCATAACCGGCGGTAAAGCGGATCTGTGACAAGGCGTATTCGAAGCCGGCCTTTTCGGCGATTTGCGCCAGCTTGCGGTTGTAATCGATGTCCCAGCTGGTGCGCTGTTCGATCTTGCTGACCACAAGGCCACCGCTGACGTTGGGAACCCAATAGGCAAACTTGATGTTGTCCTGGCTCATTGTACGTACTCCATTGACTCGTTGAAATGAGGGTTGACCCGGGACGTCAGGCAGCGCTGGCATCCCGGTGAACTTTCGGATTGAGGCTCAGGACCGCCGACTCGACAGCGCGCTCGATGCGTTCGAGCAACTGGGGGCTGGTGATCTGGTAGTCGGTGAAATCGGCTTCGGCGGCATACACACCGATGGGCAAGCTCAGGGCCTGGAAGAAACCAAACAGCGGGCGCAACTGGTGATCGATGATCAGGGCGTGGCGGTCCGAGCCACCGGTGGCGGCCAGTAACACCGGCACGTTGTTCAACGCCTGGTGATGGACGAAATCGAACAGGTGCTTGAACAGTCCGGTGTACGAGGCGCGGTACACCGGGCTGGCAGCAATCAGCAGGTCGGCCGTTTCAATGGCCTGCAGATCGGCCTCTACCGCAGCGGGCAAGTCTTCACGGCACAGCACCCCGGCAAACTGCGGGCCGACCTCGGACAACTCGATCAGGTGCAGCGCGATCGGCAGCTGTTGCGCAAGACCGGCGACCAGAGCCTTGAGCAGCACCAGGGTGCGCGTAGGCCGCTGCACGCTCCCGGATACCGCGACCACTTTCAGTGTGTTGCTCATTGCCCGTCCTCATGGTGGCAGAGGCCACCGCGGCACCTGCACAAGGACTAGAGCAGCAACCGTGCCATCTCTATAATTCAATAAAAATCAATAAGTTATACGGTTTTTCGCAAAACGCCGCAGTGTCGTCCACCGGGCAGGCTGTTGATCAACTGTTGCGCTCACAACAGCTGCCTCTCTGCCCATGCCGTGCAGCGCGCCCAGGCCGCTGTTGCCGGGCAGTCAGCGCTTCAGCAAGTTGCCCGGCAGACGACAGCAACCACCCTGGCGAACAGCCCTGCGCGCCCGATTAAACGGCTTTTGCAGTGCCAGGCACGACCTGTGCACTGGCAGTAGTACGCAACAGATCGACTGCACTGTTGCTTCTCTTGCCTTCCATAAGGAGCTACACCATGACTGTCCAGCAACAGCACCTGCCACACCCCCTCTCCAGCGGTACCGACTACCAGGCCCTGGCCGAGCGCTTCCGGCCGATCTTTGCACGCATCGCCGCCGGCGCACTGGAGCGCGAGCAAACTCGCAGCCTGCCCTTTGAACAAGTGAAGTGGCTGAAGGAAGCCGGCTTTGGCGCCGTGCGCGTGCCGGTGCAGTACGGTGGCGACGGCGCTTCCCTGCCCCAGTTGTTTGAGTTGCTGATCGAACTGGCCGAAGCCGATTCCAATCTGCCGCAGGCGTTGCGCGGTCACTTTGCCTTTGTCGAAGACCGCCTCAACGCCCATGCCGATGCGCCCCAGGACACCTGGTTCAAGCGTTTTGTCGACGGCGATCTGGTGGGCAACGCCTGGACCGAAGTCGGCAGCATCAAGATCGGCCAGGTTGGCACCCGTGTCTCGCGTCTGGGTGAACAATGGGTGGTCAACGGCACCAAGTACTACAGCACCGGCAGTATCTTCGCCGACTGGATCGACCTCTATGCCCAGCGCGATGACAACGGCGCCGATGTGATTGCCGCCGTTCGCGTGCAGCAACCGGGTATTGTGCAGAGCGACGACTGGGATGGCTTTGGTCAGCGCACCACCGGCAGCGGCACCTCGGTATTCGAGAACGCCGTGGTGGAGCCCGAAAACCTGCTGGACTTCACCACCCGCTTCAAATACCAGACGGCCTTCTATCAACTGGTGCTGTTGGCGGTCCAGACCGGTGCCGGCCGTGCCGCGGTGCGCGACATCACGGAAGAAGTACGCAAGCGCACGCGCATCTTCAGCACCGGCAACGCCAGCCACGTCAGCCAGGATGTCCAGGTGCAGCAAGTGGTGGGCAAGGCTTCAGCGCAGGTCTATGCCGCACACGCCACCACCCTGCGCGCCGCGGCTGCCTTGCAGGTGGCCTACGAAAGCCGCTTCGCCCATAACGACGAAGCCGAACGCGATGCCAACATCGCCGCCGAACTGGAATCCGCCCAGGCCCAAGTGGTGATCGCCGACCTGGTGCTACGCGCCACCAGCGACCTGTTCAACGCCCTCAGCGCCTCGGCCACCAGCACCGGCAAAGCCCTCGATCGTCACTGGCGCAACGCTCGCACCGCGGCCTCGCACAACCCGCTGATCTACAAGGAACGCATCATCGGCGACTGGGAAATCAACGGCACCGAACCGCCCTACGTCTGGCAGATCGGTGGAGGATCGAAGTAAGTCGACATAACGCGGGTGCCAGATACCCCGGCACCTGATCGGCCAGCGACGAAGCACGGGCCAGCAACGCGCCTGGCCCCTGGCTCGTCGCTACGCCCAGAAATCGACGTCCCTGGGCGCGGCTCTGGATACGCTCGATACCGCCATGCAGCAAGCTGACCTGCCCACCCAGTGCCTTGGGCGATGCCCAGCAGATCGGTCGCCACGGCCGGTGACACCTCGTGTTGCGGGTCACCAAAAATCTGCCACACCTCGCCCTGCTCCACGATCCGCCCACGGTCCAGCACCAGGCACGAGCGACCTGAGATAAGCTGACGGCTGACCTGTCTGTAGCTCAAATCTGCAACTGTCGCCTTTGCAGGATCCACAGACTCTACTGCTGACGCACATCGCCTCACTTCCAGCGTTATCGCGCTTGCTCAGTGTGCACCAGCAGAACGCACTACAACGTGTAGGAAATACCGACTTGCACGGTTCGTGGCGCACCCGGATAAGCGTAAACATTGCCGAACGCGCCTTCTTCATAATCGCGATCAAACAGGTTTTTCACGTCAAGATTGAGCCGCACCTTGTCATTGATCTTGTAGAAGCCAAGCAAGTCGACAACGGTGTAGCTGCCCATCGAAAACGCAGTGTTGGCGGTTTGTCCGGCGCGCTCGTCGACGTACTTGAATCCGGTGCCCAAGCCCAATCCCTTGAGGGTGCCGTCCTGGAATTCGTACATATTCAGCAGGCTGAAGCTGTTTTTCGGGATGTTCAGCAGCCGCGTGCCAGAGCGCAGTACGTTGTCTTTCGTCACTTCGGCATCGACATAGGCGTAGCCGCCAATCACGCGCCATTCGGGAGTGAGGTTGCCGGCAACGTTGATATCGAAACCACGGCTTCGCACTTCACCGGCAGCAACGCTGAAGGTGGAATCGACGGGGTCGGTGGTCAGCACGTTACGCTTCTCGATCTGATAGATCGCCGCATCGACACTCAACCGCTGATCCAGTGCTTCCCACTTGATACCCATTTCGTACGACTTGCCCTTCTCCGGCGCAAACCCTCCCCCGAGGCGGCTAGCGCCGGTGTTGGGCTTGAACGAGCGCGCGGTGTCGGCATAAACCGCTAATGTCTCGGTCAAATCGTAGGTCACGCCGATGCGCGGAGTTACTGCGTTGTCACTCGCCTGCCAACTCTTGCCGCCCGGGACAAAGGTTTCGTAGTCATGTTCGAAGCGTTCGAAACGCGCCCCTGCCAGCACCTTCAGTTTGTCGGTCAGTGCCAATTGATCCTGCACAAACGCGGCATAAGTTTTGAGGTTTTCCTTGTCGTGGGTCGGCGTGCGAGTCAGTGCTGGACGCGACTGGCCGTACACCGGATCGAAGATGTCGATCGGATACGCATCGACAGCACCGCTGGAGCGTTGAATGATCGACTTGTAGTCATAATCTTCGTACTCGATACCGGTGAGCAACGTGTGCTGCAAACCAGCGGTATCGAAATGGCCGGTCAGATTGAGCTGGGTATCCTTGTCGGTCCACTCCAGCTTGCGATAGTTGAAGTTGCGCCCCAAGGTGCGGCCGTCAGCGGCAATACCGTTGGCCTCGACTGCGTTGCCCTTGAGCGAACCATCGAGCCACTGGAAGCCACCACCCAGCGTCCAGTCGTCATTGAGCATGTGCTCGAAACGCAGCTGCGCCATGTTGTTGTCGTTATGCAGTTTGCCAGCGTCTTTTTCGCCGAAAAAACTGTCGCGAGAGGCGGTACCTGCCTGCCTCGGGTAACGTGTAACGCCTCGATCCAGAGGCGCGTTGTTACGCATGAAATCGCCTTCGAAAATCAGCTTGGTCGCGTCGGTTGCCTGCCACGTGAGCACCGGCGTGATACCGTAGCGCTCGGTTTCGACGTGATCGCGGAAGGTGTCGCCGCCCTCGCCCACTACGTTCAGTCGATAGGCCAGGCGCCCTTCTTCGTCGAGCGGGCCGGAAGCATCCAGCGTGCCACGCTTCATGCCCTGATCGTTCAGTTGACTGCCCAAGGTGACGGTGCGCTCGGGCAACGGCTGTTTGGAAATCACGTTGAACGTGCCGCCAGGATCACCCCGACCGTAGAGCATGGTTGCCGGACCGCGTAGCACTTCGAGTCGCTCGATAGTGTTGGCATCCGGCATGTTCGGATAGCCGCGGTTGATCGGAAAACCGTTGCGATAAAACTCGCCAGTGGTAAAGCCACGAACGGTAAACGTGGTCAGACCCTGTCCACCAAAATTGTTCGCCCGCCCCACGCCCCCAGCGTAGTCCAGCGCGTCCTGCAAACGGGTGGCTCCCAGATCCTCGACCGCATCTTTCGAGACCACACTGATCGATTGCGGGGTTTCGTGGATCGACGTGTCGGTGCGTGTGGCGCTGGCCGAGCGCGTAGCCAGATAACCCTGCACCGGGCCGTCCGCCCTTTCATAATTCGCAGTACCGATAACATCGGTTGCGTCCAGCTCAAGCGTTGAGGGTGACACCTCCGTTTGTTCAGCCCATGAGGTAGACGACAATGCTTGCAGCACACAAATGGAAAGCAGGGTTCGACGCATGAAGAGAAAAACCTTTACGAATAGGCCAATGCAGGGAGTGAAACCGCCAAAAAACTCCGACGCATGCTATACAAAACCATTCGTAATTAACACTGATTCCCATTAACAAAAACAGTCTTCGATAAAGTCATCACTTCATTGAAGCAATGGCCATTGCAGCATCATCCGCGCCACGGCCGAGATCATCCAGCGCTGCCGACCTTGGCGGTGTAGCCAATGACGCCGAGCATGCTCCGGAAGTGGTTTGATGATGCCCCGAAGTTTGCCGGCATTCCCAAGGCTGATTTTCAAATGCGCGTACGGACGAAGGCCGCGGCGGATAAGGAAGAATCGACACGCAACATTCGTGCTGCACGCGATCAACTTGGGCACACCACCGTAGGCATGACAGAGAAGTACATTCGAATGCGTAAAGGGATGAAAGTCACGCCCACAAAATGACCAGTGGTAGCGAATTGCGGAGCAGAGATAGATTTTTTGCGGTGGTACTCGATGCTCTGCCCCGCCGCGTCGGTAAAACAGATCATCAGGCCTCGCTCGTCGTATTCCCAAGCACTGGTTTTGCCGGAGCAGTCGGTATATTTCACGAGTTGGCCAGCGTCGTTGTATTCGAGCTCTTTCTCGTTGCCGTTTGCATCCTTAATAACGATCACCAACCTGCCGTTCGTCTTCAACCAGGTGATGGTGCTCGGCGACCTGCCGATCCGTGCCGCGAAGGCGCTCTTGTACAGGTAGTCGAATACGCTTAGGAGCTCTCCTTTTCAGCGGCTTCTCAATGAATCCTTTCAAGATTTCAGTGATTGAAATTTCAGTAAGCTGGCAGGCCTTCCACTAACAAGATCCCGCGGGTTTCCGACCCCGTGTCCTTTGCAAGTCCCCAGGGGCCCCGCCGGTTTTCTGCCTGGCCGGCTACCGAAGTCGGACAGGTCTGACAGTTCAAGCAGTGACATAGGAGGGCGTGGCCTGTTCATGGGCTACCTAATACTTGAAATACTGGCGCGTTGTAGGTATTGGTCGAGATCAACTCAACGCAAGGAGCGAGACAGTGATCAAAATTCGAGAGGCGACCATTGAGGATATCCACACACTTAGTGATATCGGTATAGAGACGTATCGAGACCACTTCTCCGACATATGGACCCCCTCAGGCATGCAGCATTTCTTGAGTGAAGACTTTTCAGTCCTGGCGCTTCAGGAATCGATAGGGGCACCCGCACGTCACTGTTGGCTCATAGCACTCGATGAAGACGACAGAGCGGTAGGGTTCTCAAAGGTTAACTGGTCGAAGCCGATGCCTATTTCCGGCAAGGCCGGTGCGGAGCTCCAAAAAATTTACTTCCTCAAGACCCAAGCAGGCAAAGGCTACGGGAAACAGCTTCTGCAATTCATCCGCCAACTGGCCGAAGATCGTAACGAGCATTTCATTTGGCTCGACGTACTCAAAACCAACGCCAGTGCGAGGCGTTTCTACGAGGGCTTCGGCTTCGAAGTACTAGGTGAGATCCCATTTAGCACCGACAAGACCGAGATCGGAATGGTTGTGATGTGCTGCGACATTTCCCGGTAGGCACGCTCGATCGACTCCCAGTTGCTTGGTTGTCATATTTCGTTACCTGTTAAGCCTAAAGCAGGATTGAAATAGCGGCGTGTTGCCGATATTGGTGTTGACCCAACTCAAACCAAGGAAAGCAACATGTCAGACTTCTCTAAGTACACTTTAAACGCGTCGTAGTATCAGAATGAGGGTCCAGCCCTCTAGAAACGATCGAACCTCTGCACGTTCGCCAGTACCTAACCTGGCGCAAATCAGCGCCGGTCCGAGCGAACCGTGAAAAGCCCCTCCTCAGGGCGATCTGAAACTACGCGCGGGACAAAGGCTACACATCGCTGGCCAATCCTTGTGCCGGCATCAAGGGCAATAAAGAAACTGGACGAGACACGTACGCCGAGGGGCAAATTTGGATTCTGCAGGGGAAAACAAAGGCGAAGCGCCGGATTGAAGTCACTGGCGAGCTGAAGTTTTGATTGATCGAATCATGCCCCGAAAGTCAGAAGGTAGGCTCGACACGGCTGATCGTTACAGAGGATGGCACACCAATGACGGTGGCGATGTTGCGGAGAAGGTTTGATTTGACCAGAGAAGCGGCCGGCGTCCAGAAATCTGAATTTCAGATGCGGGATTTACGCGCCAAAGCAGGTACAGATAAAGCCGAATCCAGCGGTGACATCTTACAGGCGAGAGATCAACTTGGGCATACGACGGTGGTGATGACGGAGCAATACATCCGTCATCGCCTTGGCAAGAAAGTCACTCCTATCAAGTGAATTGCGGAGCAACTCCAAAATAGCGGACCAGAAACAAACAAGGGTTTGCATTAGCTTTCGCCCGCAAACCCTTGATTTTAGATGGTGCCCGAAGCCGGAATCGAACCGGCACGCCCTTACGAGCGGGGGATTTTAAGTCCCATGCGTCTACCAGTTTCGCCATTCGGGCGGTAGCGCGGTAAGCAGTCTGAAGACTGTCCAAATAACGATCTGGCAGTTCTGACGCTTGTGCAACAGAGGGGGAAATATATACATCCCGCCCCGCTGAAGCAAGTTCGCAAATCCCCTTTTCAAGACTAAATCTTGCAGGACTGCGAAAATAAAAAAGCTCCGTAGATCATGGATCTACGGAGCTCGTTTAAAGTGGAGGCCGAAGTCGGAATCGAACCGGCGTAGGTGGATTTGCAATCCACTGCATAACCATTTTGCTATTCGGCCTCAAACATCTGATGTTCAGTAGCGCAACATCAAACGTGTAAACTCGTATCTGGAAACAAGATTCTAATCTAGCTTCCAACCCTTTGAAATCTAAGGGGTTTTCGTGTTCCTGAATCAGGAATGGACGCAATTCTGGACTGGTTCGAAAGGCATGTCAAGAACTGGAAGAAAATAATTCCAGATGCGCTAACGCCACTACCCGGTTGCTTTCGAGACTAACACTTCAGCGCCACAGAAAGCGCTACCCACCGCAAGATGCGCGCTGCAACCGCTGCCGATACTCGCTGGGTGTCTCATGCATTTCATGGCGAAAGTGCCGATTGAAATTCGACAAGTTGGCGTACCCCACCTCAAAACAGATATCGGCAACGCTGAAACTGCTTTGCGCCAGCAAACGGCAGGCGCGCTGGACTCGTAGTTTGCGCGTCAGGTCGACGAAGGTATGGCCGGTGGCGCGCTTGAAGAATTTGGAGAAGGCCGGCTCGTTCATGTCCAGCCGCTGGGCGATGACCGACATCCGCAACTCGTCAGCGAGGTCGTTCAGGATGTAGTCGAAGACAATGCTCATGCGCTGGGCCGTCAATGCGTCGAGCATGGGCGCGTATTGCAGGCTGGCAAGCGTCTGTCTCTCGCTGTCAGGGGCCGATGCCAGCAGTTGCAGCAATGACAGGAACAGGCACAGTCGCTGCAAGCCGTGGCACTGGCCGATCTCTTCCATCAGTCGAGCTGCTTTTTTGCGGGTGTTGCCATGAAATTCGATGCCCTGCGCCGCCTGGCGAAACAGGCTTTGTAACTCGCTGAGCTCCGGAACCTTGTCGCGCAGTTGCATCAGCATCTGGCCATCGAACTGCAACACGACGTCACGGCCGGTAATCACCTCGCCTTTGCCCAGATCGCTGATCCAGTCATGAGGCAGGCCCGGGCCGATGAGGGCGACATGGCCGGCTTCGAATACGCCGATGTAGTCACCAGCCAGTAGCCGACCGCTGCCTTCGCGGATCAGGTGGATCTCGAACTCCGGATGATGGTTCCAGCGCGCCAGGTCGAAGGGATAGTCGTGCTCATACCAACGAAAGCTGTGCTGGGGCTCGTTGAGGATGACTTCAAGCGCTGGCGGCTTGTCTGCGGTTACGTGATGGTTCATCACCCTGGCGATTCCGTTTTTGTTGGTTTTATCAAGGTACCGCGAAGCCTGGGACGAGTCGAAGTCTCGGGACGCTGACATGAGACTCGCACTAACGACGCCCGGCGCCTAGCACGTTACATGGCGCCCACTGATACTTTTTTTCCACGGTCAAAAAAGTATCAGCGGCGCGTATGCCATTCATTTGTTCGCTGCTTGGGTAGCTGCAATTCTGTGGTCATCCCGGTGCGGCTATGCCCCGCCTCGTGGATTACAACAACAATAAAGCTTCTGCCGCCCAAGGCGCAGAGCGGAGATCACGATGAAGATCATTCCAAGCGCACTTTTTCTGTCCGCCGGGCTGTGCTCTGCCCTGCTCTGCCAGGCGGGTGAAACGGTGACCATCGCCACAGTGAACAACAGCGACATGATCCGCATGCAGCGACTGTCCAAAACTTTCGAACAGCTGCACCCCGACGTAAAGCTCAACTGGGTGGTGCTTGAAGAGAACGTGTTGCGTCAGCGCCTGACCACCGACATAGCCACTCAGGGCGGCCAGTTCGACGTGCTCACCATCGGCACTTACGAAACACCGTTGTGGGGCGCCAAGCATTGGCTGGAGCCAATAAAGGACCTGCCCGCCAGCTATGACCTCGAAGATATTTTCCCTGCGGTTCGCCAAGGGTTATCGGTCAACGACACGCTCTATGCCCTGCCGTTCTATGGCGAAAGCACCGTCACCTATTACCGAACCGACCTGTTCAAGAACGCCGGCCTGAGCATGCCCGAGCACCCGACCTGGACGCAGCTCGGCGAGTTCGCCGGCAAGCTGCACCAGCCGGATAAAGAACAGTATGGGATGTGCTTGCGCGGCAAGGCCGGTTGGGGTGAGAACATGGCGCTGCTGACGACCATGTCCAACGCCTTTGGCGCGCGCTGGTTCAATGAGCAGTGGCAGCCGCAACTCACCGGGCCGCAATGGACTGCCGCCGCCAACTTCTACGTCAACACCCTCAAGCAGTACGGCCCACCGGGTGTGTCGAGCAATGGCTTCAACGAGACGCTCGCCCTGTTCAACAGTGGCAAATGCGCAATCTGGGTCGATGCCAGCGTCGCCGGCTCGTTCATCACCGACACAACGCAAAGCAAGGTGGCCAATGATGTTGGTTTCGTCGCCGCGCCAACAGAAGTCACCGACAAGGGTTCGTCCTGGCTCTATGCCTGGTCACTGGCCATCCCGGCGACATCCAAACACAAGGAAGCCGCCAAAGCCTTTGTGTCCTGGGCCACCTCCAGGGAATACATCCAACTGGTTGCCAAGACGGATGGCATCAGCAACGTACCACCGGGCACCCGCATGTCGACCTACAGCGACGCCTATTTGCAGGCTGCGCCCTTCGCCGGTGTCACGCTGAAAATGATGCAGAACGCCGACCCGGCGCACCCTTCGGTCCAGCCCGTGCCCTACGTCGGCATCCAATACGTGACCATTCCCGAATTCCAGGCGATTGGCACGTCGGTCGGCAAGCTGGTATCCGCGGCGCTCACCGGGCAGATGCCGGTGGAACAGGCCCTGGCCTCCGCGCAGCAAAGCACCGAACGCGAGATGAAGCGCGCCGGTTATCCCAAGTAGCAACGGCTAGGCGCAATCACTGCGGGGTCTTCGCAGACTAACGACTGGTTTTGATGCCCTCGATTGGGCAACTCTTTAGCTCTTACGATTGGATGGGAACAATGAAACGTCTAGAAGGAAAAAGCGCCCTGATTACCGGTTCCGCCAGAGGAATAGGCAGGACGTTCGCGCAAGCCTATATCCGCGAAGGCGCTACGGTCGCGATCGCCGACATCAACCTGGAGCGCGCCCAAGCCACGGCAACCGAGTTGGGGCCCAATGCTTATGCGGTCGAGATGGACGTGACCGATCAGCAATCCATCGACGCCGCCATCGCCACGGTGATCGCCACCACAGGCAAGCTCGACATCCTGATCAATAACGCGGCGCTGTTTGATCTCGCGCCGATCAGGGAGATTTCTCGCGACAGCTACGAACGGCTGTTCTCGATCAACGTTTCCGGCACCCTGTTCACACTGCAGGCCGCGGCCAAGCAGATGATCCGCCAGGGCCATGGTGGCAAGATCATCAATATGGCCAGCCAGGCCGGTCGGCGCGGCGAAGCGCTGGTCGCGGTGTATTGCGCGACCAAGGCGGCGGTGATCAGCCTCACGCAATCGGCCGGTCTCAATCTCATTCCCCATCGCATCAACGTGAACGCCATCGCGCCGGGGGTGGTGGACGGCGAGCATTGGGACGGCGTCGACGCGCTGTTCGCCCGGTATGAAAACCGCCCGCTCGGGGAAAAGAAAAAACTGGCGGGACAGGAAGTGCCGTACGGGCGCATGGGCACGGCGGATGACCTTGTCGGCATGGCGATCTTCCTGGCATCGGCCGAAAGCGATTACATCGTGGCGCAAACCTATAACGTCGATGGCGGCAACTGGATGAGCTGACTGGCCCTGATATCAGGGCCGCCAATGCCTCAAAGGCGAAACCGATCCACCGACTGCGAGAGCTGTCCGGCCAGGCTGGACAGCTCATCGGTGGTCGAGGCGGTCTGGTTGATCACCTTGCTGTTGCCTTCGGACATGCCGGCAATCATTTCCACCTGATGTGCGATTTCGTTACTGGCCAGGCTCTGCTCGCCGATCGTGCGGCTGATGTCATTGACCAGCTCCGTGGTATTGAGCGTGGCCTGGAGGATTTCGCGGATGGCGCGCTCGACGTCGGCGGTCACCGCCATGCCCTTGTCGACCTGCGCGACGCCCGCCTCCATGCTGCTGACCGCCTCGCGGGTGCTTTGCTGGATACGCGCGACCATGGTGGCGATTTCCTGGGTGGAGGCGCTGGTGCGGCCCGCCAGGCTACGCACTTCATCGGCGACGACGGCGAAACCACGGCCCTGCTCACCGGCACGGGCGGCCTCGATGGCGGCGTTAAGCGCCAACAGGTTGGTTTGATCGGCGATGCCCTTGATCACCTGAATGATGCTGAAAATCCCCTCGGACTCCTTGTCCAGGGTGCGGATCACCTGGGCCGACTGCTGCGCCGAACGGGCAATCCCGTCCATGTCGCTGACCACTTGATGAATCACCCGACCGCCGTCCTTGGCCAGTTCCTCGGCCTGGTTGGCCATGTTCAGTGCACGCTCGGCATGCCGGGTGATTTCCTCGATGCTCGCAGTCATTTCGCTGGCCGCCGCGGCCATGGTGCTGGCGGCAACGCTTTGCTGCTGGCTGCTGCCCGCGACCTGATGGCAACCGCTGCTCAACCGCTGGCTCATGCCACTTACGCCGTGGGCGTTGCTGCGAACCACTTCGATCATGCCGCGCAGGTCACGCTGCATGGTTGCCAGGCTGCGAATCAAGGTGCTGGCTTCGTCCTTGCGGGTGGGCTCGACGATAGGCTCGCTCAGGTTGCCATGGGCGATGCTGTCGGCAATCCGGCTGGCGATCTGCAACGGCCCCATGATGCTCAGGATGACCGAGCGTCCCAGGGCGAGCAGCAGCAACAAGCTGGCAATGAGTACGACACCGAGGGTGAAGTTGGCACTGCTGATGGTTTGCCGAGTGCCCGCGCTGGTCTGTTGAGTGTTGGTTTCGATCAGCTCACTGAGGGTGGCCATCTGGCTTTCCAGTTGGCTGAACGCGTTATTGAACGTACCCAGTTGCTGTTGTGCGGAATCAGGATTATCCAGCGCCAGCCCGACAATGCGCTCGGCGGCACTGATGTACGTATCGAGGCTTGGCTTGATCTTGTCCAGCGCGGCCTTGAGGGTGTCGTTGACCGGCAGCTTGAGGTTGTCACCGAGCATCTCGCGAAAATGCGCGGCATGCTCATTGAGTGAACTGCGCACCTCGGCCTTGCTGCTGGGGCTCTTGCCCAACCCTACCAGCATCGCCGACAGCACATCGGCGCGCAGTGCATCGTGCATCATGTCGGCTTCGAGGTGGTTGCGCAGCGCGGTCATACTGACCTCGTTGTCACTCACCGCTTCAGCCATCCGAGTGTTACCCACATAGCTGACCAGACTCACGATCAGGGCGGTGAGCAAGCCAGTGCCGATCAACAAGATCAAACGTAATTTTATGGACACTCGATGGTTCCCCTGTCGGCAGGTGCGTGGTCGGCTAATTGCCTACTGCTGGGGTTATCGACTGTTCCAACCGGTTACTTAGGTTTATTTCCACGCCAGCCGATTTTTGCGACCTACGGTATGCGCGGGCTCAATGCCCGCGAATATAGTGCTCAAGTTGCCGTATCAAATCGGCCTGCTCGACGATGGCTTCCTTGACCAGATCGCCGATCGACAGCAGCCCGATCAGTTCCCCGCCTTCCAGCACCGGCAGATGACGCAAATGACTGTCGGTCATGACCTCCATGCAGCGCTCGATGCTCTGCAAACTGTCGGCAGTCACCACCGGTGCGCTCATGATCTCGCGCACCGGCGTGCCGACCGAAGAACGCCCCTGTAGCACTACCTTGCGCGCATAGTCGCGCTCGCTGATGACGCCGACCACCTGCCCTTCTTCGATCACGGGCAGCGCGCCGACGTTCTTCTCGGCCATCATTTTCAGGGCGTCGAGCACCATCTGATCCGGTGCGATGCTGTGCACCTGCTGGTTTTGCACGATCTTCAGTTTCAGCAACTGTGCGGCTGTTTTCATCAACGTTCTCCGATACGGTCCAGGGCGACGGTCAAGCCGCCGCGACTTCCACGACGCCGGCGTTCAAGCGCACCGGCCACACCCGCAGGCGCTGTTCCGGGTACTCCAGGCAGCTGCCGTCTTCAAGACGGAAATGCTGCTTGTAGATCGGCGACGCCACCACCAGATCACCCTTGAGACTGCCGATCAGTCCGCGGCCAATGACGTTCGCGCCAGATTGCGGATCATGGTTGTCGATGGCGTAGAGGGTGCGGCCTTCGGCTTGTGGCAGGTAGAACAGCGCGACCTGGGCGCCGTCGAGCCAAACGACGACGCCGGAGTTGCTGACCAGATCCTGCTGGCTGCACACCGCCTGCCAGGCTTGGGCATTGGCTGCGGTGGCAAGGGCATCGACACGCTGGGTATTGGACTGGCTCATCAGGCATTCTCCTCGGTGACAGGGATAAGGTTGAGTTCGGCGGCCATGATCGGCCGGCGCTGACCGCGCTCCTGGACAAAATGAATGTCCGGGTCCGGGCGCTGATCGTTGACGAAGGTGCGGAAGCGCTTGAGTTTTTCCGGGTCTTTGAGGGCATTGGCCCATTCGCATTCGTAGCGGTTGACCACCAGTTGCATCTGCGACTCAAGTTCTGCGCCAAGCCCCAGGCTGTCGTTGATGATCACGTCCTTGAGGTAATCCAGCCCGCCCTCCAGGCTTTCGCGCCACACCGAGGTGCGCTGCAATTTATCGGCGGTGCGGATGTAGAACATCAAGAAACGGTCGATGTAACGGATCAGGGTTGCATCGTCCAGGTCGGTGGCGAACAGCTCGGCGTGGCGTGGGCGCATGCCGCCGTTGCCGGCAACATAGAGGTTCCAGCCGTTCTCGGTAGCGATCACGCCGACATCCTTGCTCTGCGCCTCGGCACATTCACGGGTGCAACCGGAGACGGCGAACTTGAGCTTGTGCGGCGAGCGCAGGCCTTTGTAGCGATCTTCGAGGGTCAGGGCCATTTTCACGCTGTCCTGCACGCCGTAACGGCACCAGGTGCTGCCCACGCAAGACTTCACGGTACGGGTCGATTTGCCGTAGGCGTGCCCGGTTTCGAAACCGGCCTCGATCAGCTCGGACCAAATGTCCGGCAACTGATGCAACTGCGCGCCGAACAGGTCGATCCGCTGGCCGCCGGTGATCTTGGTGTAGAGGTCGTATTTCTTCGCCACCACGCCGATCGCGATCAGTTTGTCGGCAGTGATCTCACCGCCAGCAATGCGCGGCACGACCGAATAGGTGCCGTTCTTCTGCATGTTGGCCATGAAGGTATCGTTGGTGTCCTGCAACGGCACCAGCGAGGCGTCCATGATCGGCTGGTTCCAGCACGAGGCGAGGATCGAGCCCACTGCCGGTTTGCACACGTCGCAACCGGTGTGTCCACGGCCGTGCTTGGCCAGCAGTTCTTCGAAAGTGATCACCCCTTCTACCCGCACCAGCGCATAAAGCTCTTGGCGGGTGTAGGCGAAGTGTTCGCACAGGCTCTTGTCGACGCTGACGCCACGGGCAATCAGTTCATGCTCGAAGACTTGCTTGAGCAGCCCAGCGCAACCGCCGCAACCGGTGCACGCCTTGGTCTGCGACTTGAGCAGGCCCAGGTCGG
Source organism: Pseudomonas sp. 01L34 (assembly GCF_056400265.1). NCBI lineage: Bacteria > Pseudomonadati > Pseudomonadota > Gammaproteobacteria > Pseudomonadales > Pseudomonadaceae > Pseudomonas > Pseudomonas sp. 01L34. The sequence continues at coordinate 869,373 of NZ_JBFTSX010000001.1, forward strand.
TGCAGCCGCCATCGATGGCCGAGCAGATCGAGCCCTTGGTGACGTTATGGCACGAGCACACCGTTGCCGACTCGGGCAACGCGCCCGGGCCCAGGGTTGGCGCACCGGCGGACGAAGGTAGAATCAGGCTGGCCGGTTCCGACGGCAAGGCAATGCCGTTCTGCATGTATTGCAGCAAGGTGTCGTAATAGCTGTTGTCGCCGACCAACACTGCGCCAAGTACACGCTTGCTGTCGGCATCCACCACCAGCCGGCGGTAACTGGCCGTCGCTTCATCGATGAACTGATAACTGCGCGCACCCGGCGTCTGCGCATGGGCATCGCCGATGGAGCCGACGTCAACACCGAGCAGTTTGAGCTTGGTCGACATGTCGGCGCCCTGGAACGGCTCGGCGACTTGATTGCACAGCAGCGACGCCACGCCACGGGCCATCTGATAACCGGGGGCGACCAGGCCGAAGAGGCTGCCATTCCAGGCGGCACACTCGCCGATGGCGTAGATGTTCGGGTCGCTGGTCAGGCACTGGTCGTCGATCACCACGCCGCCGCGAGGACCAATGTCCAGCGCGCATTGGCGGGCCAATGCATCTTGCGCACGGATGCCGGCGGAGAACACGATCAGGTCGGCTTCAAGAAATTCGTCGTTGGCAAAATTCATCCGGTAGCGGTACTGCTCGCCGGCACTGATCGACTGCGTGCCACGGGACAGGTGCACACCCACACCGAGCCGCTCGATTTGCGCCTTCAGCGCCAGACCGCCCTGCTCGTCCAGCTGCACCGGCATCAGGCGCGGGGCGAATTCCACCACATGGGCTTCCAGGCCCAGGCTTTTCAGGGCGTTGGCGGCCTCCAGACCGAGCAGGCCACCGCCGACCACCACGCCACGCCGGGCATTGGCCGCAGCAGCACGAATCGCGTCGAGGTCTTCAAGAGTGCGATACACCAGGCGCGAGTCGCCTTCGGCACCTTCAATAGGTGGCACGAAAGGATAAGAGCCGGTGGCCAGAACCAGTTTGTCGTAGGCGACGCAACCTTGCGCGGTAATCACCTGGCGCCGGGCGCGGTCGATTTCCAGCACCGGCACACCCAAATGCAGGGTGACGCCCGGCGTTTGATACAGGGAGGCTTCGCCCAGGGCCAGCGATTCGGCATCGCGACCGCCGAAATACTCGGACAGATGCACACGATCGTAGGCACGCATCGGCTCTTCGCTGAAGACATGCAGGCGGTAATGGTCGAGGGCGCCGCGCTCGATGAGCTGCTCGACACAATGATGTCCGACCATGCCATTGCCGATCACGATCAGCGTTTGCAGTTTGTTCAATGCGGCAACATTGGAATTCATAGTAAGCACCCAGCCAAAGCCAATCACGGATAAAAAAGCAAAAAAAAACGCCTGAAACCTCTCGGTTTCAGGCGTCTTTGCCTGTTCTTCGCGGTGTTCGACCTGGCGCCTTCGCCTGATCCACCGATGTTGCCCACGACCTGCCCGGCCGGTCGATCTTCGTTGATCGAGTGGGCTGCCCCTCTTTTTCAGATGAGGCTGAAGGGAGAATGCAGCCTTTGTGCCAGTCTGCAGCGCATGACTTCCTCAGTTCTGGAAAACCGACCTCTGAACGATGGGAGAATTTGATAAAAAACCCCGACCCAGTGGGTTTTATCAGGCACGAGTCACCTTTGCAGGATCCCACGAGCGGGTGGGCGGACGTTGGGGCTGAAGGAAGGAACAGCTCAGGAACCGCTTCGCACTGGTGCATGTTGTCAGGCATGGCTCTTTAAAAGTGCATGCGCTACACCCTGCCGGGCATTTCCCGGTGCCATTCGGGCAAGCGTCAATGCCGATCTGTAGCAGCTGCCGAGCCTGCGAGGCTGCGTTCGGCTGCGCAGCAGTCGTCAAATCAGTAATTGCGGTGTGTCAGGCAGACCGCGTCAGCCGGACTTACGGCTGCTGCGCAGCCGAACGCAGCCTCGCAGGCTCGACAGCTGCTACAGCGAGCTCGTCGCTGCTCAACTTACCGGCCCGGGCAAGCGTTGCCTTCAGCAGCATCGCGTATTTGTATTTTCAGATATATCGAGGCCGCGACCTTTTGGCGCATGCCGCCAAGCCATCGATTAAGCGTTACAGGGCAACAGTTTGTTAACATCCATGCGCTTTTTTTCGTCTGATTGATCAGCCACTGTAGATTCCCGGTCGCTACACAGGATGCTTTTGTTCATGAGTACGTTGTATACCCGTCGCTCGGTCCTGCGCGGCATGAGCCTGCTGAGCCTCGGCCTGCTCGCTGGCTGCGATGACAGCAGCAAGCTGTCGTTCAAGTACGGCAAGGACCTCAGTGACAAGATCATGGGGCGTACCTTCAAGCTCAAGGACGCCCAGGGCGAATCCCGGATGCTGACCAGCTATCGGGGCCTGATGCCGATGGTTTTTTTCGGTTTCACCCAATGTCCGGCGGTCTGCCCGACGACGCTGGCCCGTGCGGCACAAGCGAAAAAACTGATGGGCCGCGATGGCGAACGCCTGCAAGTGATCTTCATCACCCTGGACCCCGAGCGCGATACGCCGCAAATGCTCGACGCCTACGTCAAGGCCTTCGATCCCAGTTTCGAGGCACTGTACGGTACGCTGGAAGAAACCGCCGCCACCGCCAAGGAGTTCGGTGTGTTCTATGAAAAGATCCCGAGCGGTTCGACCTATACCCTCTCCCACACCGCGACCAGCTTCGTTTTCGACTCCCGAGGCAATTTGCGCCTGGGGCTGTCCGCGTCCCTTACCGCTAAAGAGTGTGCAGAAGACCTGCTCACCGTCATGGAGGTCTGCTGATGACTTCGATTTGCGCACCACGTATTAAACAGCTGGGTATCAAACAACTGGTCCTGGGTCTTTCCCTGATTGGCATGGCCTGGCAGGTGTCCGCTCAAACCCAGGTGAGCGACGCCTGGGTCCGCGCGACGGTGGCCGGTCAGCATTCGACCGGCGCCTTCATGACCCTGCAGGCCGACAGCGATAGCAAACTGCTCAGCGTACAGTCGCCGGTAGCGAACACCGTGCAAATTCACCAATCCAGCATGAAAGACGATGTGATGAGCATGAGCCAGGTCGAGTCCGTCGCGCTGCCGGCCGGCAAACCGGTAAGCTTCGATCCCCATGGCTATCACATCATGTTGATGGATTTGACGGCCCAGGTTAAGGAAGGCGACAAAGTGCCCCTGACCCTGACCGTGGAAAACGCCAAGGGCGAAAAAGAGACGATCACCGTTGACGCCGAGACTCAGGCGCTCGGCATGCCTGATCACAGCAAGATGCATTGAGAGCTCGATCCCAGCCTGTCTGATCGCTGGCTGGTGTTCCGGTGGCGTATGCCTGCCCTCACCTGATAGCCTGAGCACCCTTGCCTGCATGTCTCTGATGGATCATCGGCGCGTGAAGACGCCGCGATGATCACTTCACCCCCATTCAATCAAGACAACGGTGACTCTCTTGATCAGCAGCACCCCCACATTTGCCCGCGATATCGACGGCAAAGCCATTTCTGCCAAGGTTCTCGATGAGGTCCGGGAAGAGGTTCTGGCCCTGGCTGGCCAACAGATCTACCCCGCCCTGGCGGTCTTGTTGGTCGGCGACGACCCAGCCAGCCATGTGTATGTGCGCAATAAACTGCTGCGCGCCAAGGAAGTCGGTATCCGCTCCCTGGAATACCGCCTGCCGGAAACCGCCAGCCAGGCCCAGGTCCTGGAACTGATTGCACAACTCAATGCCGATCCCACGGTGAACGGCATCCTGGTGCAACTGCCCTTGCCGGCCCCTATCGATGAGCAGGCAGTGATTCATGCCATCGACCCGATCAAGGACGTGGACGGTTTTCACCGGGAAAACGTTGGCGGGCTGGTGCAAGGCATCGAAGTGCTGACTCCGTGCACGCCCAGCGGCTGCATGCGTCTGTTGCACGAAACCTGCGGTGATGACTTGAGTGGTTTGCACGCGGTGGTCATCGGCCGGTCGAACATCGTCGGAAAACCGATGGCGACCTTGCTGCTGCAGGCCAATTGTTCGGTCAGCGTGGTGCACTCGCGCAGCGTCGATGCCCCGGCATTGTGCCGGTTGGCGGATATCGTGGTCGCGGCGGTGGGCCGGCCAGCGTTGATCGATGCCAGTTGGCTCAAGCCCGGCGCGGTGGTGATCGATGTCGGCATCAACCGCATCACCAGCGAGTTCGGCAACCGTCTGGTGGGCGATGTCGACTACGCCAGCGCCCGCACCGTCGCCAGCGCGATCACCCCGGTGCCCGGTGGCGTCGGGCCGATGACCATTGCCTATCTGTTGAAGAACACCTTGATCGCCAGCCGGTTGCAACGCGCGGCACAGGCTCGCGGGCAGCAGCCCGAAGACGACCTGGCGTTAAACTGAGCACAATGCAAACGGCCCACCTGAGTGTGGGCCGTGTCGGTTTTGCACATCCTCTTGTTTATTTCCCCGCGTGCAACACCTGCGTTTGCGGCATCGCCGAAGAGTGGTGGTTGAGAATCTTCCACTGACCGCCCACCTGCTCATAAACGAAGGTGTAGCGTGCCTGCACCTGACGGGTCTTGCCATCGGCTTCGGTCAACGTAAAGGTGTAGACGCCACTGTCCATGGCCACCTTGGCGCCCAATGGGCGGATCTCACGGAAGTTGATCAGCCCTACCGGCTTGAGCGCCATGAAGTGATCGAAGTAGTCCTTGATCTGTGCCGGCGTGGTGCGCACCTGATTGGAAACCGTCGGTTGCAGCACCGCGTTCGGCGCATACAGGTCGACCACGCTCTGAACATTGCCACTCTTCAGCGCGCTGTTCCAATGGTCAAACAGGGCGGCGATTTCACGATCCTTTGCGTTGGTCGGTTGCTGCGCCACGCTGCTGTAAACGTAAGGCACCGCTTCCAACGCCTGAGCCAACGGGGCGGTCAGGGCGAATAACAGGGCGATGGTCGAGGTCTTGAATTTCATTGCGCTATTCCAATGATGGTCGATGGGCACACTGTGCCGCCCTGAACGCGGCCCGCCATCGGCCAACCGGAGCCATTTGCCTATGCCATTCGGCAGATAGCGCCCTGCCCTGCTAACAAGGTTTAATGACGCCCCTGCCCGAACGGGCGTGCCCGCGCCGGAACCTGCCCCCATGCAAAACCCTGATCATGACCCCGGTAGCGCCCTGGCCATTCGCACTCAATATCGGCAGTCGCAAAGTCGCGCCGCGCGGCTGCGACTGCTGGTGGATACCGGCCAGGAGCTGACCCAACTGGCTCCCGAGGCCATGCGCCAACGGGTGCTGCAACGGGCCTGCGCCTTCCTGGCGATGGACCATGCGCTACTGCTGGAATGGGACATGGATGCGCAGGTCCGGACCACCGCCAGTCACGGCAGCCGTGATCGTTTGCACAGCCTCGAGCACCTCGCCGACACCGCAATGTGCGCACCGCAATGGCAGGAACAGCCGAGCGCGGATCTGCCCAATGTGTTGCGGGTGCCTTTACGCGGTGGCGATGGTGCCGCCTTCGGTGCGTTGGTGCTGGCCAACAGCGTCAGCATCAGCGCACCGGACACTGAAGACCTCGAATCCCTGCAACTGCTCGCCACCCTGCTCGCCGCGCACCTGGAAAACCAGCGCTTGCTCGACGCATTGGTGGCCCGCGAGCGCACCATGTCCGATCTGGTCCACAGACTGTTCCGGGCACAGGAAGACGAACGCAAACGCATGGCCTACGACCTGCACGACGGCCTGGCACAAACCCTTGCCGGGCTGCATCAGCGCCTGCAAGGTTTTGCCGGTCGCTGCCCGCCATTGCCCGATGAACTCGGTGCGGACTTACAGACGATTCTTCAACTGGCCCAGCATTGCGTCGGTGAAGGCCGGCAATTGATCCGTGGCCTGCGTCCGACGGTGCTCGACGACTTTGGCTTGCTGAAAGCGGTCGACAAAGAGGCCGATCGCCTGCGCGAGGCCGGGATCAAAGTGAACTGGAGTGCACGTTGCGAAGCACGTTTGCCCAGCCAGGTGGAGATCGCCCTGTTCAGGATCGCCCAGGAAGGCATCAACAATATTCTCAAACATGCGCAGGCCAGCCACGTCGTGCTGGCGCTGCAACTGCATGACGGACACGCCTCGCTGCGGGTGGACGATAACGGCCAGGGCTTTGCCATGGAACAACCCCTCGATACCTGCGGCGCCCGGCACCTGGGGCTTGCCGCGATGCAGGAACGCGCGAGCCTGCTGGGCGGCGAGTTCACCTGCATCAGCCATGCGCACGGCGGAACGCAACTGCGCGCCACCGTCCCCTCCGGCCTGAATGGAACCCCTCAATGACTGACGTTATACGACTGGTGGTCGCGGACGACCATGAAGTCACGCGCACCGGCTTCGTCTCGTTGCTCGCCGGCCTGACGCAATTCGAAGTGGTCGGCCAGGCGTGCAATGGCCAGCAAGCACTGGACTTATGTGAACGTCTTTTGCCCGACATCGTCATCCTCGACATCCGCATGCCGGTGCTCAACGGGCTGGGCGCCGCACGCCTGCTTCAAGAGCGCCTGCCGAGCCTGAAAGTGATGATGTTCACCATGGACGACAGCCCCGATCACCTTGAAGCCGCCATGAACGCCGGCGCCGTGGGCTATCTGCTCAAGGATGCCAGTCGCCACGAAGTGATCGACGCCTTGCAACGTGTCGCCGCCGGCGAGCAGGCCCTCAACAGTTCAGTCAGCGCGCAGTTGCTGCGCCGCCTGACCGAGCGCAACGCCAGCGGCGCTGCCCCCGTAACCCTGACCCCACGGGAACGCCAGGTGCTGGGGCTGGTGGCCAGCGGCATGAGCAACCGTGAAATAGGCGCAAAGCTCGGCATCACCACCGGCACGGCCAAGGCCCACGTGGAACGGGTCATCAGCAAACTCGGCGCCGCCGACCGCACCCAGGCCGCTGTGCGTGGCATTGCGCTGGGTCTGGTGACCCAGTCATGAAAGCGTCAAGCGCCCGCCGCTGGGCCGATCTGCCGTTACGCGGCAAAGCCCTCGTGGTGATTTCCCTGCCGTTGGTGATTCTGTTGCTCTCGCTGGTGCTGATCTACACCACCGAACGGCAGACCGCGCGCGCGGAAGAAGACGTGCGCCGCGTGTTGCTGGTGCAAGGCGATATTCAGGCGGTGCACACCCTGCTCGCCGAGGCCGCCGCCAGCGTGCGCGGCTATCTGCTGACCCATCGCGAGGATTTCCTGCCAGGTTACCGGCAAGCCAAGCCCCTGATCGAATCGGCCCTGCAGCGGCTCGACCGCAACGTTCGCGATCAGCGGGTGCGTAAACATCTGGAGGCGATCACGCCGCTGATCGACACCAAGGTCGAAGGTCTGGTTGAACTGCTCGATGATCGCAACGCAACCCCAGAGTCGATCACCACGATCCTGATCAACAACAAACATGTCCTCGACGAATTACGCGAACGCATCAGCGCCATGCGCACGCTTGAGGACACCCTGCTGGCCGAGCGCACCGCAGCGGCGGCCTCCACTCGACAGCGCCTGTTGTTCTCCACCTTGCTGGCCGCCGTTTGCGGGTTGTTCGGCGCCATTGTCGCGGTGCTGTTTCTGTCCAAAGGCATCGTCGCCCGAGTGCAGCAGGTTCAGCGCAACGCCCAACGGCTGGCACTCGGTCAGCCGTTATTGCCGCAACCGCCGGAGAACGATGAGATCGGTCAATTGGGCACGCGCCTGGTCGAGGCCGGGATGTTACTGGCCGAACGCGAACGAGCCTTGCGCGACAACGAAGAACGCTTGCGGCTGATCATCGACGGGGTGAAGGACTACGGTATTTTCGCCCTCGACACACGCGGCTTCGTCACCAGTTGGAATGCCGGCGCCGAACGGATCAAGGGCTACACCGAACAGGAGATCGTCGGCCAGCATTTCTCGGTGTTTTATCTGCCGCAAGAATGTCCGCAGCATCCCGACATGGCGCTGCGCGAGGCCACACGCAATGGTCATTACATGGAGGAGGCCTGGCGTTGCCGCAAGGATGGCAGCCGCTTCTGGGCCAGTGTGGTGATTACCGCGCAGTACGACAGCAGTGGCGCCCTGCGCGGGTTCTCCAAGATCACCCGCGACATCACCGATCGCCGTGTTGCCGAGATCGCGCTAAGTACTGCGCGGGAAGAAGCGGAACGCGCCAGCCGCGCCAAAAGCGAGTTTCTGTCGCGCATGAGCCACGAACTGCGTACTCCGCTCAACTCGATTCTCGGCTTCGCGCAACTGCTGGATATGGATTCGCCCAAAGGGCAGCGGGCGCAGATCGGTCACATCCTGCGGGCCGGGCAACACCTGCTGACCCTGATCAACGAAGTGCTGGACATCGCCAAGATCGAAGCCGGGCGGCTGCCGCTCAACGTTGAGGCTGTGCCCCTGGCGGTGGTGCTGCAAGAAGCCCTGACGCTGGTGTCGCCCATGGCCTGCGACGCCGGCATTCAACTGGTGGAACTGCCGATGCTGGCCGCCGACAGCGGGATCGTCGCCGATCGGCAACGGCTGGTTCAGGTGCTGCTGAACCTGTTGTCCAACGCGATCAAATACAACCGGCCCCAGGGTCAGGTGCACATTGAGGTCAGGGTTCATCAACAACGAATTGCAGTATCGGTCTGCGATACCGGCAAGGGCATTGCAGCTGATCGGCAGGACCAACTGTTCAAGCCGTTCGAACGCCTGGAGACCGACCCGAACGTTGAAGGCACGGGCCTCGGCCTGGCGTTGAGCAAAAGTCTTCTGGAAATGATGAACGGCAGCCTGACCGTCAAAAGCCAACCCGGCAACGGCTCCAGTTTCACCCTGGAGCTACCCTTCGAACGATTGCCGTCAACCACTGAGCCACCTGCGGCACTGATCAGCCCGCCAACCGCAACACCCGCCCTCGCCGCCCCCGATTACCAGGGCAAAGTGCTGTGCATCGAAGACAATCTGTCGAGCCTGGCTCTGATCGAAACCCTGCTGCAGCGACGGCCACACATCCAGTTGCTCTCAAGCATGCAGGGGCAAATGGGCCTGGACCTGGCCCGGCAACATGCACCGCAGCTGATTTTGCTGGATGTGGCGCTGCCGGATCTTGACGGTTTCAACGTTCTGCAGCGCTTGCGTCTGTCCTCCAGCACCCGCGCCACGCCCGTGCTGATGATCACCGCCGATGCCAGCGACCTCACGCACCAGGCCTTGCTGGAAGCAGGAGCGACCGCGGTGCTGACCAAGCCGATTCATATTCCTTCATTCCTCGCCCATCTTGACCAGCACCTACCGGAGCCCGTGTGAACACCGACCTGCGCATTCTGATCATCGACGACCAACGACCCAACCTCGATTTGATGGAGCAGTTGCTGGTCCGCGAAGGCCTGACCAATGTACTGAGCAGCACCCAGCCGCTGCGAACCCTGGACCTGTTCAACAGCTTCGAGCCGGATCTGGTGATTCTCGACCTGCACATGCCGGAGTTCGACGGCTTTGCCGTGCTCGAACAGCTCAACCGGCGCATTCCAGCCGGCGAATACCTGCCGATCCTCGTGCTCACCGCCGACGCCACCCGCGATACCCGCCTGCGCGCGCTGGCCCTGGGCGCCAAGGACTTCATCAGCAAGCCATTGGACGCCCTGGAAACCATGCTGCGGGTCTGGAACCTGCTAGAGACCCGCGCACTGTATAAAGCCCTGCGCACGCTGGTCCCTGCGGATCAAATCGAGTTGCTGCGTCAGTTAAGGCCGCAGCCAGTTAGCTGATTGCAGGGGCGGAATCACTGACGATTTGCCGCTGAAAGCCGGATTGCGTAGCTGGCTTGGCGTCTTCACGACTGGCGGCTGCAGAAAGCCCAGCAAGGCCCGCTGCGTGTCATGCCAGGCCGTGGGGTGTTCCATGTCGAGGAAATGCCCGGTGTTCTCGATGGTCTGAAACTGCGCCTTGGGGGTATGCGCCGCAAACAGACGGGCGTCTTCCACCGAGGTGTACTCGTCCCATTCACCATTGATAAACAGCAGCGGGACTTCGATGGCATCGGCACAAGACACGTAGCAGTGGGTGTCCTGGGTCAGCACCTCATTGACGTGGAAATGCATCTGACGGTATTCGTGTTCGTCCAGGCTGCTGACATGGCGCTCATTGAAACGCTTGAACAGCGACGGCAGGTGCTTGCCGATCGTGCTGTTGATCAAACGCCCGACGTTGCGCCGATCGCAGGCATGGAGAAAGTGCCGCCCGCTCTCCAGATACTCACGCATCGGTGTGTTGATCCGCGCGGCGAATGAACTGATCACCGCCTTTTCGATCCGGCGGGGCCGCTGGGCCAGCGCTACCAAGGTCGCCGCGCCGCCCCAGGAAAAGGACAGCACATGCTGGGCGCGAAAGTGCTCGATCAACTCCAGCAGTATTTCGGCCTCGTCTTCCTTGCGGATCGGTTGGTCATGCCGGTTGTGTTGTTTCGATTGACCGGCGTAGGGCTGATCGTAGAGAACCACATTGAAGCGTGGCCGCAGGTAACGCACCGTTTGCGCAAAGGATGCGGTCGTTGCCAGCGAGCCATTGACCAGAATGATCGTCTTGTCAGCAGCGGCGTTGAGATAGTGCTCGGTATAAACCTTGTACTTCTTACCAATCTCGACGATGGCAGTTTTCGGCATCATTTCATTCTATTCCTTGAACAAATTGGACCAGACACACAGCGTGATCGACTGTCCGGCTTCCTCCGGGCAAGCCTGACAGCACAAACCAGCGACAACGGTACAAGGGCGCTGAGATGAACGCCATGACCAATGAGTCACAACCCGACCAGCGGTTTCCAGTTAAGCAGGAATTCTCCCGTGTGCAAGCTCACAAGCTCGAAAGCATCTGCCCAGACGCTTCGCCGGCATCAGCCTATGCTTGTTGATTGCCCCACCCTTTTCATCTGCCCAACAAGGAGTTGAAAAATGTCGCTAACGCTTTACTACCATCCGCTGTCGTCGTACTGCCACAAAGTGCTCATCGCGCTTTACGAAAACGGCATCAAGTTCGACAGAAGAATCATCGATCTCACGGACGCCGCCGACCGCGCAGAGCTTCAGGCATTGTGGCCAATCGGAAAATTCCCGGTACTTCGCGATCATGCTCGTCAACGTAATCTGCCGGAGTCCAGCGTCATCATCGAGTACCTGGATCGCCTGTATCCAGGTGAACAGCGCCTGGTTCCGGACGATTGGGAGACCGCGTTGGAGGTGCGCTTATGGGACCGGTTTTTCGACAATTATCTACAAACGCCGGTCCAACAGATTGTCAGTGATCGACTACACGCGACCAACGGTGATTTGACCAGGGAACGGGCCACACTTGCGACGGCGTACGGCATGCTCGAGCGCCGAATGGCGTCCAGGATCTGGGTGGCCAGCCCGGACTTCAGCCTGGCCGATTGTGCCGCCGCCCCGGCGCTGTTCTATGCCTGCACACTGGTGCCGTTCCCCGACGACTACCAGCACTTGAGCGCCTATTTCGACCGGTTGATACAGCGACCGTCATTCCTGCGTGTGATCGACGAAGCCAGGCCCTGGTTTTCGTTTTATCCGTTTGCGGATCGCCTTGCACAACGGTTTCGTGAGGCGCCGGATAATGCATGACCAGTCATTGGCCGCAATGCGATCCGTAGACAACCCGGCGTTTGCGATGTTGCTGAAGGGGATTCGCAAGGCTGTGCGGGAGGGATGGGGGTCGTAGGAACGGCCCCTGCGACCGGCGGTTTACCGTTGCGCCAACTCATGCCGGATGCATTGCTCATAATACGTTTGCTTGATGCCGGCAGGCTTGAGACGCGAAGGGCTGTTATAGGTTTGCTCCGTGATGCCCATGGCCGTCATGCGCATCCACGGCCGGGGAAACTTGCGCGATTGCAGCTTCTTGCGTGCTCCGTAAAGCGTAAGCCCGGAAAGTTTCGAGGCTTGCGCGCCCTCGGCTATTTCCGAGCCCCAGCTGCATACATAGCGAGAGTTCTTGCTCAGTTCCTTTGCCTGGGCTCCAAACGAGATAACCACCAGGACAAACGTTGCAGTCATCCATACCAAAGTCCGCATATCGCCAATGCCTAACCTGCTGAAAAGAAAGCGAGTTTGACAACGAACCAGAGATCGGGGGGCCAGCAGTTTGCCTCATTTCATCACTGATTCTCTCTGCCAGGCCCGATGTAAAAGATCGATGACTTCCTGGTCCGACGTCTGAGTAAAGTCCGTGTACCAATGGCCGATCGATACCAGCCAATCGGGGGTGAGCGGGCAAATCAGCTCGTCCACTTCGTCGCGCAGTGCCTCTGCCGTTTCCATGGGGGCCACCGGCACGGCGACGACGATGCGCGATGGTGCTTGCAAGCGCACGGCCTGTATCGCAGCCATCATCGTGGCCCCTGTCGCCAGGCCGTCGTCGATCAGAATCACCACCTGATCCTTGAGTGCCAAAGGCCCGCGGGATACCCGGAATAGCTGCTCGCAACGCAACATTTCCTGCGTTTCCTTCGCCACCACCGCGTCGAGCGTACGCTGGTCGATGCCGTTAGCCCGCAGCGCATCGTCATTGACGATTTGAATACCACCGCTGGCGATAGCACCCATGGCGAATTCCTGGTGGGACGGCACCCCGAGCTTGCGGACCAGCATCAGGTCCAGGCGAACCTCCAGGGCCGTGGCCACTTCATAGGCGACCGGTACGCCGCCACGGGGCAAGGCCAGGACGATGACATCGGCTCTTTTGGCGTATTTAAGCAGCGACTCCACCAGGCTTCGGCCGGCATCAACCCGGTCATGCAAGATGGTTTGCAATGAAGGACTGTGATTCATCTGAAAACCTCCCGAAACGGGCAAATCGACTTCGCCAAGGATGCTCGCACTACACCGCCAGAATGCTGCAAGGCACCTGATACAGAATATGTTCGGTCGTGCTGCCGAGCAGTTTCTCCAGGCTGCCGTACTGTGTTCTACCCATCACGATCACATCTATCTGGTGTTCGTGGGCGAACTCACTCAGCGCCGACACCGGATGCCCCGTGATGAAATGCCGGCATTCAGGGGGCACGCCGAACCGGGCGGCCAACTTGAGGAATGAGGTTTCCAGGTCCTTGCGCAATTCCCGGGTAAGCTCCGATAGCGTCAGGCCACCGCCCAGATCCGCCAGAAAAGCGGCCGGGATGTCACATGCGTACAGCAGATGCAACTCGGCATTGCATTGCAGCGCAAGGGTAGAGGCCTGCAGGATGATCCGGTCATTGAGTTCGCTGTTCGAAGGCTCGGTATCGACAACATCAACCGCGGCCACCACCTTCTGCGGCAAGGCATGGCTTTCGGCGCCCACCAGATAGACCGGCACCGGACAATGGCGCAACAATCGCCAGTCCAGCGGCGTAAAGAACGCGCGCTTGAGCACGGGCTCATGCTGGACTTGCTTGATCAACAGATCGGGGTGCATTTCCGTGACGTGATCAAGGATGTCCTGGCGCATGTTGTCGGCCCAGGCGACCTCGGTTGTCACCTCGATCCCCCTGCCCTGCATTTTTTCCGCCTGTTCCTTGAGCCAGTCGCGGTGTTCCTGCAGGTAGCTCGCCCGAGCCACTTTCCGGTCGCCTTCTTCAAGTAACGACAGAATGTCCAACGAGGGGATCAGCGCAGCAATATGCAAACTCGCTCCACTGGCCTTGGCCACGGCAGCGGCATGGTTGAGCGCGGGAGACTGGCGCAGGAGCGGGTTGATGATCAGTAATAACCGTTGATACTGGCTCATGATCTGACTCCGGACAGCGATGGTGTTTTCGCCAGGCCAACAACCCGGCTTCAGCCCAGACTCCCCCCTTAAAGTCTCTTGGGCCTTGATTTATATCAATCCCCTGTGGGCGTCATGGAAGGTGCCCACTTGGGAAAGAATAGTTCACAACTGTGTTGTGCATCTGGTGCCGGGCTCGTGTGGCGAGGGGGTTTGTATGTGACTCGAAAATGGGTCACCCAGTCCCAAGAACAAACAACTCCAACATGGCCTCGACAGCATGCACCCGCAAAGACTGACCCTGCACAATGAGTTGCACGCGCGCCCTTCGCTGTATTTCGACGAACCCGCCCACGTGTTTCATCTGGCGTTTCTGGCTAATGACGGGCAATGCGACACCCTGCTGAGTCGCTGCTGCCCCGGCCCCGTCGACCCGGATGCGGCCCAGGGCATCACCAGGCTGGAAGGGCATGCCTTGAAGTGGGAGCGGCACGCTGAGTTCCTGACGCTGACACTGGTGGTGCCTTCTTCCAGTCAGGAGCCTGACTGGAGCCAGCCCCCCAAGACCTTGATGGACCGCGTCGAACCCTTCATGCAGCACGTGATCAACGCCGTGCAGATTGTGGTGCGCAACGATGCGTCGTTTTCCGGCGATCTGTCGGCTTATGGATTCAAAGACCCTTGCGGCTCATGCATCGGCGGTGGCGATGCGACGGTCTGGAGCGATTTTCGCCTGAGCGAGGACGGCACTAACCGTTTCCTGTTCGTCAACAAGCGCCTGAATGCCTATCGCCAAGGCCGGATGATCCGCCGTCTGCTGGAAATCGAAACCTACCGCATGATGGCGTCGCTTTCCCTTACCACCGCGAAAACCTTGAGCGCTCAGCTCAACGTCTTCGATAAGACATTGGTCAACCTTTCGGAACGTAACGCCGGCCCCGATACCGGCAATGCGAAAGCGTTGTTGACTGATATCGCCAGTTTGTCGGCGCAAGTGGTCAGCAGCACCGCGAAAACTAGACACCGCTTCAGCGCCACCCAAGCGTATGCCCAGCTGGTTTTCGAGCGTTTGGGCGAACTCAGGGAAACTCACGTGGGCGATTGCCAGCGACTCGGGATCTTCATCGAAAGACGCTTCAAACCTACCGTCAGGTACTGTGACGTCACCGAACAGCGCCTGGAGCAGCTGGCCAAAAGCGTGGCCAACCTCGGGGATCTGCTGCAGGCGCGGGTGCAGGTTGAAATGGAAGAACAGAACTCGGAAATCCTGAGCAGCCTGAACGCTCGCGCCGATACCCAAATCAAAATCCAGCGTGCGGTCGAAGGCTTGTCGATTATCGCCATCACCTATTATTTGCTGAGCCTGTTCAAGCTGTTCTACTCGGGCCTGCACACCCTGGGCGCGGACATTTCCGCGCGGGACGCCATGCTGGCCATGACCCCGCTCGCGCTGTGCATCCTGCTGTTTATTTTGATCAGGATCAGAAAAGCTAAAGAACATTGATCGATCGGCTGGCGGCGTTCAAGGCTTGCGCAACAGGTAGGTATCCATGATCCACCCGTTGGCCAACCGCGCCGCCTTGCGCACCCGCTCAATTTCATCGGCCACGTCTTTGAGCTTGCCGCTGATCAGGATTTCATCCGGCGTCCCCAGATAGGCCCCCCAGTAAATGTCTGTCTCCTGATCAGCCACGTGATGGTAGGCATCTTGCGCATCCAGCATTACCACCAGGCTGTCGGCATCGCTTACCTGGCCGGCCGCCAGCCGTCGGCCGGTGGTGATTTCAATCGAGCGGCCGATGCTGTTCAGCGGCACCTTATGTTGCGCCGCCAGCGCCTGCACGCTGGTGATGCCAGGGATCACCTCGAATTCGAACAGACAACGACCGGACGCCAGAATCGCCTGCAGGATCCGAATGGTGCTGTCGTACAACGCCGGATCGCCCCACACCAGAAAACCGGCGCACTGGTCGTCGGTCATTTCCTCATCGATCAGCCGCTCGAACGTCTGCTGCTTGGCACGGTTCAGGTCTTCAACGCTGGCGTTGTAGTCCACATCGCCGCGCTCACGCTCAGGGCTATTGGCTTCAACGAAGCGGTAGTCGTGATCGGTGATGTAGCGCTCGCAGATCTCGCGACGCAGGTCGATCAGTTTGTCTTTGCTCTGGCCCTTGTCCATGAGGAAAAACACGTCGACCCGGTTCAGCGCCTTCACCGCCTGCATCGTGATGTAGTCGGGGTTGCCGGCGCCGACACCAATGACCAGAAGTTTTTTCATCACAGCGCTCCTTCAGGGTCCATGCCCGTCAAGCGTAGCCGCCAGCGACCGTTGAACCGCAATTCGATGGCCGACAACGGTTCGACGTCGATCTGGTTGAACGCCGCACCCTGCAACACCTGCATCAGCGCGGCGCGAATGACAAACGGATGGGTGATGGCAACGATATGCTCCGGTGTCGCCTCAAGGGTCTTCAACCACGCGGCTACCCGCTCACCGAGCTGCGCCACCGATTCTCCACCGTGGGGCGCCGACGTCGGGTCGCTGAGCCAGGTCTGAAGCGTCTCGGGTTCGGATGTTTGCAAGTCGTCGATCGACGTGCCCTTCCAGCGTCCGAAATCGCAATCCCCCAGTGCCGTGACAATCTCCACGTTGTCGCCAAACAGCTCAGCGGTTTGCCGGGTCCGCCGTTCAGGGCCGCAGAGTAAACGGGGGGCTCGCTTGAACAGACGACAGCGCGAGCCCTTCGCCGATTGCCAATCCATTTCCACGGGTTCATTCGTAGGAAAACGCGCCAGTTTCTGTGCGACGGTTCGAGCGTGGCAAATCAGGGTCAAGCGGGTTGCCTGCACGAAGGTTCTCTCTGTCGATGGGATGAAAGATGGCACGATGCCGCGAACAATCGGTTCATTGTGCCGCAAGAAACGCACTCTGGGCGCCTTGCTTGTAGCAGCTGCCGAGCCTGCGAGGCTGCGTTCGGCCGCGTAGCGGTCGTAAAATCAGGCACTGTGATCCGTCAGGCACACTGTGCACTCAGGGTTTACGACTGCTTCGCAGCCGAACGCAGCCTCGCAGGCTCGACAGCTGCTACCAGCGAACGCAGCCTCGCGAGCTCGGCAGCTGCTACGGCGTGGGCTCACAACGCCCATTTTATTCCTGAGCTGGGTCGATATCTCACACCTCTATGGGCGATGTCCTACAAAGCCTGTCGACATCCACTCAGCCCCGCACGCACGGGGGTTTTGCCCCATTTTAGTGCTTTCAAAATCCGCACAAAAATTAACTAGACATGTAGCACACGTTACATAAATACTAATTTAGCGTTTTATGAAATGAAACCGACATACCCATCCAGCAGGAGCCCGGATGCCCCCTCTCAGAGACCTGATCACCGAGCCCGGCCTGGACTTCACGCCGTCGGAACGCAAAGTCATACGTGCCTTGCTGGACCAGTACCCGCGTAACGGACTGGGCCCGATGTCACGCTTGGCCGAACATGCCGGTGTCAGCGATCCGACCATCGTGCGGCTGGTAAAAAAGCTGGGTTTCAGCGGTTACGCCGATTTTCAGGAAGCCTTGCTCAGTGACATGGATCACCGCCTGCGCTCCCCCAGCACCCTGTTGCAGCCCCGCGCCCAACTCAAGAAAGATGACCCCTGGAGTCATTATCTGGCAGACAGCCATCGGGCACTGGTAGAAACCCAGGCGCTGACCCAGCCCGAAGATGTGCGGATTCTGGTGGAGTGGCTGCTCGACACCCGCCACCAGGTCCACTGCTTTGGCGGTCGCTTCAGCAGTTTCCTCGCCAACTATTTGCTCAATCACCTGCGCCTGTTGCGGCCCGGCTGTTTCGCCCTGGAAGACAACGCCCAGTTACCGGACCGGTTGTTTGACGTGCAGCGTCAGGACGTATTGCTGGTGTTCGACTATCGCCGCTATCAGTCCCAGGCCCTGCGGGTCGCCAATGCCGCGAAGAGCCGACATGCGCGTGTCGTGCTGTTCACCGACATCTACGCATCACCGCTGCGGGAAATAGCTGACCTGATCATCAGCGCACCGGTGGAATCGGCGTCGGCCTTCGACTCGATAGTGCCGGCGCTGGCCCAGGTTGAAGCACTGATTGCCTGCCTGACCCTGCGCAGCCCCGATCTGGCCGATCGCCTGGAAGGCATCGATGCCCTGCGAGCCGACTTCGACACTCACCTGCTGGAGGATAAATAAGGATGTTCATGCTCCCCCACCATTCGCCCCGGGACTTGCCGTTTGCCGCCGACCACACCGCGCTGTTGCTGGTGGACATGCAACGTGCCTGGCTCGAACCGCAGTTCGACCCACACCTCAACGAGCCGGATGCCGACTACTTCCTGACCCGAGCCCGCACGCAGGTAGTGCCCAATCAACGCAGGCTGCTCGATGCCTTTCGCAGCGCACGGCAAAACGTGTTGCACACACTCATCGAAAGCCTCACCGCCGATGGCCGCGACCGTTCGCTGGACCACAAACTCTCGGACATGCACCTGCCCAAGGGCAGCCCGCAAGCGCAAATCATCGAAGAGCTGACGCCGACCGAAAACGAAATCGTGCTGCCCAAGACCTCTTCCGGGGTGTTCAACTCCACCAGCATTGACTACGTGCTGCGCAACCTTGAAACCCGCCACCTGATCATCGCCGGCATCGTCACCGACCAATGCGTCGACATGGCCGTGCGCGACGCCGCCGACCGTGGCTATCTGGTAACGCTGGTCGAAGATGCCTGCGCCACCTACACCGAACAGCGGCATCACGCCTGCCTGAACGCCATCAAGGGCTACTGCTGGATCACCGACACCCAGACTGTGCTTGGCCGGTTGCAGGAGATGCAGCCATGAGCGAACGCCTGTCACCCCTGCCCATGACCACCATTGTCACCACCGACCTGATCGGCGTGACACGCGGCCGTTCCTTCCCCACCGACGAACTCGATGCCTATCAAGTGGCCGGTTGCGGCTGGGTGCCGGCCAATAGCGCCCTGACCCCGCAAGACATCATCGCCGCCAGCAACCCTTGGGGCGCTTATGGGGATTTACGGCTGATTCCAGACTTGAGCAGCCGGGTGACCGTCAACAACGGCCCGGATGCCGACGCCCCGGCGCTGGACTTCATTCACGGCGACATTCGCGAAACCGATGGCCGTCCGTGGGGCGCCTGCCCTCGTACGCTGTTGCGCAACGAAGTGGAGCGCTATCGCGACGAGTTGGGTTTGCAGATCAACGCCGCGTTCGAACACGAATTCAACCTCGACAGCGGCGCGGCGGAGCACCTGGCGTTCTCTCTGGAAGCCCAGCGCCAAGGCGCCGAATTCGGCGGCTGGCTGCTCAGTGCACTGCGAGCCGGCGGCGTCGAACCGGAAATGTTCCTGCCGGAATACGGCAAGCACCAATACGAAATCACCTGCCGCCCGGCCCTTGGTGTCGCCGCCGCCGACCGCGCGGTGAACGTGCGCGAGATCACCCGTGAGATTGCCCGGCAAATGGGCCTCAACCTGAGTTTCGCCCCCAAGACGGCCGAGCATGCCGTGTGCAACGGCGTGCATTTGCACGTGAGCCTGCAAGACATGGCCGGCCAACCGGTGATGTATGACGCTGGCACCGCCAACGGCCTGTCGACCCTCGGCCAGCATTGGGCCGCCGGCGTTCTGCATTACTTGCCGGCGCTCTGTGCGTTCACCGCGCCAACGCCGGTTTCCTATGAACGCTTGCAGCCCCATCACTGGAGCGCTTCCTACGCCTGCCTCGGCCAACGCAACCGCGAAGCGGCGCTGCGGATTTGCCCGACCGTCAGCCTGGGCGGCAAATCCGTGGCGATGCAGTACAACCTGGAATTTCGTGCCATGGACGCCACCGCCTCACCGCACCTGGCCATGGCTGCATTGCTGATCGCCGGGCGCCTGGGTATCGAGCAGCGCCTGGCGTTGAACGCCATCACCGATGAAATCCCTGACTCCCTGAGCGAAGAGCAACGCCAGGCCCGCGGCATCGTCGCCCTGCCCGCGTCGCTGTCCCGGGCACTGGATTGCCTGCGCAACAACGAGGCGCTGATCGAAGCCCTGCCGAGCGCGTTACTGGACACCTACTTCGCCCTGAAAACCGAGGAACTGACGCTGACGGAGCAGCTCTCGCCCGCCGACCTCTGTGAGCACTATGCGCGCCTGTACTGAATCCGCCGAACTGGGCCTCTACACCCGGCCTGCCTACACCCTGAGCCGGGAAGCTTCCGAGCACCCGCTGATTCTGGTGTGTGAACACGCCAGTCGTTTTATCCCGGACGGGTTAAACGACCTGGGCCTGAGCGACGAGGCCGCCCGCGAACACATCGCCTGGGACATCGGCGCCCTGGCACTGGCCGAGGGTTTGGCCGAAGCGCTGGGCGCGACCCTGTTGGCGGCCAACTATTCGCGGCTGTTGATCGACCTCAACCGCCCGCGCCACGCGCCGGACAGCATTCCGTTGCAGAGCGAGATTTATCAGGTGCCGGGCAATCGCGATCTGGATGAGGCCACCCGTGAATACCGCCGGCACTGCCTGTTCAAACCGTTTCATGCACGCCTGCAAACCTTGATCGACGCCCGTGTGGAGCAAAATAAACCGGTTCGAGTGGTGGGGATTCACAGTTTCACGCCGATATATTACGGCCAGCCACGACCGCTGGAAGTCGGTGTGTTGTACGGCCAGGCCACGGAGTACGCCCAGCGAATGATCGACGGCCTGAGCCGGCACCCATTGAAAGTCGCCGGTAATCAGCCATACAAAGTCGATCCGCTGGGTGACATGACCGTACCGGTTCACGGCGATGCACGCGGGCTGGACTCGGTGCTGATCGAGGTGCGCAACGACCTGCTGCGCACCTCTGAGGACGTCAGTCGCTGGACCGACTATCTGGCGCCGCTGCTATAGCAAAAGCTTCAAACTCGCAGCGTGTAGCTGCTTATATCAAGGAGAACGGCTTCATGGACATTGAAGAATTCGGCTACAGGCAAGAGTTGAAACGTAGCCTGTCACTGACCGACCTGGTGGTGTACGGGATGATCTTCATGATCCCCATCGCTCCGTTCGGCGTGTATGGTTACGTCAACGCCGAAGCACCCGGCATGGTGCCGCTGGCCTACATCATCGGCATGGTGGCGATGCTGTTCACCGCCCTCAGTTACGGCAGCATGGCCCGGGCCTTTCCGGTGGCGGGCTCGGTGTATTCCTACGCACAACGCGGCCTCAACCAACATGTCGGGTTTATCGCCGGCTGGTTGATGCTGCTCGATTACCTGCTGATTCCGCCGCTGCTCTACGTATACGCGGCGATGGCGCTGAATCATTTGTACCCGGACATCCCGAAAGTCGGCTTCATCCTGGCTTTTCTAGCCAGCGCCACCTTCGTCAACCTGCGGGGCATCACCTTCACCGCGCGGATGAACATCATCTTCCTGCTGGCGCAACTGGTGGTGCTGGGGATCTTCCTGTTCTACGCCTGGACTGCCTTGCACAGTGGCGGCGGTAACGGTCAGCTGACCCTGGCGCCGCTGTACAACCCCGAAACCTTCAACTTCGCCCTGCTGATGCAAGCGGTGTCGATTGCGGTGCTGTCGTTCCTCGGTTTCGATGCCATTTCCACCCTCGCCGAAGAGATCAAGGGTGATCCGGGCCGCAGTGTCGGCAAGGCTGCGCTGATTACGCTGCTGGTGATGGGCGTGATCTTCGTCGTGCAGACCTGGATCGCCACCGACCTGGCCGCCGGCCTGGGCTTCAAGTCCGCCGACACCGCGTTCTATGAAATCGCCGAAATCGCCGCCGGTAGCTGGCTGGCCACCCTGACCGCCGTGGCCACCGCGCTGGCCTGGGGTGTGGCGGTCGCCATCACCTCCCAAGCGGCGGTTTCGCGACTGCTGTTCGGCATGGCCCGAGACGGCAAACTGCCAAAAGTGCTGGCCAAAGTGCACCCGAAACACAACACACCGTACTTGAGCATTTATCTGGTGGCGGTGCTGTCGCTGGTGATCTGCTACCTGTTCATCAACTCGGTGGACACCCTCACCTCCCTGGTGAACTTCGGCGCCCTGAGCGGCTTCATGCTGCTGCACCTGACCGTGATCAACTACTACTGGCGCCGGCAGCAATCCGGCCAGGTGATCCGTCACCTGATCTGCCCGGTCATCGGCTTCATCATCGTCGCGGCCATCATGTACAACATGGGCGTCGATGCGCAGAAACTCGGCCTGATCTGGATTGCCCTGGGCCTGGTCTATCTGTTCTTCCTCAACAAACTGGGTGCCAGCACCGCACTGCCCGACCCAAGCAACGGCTGACAAGAAAAAGAGCAACGTCTGACATGATTTCAGGCGACTGCCGATTTAACGCGTGGAAACCGACAGTGATAGTCAGGTTCGGTGCAAGCCGCCGAACCATTTGATACAGGAGTATGTCCATGCTGGTCTTACGTCCAGTCGAGTTAACCGACCTGCCCCAGTTGCAGCAGCTGGCGCGCGACAGTCTGGTGGGGGTCACGTCCTTGCCGGACGACACCGAACGCCTGAGGGAGAAAATTCTCGATTCCTGTGCTTCGTTCGAAAAAGACGTCCAGGGCCAAGGCCCGGAGAACTATTTCTTCGTGCTGGAAAACCTGACGACTCGCCGTCTGGTCGGCTGCTCGGAAGTGCTCGCCACCGCCGGGTTCGGCGAACCGTTCTACAGTTTGCGCAACCGCCATTTCACCAGCGCCTCACGGGAGCTGAACATCGAGCATGGGGTGCCGGCGTTGTCGTTGTGCCAAGACCTCAGCGGTCACTCTTTGCTGCGCGGTTTCCATATCGACTCGGCACTGGAGCGCACGCCATTTTCCGAGTTGCTGTCCCGGGCGCGACTGCTGTTCATCGCCGCCCACCCGGCACGTTTTGCCGAAGCGGTGATCACCGAGCTCGTCGGTTACAGCGACGAACAGGGGCAATCGCCGTTCTGGGATGCGCTGGGCAAGCATTTCTTCGATTTGCCTTACGTCGAGGCCGAGCGGCTTTGCGGCCTGCAGAGCCGGACATTCCTCGCAGAATTGATGCCGCAATACCCGATCTACGTGCCGATGCTGTCGCAGGCTGCGCAAGATTGCATCGGCCGGATCCACCCCGATGGCCAGGAGGCCTTCGACATTCTGGAGCGCGAAGGCTTCGAGACCAACAGCTACATCGACCTGTTCGACGGCGGCCCGACGCTGTACGCCCGCACCTCAAGCATTCGTTCCATCGCCCAGAGCCAGGCCGGCACGGTGCAGACGGGCTCGCCCATCGACGCCCGTGGCAGTTACCTGGTGAGCAACGATTCGTTGAAGGGCTACCGCGCCATCGTCGCCGAGCTGGACTACAGCGCCGGGCAACCTATCGCCTTGAGCGCCGAGATGTGCGCGGCCTTGAACGTGACCGACGCCAGTGCAATCCGGCTGATCGCCCTGTGAGCGGCAACCGGCCCCGAGCCCAACGACAGCGCCCGAGCAGGCGCGAAGAAGGAGCTGCATCATGATTTTGCGCCCGGTTCAAATGACCGACCTGCCCGCTTTACTGGATTTGGTACAACGGGCCGGCCCCGGGTTCACTACCCTGCCGGCCAACGAAGAGCGCCTGACCCACCGGGTGCGCTGGGCCCAGCGGACTTTCGCCAAGCAGGTCGAGCGCGCGGATGCCGACTACCTGTTTGTGCTCGAAGACGATGATCAGCAAGTGGTCGGCGTCAGTGCCCTGATCGGGGCCGTCGGTCTGCGTGAGCCCTGGTACAACTACCGGGTCGGGCTCACGGTCAGTTCATCGCCGGACCTGGGCATTCAGCGCCAGATCCCCACGTTGTTCCTCAACAACGAAATGACCGGGCAATCGGAAATCTGCTCGTTGTTTCTGCGACACGATCAACGTTATGGCAGCAATGGTCGATTGCTGTCGCTGGGGGGGCTGCTGTTCGTTGCCGAATTCCCCCAGCTGTTCGGCGACAAGCTCATCGCCGAACTGCGCGGCAGTGCCGACGAACATGGCTGCTCACCGTTCTGGGACAGCCTGGGCCGGCACTTCTTCAAGATGGATTTCAGCCATGCCGATCACTTGTCGGGGCTGGGCAGCAAAGCGTTCATCGCCGAACTGATGCCGCGCCAGCCGCTCTACACCTGCCTGCTCACCGAACAGGCCCAGGCGGTGATCGGCAAGCCCCACCCCAACACCGAACCGGCGCTGAAGATCCTCACCGCCGAGGGGTTTGCCCATAAGGGTTACATCGACATCTTCGACGCAGGCCCGGTGATCGAAGCCCCGGTGTCGAGAATCCGCGCGGTGCGCGACAGCCAATCACTGGTGCTGGCCATCGGCACGCCCGACGACCAGGCCCCGGTATGGCTGATCCACAACCGTCGCCTGGAAAACTGCCGCATCACCACCGCCCGGGCGCGGCTGGTGGGCAATAGCCTGGTGGTCGACCGCCTCACCGCCAAACGCCTGCAATTGCAACCCGGCAGCTCGGTACGCGCGGTGCCGCTGCGCAACCAACAGCAGCAAGCGGTAGCGGCGTGAGCTGTAGCCGCTGGCGAAGCCTGCGTAGCAGTCGTAACACCTGCCAATTCGGTCTTTCAGACTGATCGCTGATTTGCGCATGACTTCTGATCTGATGGCGAGCGCTTCGCACTCGAACGCAGCCTTCGGCAGCTGCTACAAAGGATCGCGTGAAGACCAGCATTGGTGTCAATCCAGATGATGTGCCCTTGCCAAAAAAATTCGTCATCATCCTTTACCCGCCCGCGTGATAGCCTTTTGTTCCTTCGGCGTTGACACTTTTGCTCAAGCCCTTCCATTCCTTTATATGGTGGAACTCGTATGTCCAGGCTTTCTCACCAAGATTTACGCCGTAATTTCCGCCAACTGCTCTCATCCAACACCTGCTACCACACCGCCTCGGTCTTCGATCCGATGTCGGCACGCATCGCCGCCGACCTGGGTTTTGAGGTGGGAATCCTGGGTGGTTCGGTGGCGTCGTTGCAGGTATTGGGCGCCCCCGATTTTGCGTTGATCACCCTCAGTGAGTTCGCCGAACAGGCCACCCGCATCGGTCGAGTGGCGCAATTGCCGGTCATTGCCGACGCCGACCACGGCTACGGCAACGCGCTCAATGTCATGCGCACCATCGTCGAACTCGAACGCGCCGGCGTGGCCGCCCTGACCATTGAAGACACCCTGCTGCCGGCGCAATTCGGTCGCAAGTCCACCGACCTGATCACGGTCGCCGAAGGTATCGGCAAGATCCGCGCGGCGCTGGAAGCCCGGGTCGACTCGGAAATGGCGATCATCGCCCGCACCAACGCAGGGATCCTGCCGGTCCAGGAAATCATCAGCCGCACCCAGCATTACCAACAGGCCGGGGCCGACGGGATTTGCATGGTGGGCGTGCAGGATTTCGATCATCTGGAACAGATCGCCGAACACCTGAGCGTACCGCTGATGCTGGTCACCTACGGCAACCCGTTGCTGCGCGACGACAAACGCCTGGCCGAATTGGGCGTGCGAGTCACCATCGACGGCCATGGCGCCTACTTCGCCGCCATCAAAGCCACTTACGACAGCCTGCGCGAACAACGCCAGATTTTCACCCAGGCCTCCGACCTGAACGCCACCGAACTGACGCATACCTATACGCAGCCGGAGGACTACATTCGTTGGGCCAAGGAGTTCATGAGCGTTAAAGAGTGACGGCACAAGCGCCCTCACCACAGCGCTCGCGCGTCCGTGATGAGGTTGAGGTCAAGCCATGTGCGCTTCTTTCGATTCGACCTCCGGCGTCACTTCAAACCGATCCGCCAGAAACGGTGTGATATCCAGCGGCAACGGCTCGTTATTCACCAGTTTGTCCAGCACCACGCCGGTAATCGCCGAGGTCAGGATGCCGGTGCGGAAATGTCCGCAGGCATTGAGGTAACCCTGCACGCCTTTCATCGGCCCGAGAATCGGCAGTTCGTCCGGCGAACCAGGACGTAACCCGGCCCAGCAACGTTTCAGGTTGATGTCGGCGAGCGCCGGAATGCAGCGCACTGCGCCTTGCACCAGGCTGCTGATTTCCGGGTAGGTGGTAGTCACGTCAAAACCTTTGTCTTCGGTGGTGCTGCCGATCAGGATTTCGCCATTGTCTTTCTGCGCCACGTAACAGTCGCTGGTGGTCAGGCAACCGCGCAGGATCTTCGGCATGCGCTCGGTCAGCAGGATCTGGCCCTTCACCGGTTTCACCGGGATGCGAATGCCGGTGGCCTGCTCGCTGAGGTCGGCGGCCCACGCACCCGCAGCGTTGATCAGCGTATCGCAACGGAACACACCGGCCTCGGAGGTCTGCACGCCAGTGACCTGCGAGCCGTGATGCAGCACCCCGGTGACGTTGGTGTTGAAGTACAGGTCCACACCGTTTTGCCGCGCGCCTTCGGTGTACGCATCGGCCAGGCGGAACGGGCTGACCTGATGGTCGCAGAGAAACTCCAGCGCCCCCCTCGCCTCATGGCTGACACTTGGCTCGGCTTCGCGCAGTGCCGCTTGATCGAGCCAGCGCACCTGATCCGCCAGGTGCGGAATGCACGCCACGATGTGCTCGGCGTAGAGCCGGTCTTCATCGTCGTAGATCACGAATTTCAAGCCGGTCTTCTCGAACTTGAAATCCATCCCGTGATTGTCCTGCAGCTCCCGGTGCAAATCCGGGTACATCGCGTTGGACTGCAAGGCGAAATCGAAGAACGACTGCGGCAGGATATGCGGCGTGCTGGAGTCCACCGCCACCGCCGCGCCCTGGGCTTCGCGCTTGCGATTGGCCGACATCATGCGGAAGAAAATCACCCCGCAGCCCAAGCCCACCGACTCACCGATCGCCCACAAGCCACCGGCCGAAGCACGGGTCGCGTTGCCGGGTCGCTTGGCGTCGATCAGCGCGACTTTCAGGTGTTTGCGCTTGGATAACTGATAGGCGCAGGACGCCCCGATCACACCGCCGCCGGCGATGATCACGTCGTAGAACTTACTCATGGCTTGCAGCCTCCGTGCCGACAGACTGGAATGCTGAAAAAGGAATCGGGTCGACGGGAAAGCGCGGTCGCAACCAGCCCACATCTTGCCGCCCGGTGGCTTCGCGCAAACGGTCGGTGCAATAACCGACGCACATCCGCCCCTGACAGTCGCCCATGCTCACGCGGGTGCGCATTTTCAGGCTGGCCAGGTCTTGCACACCCTGCTCCAGCGCCCGATCGATGTCGGCGCGGGTCGCGTGCTCACAGCGGCAAATCACCGTGTCGGCGACCGGCAATGCGGTCTGCCCGGCACCGCGTTCGGTGTAACGGTCGACGGCGGCGCGAAAGCGCACGATGGACTTGAGTTTCGACAGGTAGCGGTCACGTCTGACCCGCGCCAACTCCGCGTCCAGCACGTCACGTTGCAGCAGGATCGACACTGCTGCGATTCGTCCCGCGAGCATGGCCGCCTCGCCTCCGCGAATTCCGCCCATGTCACCGGCCAGATGCACATGGGGTTCGCTGCTTTGCTGCCAGACATTGGCGCTGGCCCGCAGGTAGCCGTCATCGCTGAAGCCATGGTCCAGGCCCATTTGCTGGCTGAGTTGGGTGCGAGGAATGAAGCCATAGCCGACCGCCAGGGTCTGCGCGGCAATCCGTTCAGCGCGGCTCAGGTCTGGCTCCCAGGTGCTGGAGTACGGCGCGACAGTCACCGAACTCAACTCATCCTCGCCCTGTGCGTCGACCACGCCCCAGCCATAGTGCATGGGAATGCCGTGCAGTTTCAGGTACGCGAGCATGCTCAAACCGTCGAGGAACAACTGCGGCTTGTTCAATAGCGCGAGGCTTTCCCGGGCGATCTTGCCGAACCCGCACGCCTCGTAGACCCCAGCGACGCTCACCCCCGAAGCGTGTAGCTGGCAGGCCACCAGCGGCAACAGCGGACCGGTGCCGGCAATCACCACCGGCCCCTGGGGTTGAACAACGCCGCTCTTGATTTGCAGTTGCAAACCACCCAGCAGAATCACCCCAGGCAAGGTCCAGCCGGGGAACGGTACGCTGCGCTCATGGCAACCAGCAGCCAACAGCAGCTGCGGGTATTCGACCTCCTGCAAATGCTCGTTGATGTCCAGCACCACCAACGCCCGGGTGCCTTCGGCGCCGACCACGCGGTGGTTCAAGCGCACGTCGATCAGGCCCGACTGCTCGTGGAATTCTCCATGCAGTTTGGCCAGCACTTCCGAATAGCGTGGCCCCAGGTAATCCAGTTGCACGTTATCGCGCAAGGGGCCGCGATAGACCACCCCGCCAAGACGCGAAGCCTCTTCGAGCAAGGTACAACGCACACCATGGCGCGCCAGTTCAATGGCCGCGGCCATACCCGCCGGCCCGCCGCCGACGATCACCGGTTGCAGGCTCATAAAACCTCCTGCCCGGCGATACGGTTGACCCGGGTTTCGATGCGCATGCCCTCACGCACGATCGTCTGGCAGGCACGCCGTTTGTGGCGCCCATCGATTTTCACCAGGCAGCATTGGCACACGCCCATGCCGCAATAGGCACCGCTGATTTGATCGTGATCGTTACGGGCCACCTGGCGAATGCCCAGTGACTGAATGACCGTCAGGACGGTTTCGCCGATGGCGGCGCTGACAGTCTGGCCATTGATGCACACAGTCATATCCGCCCGCACCAGTGGCTGGATATCGAAGGTTCGGTTTATGCGTTGCATTGCGATTGTTCATCCGTGAAAGGTTCAGGTGAGATTCTTCAGCTCCATGCTGCACTACACCTTGCGGGCCACCTGACTAATAACAACGAGAAGGTCTGCACTGGTACTTCGACAACGCATCAGCTGCGCGTCCAAGCAATGTAGTCAATACCGCGAGATGGGGCTGGATCTTTTTATGTTAGGAAATATCGCCGAAGGAAATATTGATCCAGGCCAGTGAAAACACCTGAGCCGACGAACTAATCTGCGAACACCGTCTTCGCCGCCCGCAGCGCAAAAAAAGTAAAACGCCGCTTCTACCGGAGGCAGAAGCGGCAGAGGCCAAATGCCTCGAAGGGATCAGTGCATGAACAAGGCAATCAGAATGATGATCGGGATCGGAACGCCGAGAAAGAACAGCAGTAATGAGCGCATGGGGGTTCTCCTGGGTTAGCGAACAGGTGGTAGCGTCGTGGTCGTGGTGGTGGTCACATAGGCGTCGGCTTCCAGATACTCAACGGCATCCCGGCGACGACCGCCGAAGGTCGCGGCGAGGCTGGCGAAAAACGCACCGGCCAACAGCGCGATGAACATCCACAACGCCGTCCATGCCGCTACTTTCGCGGCGGTGTCAGCCGCTTGTTGCGCGGCCAGTTTGGCGTCGGCCGCGGCTTTTTGAGTGCGGGCATACACTTCATCGACACGACGCTCGGCGTCTGCTTGCGTGAGGTTGGTCCGCTGGGCCACCCATTGCGCCAGATAAGCCCGATCTTCGGTGGCCAGTTGACCGTCGTTGCTCAGGCTGCGCGCGAAGATGCGGGTGACGGTGCCGTGGGTGGCGTCATCACTGACAGCCACCGGGCGGTCATCGCGAAACAGACTGTCGATGAAGTAACCGTACGGATCATTCGCGGGATTGCCGATAGCGCTGCCGGCAGCCTGGGTCATGGCGCTGGCGGCACCGCCGGCGACCACTGCCCCGGCCCGCACACCACCGCTGACGACGCTACTGACCGAACCGACCACCAGGGTCGCGGTCACCAGCGTCGCCACACACCAGGCCAGGAAGCCATGGGCCGTGTCACGGAAATAAACCTCATCGCCGTGCATGAACGCCCACTTCACCCGCAAGCGGCCGGCGATGTAACCGCCGAGACCGGACGCCACGATTTGTGTAAAGGCCAGCCAGACAATCGTCGAAATACCCAGGCCCTTGGCACTCATACCTTCATTGGCCCACGGCGAGACCGCCGTGAAACCCAGGCCAAAACCGAGCAGTACGAGGATCAGCGACAACGCCGCGGCCGCTGCGGCCCCGGCGAAGATTGCGGGCCACGAGACGCCCGATAGTGTGCTGGACTCTTCGGCGACAGGATAAAAACCATCGGGGGATCTATTCATTGTTGTTGTACTCCAGGCAGTTGTTACAACTCGTCAAAGGAGCCGTTGCAGACAGCGTGCCAGTCGCACTACTTAAATAAATCTTTGAATTTCAATAAGTTGAAAACAATGAACTTCTCAGGACCATGCACTTTGCAAGGAGCCGACGCTGGCGGCGGGTTTTATGCATTGCGCCAACCGAACTACTTGCGCTTGTAACTCTTGTTGCCGCTGGGCGTCAGGCAATACACCCCGCCTCTGGGCCCGGTGCAGAACGTACCGGTACCGCAGGCGCAGCCATCGGTTTCCTGTAACAGCGTCTGCGGCCGCGCCTGGCTTTTAGTGCCAAACATCGCCGAACAGCTTTTCTTCGAACCGCTGATGGAGCCGTCATTGCACAGGAACAGATCGCCGTCGCAACGATCAATACCGCCCTTCTTCCCCGAACACGGCGTATTGGCAGCCCAGGCGGATGAACCGAACAGGCACAACAGCACAAATATTGGCATCCAGCCACGAACCATTAAAGTGCGCACAGTGCAGCTTCCATTTAGAGTCATGGCTGGATGATATCAATGTTGCGACCAGCCTCACGAGACCACATGAAAGTTAATTTAATCAGCCGCATGTAATTCTTGGCAAAATGCCTCAACTTCGTATTGAACCGATTATCAGGCAAGCCCTATGACCCGTATTTTGACCATCGAAGACGACGCCGTGACCGCCCGGGAAATCGTCGCCGAACTGAGCAGCCACGGCCTCGAAGTGGATTGGGTCGACAATGGCCGCGAAGGCCTGGAGCGCGCCGTCAGCGGCGACTACGACCTGATCACCCTCGATCGCATGCTGCCGGAGCTCGATGGCCTGGCGATTGTCACCACCTTGCGCACCATGGGCGTGGCCACGCCGATTCTGATGATCAGCGCCCTCTCCGACGTCGATGAACGCGTGCGTGGCTTGCGCGCCGGCGGCGACGATTACCTGACCAAACCATTCGCCACCGATGAAATGGCCGCCCGGGTCGAAGTCTTGCTGCGCCGGCAGAACACCGTGACCGCCCAGGCCACCACGTTGCGCGTGGCCGATCTGGAGCTGAACCTGATCAGCCATGAGGCCAGCCGCGACAGCCAGTTGCTGACGCTGTTGCCCACCGAGTACAAGTTGCTGGAATTTCTGATGCGCAACACCGGGCAGATTCTGTCGCGGATGATGATTTTCGAAGAAGTATGGGGTTATCACTTCGACCCCGGCACCAACCTGATCGACGTGCACATCGGCCGTCTGCGCAAGAAAATCGACCCGCCAGGCAAAGCCCCACTGATTCGGACCGTGCGAGGCTCGGGTTATGTCATTGCTGAACCCCTCTAAAGGCTGGCGTTCCTCCAGCAGCCGTTTGCTGGCGCTTTACAGTTCGCTGTTCGTCGCCTGGAGCGCGATTCTCATGGGGGTCATGTATTACGAGGTGTCCAACTACCTCGACACCCTCGCCAAACACTCGCTGATGCAACGTCAGCATCTGTTTTCACGCTTCCAGGGCGAGCAACTGGTGGATGCCCTCGCCGCCAGCATGACCTTCGACATTCGCGGCATCGATGCCTATGGCCTGTTCGATGACCAGCAGCGCTACCTCAGCGGCGCCTTGCGCCAGATCCCCGAAGAACTGCCGCTGGACGGCAAAATTCACATGCTCGGCGATTGCGCCGAATCCGACGACCCGACCCTGCCCGCCGACAGCTGCGACGCCGTCGCGACCCGAACCCTGGACGGCCGCTGGCTGGTGCTGGTGCGGGACAACGGTTCGTTGTTTGCCGTGACCCGGATCATCCTGCATGCGCTGTTGTGGGGCGTGTCGCTGACGATTTTGCCGGGCATCGCCGGCTGGCATTTATTGAGACGGCGCCCGCTGCGGCGGATCCGGGCGATCCAGGCCAGCGCCGAAGCCATCGTCGCCGGCGACCTGACCCGACGCCTGCCGTTGTCCAATCGCCGTGACGAACTGGACATGCTCGCCGCCATCGTCAACGCCATGCTCGAACGCATCGAGCGCTTGATGCATGAGGTCAAGGGCGTGTGCGACAACATCGCCCATGACCTGCGCACGCCGCTCACTCGTCTGCGGGCGCAGCTGTACCGGATTCAGCAGCAGGCCGATGAAGGCTCGACGCTGGCCGTGCAACTGGATTCGGTGCTCGGCGAGGCGGACACCTTGATGGCGCGTTTCCGTGGCTTGTTGCGGATTTCCGAGCTGGAGGATCGTCAGCGCCGTTCGGGGTTCGTGCGACTGGACCCGGTGCCGTTGCTGCGGGAGTTGCATGACTTTTATCTGCCGCTGGCGGAAGAAGGCGAACTGACCTTTGAACTGCAAATGCCCGAATCCTTGCCCGGGCTCAACGGCGACCGCGCTCTGCTGTTTGAAGCCGTGGCGAATTTGCTGAGCAACTCGATCAAATTCACCCCGCCGGGTGGCCAGGTGATTTTGCGTGGGGTGAATGACGCGGGGCACACGCGCATTGAAGTGCTCGACTCCGGCCCCGGGATTGCGCCGGCCGAGCGCGAGGCGGTGTTTCAGCGTTTCTATCGCGCCGAAGGCGGCAACCCGCAAAGCGGATTCGGGCTGGGCCTGTCGATCGTAGCCGCGATTGCCAGCCTGCATGGGTTTACGCTGGAGGTGGACAGCAGTGAGTTAGGGGGTGCGCGGTTGGTGCTCGATTGCCGGCAGAACCTGATTCCCCAGGCTTGACCCAATCTCCATAACAAAGAAGATCAATGTGAGAGCGGCCCTGTGGCGAGGGGGGCTTGCCCCCGTTTGAGTGCGTAGCGCTCACGAGATCTTTGGTACATCAGAGATTCTGGGGCTGCTTCGCAACCCAACGGGGGCAAGCCCCCTCGCCACAGGGGCACTTTCCACAGCGGATTTATGCTGTTATCGGGCCAGGGCTCGACTCAATACCCCGGAACCTCGCGCAAAAACTCTGACAGGTCGGTGATCGGCGGTATGGCCGGAATGTCGAAGTACATCTGGATCACCCAGCCCCGGTGATAGCTGGCGTGGTTGACCACATGCAACAGCATGGCGCCGGCACTCATGACCCCGCTTTCCCCCGACATGGAGGTGAATTCGATGGGTTTATCCAGCGACTCCTCGGTCTGGGCCGAGCTCCAGCCACAGAACCATTGATCAATCTCCTGTTGCGCCATTCGCAACTCGGCGAGCTCGGTATGGAGCAGGCCATGGGAGGTCTTGAAGTCGTGCCCCCGGCCCTCCAGATGAGCTTGCCAGATGCAATCCACCACATAGGTGTGGTTCAAGGCGCCGATCATGTTATTGAACACCGACACCCGTTTGCGATTGAGTTCCTCAGGTGGCAGCGCCATGAGGCTGTCGAAGAGTCGCTGATCGGCCCAGCGCTTGTAATCGGCGAGCATGCGGGCAGTGCGTACGTTGATCATCAGAGATCTCCCATGGCGATGGGCGCATTGCCAAGAATAGTCCTCGCAGCTGGTTGCAGCCTAAACCCTGATCATCGGTTGCGCCGCACGACTTTGTAGCAGCTGCCGAAGGCTGCGTTCGGCTGCACAGCAGTCGCTAAACCATACGCTGCGGGTGGGTCAGATAAACCACGTGCGCAGGATTCACGACTGCTGCGCAGCCGAACGCAGGCTTCGCCAGCTGCTACAGCGTTTCATTGCGAATTAAACGCTGCACCACCCGTTCGGCCAGCGCCAGGCAACTGGTCAGCCCCGGCGATTCGATGCCGAACAAGTTAACCAAACCCGGTACGCCGTGAACGTCCGGGCCGCTGATGATGAAGTCGGCGGCCGGCTCGGTCGGCCCGCTGATTTTCGGGCGGATGCCGCTGTAGGCCGGTTGCAGACTGTCATCGGGCAACGCCGGCCAGTAGCGCCGGATCGCCTGATAGAAGCCTTCGCCACGATGGGGGTCGACGCGATAATCGATCTGCTCGACCCATTCGACATCCGGCCCGAAACGGGCCTGACCACCCAGGTCCAGGGTCATGTGCACGCCCAGCCCGGCGCTTTCCGGTGCTGGATAAACCAGATGCCGGAACGGCGCCGGGCCACTGAAACTGAAGTAACTGCCCTTGCACAGCCAAGCCTTGGGCACGTGCCGCGCCGGCAAGCCTTCGATCCGGCTCGCCACCTCTGGCGCAGACAGTCCGGCGCAGTTGATCAGTTCACGACAGCTCAAGGTCATCGGCTGAGTCCCCCCCATGTGCAGCTCGAAACCCTGTTCGGTACAACGGGCCGATGTAAGCGGCGTATGAAAGGCCACCGAGGTGCCCCAGGCTTCGGCATCGGCCTGAAGCGCCAGCATCAAGGCATGAGAATCGACAATCCCGGTAGACGGTGACCAAAGCGCTGCAACACAAAACAACGCCGGCTCAAGCGCTCGTGCCTGACCGGCATCCAGTAATTGCAGGTCATCGACACCGTTGCGCCGGCCTTGCTCCAGCAACGCCTGCAAGGCATGGCGCTGACGGTCATCGGTGGCCACGATCAGCTTGCCGAGGCGCCGGTAATCGACACCGCGCTCATCGCAGAAGGTATACAGGCGTTGCTTGCCCTCCACGCACAATTGCGCCTTGAGACTGCCGCTCGGGTAATAGATCCCGGCGTGGATCACTTCCGAATTGCGCGAGCTGATGCCCACGCCAATCCCCTCGCCCGCCTCGACCAGGATCACTTCTCGTCCGGTCCGGGCCAAGGCTCTGGCCACCGCCAGGCCGACCACGCCAGCCCCGACTACCACGCATTCGATATCGACGCTCACCTGCCCTCCACTCATTCAAGCCAGCCCTGGATGCGATAATTGATCAGGCTGGAGGATATCGCCAGCATGAACTCATACGGTCTGCTACGTGGCGTTCACACTCTATGTTTAATTTCCCATTTAACGATCATTCAAAATAACAATTAACTGTCATTGACCTGAACACTTTCCAACTTCCCCCCTTCAACACAACCTTAACCGGCTATCGGCGATTGACTTTGCCAACCTGCCTGAGTAAATTGCGCCGGCCGATAACAACGGCTTTTTTCAACTCACAAAAGAATTCAATGGACACAGTATCTAGTCGCTGTCGGATGACTGCTCACACGCAGGATCTGGCACATAACCCAGACAATGACGGGCCTCGACTTTTCGGTCGGGTGAGCTGCGCTAGAGCTTGAGGCTCCACCGTAACTTGCCTCACCGGAATCATTCCGGCCCAGAGGCATGTTATGAACTTCAAAACCACTGTACTGCCGGGCGTACGCGCCTTTGCATCGACCATGCGGGTCAAGCCCTGCCGTGAGCGTCTGCCGACGACTCGGCTCTGCGCCCCGTTCTCCGCCCCTTCTACCCACGCCAAGGTGCGCCCTCGTGCCAACTGGCGTGTCTGCCCAACGACGGGCCGGCTTCAGCAACGCTGGAGCTTCGACGACAGTCAGGACCCACAAAGTCGGCGAATCGCGCGCCTCTTCCAGCAGGCGAGCCTGATGCTCGGCCTGTCTATCGGGGCATGCATTTTCAGTTGATCTGAAGGCACTTCAAAGTCCTTCCAGAACGGTTTCCTTAAACGGGAATCCGACAACTTCTTATTGCCCGTAAAAAATCTGAATTATTGGAATTAGTTGCGGACCATCAAGTAACACCACAATCACGGGTGTTATTCAGATACCACGAGCCGGGTTCCGGGCCTTCAATAAATGCAATACGAAACAAGGGAGAGCCCTCATGTCGGGAACTACTCTACTGATCAACCTCGCCGGCTCCATTGCCCTGTTGCTATGGGGCACTCATATGATTTCTTCGGCGCTGTTACGCGGCTTCGGCACGCCGCTGCGTCAGTGGCTGGGCCACAACCTGAACAACCGCTGGATGGCGTTGCTGTCGGGGATCGGTATCACCGGGGTCTTGCAAAGCAGCACCGCCGTGAGCCTGATGGCGACCTCGTTCACTGCCGCCGGGACGCTGGGACTGGCGCCGGCCCTGGCGGTGATGCTCGGCGCCAACATCGGCTCGACGTTGGTGGTGCAATTGCTCAGCGTTGATGTGTCGATGCTCACGCCCAGCGTTTTGCTGGCGGGCCTGATCGTCTTTCGTCTGCGCGATGACTCGCGCTACGAAAGCGTCGGTTGTGCACTGATCGGCCTGGGGCTGATGCTCCTGGCCTTGCACATGCTCGGCTCCACATTGGCGGAAGTCGAAGGCACGCCGATCTTCCAGCTGATCATGCAGAGCCTCGAGGGCGATCTGGTCATTGCGCTGCTGGTGGCGCTGATCCTCACCTGGCTGTGCCACTCCAGCGTGGCCGTGGTGTTACTGATCGTCTCGCTGGCCGCCACTGGCATGCTCTCGGCCAGCACCATCGTCGCGCTGGTGCTGGGGGTGAACATTGGCGGTGCGCTGCCCTCGGTCATCAACGCCGGATCGAGCGTCGGCCGACGCCTGCCGCTGGGCAACCTGCTGGTGCGTGCGGTCGGTGCTCTGGCGGTCTTGCCGTTTGCCGGGTTGCTCGCTCAGGCGCCGCTCGCGCCCTCGACCCTGGTGGTGTGCCTGCACACCGGTTTCAATCTACTGCTGGCGTTGGTGTTCATCGGTCTGACCGACGTACTCGCCAATGCCCTCACCCGACTGCTGCCGGCACCTGAGCGGGATGTCGATCCTGGCATGCCGTGCTATCTGGACGAGGCCGGCCTGGAAGTGGCCAACATCGGCCTGTCGAATGCCGCTCGCGAAGCGTTGCGCATGACCGACATGTTCTCGACCATGCTCGGCCGGATGCTGCAGCTGTTCCACACATCGCTACCGGCCTGCGCCGATGAAGTGCAGCGGATCGATCAATCCCTGGACCTGCTCAGCGCGGCGATTCGCGCTTATCTGGCCGACATCGGCAAGGAAGGCATCAGTGACAGCGATGCCGATCGTTCCCAGGAAATCCTCACGTTCGTGATCAACCTCGAACATGCCGCGGACATTCTTTCCAGCAGCCTCACGCAGTTGGCCATGCGCCGCTTGCGTCGGGGTGAACAGTTCTCGGCCTTCGAACTGGGCAACATCGCCCCGCTGCACGACGCCGTTCTGGAAAGCCTGAGCCTGGCGATCACCGTGTTCCTGCGCGAAGACATCGCCACCGCCCATCAACTGATCCAGCGCAAGGAGACCGTCAGAAGGCTCGAAGCCTGCGCCAGCCGCGAGCACTTTCGCCAGTTGCAGGAAGACAAAAGTACCTGGGCGCAATCCGGTGATATTTTCCAGCGGGTACTGCGTGATTACCGGCGCATGCATCACCACATCGCCGCCCTGGCGTATCCGCTGCTCGAACGCGCCGGTGAGCGCTCGGTCGAGAGCATCGATGCTCCCGCTACGGGTCGCATGACGGTAGATCTGGCTGGAATTGAGTGAGGCATATGTAGATCGACAGGGAACTCCTGACCACCGCCGGGCATCCTAAATTATGTGTTACTTCTTTTACGCTTCACGCTTCGGAGGACGCCGTCATGCGCCGTCTGTTTTTAGTATCTTCACTCGTGCTTTGCTTGCCCTTTGGCTCAGCCATGGCCCGTGTGGATGCGGGCGATGTCGCCACCTCAGCCGGGGTATCCGCATCGCTGTACTCAACGTTCAAGGATCACAAAATGGTCATTCCCGCCCGGGATGACGCCTCCAGTTTTGTCGCCAGCGGCGGTACGATCCGTGGCGTTTACCTGGAGTCGGTATTGAAGGAAATTCGCCAGAATCATCCCGACCTGAAGGCCAGCGATGAAGACCTGGCCAGAGCGATCCTCGTTCAAGAAGGTGTTCCAGCCGGTCAATAAAGTCTGAAACGTAAGCGGTAGGGCTAGTGACAGCCCTACCTTGCTTCAACGCTGTGTTTTTCGACCCCGGCAGACAGGCGTGCCCAGCCGGCGACCAACTGTGCGCTGATGCTGACGCCGCCGCACACCACAATCACCACGTCATGGGCCTCGGCAATTGCTGGATGATCGAGGTAGGCAATCGCCAATGAAACGCCACACGCCGGTTCGACCAACTGGCGCAGGTCGTTGGCGTAACGAACCACGCCCATGATCGCCTCATCATCGCTAAGCACCACGCATTCATGCGGGAAATCAAGGATGTGCTGCACCGGCCAGGCGGCCACTTGCGCGGCGCCGAGTGAGGTGGCAACGGTGTCGATGCGCGGCAGTCTGACCGGGTGCCCGGCAGCGATAGCGGCAGCGAACGACGCCGCCCCCTGGGTTTCGCACGCAACGATCCGACAATCCATGCGCTGATGACGGATCAGGCCGGTGAGCAGTCCCGCCAGCAAACCGCCGCCCCCCACGGACGTCACCAACGCATCGACTTGAGGGCAGTCCTCGAGGATTTCATCGACCATGGTGCTGTGCCCTTCCCACAACACCGGGTGATCGAAAGCCGGCACGTATTCGGTGTCTGCGCCCTTCGCGAGTTCTTTCGCCCGTTGATTGGCCTCGTCCCAGACCTTGCCATGGACAATCACCTCGGCACCGGTTTTTCTGATCCTGGCGCGGGTGGTTTCCGGGGTCGTGTTCGGCACCACGATGCAGGCTTTCAGCCCAAGGTTGGCGGCGGCCACCGCCGTGGCCAAACCGGCATTGCCACCGGATGGGCAGACAACTTTGCGCTTGCCCTGCTCCGCCGCCTGGCTGCACAACAGGCCCATGCCGCGCAGTTTGAACGAGCCGCTGGGTTGCAGGTTTTCCAGCTTGAGCCAGATTCGCCGGGTCGGAGTCGACAGACCCGGGTGCAGAATCAGGGGCGTTCTGATGTGAAGCATCGTGTGCTCCTTGTGACAGCACCGGCGCGTTGAGATCTTTCAACGGGCCGGAAGTGAACGGACAGGCTCATCCTTATCCAAGCTTAGTTCACCCTGCTCGACGACTACCGCTCTCATAACGGACTGCCCTCTACACTGGTGATATGCCCTTTTTGCGAGATCAGTTATGAAAATCTCAGCCAAACTCGCGTTTTTCGCCCTCGTCAGCACCCTTGCCTACCTCGCTCTCGCGGTGTTCGGGCTGGGCGGGTTGGCGGCGTTTTTCTCGCATCCACCGCTGGTGGTCATTGCGCTTGCGACCCTGGTGATGGCGATCGTGTCGTTGTTCAGTGAGGGCAATTTGAGCACTGGCGAACGTGAAGACCGGGCCAATCGCTGGGTGCTGCCGGTTTTCGGGGTGCTCGGGTTGTTGAGCGGGTATCTGCCGGCCTACACCGACCGGATCGACTTCTGGACCTTCGGTGGCGAGGGCGTGCGTTGGCTGGGTGCGCTGCTGTTCATTGGCGGCGGCGCGTTGCGGATGTGGCCGGTGTTTGTACTGGGCAAGCGCTTCAGCGGATTGGTGGCAATTCAACCTGGACACCGCCTGGTCACCGACGGAATTTATCGGAATGTGCGCAACCCCAGCTACCTGGGGCTGCTGATCAATGGCGTGGGCTGGGCGCTGGCCTTTCGTTCCGGTGTCGGGTTACTGCTGGTGGCGCTGATGTTGATACCGCTGATCGCCCGCATTCGCTCTGAAGAAGCGCTGTTACGCTCGCAGTTCGGCAACGAATACGAAGCTTATTGCGCCCGTAGCTGGCGATTGATTCCGGGGATCTACTGAACTGACCACATCAGGGCCGTGTCGATTATAAAAAGTGTAAGCGGATCAGGTTATTGGCATCCACATGGCTCGTGACCGAGTCATAACTGGCCAGTGTGGCGTGCCGGGTCTGAAGGGGATGAACGTGGGTCGCGGTGATGACCATGATGTTGGCACCCGCCGCTTCACCTGCGCGAATTCCGACGTCGGCGTCTTCGAAGATCAGGCACTCGGCTGGGTCCACCTGCAGTCGACCAGCCGCCAGCCGATAGCCCGCAGGATCGGGCTTGCCGGCGCTGACATCTTCGGCGGTAACCATCACGCCAGGCTCGGGAATACCGGCCGCGGCCATTCGGCGCAACGCCAGGGCCCGCGGCGCAGAGGTGACGATGGCCCATTGGTGGGCGGGCAGCGACTTGAGGAAATTCGCCGCGCCGGACACCTCGACAATCCCCTCCACATCATCGATTTCCGCCTCGGTGATCCACGCCGCTTCAGCTTCGGCATCTACCCCTGGCAACGCCAGGCGATTGATGGTGTCGATGGCGCGAACGCCATGGATGGTCGGCAGGAAGGTTTCGACATCGACGCCGTGGCGCACCGCCCAGGTTGTCCAGATCCGCTCGGCGGCGGCGATGGAGTTGAGGACGGTTCCGTCCATATCAAACAGGAAGGCGCGGTATGAGCTGTTGAGCAGGGATGTTTGAACAGACAAAAGGGAGGTTTCCTTCGGTAAGAACCAGGCAGGTGTTGCCAGGCAATGTACACCACCCGCTACAGGGCTCGGCTCTACTCCAAGGCGTTTTTCACACAATCGAGCAACTGCCCCACCGCCCAGGGTTTCTTGATGAACGAAACCGGATGCTTGACTCCGGAGCTTTTCGGAGTTTCGAAGCCGGACATGATCATGATCGGTTTGTCTGGCCAACGGTCGCCAAACTGATTGGCCAGGTCCGCGCCATTGAGTTTGCCCGGCATGGTGATGTCCGTCAGCAATAACCTCACTTGCGGGGCGTGCTGTTCCAGAAACTGCGATGCGGCGTCCGCGCTGATCTGTGGTTCAACCGCAAAGCCTTCCTCCTGAAGAATTTCGCAAAGAAACTCCAGGATCAACGGGTCGTCCTCAACCACAAGAATCAATCCGCCAGACAAGCGCGCGCCCGCCGTTGATGCTGGACTCATGACTGTGCCACTCCCTGATTGCGCAAATAGTTTCGCAGGCTCAAATCCGCCACCTACAGGTATGAACAGCGGACCTCGCGAAAAATTCATTTTTGATACACCTATCCAGGGCATTCTCCGTTCCAGGACGCTAAACATGACCGTTTGTCCGCGCATAATTGTGGTTAAAATGCCGCCCTTTCCACATGACCGACCCTGCCCGATGAATCCAGATGCCCTCTCCATCCTCCACGACCATTTGCTCACTGCGCTTGCGACAGCCCCCGCAGAAACCCGTCGGCTGTTCCACGGCCGTGGCCGCTGCTGGCCGGGGCTGGAGCAATTGACCGTCGACTGGCTCCAGGGCGTGATGCTGGTCTGTGTGTTCAAGGAGCCGCAAGCGTCGCAACTGGACGATTTGAAGCAGCGACTGATGGCGATCACACAGGCGCCTGCGTGGAAAACCTCCGGCGCACATACCTTGCTCCTGCAACATCGCTATCTACAGGAAAGCACCACCGAATGGCTGCTCGGGGAGCCGATCGAGGAGATGACGATCACCGAGGGTGGCCTGCAGTATCGCGTGGATCTGGGCCGCAAACAGAACACCGGCCTGTTTCTCGACATGCGCTACGGCCGCGATTGGGTGCGGGCCAATGCTGACGGCAAGCGGGTGCTGAACCTGTTTGCCTATACCTGCGGATTTTCAGTGGCCGCCATCGCGGGAGGCGCTACCCATGTGGTCAACCTGGACATGTCCCGCGCGGCCCTGAGCCGTGGTCGCGACAATCACCGGCTCAACGGCCATGACTTGAGCAAGGTGAGCTTTCTCGGCCACGACCTGTTCAAGTCCTGGGGCAAAGTGATCAATGGCGGCCCTTATGATCTGGTGATCATCGACCCACCGTCCTTTCAGAAAGGCAGTTTTCTGCTGACCAAGGATTATCAGCGCGTGCTGCGCCGTCTCCCGGAACTGCTCAGCCCCCAGGGCACGGTTTTGGCCTGCATGAACGACCCGGCTTTTGGCGCGGACTTCCTCATCGACGGCGTCACTCGCGAAGCACCGAGCCTGCGGTTTGAGCAACGGCTGGAAAATCCACCGGAGTTTCCCGATGCCGATGTTGAGTGTGGGTTGAAGGCGTTGGTGTTCAGGCAGGGTTAGTTGAAAATCAAAAGGGTGATTCAACACCAGGCAGGCCGGCCAGACTCAGTAGACTAATGGTACTTGAGCCCGAACCCGCGGCTTCCTACGATGATGATACGCAGCGGTTGGAGGTTTAAGCCGTTGCGTAAGTGGTGGGTGAACTGAACCCCAATAAGCCCACCCCTTGTTTCATGCGCATCTTGAGCCTCTCGGCTCTACTTCCTCCCCATCAAAGAGCTTTGAGGCTCTTTTTTTGCCTGTCAAAAAGCCTCGGCGCTGACCGCTCGGCAACGCTGAACATCCTGCTCCGCGTCGCAGCGTCCGGAGGCAGCGAAAAGCTCACGACCGATCGCGCGCGCAGCCTGCAGATGAACCGTCGGTTCCTGGATTTCCGATTCGAGCAGTAACTCGGACGTCACCACGCAAGCACCGCAATAATCGAAGATCCCATGGTCGATCTGCGTCTTCATGGCGTCGGCATAACCGTGGCGCGCATAGGTTCCTGCGTCGGCACCGCCAACACCCACCAGATGAACCCGCAGATGGCGAAGCTTCTTCTCCAACCTGGCATCCGCCGCGAAATCGAACGCCCAGCCATTGGCGAACACACGGTCGATCCAGCCTTTGAGCAGCGCCGGCATCGACCACCAATAAACCGGATAAACCAGCACCAGTGCATCGGCGCGATCGATTCGCGCCTGCTCGGCGGCCACATCGGCGGGCGGCGGTGCTTCACGGTGATGGACGGCGAGATCGGCCGCGCCGAATCTCGGATCGAACCCTTGCGCCCAGAGGTCCGCAATTTCGAAAGAGTGGTCGGCATCCGCCTCGGATACTCCTTCAGCGACGTGTCTCGCGAGGCTATGGGTAAGCGATTGGGGGTCATGGTGAGCCACAACGATGAGCGCGTGCATGGCGAAATCTCCTGCTACGGAATGAGTGATTGAGGGTGAAAGGCGAGCCTTATATACTCTTGGTAAGTTACGCTCAGTAAGCTACTTTTGGTATATAGCCATGTCAAGCACCGAAACACCCGAGCAAGATTCCAGTCCGCAACCGCGCCGGCGGATGTCGCGGGAGGAGCGCCTGCGCCAGTTGCTGGATGTCGCCTGGCA
The DNA here is from genome assembly GCF_056400265.1 of Pseudomonas sp. 01L34. Lineage (NCBI taxonomy): Bacteria > Pseudomonadati > Pseudomonadota > Gammaproteobacteria > Pseudomonadales > Pseudomonadaceae > Pseudomonas > Pseudomonas sp. 01L34. The sequence continues at coordinate 912,279 of NZ_JBFTSX010000001.1, forward strand.
ACTCGTTCGAGAGGAAGGTACGGACGCGTTGACGCTTGGCCGGCTCGCCGAACAGGCGGGGGTCACAAAACCGGTGGTTTACGATCACTTCACCACCCGCCCCGGGTTGCTGGCGGTGCTCTATCAGGAGTTCGACGCACGTCAGACCGCGCTCATGGATACCGCGCTTGAAGCCAGTGAACCGACACTGCCCAGTAAGGCAATGGTCATCGCCTCGTCTTATGTCGACTGCGTTCTGCTTCAGGGCCGCGAGATCCCGGGTGTGATCGCGGCGCTGACGAGCTCGCCCGAGCTGGAAAAGATCAAGCGCGAGTACGAAGCGATCTTCATGGGCAAGTGCCGCAACGCCCTGCTCCCCTTCGCCGGAACCGGTGATATCGCGCCAGCGAGTCTTCGGGCGATGCTCGGTGCCGCCGAGGCGCTGTCCCATGCCGCCGCGACCGGAGAAATCACCGCGGAGCAGGCACAGGACGAACTCTTCGAAACGATCGTGGCGATGGTCGAAAGGAGCGCACGTCAGGAGGGTCTAGAAACCTAAAGCGCATCGTAGGGCTGGCAAGCACTCGCCAGGACAGCAGCGTATTGCCACCTATACTCAAGCCACCTTCCCCGCGCTACCCACAATAAAAAGCAGAGGTGGAAAATGGTCTGGCAGCAAATCTACGACCCCTTCGGTAACCCGGTGCTCTCAACCATGATGGCGGCGACGCCGGTGGTGGTGATGCTGGTTTCCCTGGCGTTTTTCCACATCAAGGCGCATCTGGCGGCGTTGTTGGCCCTGGGTTCGGCCTTGCTGATCGCGATTTTCGCTTTCGGCATGCCCGCGAACATGGCGGGCTCGGCCGCACTGTTCGGCGCCGCCAACGGTCTGTTGCCGATTGGCTGGATCGTGCTCAACATTATTTTCCTGCATCGGCTGACCACCGAGAACGGCTCGTTCAAAGTGCTGCAAGACTCCCTGGCGCGCATCACCGACGATCGACGTCTGCAATTGCTGCTGATTGCCTTCTGCTTCGGTGCTTTCTTCGAAGGGGCCGCCGGTTTCGGCACTCCCGTGGCGGTAACCGGGGCCATTTTGATCGGGTTGGGTTTCTCGCCCCTGGCCGCATCTGGCCTGGCGTTGATTGCCAATACCGCGCCCGTGGCGTTCGGTGCTCTGGGTACGCCCGTCATCACCCTGGCCAAAGTGACCGGTCTGGATGAAATGGAGTTGTCGATGATGGTCGGTCGGCAGTTGCCGTTCTTCTCGGTGATCGTGCCGTTCTGGCTGATCTGGGCCTTCGCCGGATGGCGCAAGATGCTGGAAATATGGCCGCCGATTCTGGTTGCCGGCGTCAGCTTCGCCATACCGCAATTCCTCGTCTCCAACTACCACGGGCCGATGCTGGTGGATGTGATCGCGGCGCTGATCTCCATGGCCTGCCTGACCGGTTTCCTCAGGGTCTGGAAACCGGCCACGGTGCATACCTCGGCCGCCCTGTCAGGGCGAGTCGACCATTCCAAAATTGCCGAAGAGCATGACGAAAAACCCGTCGCCAGCGCGACCTTTGCCAGCGATGCAAAACCCGCCGTAATGCGCGCCTGGATGCCGTGGATCATCCTCACGGTGTTCGTTTTCGCCTGGGGCACCCAAAGCTTCAAAAACCTGTTCGATACCCGCCCGGCCATGGATCCGCAAACCCACTCGGCCAGGCTTGATCCGCAGGGCAAGCCCATGCGCGAGGCCAACCCGATCTTTGCCCCGACCGTGACCTTCACCACGATTCATCAACAGATCGAGAAGGTCCCGCCCGTGGTGCCCGCGCCGAAAACCGAGGACGCGATCTACAAGTTCACCTGGTTCACCAGCACCGGTAGCGGCATCTTGCTCGCGGCGATCCTCGGCGGGCTGCTGATGGGTTATTCCATCCCGCAACTGCTGCACCATTATCTGCGAACGCTGTGGGTGGTGCGCTATTCGCTCACCACCATTGTGGCGATGCTCGCCCTGGGTTTTCTCACCCGCTATTCGGGCCTCGACGCCACCATGGGCTTGGCCTTCGCCGCAACGGGCATTTTCTACCCGATGTTCGGCACCCTGCTCGGCTGGCTCGGCGTGGCCCTGACCGGCTCGGACACGGCCTCCAACGTGCTGTTCGGCGGCTTGCAACGGGTGACCTCCGAGCAACTGGGCCTGAGCCCGGTGCTGATGGCCGCCGCGAACAGTTCCGGCGGGGTCATGGGCAAGATGGTCGACGCCCAGTCGATCGTGGTCGCGTCCACCGCCACCCGCTGGTACGGCCATGAAGGGGAAATCCTGCGCTACGTGTTTTTCCACTCCGTGGTGCTGGCAATTCTGGTCGGCGGGCTGGTGACGTTGCAGGCGTATGTGGCGCCGTTTAGCCATATGGTGGTGGGCGGGCACTGATCCAGGGGGCGGGCCTCATCGCGAACATTAATTCCAGCCGCCCCCCATCACCTTGTACAACGTCACCCGGTTACTCTGCTCGGCCAGACGCAGGGTGATCAGGTCCTGTTGGGCGCTGTACAACGAACGCTGGGCGTCCAGCGCTTCGAGGTAGCTTTGCGAGCCGCCGCGATAGAGCGCGTCGGCCAGTTCAAAGCTTTTACGGCTGGCGTCGGTCAAGGCTTGCTGGGCCGTCAGGCGTTGGTCCAGGGTGCTGCGCACCGCCAGGGCATCGGCCACTTCTTTGAAGGCGGTCTGCAAGGTTTGCTGGTAGGTCTGCACCTGAATTTCACGCTCGACCTTGGCCGCATCCAGTGTCGCGCGATTGCTGCCGGCATCGAAGATCGGCAGGCTGACGCTCGGGGCGAAGGTCCAGGCGCCGCTGCCGGACTTGAACAGGCCGGACAAGGCCGAACTTGCAGAACCGGCATTGGCGGTCAGGCTGATGCTCGGAAAGAACGCCGCCCGCGCCGCGCCGATATCCATGTTGGCCGACTTGAGGGTGTGTTCGGCGGCCAGCACATCCGGGCGCCGTTGTAACAGACTGGACGGTAACTCATCCGGCACCTGCACCAGCAGCGCGACCGATTGCAGGCTCGCGCCGGGCAGCAGTTCATCGGGAATATCGCTGCCGACCAGCAAGCGCAAGGCATTGTGGTCCTGGAGAATCTGACTGGCGTAGACCGCCACATCTCCTCGGGCCGACTCCACAGTGGTTTGCGCCTGGGCCAGGGCCAAGCCGGAAGAACCGCCCAAGGCATGGCTGCGTTGGGTCAGTTCGTAGGTTGCCTGTTGGCTGCGCAGGGTTTCCTGGGCCAGTTGCAAACGCTCGTTGTCCGCCGCCAGCGTCAGCCAGGCCGTGGCCACTTCAGCCACCAGGCTGATCTGGGTGCTGCGCCGGGTTTCGGTCAGTGCCAGATAGTCTTCCAGCGCTTCGTCCTGAAGGTTCTGTACCCGCCCGAACACATCCAGTTCATAACTGCTCAGCCCCAGTTGCGCACTGTACTCATGACTGGTGCTCGCCGTGCCGCTGCTGGACGTGCGGCTATGTGTACCGCTGACTCCGGCATCGATGGTGGGAAACGCCGCCGCCCGTTGAATGCGATATTGAGCCTGGGCCTTTTCGATGTTCAGGCTGGCCAGACGCAAATCACGGTTGTTGGTCAGCGCCAGGGTCTGTAAGCGCGCCAGGCGACTGTCGGTAAAAAACTGCTGCCAGTGAATATCCGCCGCCGCATCGCCTGAGGCCACGCTGGTCGACGGCAACCATTGCCCGGCGACCGGCGCTTCGGGACGCTGATACTGCGGCGCCAGATTGACACAACCGCTGAGCAACACCAGAGCAGCCAACAAGGGCCAATGAAACTTGATCATGCATCACCTTTCTGCGCGGTTGGGTTGGCGGTTGTTGCGGTGGATACGCGACCGAAACGACGACGGATCAGTACGAAAAACAGCGGCACAAAGAAGATCCCCAGCACGGTGGCGCTGAACATGCCCCCCAGCACGCCAGTACCGATGGCCTGGCGCCCGGCAGAACCGGCGCCGGAGCTCAATGCCAGTGGCAACACGCCGAACATGAAGGCCAAAGACGTCATCAGGATCGGTCGCAGGCGTTGGCGCACGGCAGTCAGTGTCGCGTCCCGCAGGCTGTTGCCCTGCTCTTGCAGGTGCTTGGCAAACTCAACGATCAGGATCGCGTTCTTCGCCGCCAGTCCCACCGTGGTCAACAGCCCGACCTGGAAGTACACGTCGTTGCTCAAACCACTGAAGCGGGTCGCCAGCACCGCGCCGACCACCCCCAGCGGCACCACCAGCATTACCGAAAACGGCACCGACCAACTCTCGTACAACGCCGCCAGGCAGAGGAACACAAACAACACCGAGATCCCGTACAGCAGCGGCGCCTGGGAGCCGGACAAGCGCAGTTGATATGACTGCCCGGTCCACTCGTAGCCGATGCCTTCGGGCAGTTGTTTGATGATCGCTTCCACCGCATCCATCGCAACCCCGGCGCTCACCCCCGGTGCCGGATCACCGACCACCTCCAGCGAGGCGTTGCCGTTGTAGCGTTCCAGCAACGGCGAGCCATAGCTCCACGCGCTGCTGGCGAACGAGGAAAACGGCACCATCTCACCTTTGCTGTTGCGCACGAACCAGTGCTCCAGGTCGGCCGCCTGCATCCGCGCCGACGCCTCGCCCTGCACGTAGACCTTCTTCACCCGCCCCTGGTTGAGGAAGTCGTTGACGTAAGTGCCGCCCAACGCGGTGGACAAGGTGCTGTTAATGTCGCTGGTGCTCAGGCTCAAGGCGCCGGCCTTGCGATCGTCGATGCTGACTTTGAGCTGCGGTGTATCGTCCAGGCCATTGCTGCGTACTCCCAGCAGTCGCGGGTCTTTCTTCGCCAACTCGATGAACTGCTCCCGCGCGGCGACCAGGGCGTCATGCCCCAGCCCGCCAAGGTCTTTGAGTTGCAGGTCGAAACCCGAACTTTGCCCCAGGCCACGTACAGCCGGCGGCTGCATGACAAACACGTTGGCATCGCTAATGCTCGCCAACGCCAGGGTTGCACGTTGGGCAATAGAAGCCGCGTCCTGCCCTTTCCCTGAACGCTCGCTCCAATCCTTGAGTTTGATGAAAGCCCGGCCGGTATTCTGGCTGTTGCCACCCATGCCCAAACCGCTGATGCTGATCAGCGCCTCGACTTCCGATTGTTCGAGCATGTAGCTCTCGAACTGCTTCATTACTGCCTGAGTGCGGCTATCGGTGGCGCCCACCGGCAACTGGATCTGCGCCATGAGGATGCCTTGGTCTTCGTCCGGCAAGAACGAAGTCGGCAGGCTGGCATAACCAGCGCCCATCGCCAGCAAAATCACTCCGTACACCAGCAGGCTCCTACGCCCACGCTGCAAAATGCCGCCGACCCATTGTTGATAGCGCAAGGCGCTGCGTTCGAAGCTGCGGTTGAACCAGCCGAAGAAGCCGCTTTGCGCACCATGGCCCTGGGCATCGGACGGCTTGAGCAAGGTCGCACACAAGGCCGGTGTCAGGGTCATCGCCACCAACACCGACAGGAGCATGGCCGAGACGATGGTCACCGAAAACTGCCGATAGATAATCCCGGTGGAACCGCCAAAAAATGCCATGGGAATAAACACGGCGCTGAGCACCAGAGCGATGCCGATCAGCGCGCTGGTGATTTCCGCCATGGACTGGCGAGTCGCCGCCAGCGCCGAAAGTCCCTTCTCACTCATCACCCGCTCGACGTTCTCCACCACCACGATGGCATCGTCCACCAGCAGTCCGATGGCCAGGACCATGGCGAACATGGTCAGGGTATTGATTGAATAGCCGAACAGCGCGAGCACGCCGAAGGTGCCCAGCAATACCACCGGCACGGTGATCGCCGGGATCAATGTGGCCCGCAGATTCTGCAGGAACAGGAACATGATCAGCACCACCAGCACGATGGCCTCGCCCAGAGACTTGACCACCTCTTCGATGGACAGGCTGACAAAGGGGGTCGTGTCGTAAGCGATCACGTTCTTGAGCTGCATTTGCGCAGGGTAGAAAGGCTCCAGTTCCTTGAGTTTGGCCTTCACCGCTTCACCCACGCTCAGGGCATTGGCCCCGGCGGCGAGCTGCACGCCCATGGCGGCGGCAGGTTTGCCGTTGAGGGCAGAACTCACGTCGTAGCTTTCGCTGCCCAGTTCGACCCGCGCCACATCCCCCAACAGCACCACCGCCCCATTGCTGGTGGACTTGACCACCACGTTGCGAAATTCTTCGGCGGTTTGCAGCTTGCTGCGGGCACTGATAGTGGCGTTCAACTGTTGCCCGGCCACCGCTGGCAAGGCACCGAGCTGGCCGGCGGACACCTCGGTGTTTTGTGCTTCCAGGGCGCTGCTGATGTCCGAGGGCATCAACGCATACTTTTCCAACAGGGCCGGGTCCAGCCAGATGCGCATGGCATAACCCGAACCGAGGGTCTGCACGTCGCCGACGCCATCGATTCGACTGATCTGGTCAAGCAAGGTGCTGGAAATGTAGTCGCCGATCTGGGTGCCGGTAACGCTTGGGTTGTCCGAGGCCAGGGCGGCAATCATCAGAAAGTCCGAACCGCCCTTGGTCACGGTCAGGCCTTCGCTCTGCACCGATTGCGGCAGTCGCGATTCAGCCTGTTGCAGTTTGTTCTGCACCTGCATCTGCGCCACATCAGGGTTAGTGCCGGCGGCAAAGGTCAGGCTGATGCTGGCGCTGCCCGCCGAACTGCTGGAGGCCGACATGTAGGTCAGGTTATCCAGCCCTTTCATCTGCTGTTCGATGACCTGCGTCACCGAGTTTTCCACGGTCTCGGCCGAGGCGCCGGTGTAGGTGGCGGAGATCCGTACCGTTGGCGGCGCGATGTCCGGGTACTGTTCCAGCGGCAGTTGGCTGATCGACAAGGCGCCGGCGAGCATGATGACAATGGCGATGACCCAGGCAAAAATCGGTCGATCGATAAAGAACCGCGCCATGCTCAGCCCTCCTGCGCAATGGCAGTCGGCGCCGATTGCCGCGTGCGGCTGCGAGTGCCCGGGTTTTGCGCCAGCACCGGGGCGCCGACCCGGACTTTCTGCCCGCCCTCGACAATCACCTGGTCACCCGCCGTCAGGCCCGAGGTGACCCACCATTGGTTGCCCACGGCGCGATCGATGGTCAGCACGCGCTGTTCGACCTTGCCATTGACCACCAGCAACACCGACGTCACGCCACTGGCGCTGCGGGTCACGGCTTGCTGCGGAATCAGGATCGCTTGATCGTCCCGGGCCTGCTCCAGCACCGCCCGCACATACATGCCCGGCAGCAACAGCCGGTCCGGGTTGGCAATTTCCGCCCGCAGGGTCACGGTGCCGGTGCCCTCATTGACGCTGACCCCGCTGAATTTCAAGCGGCCCTCATGGGCGTAGGTGCTGCCGTCGTCGAGCTTGAGACTGATCCGCGCTTCGCCCTCGCCGTTGCTTTGCAGCACACCGCTGGCGAGGTCGCGCTTGAGGCGCAACAGCTCAGTGGTCGATTGCGTGATATCCACGTAGATCGGGTCCAGTTGCTGCACCGTGGTCAGTGCGCTGTCCTGATTGGCCACCACCAATGCGCCAGGGGTGACCGTCGAAGTTTCGATGCGCCCGCTGACGGGAGAACTGATGCGGGTATAGGCCAGGTTGATGCGCGCCGTATCCACGCCGGCCTGGGCCACTTGCAGTTCAGCCTCGGCGGTCAGCAGACTGGCCTGGGCATCCTCGTTGTCCTGCTGGCTGATGGCATCGATCTTCGCCAACTGGGCATCACGCCTGGCTGTGGCCTGGGCCGACTTCAACGTGGCGCGAGCTTTGGCGAGGGTCGCCTGTGCTTCAGCCAATGCAGCCTTGTATGAGGACGCGTCCAGCTGATACAGCGCCTGCCCGGCCTTGACCTCGGCGCCTTCGACAAACAGCCGTTGCTGGACGATACCGCCGACCTGCGGGCGAATCTCGGCGATCATGAACGCCTGAGTGCGCCCGGCCAGCTCCGTGGTCAGCGCCTGGCTTTTGGGTTGCACCGTGATCACTGACACCTTGGCCGGTTCGATAACGGGCGCGGATGCGCCGGGGGAGCAACCGCTCAACACCACCAGAATGATCAAGGACAGTAAAACCGCGGCGGTTACCAGGGATTTGGCGAGAGTTTTGGTCGACATAAATGCCTCTGCAAGACGGGGTGGCTGAAGCCAGACGCCATACTGCGAGGCAAATGTGCAGGAAAATTGAAGATTGCCTGCCGCCCTTGAATCTTCGTCGCGCCAGGGCCTAAATGGGCGGGCCATTCACCGACCTGCCCGAGCCCATGAAACTGAGTATCTCCACCAAACTGTTTATCGCGGTACTGGCCAGTGTGCTGTTTGTCATCCTGAGCATGGGGCTGGCCAACGGCTGGAGCTTCGGCAAAGGCTTTCTCGATTACCTCAACGAACAGGCTCTGTTGCGCATGACCCCGGTGCTGCCGCGCCTGGCCAGCGCCTATGAGCGCGAAGGCAGTTGGGAATTTCTGCGCAACCAGCCGGATCGCTGGTTCGAACTCATGCGACCGGAGCCGGGCGTAGACTTCACCAACCCGCAGCAGCCGACCCTGCCCACGTCTGACCTGACCGGCGCGGTGTTTCGCATCGCTCTGTTGGACCAGCAAAAGCAGTTGGTCATGGGCTACTCGGCGATTGCCGACGACGCCCTGATGCGCCCGATCGAGGTGGCCGGTAAAACCGTCGGCTGGCTGGCGGTAACGCCGTTCCAGAACGTGACCGAAGCCGGCGGTGAACGCTTTCGCCTGTACCTGTTGCGCACCAGTCTGGCCGTGGGCGTGTTCTCGTTGCTGCTGGCAATGCTGATCGCCTGGTGGATCGCCCGCACTTTGCTTGACCCCGTCAAGCGAGTAGCCGCCGCCACGCATCGATTGGCCGCAGGCGAGTACAGCAACCGGGTGGCGGTGTCCTCCAATGACGAAGTCGGTCAGTTGGCCCGCGACTTCAATCAACTTGCGTATACGCTGGAGCGCAACGAAAAAATGCGCCGGGAGTTCATGGCCGATGTGTCCCATGAACTGCGCACCCCGCTGTCGGTGTTGCGAGGTGAACTGGAAGCGATCGAAGACGGTGTGCGCACCCTCGATCAGTCGTCGATGAAATCGCTGCAAGGCGAAGTCGGCATGCTCAGCAAACTGGTGGATGACCTGTATGAACTGTCCCTGGCCGATGTGGGCGCGCTGACCTACCGCAAAAGCGAATGCGATCTCAACGATCTGCTGCAAAGTTGCGTGGCGATGTTCCAGGAGCGCTGCAATGCCCGGCACTTGCGCTTGGAGCTGGAGCTGCCGACACCCCCCCTAAGAGTGGAAGCCGACCCCAAGCGCTTGCAGCAACTGTTCGGCAATCTGCTGGAAAACGCCGTGCGCTATACCGATGAAGGCGGTGTGCTGCGTATTCGTGCGGCCAGCGATGGCGACGACGTACGCATCGATTTCCTGGATTCCGGCCCCGGGGTCGACGCGGATCAGTTGCCGCGTCTGTTCGAGCGTTTCTACCGTGGCGAAACCTCACGCAACCGTGCCAGTGGTGGCGCCGGTCTGGGGCTAGCGATCTGTCACAGCATCGCCCTCGCTCACGGCGGCAGCCTCAGTGCCGATCATTCCCCGTTGGGTGGCCTTTGGCTGACCCTGCGCCTGCCACGGAATGCCTGAACCATGGTCAACGACAACCCGATCCTGATCGTCGAAGACGAGCCCAAACTGGCCGCGTTGATGCGTGACTACCTGATCGCCGCTGGGTATGCGACCCAATGCCTGGACAACGGGCTGGAGGTGGTACCGGCGGTCCGTGCCCGCGAGCCGCGGCTGATCCTGCTCGACCTGATGCTACCTGGACGCGATGGCCTGCAAGTGTGCAAGGAACTGCGCAGTTTCAGTGCCGTACCGATCATCATGATCACCGCCCGCGTCGAGGAAGTGGATCGCCTGCTCGGACTGGACCTGGGCGCCGACGACTACATCTGCAAACCCTTCAGCCCGCGTGAAGTGGTGGCCAGGGTCAAAGCCATCCTGCGACGCAGCCCGCAGCTTTTGACGTCCGCACCACCGCGTCTACAGATTGATGAAGAACAGTACCTGGCCTCCCTCGACGGCATAACGCTGGACCTGACACCACTGGAATTGCGCCTGCTAAGCACCCTCGCCCGCTCGCCGGGACGGGTGTTTTCCCGGGATCAGTTGCTCGACCGGATCTACTCCGATCACCGGGTGGTCACCGACCGCACGGTCGACAGCCATATCCGCAATCTGCGGCGCAAGCTCGAACAAGCCTGCCCGGGGGAGCATCCGATTGAATCGTTGTATGGGGTGGGTTATCGGTTTCAGCTCGCCGACGCCTGAAGCGTCGTCGAGATGAAGGAAGACTACCACCCCGTTCCACGGGCAGAACGGGGCGGCACATCAAGACAGTGCGATCAGAACGTCACGCTGGCGCTGAGGCGTGCCGTGCGCGGCTCGCCGACATTGACCGCCAGTTGGCTGCCAGTGGAGGACGGGTAGTACTGTTTGTCGAACAGGTTGTCGACGTTGAACTGCAGCGAAGTCTTGTACCCGAACATCGGCGCCTCCCAGCGCACGAAGGCATCGGCGACGGTGTAGCTGCTCAGCCAGAAATCGTTGGCATTGTTGGCCGCACGCTCGCCGACATAACGCGCACCGCCGCCCGCATGCCAGGCCCCGAACTCCGTAGGCACATTCAGGTGATGGGTAAGGTACAGGCTTGCGGTGTGCTTCGGCGCATCGGCGAGGCGGTGACCTTCGTCATCCGGATCGTCGAGGATTTCCGTGTGAGTGTAAGCGTAGGTGCCGATCAGGTCCCAGCGCTCGGCCACACGCCCGGTGATGTCCAGTTCCAGGCCCTGTGAGCCGACTTTGCCCGCCGCCTCCGAGAGGCTGACGCCACCGACCGTCTGGGTGGTCACGACGTTTTTCTTCTCGATGTCGAACAGCGCCAGGTTGATGTTCAGCCCCGGCAGCGGATCGTACTTGGCGCCCACCTCATAGCTGCGGCCCTCCTCCGGATCGAAGGTATGGCCGGCATCGTCGACTTGGGTATTGGGCTTGAACGAACGGCTGTAGTTACCGTACAGCGACAAGCTGTCGGTGGCTTTGTAAACCAGCCCCAGGAACGGCACGAAGGCATCGCCGTTATCGTCGCGGTTGACCTTGTAGCTGCTGCCGCGGCCCTGATCGCTGTACTGATCGAAATGCTGCTGGCGACCGCCGAGAACCAGGATCCAGCGGTCATCAAGGTGCCAGTTATCCTTGAAGTACACGGAGCTGGAGTTCAACTGGTTGCTCAGGTCACTTTGGCTGGCACTGACAAGGCTCGGCTCGGCCAGACGACCATAAACCGGCGAGGTGATGTCGAAGCCTGACTGCGCGGTATTACGGTAGGTTTTGCCACGGAATTGGTCGGACGCTTCGGTGTCCGCGCCGATCAGCAAGTCATGGCGCTGGCCAAACAGTTCCTGCTGGCCGATGAAATCCCAGCTGGCGTAACGGGTCTCGTCATCGTAGTGAGCACCGTTGGCAGCCCGTCGCAGATTGTTGCCGGTCAACGAACTCGGCTGGGCAATCGAGAGGCTGTAGCGGTCGTTGTTCCAGCCGTAGGTAACGCGGGTTTTCCAGTCGTCACTCAGCTGATACTCGAAACGCGCGGTAGCCAATTCACGGATACCGACGCTTTTGGCCCATTTTTCGTCGAGGCGCTTGTCGTAGTCGATGTCCGCCGGATGACCATTGGTGAACACCGTGCCACGGTCGAAGGGTTTGGAGTAATCGTTGTATTCGTAGCTGAGGGTCAGGCTGGCACGGTCGCCCGTCCAGGTCAGCGAGGGTGCAACCAGGGTGCTTTCATTCACGCCGAAGTTGCGCCAGTAATCCTCGTGGCCGCGTTCGGCAATCAGGCGATAGGCCAGGCCGGTATCGCCCAGCGGCCCGGTGGTGTCCACGGCCATGGTGCCGCCGCCTTCGCTGTAGGCCGAGCCACTCAGGGTCGTGCTCTGGGTGTATTCAGGCTTCTTGCTGATCACGTTGATCAACCCGCCGGGTTCCAGCGCGCCGTACAGCATCGACGCAGGCCCTTTGAGCACTTCGATGCGATCCGTCGTGGCGCTGAAGTTTTTCCCCAGGTTGGAACGCACGCCATCGCGCAGGATCGAGCCGTCATCGTTGGTGCCGAAACCGCGCTTGACCAACGAGTCCCGGGAACCGCCCAGGGTGTTGCCCTGGCTGACGCCGCTGACGAACTTCATCGCGTCGTCCAGCGAGCGCACCTGATAGTCGGCCAGGGTTTGCCGGGTTACGACATTGACCGATTGCGCCTCCTCCTTGATCGGCACATCGCTTTTGCTTGCGGTGCTGGCTTGAGAGGTGGTGTAGCTGGTGTCTTGGCTGACGCGGCTCGCCTGAATATCCGTGGTCGGCAGTTCGATCAGTTCCTGTGCCCACAAAGGACCGGCGAACATCACGCAGGACAGTGTCGGCAGCGCGTGTTTGATGAAAACCTTGCGGCGGGCAAAGAGGTGGGGATGGCTCAAGACGTTGCACTCAATGAGTTAGTAGTAATGATTCTCATTATATGGTGCGATGTATTTCCAGTAAACACCTTCGCGGTTATTAACTAACGAGTTATTGCTCTGCCACATAGATGATGGTTTGCGCGCTGTCTGCTGTCGTGGGCGGACGGGTGAAATAAGTGTCGCCGTCATCCGTGAGGATCTCGTATTGCACCTTGCTGGCGACACGGCTCGATACAGCGGCATGCTTGATGATCTTCAGCACCCGCTGAAATTTCACGCTTTGGGTGCCGTTCTGGGCAGGCCCGGTGAGCACATTGACCGTTTGAAACCAGCCATCATTTTTTTTGTTCGATACCAGGGTGCTGGTCAGCGCCTCGAAACGCTCCAGCCGGGTAAAGCCCCAGAGCGTCTGCTCCTCGACCGTTTTGCCCTGCGCGGTAGAACCCGTAAACACAAACAGATTGATGGCCGGATTGTCTTCACAAAAGAAGTCATAGGGCACCAGCCCGTCGACCATTTTCTTGCCGGAAACGAAGCCCTTTTTATGAACCAGAAACATGCCCACCTCCACGCTGAAACATCAGCAAACGCTGCGTAAGTTTGAGCGGGAAGTCTACTGAGGCGAGGCGTACAGAGCCGTCAAGCCAATGTAATATCGTGTAAAGATCACGCCTGACGGGGCAAGCTGATTTCCACGGTCAGCCCAGCGGACGGCTCGTTGCGCGCCACAATCGTGCCGCCATGCATTTCCACGGCCCTTGAGGCGATCGCCAGGCCCAGGCCGAAACCGGCACTGGCCTCGCTCAAGCCACGCTCGAACGGGTGGAAAATGCGCAGCAGCCGCTCGTTTTCAACACCCGCCCCCTGATCGGTAATCCGCACCGTCAGGCAGTCTGCTTCGAGATTGACCTCAGCCGACACAACAACCGCCGTCACCGGTCTGGTATGGCGCACCGCATTGCGAATGACGTTCTCGAAACACCGATACAGCAACTCGCCGCTGACCCGACTGACAAAGACCGGGCACGCCTGCAGGCTGACCCGGCAACCTTTCATTCCCGCCTCGAATTGAGCATCCTCGACGATCACCGCCAGCAACTCGATGATGTCGAGTGGCTCGCGGTCGATACTCTCGGGCCGGCCCTGCATGCGCGCCAGGGTCAACAACGCCTCGATCAACGTATCCATTCGCACCGATTCGCGCTGGATGCGCTCCACCATTTCCTGGCGGGCCGGTTCTTGCTGCAACAGCCCGATGGCAGCTTGCATGCGCGTCAACGGTGAGCGAAGTTCGTGAGAGATGTCATGCAACAGGTGTTGCTGGGCCTCCACCAGCAGTTTCAACTGATTGGCCATTCGGTCACAGTCCCCGGCCAGATCGACGATTTCATCGCAGCGCCCGCCCATCATCGGTTTGACCCGGGTTTCGAAGCGTCCCTTGGCCACATCGCTCATCGCCCGCCTGAGATAGGCCAACGGCCATGCCAGGTAATACGCCATATACCCGCTGAACAGCGCACTCATCACCGTGCCGATGATCAACGGGATCGAACGCCCCGGCCCTTGCTCACCTTCTTTACCAAGGGGCTGTGAGGATCTGAGCGAGAGGGCCAGACCGTCCTTGCTGATGACCGTTCGCTCAAACGCTGGCCGCGGAACCGGCGACCCAGCCAGCAGTTGACCGGCACTGTCGTAGACACCAATGGTTTCGTCACCGGGGTGCCGCCACACTGTCAGCAATTGTCTTCCCGACTCGACGCCGAATTGTCGCAGCAGCTGTTCCTCGCTGGCCAGGATGGCCTCCAAATGAGGATCGCCAGGCCCGTGATTACCCAGTACCAGAATGCCCACCCCGACCAGAAACGTCAGGCTCGTGGCGAGCCAAAACGCCAGGAACAGTTTCCAGAACAGCCGACTGGGTTTCATCATTCGGCGATCAACAGATAACCGAGGCCACGCACGCTCTGAATCCAGGCCTTGGCGTCAGGGCGCGGACCGAGCTTCTGGCGAATGCTGCTGATATGCACGTCGATGCGCCGGTCGTAGCGGGTCAAGGGACAGCCCAAGGCATTGAGCGACAGGTCCTGTTTGCTCACCACCTGCCCGGCACAGCGGGCCAGTTCTTCGAGCAGGCTGAACTCGGTACTGGTCACCCCCAGCTCGCACCCCTGCCACTGGGCCTGGCGCTTGCCGGGCCACAAGACCAGCGGGCCGGTCCTGATCACTTCGGTGGTGGGCTGATCCGCCGGCTGCACCCGACGCATGATTGCCCGCAAACGCGCCACCAGTTCCCCCGGTGAACTGGGTTTAGGCACATAGTCATCGGCCCCCAGTTCCAGGCCGGTGATCTTGTCGATGTTATCGCCACGGGCCGTGAGCAACACCACCGGTACCTGGCTCACGGCGCGAATGCGCCTGAGCACCTCGATACCCGACAGGCGTGGCAGCATCACGTCCAGCACCACAATACTGTAGCGCCCGGACAGTGCTTGAATCTCGCCCTCCTCGCCCGTGTGCACGGCGGTCGCCTCGAAGCCTTCACGCTCCAGGTATTGGCTGAGCATTCCAGTCAGTTCCTGGTCATCGTCGACTAGCAATACAGAGATCATGGCGGGCTCTTGAGTGGGGGCCGCGCATTATCGCCCTTGCGCTGCACAGCGTCATCGCCCCGGGCAAACCTTTACCTAACTTGACACTTGGTTAACCGCACCAAACGCACCGAGCTTTTATGCTTCACCTCCACCAGCCTGCTCGCTTCGCGGTAACTCGTCTTGCTGTGAGATATCCGCGCCCGCCTACGCTGCTTGTCGATGTGTTCTGGATAAGATCTTGATGAATTTTTCGCGCCTGCTCTGCTCGGCTGCACTATTGCTCAACGCCACATTTGCGCACGCCCAAGGCTTCAAAATTTCCGATATTCGCATTAATGGCCTGCAACGGGTTTCCGCCGGCAGCGTGTTCGGTGCATTGCCGTTGAACGTCGGTGATGAAGCGGATGATCGTCGTTTGGTGGAGTCCACCCGTGCGTTGTTCAAGACCGGTTTCTTTCAGGATATCCAGCTGGGGCACGACGGTGACGTGCTGATCATCACGGTGGTCGAGCGCCCCTCGGTCGCCAGTATCGAGATCGAAGGCAACAAGGCGATCTCCACTGAAGACCTGATGAAGGGCCTCAAGCAATCCGGTCTGGCCGAAGGCGAGATCTTCCAGCGCGCCACCCTCGAAGGCGTGCGCAACGAGCTGCAGCGCCAATACGTCGCTCAGGGCCGCTACTCGGCGTCGGTCGATGCCGAAGTGATCCCACAACCGCGTAACCGCGTGGGCCTGAAAATCAAGATCGACGAAGGCTCTGTCGCGGCGATCCAACACATCAACGTGGTGGGCAACACGGTCTTTGCTGATGAAGACCTGATCAACCTGTTCGAGCTCAAGACCAGTAACTGGCTGTCGTTCTTCAAGAACGACGACAAGTACGCCCGCGAAAAACTCTCCGGTGACCTGGAGCGCCTGCGCTCCTATTACCTGGATCGCGGCTATATCAACATGGACATCACCTCGACCCAGGTGTCGATCACCCCGGACAAGAAACACGTCTATATCACCGTCAACATCAACGAAGGCGCGAAGTACACCGTTCGTGACGTCAAGCTCAGCGGTGACCTGAAAGTGCCTGAAGACCAGATCCGTTCCCTGTTGCTGGTTCAGCAAGGCCAGGTGTTTTCCCGCAAGCTGATGACCACCAGCTCGGACTTGATCACCCGTCGCCTGGGCAACGAGGGTTACACCTTTACCAACGTCAACGCGGTCCCCAACCCGAATAATGACGACCATACCGTCGATATCACCTTCGTGGTCGACCCGGGCAAGCGGGCCTACATCAACCGCATCAACTTCCGTGGCAACACCAAGACCGACGACAAAGTGCTGCGCCGCGAAATGCGTCAGATGGAAGGTGGCTGGGCATCGACCTACCTGATCGACCAATCCAAGACCCGTCTGGAACGACTGGGCTTCTTCAAGGAAGTCAACGTCGAGACGCCGGCTGTAGCGGGCGTCGACGACCAGGTTGACGTGAACTACAGCGTCGAAGAGCAGGCCTCCGGTTCGATTAGCGCCAGCGTCGGTTTCTCTCAGAGTTCCGGCCTGATCCTCGGAGGTTCGATCACTCAGAACAACTTCCTGGGCACGGGCAACTACGCCAGCCTGGGCCTGACCCGCTCGGACTACCAAAGCAAGTACAACTTCGGTTTTACCAACCCCTACTTCACGCCGGACGGGGTGAGCCTAGGCTACAACCTGTTCTACAACGCCACCGACTACAACGATTATTACAGTGACGGCGTTTCGTACTACTCCATCAACAGTTATGGCGCCGGCACTTCACTTGGCTACCCGATCAATGAAACCTCACGGCTGAGTTTCGGCCTGACCGTGCAACACGACAACATCGAGCCAGGCACCTACAGCGCTGATGAGATCTACGATTTCATTGCACGCGAGGGCAAGGAGTTCAACAACTTCAAGGCCAACCTCGGTTGGTCGGAATCGACCCTGAACAAGGGCGTGCTGGCCACCCGTGGACATTCGCAGAACCTCAACCTGACGGTGACAGTGCCCGGCAGTGATCTGAGTTTCTACAAGATCGATTACACCGGGCAGACCTTCCTGCCACTGAGCAACGCCACTTCGCTGCGTTTCCACACCAAGCTCGGTTATGGCAACAGCTACGGCTCGACCGACGGCCTGCCCTTCTATGAAAACTACACGGCCGGTGGCGAAGGTTCGGTGCGCGGCTTTGAAAGCGGCACCCTCGGCCCGCGCAACACCCCGGCCACAGGCACCTATGCCAGTGCCGGCCAGGCGTATTATTCGGATCGGGACACCGACGCATTGGGCGGCAATATCCTCATTACCGGCGGGGTCGAATACCTGTTCCCGATGCCCTTCATCAAAGACAACAAGTCCCTGCGCACTTCGGTTTTCTGGGACGTCGGCAGCGTCTACTCCAACAAGTGCTACCTGAGCACCACCCAGGGTTGCGACGGTGTCGACCTCGGTCAACTGGCCAGTTCCGTGGGGGTCGGCGTCACGTGGTACAGCCCGATGGGACCGTTGAGTTTCAACCTGGCCTTCCCGGTCAAAAAGCCTGAGAACGCTGATACGCAAGTGTTCCAGTTCTCCATGGGGCAGACTTTTTGAACCGGTGAGTCCGCAAGCATTCCACTTCGTTGGTGCACTGACACGATGTGCAGAATGTGGGACAAGCCCGCCCCCACAGGTTTCGCGCTGCCCCCCTTGCATCATGGCGCTCTCAGTCAACTCTGGCCGCTGTGCTCAAGCATCACGAATGTCCGGGAATTAAAGTCGAAGTGCCAGGGGAGCTACCCCGGCTCACAATTCCAAGAATAGAGCCACTTCGATGAGCCTGAAAAAATCCCTGCCAGTATGCCTGGCACTCAGCTTCGCATCGCTTGCCGTACCAGCAGCAGAGGGCCCTCCACCACCGTCGGTGAGTGAACCCAGCGGCATCAATCTGGGCGGCACCAGTTTCTACGACGGTTTCGCGGGGCCGCCCGGTCTGTCCCACCTGACCTATCTGAAATTCAGCACCGCACGCAGCATCAGGGACAATGCAGGCAAGGATAATGGCGCCTTCGACAATCCGAAGATCAACGTCATCTCGCTGATCAACCAACTGAGCTATTACTCACCCGACACCATCGGCGGTGGTGCACACCTGGGCTGGAGCTTATTGGTGCCCATCATCTCCCTGGACGGTGACTTTGGCGACAACGGTGCCAAGCTCCAGGATAACGGCACAGGGCTTGGTGATGTCACGGTAGGGCCGCAGATCCAGTTCGACCCGATCGTCGACGCCCACGGCAGGCCCGTGTTTGTGCAGCGTCTGGCTTTCGACACCATCCTTCCAACCGGCAAATACGATAAACATAAAGATCTGAACCCAGGCTCCAACTACTTCTCTCTGAACCCTTACTGGGCCGCGACCTGGATGCCGGCGCCTCGTTGGGAAGTGAGCTGGAGGCTGCACTACCTGTACAACTTCAAGAACAACGATCCGGCGAGCAGTTCGACGCAACTTTTCGAGGGCCAGCCTGTGCGCGACACCCGGGCAGGACAATCGGCGTGGGCCAACTTCACGGCCTCGTATGAAGTGGTCCCCAACGTATCCGTCGGGATCAACGGGTACTACTTCAGGCAAATATCAGATGACGAGGTTAACGGAGGTCGGCTGAGCAACTCTCGGGAAAAGGTGTTGGGCATTGGCCCGGGCCTGTTCTGGAAAATCAGCGATGGCCAGGGCTTCTGGTTGAACACCTATAAAGAGACCGGCGTCGAGAACCGCGCGCAAACGGATTACGCCGTCCAGATCCGATACGCCCACACATTCTGACCGATGTGCGCCCACTCGTGCATGAGCGGGCCCTTTTACCCGAGGTGATGTTTCATGAACGCGCTCGACTCCATTGACAGTAAAAAATCATTGGCCGCTATCTGCCTGATGATGGTCATTTCCTTAGGGACGTTGCAAATCCAGCCTATTCTGGGCGGAGCCTTTATCGACCAACTCGGTTTGCCACTGAATGCCATCGGCGCCATTTTTGCGGCAGAACTGATTGCGATGGCCGTCGCCTGCGGCGTTTGCGCCATGTTGATGGCCAGCGTCGACCGGCGCCGCTTTGCCCTGATTGCCTTGCTGATGCTGGTACTCGGCAATCTGGCCAGTGCTCAACTGCATAACCAGGGGTTGCTACTGATCTGCCGAATGATATGCGGCGCAAGCGGTGGCGCGGTCATGGCCGTTGTCTACGCCACCGCAGCCCTGCGCACATCCAAGGATTCGACGTTCGCGGTAATAAACATCGGCAACCTGCTCTGGGGGATGCTGCTTGTGAGTTCCATGCCGGTGATTCTGAAATCATTCGGCGTGGCCGGGGCGTTTTATCTCTTGGCCATCGCCAGTGCCCTGGCGATGGTTGGTAGCTGGAGAGTGCCGAGGAGCTATCCCGAGGCACATCGGGCAGCGAGCGGCTCGATCCCGCCTTTCGGGCTCACATCAGTCTTACTGCTGATGCTTTTTACGCTGCTGTTTTTTGGCCATTCCGCACTGTGGGTTTATCAAGAGCGCATTGGTAAAGGCATCGGCCTGGAGCCGCAACAGATCGGTGCAATACTGGGGGGCAGCATCCTTGCCGGTGCCCTTGGAGCGGCACTGGCCGGACTTATCGGCAGACGCCTTGGATTGCTGTTTCCGCAGCTACTGAGCTTCGGCACGGCGCTGATTGCGACTCTGGTCATGGTCTATGGCAATACCCCTGTCGCATTTGCGGTCACTGCCTGCCTGATCCATGCAGTATGGTTTTTCAGTCTGCCTTACTTACTGTCCATGGCGGCCGAGCTGGACCCTTCCGGCCGACTGGCCGGGCTGGGTAACGCCGCGATTTTCGTTGGTCAGGGGCTCGGCCCGTTTGGCGCGGCACTCGTGGTAGGCGAAGGACAATTCCGCGCCGTCGGATGGCTGGCGGCCTCGGCCTACCTGACAGCCCTGGTTATCTCGTGTCTGCTCGTTGCACGTTTTCGTCGTGACGCGAAGCCTTGCGCAACAGCACTGTCGCCTCAGTCGACCTGACCTGATATCAAACAGGAACCCCGTCAATGAACAATCGATACCCATCTTCAGAGGTTATGCCGATGACCACCCCGTTTCCCCAAACCCCTGAATTTTCCGGCGCGCTCTATGCACCCAGTCGGATAGAAGCCGAGGTGTTCGACCTGGAGATTGAAGGCACCCTTCCCGCTTCGATCCGTGGCGCTTTTTATCAGGTTGCGCCAGACCCGCAATACCCGCCGATGCTGGGCTCGGATATTTTCTTCAATGGCGACGGAATGGTCAGCGCGTTCTACTTTGCCGATGGCAAGGTGTCGATGCGACGTCGCTACGTAAAAACCGACCGGTTGATGGCTCAGCGCCGCGAAGGTCGCTCGCTCAATGGAATCTATCGCAACGTCTACACCAATGATCCACTGGCGGCGAAGAACAACACCACCGCCAATACCAGCGTTGTCGCTCATAACGGTGTGCTGCTTGCACTCAAAGAAGATGCCATGCCCTGGGCAATGGATCTTGAAACACTGGAAACCCTCGGCGAGTGGCATTTTGACGGGCAGATCGAATCAGCGACGTTCACCGCCCACCCCAAGCTCGACCCGGTAACAGGAAACCTCTTGGCCTTCAGCTACGAAGCCAAAGGTGACGGCACACCTGACCTGGCCTATTTCGAACTGTCGCCCGACGGAAAGCTGTTGCACCAAATCTGGTTCCAGGCGCCGTACGCGGCCATGGTTCATGATTTCGCGGTGACTGAACACTACGTGGTGTTCCCGCTGATTCCGTTGACGACCGACCTCGAGCGTATGAAGAAAGGTGGCCAGCATTTCCAATGGCAACCCGATCTGCCTCAGCTCTTCGCCGTCGTACCACGCAATGGGCGCGCGGAGGACGTTCGATGGTTCAAGGGCCCCAAGGACGGTTTCCAGGGCCATACGCTCAACGCGTTCGATGAGGGCGACAAGGTTTACGTAGACATGCCGGTCACCGGCGGGAATATCTTTTACTTCTTTCCCCAGGCCGACGGTCATGTCCCGCCACCCGAAACACTGGCTGCCAGCCTGATGCGCTGGACCTTCGACCTGACCAGCACGCAGAAGGACATGCAACCGCAGCCATTGACGGATTACCCCTGCGAATTCCCAAGGTGCGATGACCGCTACATCGGTCGAAAATATGAGCACGGCTTTGTGCTCGCGCTCGATCCTGAGCGCCCGTACAACCCGGCGAATGGGCCGATTCCGTTTCAATTCTTCAATCTGCTGGCCCATGTGAACCTGAAAACAGGCACCACCGATACCTGGTTTCCCGGTGACAGCGGATGCTTCCAGGAGCCCATTTTCATTCCGCGCTCCCCTGATGCGCAGGAGGCGGATGGCTACGTCGTTTCCGTTCTCAATCACATCGCCGACGGTCGCAGCGAGCTTGTAGTTCTGGATTCTCGTGACATGGAGAATGGCCCCATTGCACGAATCAAAGTGCCGTTCCGGATGCGCATGTCGCTACATGGTTGCTGGGTGCCGAGCAAACAATGAAACCATGGGCGGCCCACTGAAATGACAGGAAGCCTGTGATTCACCAGGCCGGGATACGGCCCCTGCCCTGACCTTCCAAACACGTCACTGTCTCGTATTGCCTGTTCCGGAGGGTCGGCAAAATGCTGCCAAAAATACATAAAAAAGCATAATTCCTGCATTTTGGGATTTTTAATAAATCCCGCTTTACAGGATTAATCTCCACAACTAGATTGAACCTCAACCGCCGCGGTTTACCTGCCGCCATAGCTGCATGAGCAGTGCCGAGCTTCTTTGCTCCCTGCGCATGCGCTGATCCTCTATCAAGGAGCACTCAATGAAACTCGCGAGCTTTATTGTTCAAGGCCGTAGCACCTACGGCGTCGTCGATGGCGAGCATGTCATCGATCTGGAGTCGGTCAAGCAAACCTTCGGCACCGATCTCAAGCAGGCTATCGCCAACAATCGCCTGGCCGAACTGAGCCACGAGGTCCTCGCGAGCCAGCCTCGTATCCCATTGGCTGAAGTAACTTTTCTACCCGTCATCCCGAACCCGGGCAAAGTGCTGTGCATTGGCATCAACTACGCCACACACGTACGTGAAACCGGTCGTGAGATGCCGACCTACCCGATGATTTTCACTCGTTTCGCTGACAGCCAGACTGCCCACCTGCAACCCATCGTTCGCCCGAAGGCCTCGCACAAGCTTGATTTTGAAGGCGAGCTGGCGGTGGTGATCGGCAAACCGGCGCGTCACGTCAAGCAAGCCGACGCGCTGGACTATGTCGCCGGTTACGCCTGCTACAACGACGGCAGTGTCCGCGACTGGCAGAAACACACCATTCAATTCGTGCCGGGCAAGAACTTCCCGAACACCGGCGGCTTTGGACCTTGGCTGGTCACCCGCGACGAGATCGGCGATCCGCAGGACCTGGAACTGACTACCCGCCTCAATGGCGAAGTCATGCAGCACACCAGCACCAGCGACATGATTTTCGATGTCCGCGCGCTGATCGAATATTGCTCCACCTTCACCGAACTGGCCCCCGGCGATGTGATTGTCAGCGGCACCACCGGCGGCGTCGGCGCGTTCCGTGAACCGCCGGTATGGATGAAACCGGGCGATGAAGTCGAGATCGAAATTTCGCGAATCGGCATCCTGCGCAACAGCATCGTCGACGAGCAGTAAGCCATGGCCACACTACGCGAATCGGAACAATTGCCGGTGCAGGATATCGACAGTAAAGGTTCTAGCCTGGAGCGCATGCTGCGGGTACTCGATCTGTTTACCGAAGAGAGTCCGATCTGGGCTGTCGATGATATGGGCGGTGCATTGGGGTTTACCCGTTCAACCATCTACCGCTATGTGCGCGAACTGGCCGAGGCCAACTTGTTGTTCCAGGTCGGGGCCGGACGTTACGCCCTGGGCGCGAGAATCATTACCTGGGACCGTCAGTTGCGACTGAGCGACCCTTTGGTGCGCGCCGCACAATCATTGGAACCAAGCCTCCCACGCTGGAGCGAGCAACAGATCTGGCTGATCTGCCGCCTGTTCAAGGACCAGGTGGTCTGCATTCATCAATACGGCGATTTGTTCAGCGAGGTCAGCTACTCACGCGGCTCACCGAGGCCGTTGTTCCTGGGCGCGACCTCCAAGGCCATCCTCGCCAACATGACCTCGCGTCAACACAGCCAACTCTTCCTGGAAAACCCCGATGAGGTGCGCGCCAGCAACCTTGGTCAGACCTGGGAACAGTTCCGCCGCTCGCTGCAGCGTCTTCGTCATCAGGGCTATGTGGCCAGCGCCGGCGAAGTCGACGCTGGCGTCTATGGCCTCGCCGCTCCGATCTTCGATGGCGATGGCAAAGTCGTCGGCAGCATCAGCTGCGTGCGCCCGATTCAGGAACGTGACAGCACTCAGGAAGAACAGCAAGGACAGCAGGTCCTCGCCCTGGCGCAAAACCTGTCGCAACTCATGGCTGCACTCGCCAACCGCCCCAAGCCATTGGACTGAGCCATCCGGAAGGGAACAACAACAACAACAATGACACCCCTCAAAAAAATCAGTACACACGTCTTGATCGTCGGCGCCGGGCCCACCGGGCTGACCCTGGCCAACTTGCTTGGCCAAGCCGATGTGGACACCTTGATCATTGATCGCAAGCCGGACACCGTGACCGAGCCGCGGGCCGTTTCGATCGATGACGAATCCTTGCGCACCATGCAGGCCGTCGGACTGGATGAAGCCGTGTTGCGAGATGTAGTGCCGGGCTATGGCGTGCACTACTTCACTCGGCCCGGTGGCCGCTGCTTCGGCAAAGTCGAGCCCACCGGCAAGTTGTACGGGTTCCCCAAGCGCAATGCATTTCGCCAGCCACTGTTTGAACACACCCTGAAAATGGGCCTCGAGCGCTTTGCCAACCTGAAGGCCCGGTTCAGCCATGAGCTGCTGGAATTCAGTCAGGATAAGCATGGCGTGCGCGCACTGATCCGTGACGCAGACGGCGAAACTGTCGAACTCCATGCGGCCTATCTGGTCGCCTGCGACGGTGGTCGTAGCCCGGTGCGCAAGCAACTCGGAATCGAGATGGTTGGCTCGAGCTTCTCCTCGCGCTGGCTGGTGGTCGACACTGATCAGGATGACGATCCGTTCTGGCAAACGCGTGTGTACTGCGATGCACGCCGTCCCGTCGTTGAAGTACCCGGCCCCCACCGCACACGCCGCTTCGAGTTTCTGCTCAAGCCGGACGAAACCGATGAGCAGGTACTCGGCGATGCTCGCCTGCAAGCGTTACTTTATCCCTTCAAGGGCAACACCCCGGCGTCCATCGTGCGCAAGACCGTTTATACCTTCCACGCCCGGGTTGCCGAACGGTGGCAAGTGAACCGCGTGTTTCTCGCCGGCGATGCCGCGCATCTGACTCCGCCTTATGCCGGACAGGGCATGAACAGCGGTGTTCGCGATGCCCATAACCTGGCCTGGAAACTGATCGGCGTGCTGAAGGGCAAAATGGCTGAAACGGCTCTACTGTCTTACGAAAGCGAGCGTCGCGATCACGCCTGGGCATTGATCAGACTGGCCTTGAACCTCGGCGTGGTCATGGCGCCGGCAACTGTCTTGCGCGCTCATTTGATCAGCGGTGCATTTGCTTTGATCGGCCTGCTGCCGCCGTTGCGGGACTATTTCCTGCAAATGCGCTTCAAGCCTAAACCCCGATTCACCAAAGGGCTGGTACTGACCGAAGGCAAAGCCGGGAAACTGTCCTGCGGACACATGTTCCCTCAACCGATGCTCACCGATGCTCAAGGCCAGGAAATTCTGCTCGATGACTCGATCGGTGCCGGCTTCGCCTTGATTCAGTACGGCGATTACAGCCGCCAACGCATCGACGAACTCCAGCATGGCTTGTGGTTCCACCTCGAAGCCAAGCGCATTCTGATCCTTCCCGAGCCTGTCAAAAACATCCCTTCGATGCCTGGCTGCACGGTGCTTCATGACCGCCAGGGTTTGCTCAAAGAAATACTGGGCGATTCAAACACGTTCTTGCTGCTGCGCCCGGATCGCTATATCGCCGCCATTTTCGATAAGGCCGGCGAAACAAAGGCTGCCGAATCTTTGCAGTTGCTGTTCGGCATCGCACAGGCGCGAAACCAAAAAGCCGAATCAAGCATCGCGCCAGTCTTTCCCTGAATTCTTAAAGCCACGGAGGTGTTTATGCAAACCCTACAGACCTGCACCCCTGCACGCCTGTGCTACCTGCATCTGGCGAGCAAAGAGCCGCAACGACAAATCGATTTCTACCGGCGCATGCTGGACATGGAAGGTCTGGTACAGCCCGATGGCAGCTGGATACTCAGTGGCCCGCAACGCGCCATGCTCGTGTCGCCCGCCGATCACAGCGGCCTGCTCGCGGCGGCCTATGACCTGGGCGATCAGGCTCGGCTGGGAGAACTGCGCGCTCGCCTGAACGAGAACGGCTGTGCTGTCGAAGACATCGACTCGCCGTTGCTCGAACCGGATGCCTTTGTGCTTCGTGACCCTCAAGGCCGACAAACGATATTTGGCGTGTCCCGCATTGATCCCGGTGTCGACCGTCAAGGCATGCCGGGCCGCTTGCAGCACGTGGTATTCCAGACCACTGAACTGGAAGCCATGATCGATTTCTACGTCAATAAGGTCGGGTTTACGGTATCGGACAATGTCGTCGACGAGCAGACCGGCCAGCTCATGACGTGTTTTCTGCGCTCCGACGATGAGCATCATTCGCTGGCGTTTTTCCGCGGTTCAAAAAACGAATGGGATCACCACTGTTACGAAACCAATGAATGGAACGACATCCGTGACTGGGGTGATCGCTTCGCCAAGGAACGTATAACCCTCTTTTTCGGCCCCGGCCGACATGGCCCTGGCAACAATTTGTTCTTCATGGTGGTCGATGCCGATCGCAACCGTCTGGAGTTTTCCGCCGAACTCGAAATAACCGATGCCGCCCGCCAACCCGGTGTCTGGCCTCAAGAGGAATACACGCTCAATTCCTGGGGACGCGCCTGGATCAGAAGCTGAGCACATTTCTTCAGACAAGGTTTTGCATCATCCATGTCCTTAATCGACGCGGCCACCTGCCTCCAAAGGTAAGACTATGACGACTCAACATTTGCCCCTCTACGCCATCAACGGCGACCAATACATCAATGGCACCTGGCGTACAGGTCGTTCCTCGCGGCGCCTGGATGACCGTAACCCCTTCAATGGCGAGCAACTGCTGGAAATGCCACTGGCCTCGATTGCCGATCTCGACGATGCCTATCAGGCTGCACATCGTGCGCAAACAGCGTGGGCACAGCTGCATCCGACGCAGCGCAGCGCGCAACTGGAGAAACTCGCTCATGTCATCCTGAACCGCCGCGATGAAATCATCGACTGGCTGATTCGTGAGTCCGGCAGCACGCGCATCAAGGCGAGCATGGAATGGCAGTTCACCCTGAACCTGGTGCGTGAGTGCGCAACGTTGCCGATGCAGGTTGAAGGACGAATCCTGACAAGCTACAAGCCCGGTGAACAGAGCTTTGTCTTCCGTGAACCGCTGGGTGTTGTCGGGGTGATCAGCCCATGGAATTTTCCGTTGTACCTGAGCATGCGTTCGGTGGTCCCGGCACTCGCGCTTGGCAACACAGTGGTGCTTAAACCCGCCAGCGACACGGCAGTAACAGGCGGCCTGCTGATTGCTCATTTGTTCGAAGACGCAGGCTTCCCGGAGGGTTCGCTCAATGTCGTGGTCGGTGCAGGTTCGGAGATCGGCGATGCCTTCGTCGAACACCCGGTGCCAAGCCTGATTTCCTTCACCGGCTCAACCGATGTCGGTCGCAATGTCGGCCGGATTGCGACTGGCGGCAAACACATCAAGCGCGTTGCGCTGGAGTTGGGCGGCAATGCTCCACTGGTGGTCCTGGATGATGCGGATATTGATATAGCCGCGCACGCAGCAGTGGTCGGGCGTTTCCTGCATCAGGGCCAGATCTGCATGAGCGTCAACCGGGTGATCGTCGACCGCTCGCTGTATGCGGACTTCACCGCGCTGGTGGTGGAGCGAGTGCGCAAGCTCAAGACCGGCGACCCGGCCCACGCAGACACCGTGATCGGGCCGGTGGTCAATCAGAACCAGCTCGATGGCCTGTTGCGTAAAATCGATGCCGCCGAGAATGCGGGCCTCAAGCGGTTGTGTGGCGGCCCAGCGTCCGGGTTGGTGTTGCCTGCGCATGTCTTCGGTGAAGTCGGGATCGATCAGGAACTGGCACGTGATGAAACCTTCGGGCCGTTGCTGCCGCTGCTGATCGCAGAAAACGAAGCGCATGCGTTGGAGTTGGCCAACGCCAGCGAATATGGCCTGTCCAGCGCGGTATTCACCCGGGACATGGCCCGAGGCTTGAACTTCGCCCGTGGCATCGTGGCCGGGATGACCCATATCAACGACATCACCGTCGACGACCAGCCCAATGCGCCCTTCGGCGGCGAAAAGAACTCCGGCCTCGGGCGTTTCAATGGTCACTACGCCCTGGATGAATTCACCCGCGCCCATTGGGTCACCTGGCAACCGGGGAGCCACCACTACCCTTTCTGATTCTTGATCGATACTGACCGGACTAAAATCGGGCAAGTGTTGACCCATTTGCCCAATCTACAAAAACAATAAGAAAAGAGGCGAAAAAATGAGTCATTTAGCCTGTGTGTCCACCGATCAGGTTGTTCGCTCCGACCGGCTGATGAAGTGGAAAGAGTTCATGAGCGATCACTTGGGGCGCACGCCGGACTACATCAAGCGTCTGGAATCGACATTCATCGACCCGTTGCATAACAGCAACTTTCAAGGCCGGCTGGAATATGGTGATCTGGGTCAGCTCGGCTTCTGCCGCATGACCGCCAGTGCCCATCGCTACTCACGCCATCTGAGCAAAGCGGTCGACTCACCCGATACGCCGCGCATGCTGATTCTGCAGATCGCCGGCGTCAGTCATTTCGAACAAGGTCGGCACTGCAGCGCATTAGCGCCTGACGAGATGCTGTTGGTCGACAGCGGCCAGCCCTTCAGCGTCACCAGCACTCAAGGTTGCGAACATTTTATCCTGCTCTTCAAGGGGCCGGCCCGACAGCCACCGCAAGCGGGCGATGTTCACCTGAACGGGCGCAATGGATTGGGCCGCATGTTGATGCATCTGATCAGTGATGCGTACAGCCAGTACCCACTGCTCAACAATCATTCGGCCGAACTGATCGGCAACAGCATCGTGGGGCTTCTGGATAACGCCCTGAAGAACAAACAGGAAGAAAAACAACTCGAACACGATTTCCGCTTCTTCAAGCAAAACCGCCTCAAGGCGTATATCGAGCGCCACCTGGCCGACCGCGACCTGACCATCGAGCGCATCGCCAGCGTCGAGCAATGCTCGGTGCGCAGTTTGCACCGCGCCTTTCAGGAGGAGCTCGGCTGCAGTATCAGCGAATACATCTGGCAAAGGCGCCTGTCGCGCTGCGCCGAAGATCTGCGCAGCCGGGAACATGCCCATCGCTCACTCACCGACATCGCCTTTGCCTGGGGCTATGGCAGCAGTGCTCATTTCAGCAGACAGTTCAAATCGGCATTCGGCATATCGCCCAAGCTGTTCCGCGATACCCAGGCCCGATCCTGACGCCACCTGCTGCTCGCCCATTGTGATGCGGGTGCACAACAGGTACTGGCCCCGCAAAACACATTCACTTGGGAGGTAGATGTGTCCCGCCACAAAGTCTGCGTAAAATACGGCGTCGATGCCGAATCCAATACAAAAACAGACTCATCATCCCTGTGATCAATACCACCGGTGAATTGTGGCTCCCCCCTACTTTCAATGCCTGAATGATCAACCATGAGCGGGAGTTCACGGATCTCAACTGCCCGTACAAAGACGCTTTGCAGGTTGTGCCTGTCGATCTCGCTGCTGATTGCCAGTCACGCGAGTGGCGCACCCTTGCCGCTCGAACTGTATATCCCGGACGCTCCACCCCTGACGTTCGTCGATGGCTCCAAAGGCCACGGCATGGTCGGCGAGGCCGTGATGACCGCCATTGCCAACGCCGGCTATATCGCGCATGTCCATGTGCTTCCCTGGGCCAGATCGCAGAAACATGTCAGCGAGACTCAGGACATCCTGATCGCCCCTTTGTCACGCACACCAGAACGTGAGGATCGCTTCACCTGGATCGCGCCGATCATGCCCATGGAGCGTGCTTTTTTCAGCCTTGACCGGCCGGTGAGCAGCTTCGAGCAAGCGAAACAAACCTACCGGGGGATCGGCGTCGGCCTGGGCAGTGCGCAGGAGGAAATCCTCCGCGAACAAGGCTTCAGCGACGAGCAGATCCACCCCCTGACCATTGGCGACAACCCCGCGCAGATGCTCTTGAAAGGTCGCATCGATGCCTGGTTCAACGGTGTCCCGGAGAGTCGATACATCTGGCCGAAAGTGTCTGAACATACACTGCACATGAGCCCCGTCATGAGCAGTGTGGACCTCTACCTGGCTTGCTCGAAGCAGTGCTCCGCCCAACTGGTGCAAGACTTGCGCGCGGCGGTTGAAACGCTTCGCGATGACGGCACCCTGGCGCGCATACAAAAGCGCTATTTGTCGCCATAGGAATTCTGAGGGCACACGGCTAAACCCATTCAAGGCAGGCATCCCTCCTCCTCTGGCACCTGCAATCCCATGAACCGCCGCACTCTATGAGCCTCGGGCTGCTCGCGGATCGCCTGTGGCGAGGCATCCAGCTGAATGTGGCCGTTTTCCATGAAGATCACCCGGTCGGAAATCGACAGGGCAAAATCCATCTCGTGGGTGACAATCAGCAGGGTCATGCCTTCGCGGGCCAGGTGGCTGATGACCGCGAGTACTTCGCCGACCAGCTCCGGATCCAGCGCCGAGGTCGGTTCGTCGAACAGCAGGATATCCGGGTCCATGGCCATGGCCCGGGCAATCGCCACGCGTTGTTGCTGGCCGCCGGACAGTTGATGCGGATATTTGTGGACGTGTGCCAACAGGCCGACCTTGTCGAGTAACTGGCAGGCGCGTTGCTCGCTCAACACACGACCGACACCGTGATAACGGGGAGCGAGGCTGATGTTGTCCAGCAGTGTGCGGTGCGGGAACAGGTTGAAGCTCTGGAACACCATGCCGATGCGCCGTACGCCCTGACGAATCCGACGGCTATCCGGTTTGTCCCAGGCATTGATGAAGCCCTCGCCGAACAACAGGATTTCGCCCTGATCGATGCGCTCCAGGCCATTGACCGTACGAATCAGCGATGTCTTGCCGGAGCCGGACGGGCCGATGATCGAAATCACCTGGCCACTTTGTACCTTCAGGTCGATGCCCTTGAGCACATGATGATCGCCGTAGCGTTTGTGCACGCCCTGCAGTTGCAGGGCCGGGGCGGCGCCTTTGGATGGCGGCTTGAGCTTGCTCGATAGCACAGGCGCCAGGCTGTCACGCAGCGCTTGTGTCGAGGCGCTGTCGAGGGTTTGCGGTGTCCGCAGGTTGAGGTCCAGGTAGCGTTCCAGACGCTGCAGGGCAAAGCCGAACAGCGTGACGATCAGCACGTAGTACACACCCACCGCCGCCAGGGTTTCCATTACCAGGAAGTTCTGCGCATACAGGCGCTGGCCGACGGTCAACAGTTCGGTCAATGAAATCACCGAGATCAACGAGGTCAGTTTGACCACCGTGATGTATTCGTTGATCAAGGTCGGCAGTGAGATACGAAAGGCCTGGGGAATCACAATCAGCCGTTGCAGGCCGAGCAGGCCGATACCCAGGGCGCGGCCGGCTTCCTTCTGGCCCTTGGCGACCGAGATCAGCCCGCCACGATGAATTTCGGCCATGTAGGCGGCCTCAGTGACCACCAGCGCCAACAGGCCGGAATAGAACGGTACCGACAGCACCGGCCCGGCACCGGGCAGCAACTGCGGCAGGTTGTAGATGAAGACCACCAGCACCAGCAGCGGAATGCTGCGAAAGAACCAGACGTAGAGTGACGCCGGCAGGCGCAGCCAGGGCGAGCCGGACAGCTTGGCTGACGCCAGGACGAAGCCCAGCAACATCCCCAGGAACCAGGCCAGGGCGCTCAGTTCGATGACGGTCAGACTCGCCGCCCAGAAGTCAGTCTTGGAGAACAGCGAAATAAAGTAAGACCAGTCGAATTGCATAGACACCTCGTGCTCGCCGCGCCCTCGACCGAGGGCGCGGCTTCAGCCATTACTCGGAGACCGGTTCCAGATCGTATTTTTTGAGAATGGCGGCGTACTCGCCGTTGGCTTTGCTGTCAGCCAGGGCCTTGACCAGCGCCTGATAGGTTGCCTCGGCGTCTTTCTTCACGTAGATGCCCAAGGTCTGCGGGTAAACCAGTTTCTGCGAGCTGACCACGACCCGCCCGTTGGTGCGCTGGGCGATCATGTGCGCGGCACCGGCGATTTCCACCTGGGCCTGGATGTTCTTCGACAGCAGCGCCTGCGTCACCTCGGGAGCCGAGGGGTATTCGTTGACGGTGATCGCGCCTTTGTTGTTCGGAACGCAGTAGTCGCTGGACAACTGGTTGAACTTGGCGACCCAGGTGGTGCCCTGCTCCAGGCCGATCTTCAGGCCGCACAAGTCCTCGGGAACCTGCGGGCTCAACTCACTGCCCTTGGGCACCATGATCGCCGCGCCGGTATTGGCGTAGGCGATAGTGCGGGCCTGGAGCTGGCGCTCGGGGGTGATGTACATGCCGGAAATGATCGCGTCGTAATGCCCGGCGTTGAGGCCGTTGATCAGATTGGGGAACTTGGTGTCGACGAAATTGGCCTTGACGCTCATCGCCTTGGCCAGGGAGTGGGCCAACTCAGGATCGGAACCGACCACATTCTTGTCAGCGTCGTAGGACTCGAATGGCGGGTAAGTGATTTCCATACCGACTTTCAATACACCGGGGGTCGCGGTGCTGGCGAAGGCGGTGCTGGCGCAGAACAGGCTGGCGGCGAGCAGGCTCAGTTTGGTCAGGGCGTTGTGGCTTTTCATGGTGGGAAGCTCCGTGGGTTGTTTTTTTAGGAATGAGAGGTGGTGTTCTTCAGATGGCCGAAACTCGATGGCTTTCGGGCCCGGGACGGCAACTCAAGCTCGCCGTTCTCCACGCGTTTGCGCAGGTACTGGTAGGTCTGCAAGGCCTGGCTCCACATGTGCTCGCCAATCGCAAGCGCCTCGTATTCCCGGGTATCGCTGGCGAAGGCCGGCAGCGGCTTGATCAGCGTGTGATAGTCGCAGGCGTAGAACAGCGGGAAGCTGTAGCGCTCCTGCGCGACCTTGCGCACCCGGTGGGCAGTGGCCACAAAGGCACCCGCGGTCATGACTTCCAGCATGTCGCCGATGTTCACCACGAACGCGTCGGGTAGTGGCGGCGCGTCAATCCACTGCCCCTGATCATTGAGCACCTCCAGCCCCGGTTGATCGGCGTGCAGGATGGTGAAGCACTCGTAGTCGGTATGCGCGCCGATGCCCGGAGCGTCGACGACATCGGCGTCGAAGGGGTAATGGATCAGCCGCAACTTGGAGGGTGGGCGAGTCACCAGCGCGTCGAAGTACCCCTCCTCCAGCCCCAGGGCCAGGGCGAAGCCATCGAACAGCCGGCGGCCTAGCGCGAACACCGCCTGATAGTAGTTCTGTACCGCGCTCTGGAAACCCGGCACGTCGGGCCAGTGGTTCGGCCCCAGCAGCGGTGTACGGTTGAGGAACAGCGGGTCATCCGCTGGCACTTCGAAGCCGATATCGAACGCTTCTTTGTGATCCGGCTTGCCCTTGGAATACACCTCCTCGCCTTCGGGCACGAAGCCCTTGTGGCTTTCCGAGGCGCCGATGTAGTGGCGCATCTTGGCGTCCAGCGGTTGCGCAAAATAATCCCTGGCCGCCTGGCGCAGGCCCTCGATCAGCGCCGGATCGATGCCGTGCCCGGTGATGTACAGAAAGCCCACATCGCTGGCGGCGCGGCCCAGTTGCTCGGCCACGGCCAGGCGGTGCTCCAGTTCGATACTGAAGAGCCCGGCGATGTTCACCACCGGAATGCTGTTGAAGTTGGCTTGGGTTGGCGAGGTGTTACGCATGGCGGGCTCCTTCACGGGTGAAACGGTCGAAGTGTTCGCGCTCGGTCCTAGCCATCCACTGGTTCAAGGTCCAGAGGTCGGCCACCGGCATGTTGGTGAAGGGCAAGTGGTGCAGATAACCGTCGGCACCGAACTCCGGGGTCAAGGTGCTGACCGGGTAGCCACGTTCGCGCTGAGCGGTCCAGACGGCCTCCCAGTGGCGCTGATGGAACGCCAGTTCACGGGCATATTCCGGTGCGGCGGGATGGGGGACTTGCGGGCCTTGGTCGTAGCCGACCCGCGCCTGGATGTGATGCACGCGTTCGACGAAAGCCGAAAGATCGTCGGCCGGATCGTCCAGCAGTCGCTCACAGCACACCACCCAGTGGCTGACGTCACTGGTGAAACGCAGGCCCGGCAGTTGGCGGATCAGCTCCAGGGTCACCCAAGGGCTGTAAAGGGAACGGGCGCGATGCGTCTCGAAACTGCAGAACACGCCATGCCTGGCGGCCAGTTCCATGGCCTGGCCGAAAAATTCGACCTGCAATGCCTGCGGCCAGCGGTCGTTGCCTGCCAGCAGATTGACGAAACGTGGGGTCAGCTCCGAGGCCCAGCCCAGTTTGCGATCAATGTCGGCCAAGTGTTGGGTGGGCGTGGCGTTCTGGTCGGGCAATACATCGTAGGCACTGAACAGTGTGCAGATGTAGGGAACTTGATTACTGCGCAGGAAAGCGCCGAACTCGCCACGCTCATCGGCCTGCAGTGGCAGGCGCGCTTCGAGGCCATCGAAGCCGGCGGCGAGCAGTTCATCCAGGGCCTGAGCCTTGCTGGCGGTATAGCCCCATAACGTGCGGAAAATTTCTAGCTTCATGCATTCCTCTCGGCTGCGTCAGGCCACCCGCTGTCTGGGCTGGCGTTACTGGGCAGTCGAAAGAAGTTGCAGCGGGCCGCTGCTCTGATGGCTGCGGTCCCGTGTGACGAATCCTAAGGCTAGGGCGACAAGCGATTGAATAGGCTGCAGCAAATAGTTAGTTCAGAAATTCATGAACTAACGATGCCGGATTTTCTCGCGTTGTGTAAGCCGCAATGCGATCCGTAGCAGCTGTCGAGCTTGCGAGGCTGCATCGCGAGCTCTGGTTTTACGACTGCTTCGCAGCCGAACGCAGCCTCGCAGGCTCGGCAGCTGCTACCAAGTGTGCGCCCGGTGCGGATGGGCACGAACCAGAACAGAGCACGGCGGCTCTGCCATTCCCGCGACTGGTGCGTTGCTCGCCTGTTCTGCCTTCGCAGCCCTGTAGCCATCGGATGCACCTCCCTTCCATCGCAGGGGTGACAGGCTGATCCGTTGTCGAGCACAAAGGCTGGCAAACAACTTGCTTGGGCTCTGTTCAAGCTTGAGCCATCAACACCGATGGTTTGGCAAACATCTCGGACAACGGCGTCCGCTCCCCTGCCCATTGCGGCAGGAGAGCGTGCGCCGTTTTTGCTTTCATCCCGGCATCAGAAGGAAATCCTCATGTCCGCTCAAGGAATGCACCCACCGGGTCACGCCATCGTTCATCTGCGCAGCGATGGCGGCACATCGCACCCGGCCGGCACATCATTCGCCAAAGCCTTGTTCGAACCTGGCAGAGCCCTGCTCGAACGCAGCAGGATCGGCTTCTGGCTACCGCTCGGTTTAGCCCTCGGCGCCTGTGGTCTCGCGCTGGCCGAACAGCCCGCAAGCGCATTGGCCCTGATACCTGGCGTGCTGTACCTGGGATGCGCCTGGCAGCTTCGCGAGCGTCATCAACGCCAGCTGCAGACATTCTGGGATACGGAACTGGCACAACTGCTGCGCAGCTCCCGGGATACCGACCCTGCGACACTGCTGGTGGCCGCCAGCCTGCAACTGCGCAACAACGAACGCTTGCGCAGCGAAGTACAGTTCGCCAGCCGTGCCCTGGAGCAGATGGCCCAACAGGCCCGCGACCAAGGAGCGGAACAGAGCCAACGTATCGCGATGATCGCCGCCGCCAGCGAACAGATCGATCAGACCCTGCACAGCATCGATGCCTTGGCCAAGGGCGCGCTGGCAGCCTTCGCCAACGCTCACACTCAGAGCGAAACCGGTTGCCTGGAGGCGCGCTCAGTGGGCGACAGCATGCGCGCCATTCAGCACCGCCTGGGCAATACCGCGCATACCGTGGACGCGTTGCTGCAGCGCACGACCGCCGTGGAAAGCACGGTCAACAGCATTCAGGCATTGGCCAAACAGACCCAGTTGCTGGCGCTCAATGCCTCCATCGAGGCGGCCCGTGCCGGCGAGCACGGGCGCGGTTTCGCCGTGGTCGCCGATGAGGTCCGCAGCCTGGCCCAGGCCACCGACAGGGCGACCCACGAAATCACCAGCGCCGCGACGGCGATCGCCATGGCCGTGCGCCAGGTGGATGGCGAGGTCAAGGAACACCGCGATCTGCTGGCCGCCGGGAGTGAACAGAGCGAGCAGCTCGCCGCCAACCTCGACGACCTGGCGCAACATAGCCAGAGCAATCTGCAACACCTCGGCGCCATGCAACAGGCGCTCAGCGAGCATCAGCTAGCCAATCATGCCCTCAGCGAACAGTTGCAACAGGTCAATGGCGCGGTGCAGGAACAGAGCACGCAAACCAATGCGCTGCACGACCTGACCCGTTATCTCAACCAGCTCACCGTCGGAAGCCGCCCATGAATCCAGCACTCGCCACAGCATTCGACGATGGGCCATCCCGCCAAGTCCGTCTGCCACAGGGTGATACGGGACTAAGGCAGGCGCTGTTGCTCGGTCTCGACCTGCTGCAAGGACTACAGCAGCATCGCGGTCTCGGCGGACAAGTCACCCGCGAGGCGCAACAACGTTGCCAGGCATTGGGGCATGCGCTCGACCAACGCTGGAGGGAGTGGCCGTATTCCGCACAGTGCCAGGCTTGGAGCGCGTTACGCCGCGACCCGGCGGATTTCGATGGCCATTGCCGATTGCTGCAGGACCTGCTCGGCGCCATCCAGCACCTCGAGCTGCAACGCTGTGCGCTCAGCCTGGCGCGCCCGAGCATCGCCGCGCGCTGCTGGGAACTTGAAGAGCTGGGACGACTGCGCGGGCTGTCGGTACGCGCCGCCGCCCATCGAAGTTGCCCATTGGAAATGCTGATTCAATTGCAGTACCTGCACGAACGCTTGCTCAAGCACGCTCCCCATTCGCTGCACACTGCGCTCGAACAACTGCAACGCTGCCTGATCGGGACAACCACCGTGTCCATCACCCCGGCGCAGTGCTACGCCCTCCTCACCCCATTGCTCGACGAACGCCTGGACACTATCCGCCGGGATCTGGATTGAGGCTGCCGTCACCAGAACAGAGATCCGCAACAGCTCGTTCCTTTACCGTAGATTCGCTACTATGTTTGCACCGCTTTCCTTGTCGGCGGATTTCTTCACTCTGGAGCCCGAATGCCTAGTCAAAAGGACATCGCCGCCGAAAGCGGCGCACCGATGATTCCTGAACAGCGCCGCGAATTGATGCTGCGTCAGCTGCGCAAGCATCAGGTGCTGAGCGTTCATCAGTTGATGGAAATGTTCGACTGCTCGCACATGACCATTCGCCGCGATATCGCGCTGCTTGAACAGGAAGGCCGTGCTTATTCGGTCACTGGCGGCGTGCGAATCGCCAGCCAGCTCCACAGCGAGCCCAGTCATCAGTTCAAGGCGGTGGTCGAGTTGCCGCAGAAGCAGGCGATGGCCAAGCTGGCCGCGCGGCTACTGCATGCCGATATGACGGTTTATCTGGATGCGGGGACCAGCACACTGGAAATCGTCCCGTACATCAAGGCGCTGTCGGGAATGACCGTGGTGACCAACGACTTCGGGATTGTCCAAGCGCTGATCGATGCGCCCCATGTCACGGTGATTCACACCGGCGGGCAACTGGATCATTCGAATCAATCGTGCGTGGGCGGTCTGGCGGTGGCCACCTTGCGTCAGATCGTCACCGATATCGCTTTCATTTCCACCAGCTCCTGGGATTTGCGTCGCGGCCTCACCACGCCGTCGGCGCTGAAGGTGGAGGTCAAGCAAGTCGCGATGCAATCGGCCTCGCAAGTGGTGCTGGTGGCCAGCAGTTCGAAGTACGGCACGTTCAGCATGTACCGGATCGCCGGGCTCGAGCAGTTCGACATCATCCTCAGCGACGACGCACTGACCCCTGCCGCGGCCGATAGCATCCGCAAGCAGGGTGTCGAACTGCTGTTGCCTTCCGATAACAACCTGTAAGGCGTTAGCGCGCCTTCCAGTCCCGCAGCCACTGCAAGCCGGCCGACGTGTTGCCACGGGGCCGGTATTCGCACCCTACCCAGCCGTCATAACCCAACTGGTCGATCAACTCGAACAGATAGGGATAGTTGACTTCGCCCAGGTCCGGCTCATGTCGATCCGGTACGCCGGCGATCTGGATATGACCGATGCCGGCGAAGTCCCGACGCAGTTTAGTCGCCAGGTCACCTTCGACGATCTGGCAGTGGTAGCAATCGAACTGAACCTTCAGGTTACCGGCGCCCACTTCCTTGCAGATGGCCTGGGCCTGATCCTGGCGGTTGAGGAAAAAGCCCGGCATGTCGCGCGTGTTGATCGGTTCCAGCAGCACGGTGACACCGACCTTGGCGGCCTGCGCGGTGGCGTAGGCCAGGTTCTCCAGGTACGCGCCGTGATGCCGTGGTCGATCGTTTTCCGACGGCAGCAGCCCGGCCATCACATGGATGCGTGAGTTGCCCAGGACGGCGGCGTATTCCAGCGCGCGATCGAAACCGCTGCGAAATTCACTTTCCCGACCCGGCAACGACACCGTGCCCCGCTCACCCGCCGCCCAATCGCCGGGCGGTGCGTTGAACAGCGCCTGTACCAGGCCGTTGTCGCTCAGGCGTTGTTTGAGTTCCTGGGCGCTGTAGTCGTAGGGGAACAGGTACTCCACCGCGTCAAAACCATCGGCGGCCGCGGCGGCAAAGCGATCCAGAAACTCATGTTCCGGGTAGAGCATGCTGAGGTTGGCAGCAAAACGAGGCATGGTAGCTCCTTGGACAGAAGGTTAGACAAACGGCCAGATCAGCAAGGTAATACCGAAACCCAGCGTGCCGAGCAAGGTGGTCAGCACGGTCCAGGTACGCAGGCCGTCGGCCACGTTCAACCCGGACAGCTTGGTGAAGATCCAGTAACCGGCGTCGTTGATATGGGACATGGCCAACCCGCCACCGCCCATGGCCAGGCACAGCAGCGCCATGTGATTCGCCGTGAGGTTGAGGGTCGCGATCAGCGGGCTGATGATGCCGGCGGTGGTCACCAGCGCCACCGTGGTCGAGCCCTGGACCGCACGCAACAGCATGGTCAGCAGAAAGCCCAGCGCGAGGACCGGCAGACCGGTGGTGCGCAACAAATCGGAGACCACCGCACCGATGCCGGTGTCCACCAGCACCTTGCCGAACACACCGCCGGCACCGGCAATCAGAATCACCATGGCCACACCTGGCAAGGCCGAACCGATCACGTCAGACACCTGAGTACGACTCCAGCCCCGACGCGAACCCAGCAACCAGGCACACAGCAAGGTGTCGATCAGCAGCGCCACCAATGGCGCACCGAGCACGGTCATGATGCCGCGCAGGACCGAGTCGGCAGGCAGCAACGAGTTGGACAGTGTTCCCAGCAGAATCAGAATGATCGGTAGCGCGATCAGGCTGACGATCATGCCAAAACCCGGCGCGGGTGCTGGCGGCAACTTGGAAACGATAGCGCTGGTGGACTCTTCCAGGCCCATGTGCGACGCGGCCACGGCAGCTCGTTCAGCGCTCTTGCCGTTGCCATTGGCCCAGGCGACCAGGTCTTCGTTGGTGACATGCGGGCCATAGACTTCGGCGCGGATATCGTCGGTCATCGGGTACACCCGACGGGTCATGCGCCCGGCCACGCGGTAACCGACATAGCAGAGGAACGCGGTGATCGGCAGACCGAACATCAACACGCGACCGAGGTCGGCACCCAACTGACTGGCAGCGGCCACCGCGCCGGGGTGTGGCGGCAGGAAGGCGTGTACGGTCAGCAACGCAGCACACATCGGCAACGCAAACACCAACAGTGGCTTGCGCGCACTGCGAGCGACGCCATAGGCCAGCGGCATCAGGATGATCACACCGACCTCGAAGAACACCGGCACCCCGACCATGAACCCGGCAATCGTCAACGCCAGCGGCGTGCGTCGATTGCCGAAACGGCTGATCAGCGTCTTGGCCAGCGCCTCGGCACCGCCGGAGAGTTCGATGATCCGCCCGATCATCGCGCCCAGGGCAATGATGATCGCGATGTGGCCCAACGTCTTGCCCATGCCGCCTTCGATGGTGGCGACCAGGTCGGCCGGTTTTACCCCGGCCACCAGCGCCACCAGAATGCTCACCAGCATCAACGCCACGAACGGCTGGAACTTGTATTTGAGCACCAGAAACAACAACAGAGCGATCCCTAGCCCCGCGGTAACCATCAGGATTAACGGGCTCATTCCACAAGCCCTCCGCGCCGGGTGAACACAAGGGTGCTGCAACCGGGTCTGAAAATGCCGCAGTGAAGGTGAGTCATGCCTGGATATCCTCTTGTTATTGTATTTTTCAGGCAAGCCGGGGTCGTGGGAGTCGCTGCACGTCTCCCGAACGGGGCCTGCTTTATCGGTCTTTCGTGTTAAAAAACTTCAGCGCACTACCAATGCACACCGAAAGCCGCTCGCAGCTCGTCTAGTGCTGCCTGATCGAGCGGTTCGGGCTTGGGATTGCTCATCAGCCACAACCGCGCGGTTTCTTCGAGCTCTTCCAGGGCATAGCTGGCTCTGGACACCGAACTCTCCCAGACCACCGGCCCCAGCCGTTCGAGCATCACGCCGCGAACACTGTTGGCCAGTTGTGCGACCTGTTCGGCCACCTTTGGCGAGCCGGGACGCTGGTAGCTGATCAACGGGATATGCCCGACTTTCATCACCTGATACGGCGTCAATGGCGGCAGGATGTCGTTCGGCTGCCAGACTCCCGCCAGGGTCAACGCCACCAGATGAGTGGAATGGGTATGCACCACGCCACCGACGCTCGGGTTGCGGTCGTAGACCTGGCGATGCAGCGCCAATGTCTTCGACGGCTTGTCGCCAGACACCCATTCGCCAGCCAGATTGACCTTGGCGATGGTCGCCGGATCGAGGCGGCCGAGGCAGACATCGGTCGGCGTGATCAGCCAGCCATCGTCCAGCCGTGCGCTGATATTGCCGGCGCTGCCGACGGTGTAACCGCGCTCATACAGGCTGCGGCCAACGTCGCAGATTTCTTCGCGCAGGGCGTTTTCATTACTCATTGCGCACCTCCGGTCTGGGCCAGTTGCTTCAGCGCTTTGCTGAAGAAATCCCGACCACCGAAGTTGCCTGACTTGAGCGCCAGGGCCAGAGGCTCATCGGTGCTGCTGACGGTTGCCGGCACACCCGGATCAATCTGCGCGCCAATTTGCAGCAGTTGTACGCCCAGCGCCTGAACCACCGCGCCCGACGTTTCACCGCCGGCGATCACGAAGCGCCGCACGCCGCTCTGACGCAAGCCTTGGGCAATTTCGCCAAAGGCGTTTTCCACCAGACTGCCGGCCTGTTCGACGCCGAGCTGCTGCTGCACTGCCTTGACCTCGTCCGGTGCGCTGGTGGCGTAGATCAATACGGGTTGTTCATTGTTCTTGGCGAAGGCCAGAGCCTGGGCCACCACGGGTTCGCCAGC
Organism: Pseudomonas sp. 01L34; assembly: GCF_056400265.1. Taxonomy (NCBI): domain Bacteria; kingdom Pseudomonadati; phylum Pseudomonadota; class Gammaproteobacteria; order Pseudomonadales; family Pseudomonadaceae; genus Pseudomonas; species Pseudomonas sp. 01L34. Next base: position 953,410 of record NZ_JBFTSX010000001.1, read on the forward strand.
CGCCAGGGCCAACGGATCAATCCGCAACGCGGGTCGACCGGCTTCGAGCCAGGCCGCGACTTGGCCATTGGTGGCGATCGAAGCGCTGCCGGCCAACACCACTTCACCGCCAGCCACCGCCGGGAGTTTCGAGGCATCGAGGTCGCGCAATTTACCGGCGCGACGGAAGTTTTCCGGCAAGCCCAGGGCCAGCCCCGAGCCGCCAGTCAACAACGGCAAGTCGGCACAGGCCGTGCCGAGGGTGTACAGATCCTGGTCCGACAAGGCATCGGCAATCGCCATACCGATACCTTGAGCCCGCAGTTCGGCGATGCGCCCGCGTACCTTTTCGGCGCCTTGGGCAATGGTGTCGTAGCGCAACAGGCCGACGTTCAGACGGGTCTGCGACTGCAGCACCCGCACCAGGTTGGCATCGGTCATCGGCGTCAGCGGGTGATGCTGCATGCCCGACTCGCTGAGCAGTTGATCCTGGACGAACAAGTGACCGCGAAAGATCGTCCGGCCATTCTCGGGGAACGCAGGGCACGCCAGGGTGAAGTCGCTGCCCAGCGCCGCCAGCAGTGCTTCACTGACCTGGCCGATATTGCCGGCCGCGGTGGAATCGAACGTCGAGCAGTACTTGAAGAAAATCTGCTCGCAGCCTTGCTCACGCAACCAGGCCAGCGCGGCAAGGGATTGCTCGACCGCTTCGGCGACTGGAATGGTGCGTGACTTGAGGGCGATGACGATCGCATCGGCATCGAGCCCGGCCGCCACTTCGCTGCTCGGAATGCCAATGCTTTGCACGGTGCGCATACCGCCGCGCACCAGCATGTTGGCCAGGTCCGTGGCACCGGTGAAATCGTCGGCGATGCAGCCCAGCAATGGGCGTGCAGGGGTAGTGTTCATTGGGTGTTCCTCAAACCGGCTCGGTCTTGGCAGTCGGCAACTCGATGCCGGGGAAAATCTTGATTACTGCCGAGTCGTCCTCACGCCCGAAGCCGGCACTGGAAGCCTGCATGAACATCTGGTGGGCGGTGGCCGACAGCGGCAGCGGGAATTTGCTGGCCCGTGCGGTATCCAGCACCAGGCCCAGGTCCTTGACGAAAATATCCACCGCGGACAATGGCGTGTAATCAGCCTTGAGAATGTGCGGCACGCGGTTTTCGAACATCCAGGAATTACCGGCGCTGTGGGTGATCACTTCGTAAAGCGCGTCGGCATCGACCCCTTCACGCAGGCCCAGCGCCATGGCTTCGGCAGAGGCCGCGATGTGCACACCGGCGAGCAACTGGTTGATGATCTTGACCTTCGAACCCAGGCCATGGCTGTCGCCCAGGCGATAAACCTTGCCGGCCATGCCGGCCAGGACGGCTTCGGCCTTGGCGTAAGCGTCGGCCGGGCCGGACGTCATCATGGTCATTTCACCGGCAGCCGCCTTGGCTGCGCCACCGGAGATCGGGGCATCCAGATACAGCAAGCCCTGGGCGGTCAGGCGCTGGCCCAGGTCGACAGCGTAGGTCGGGGCCACGGTGGCACAACCGATCACCAGGCTGCCCGGGCGCAACGCAGCGACGGCGCCACCCTCGCCAAACAATACGGTTTCGGTCTGCTCGGCGTTCACCACCACGGTAATGATCACGTCGCACGCCGCGGCCATCTGCGCGGGCGAAGAGCACGCCACGCCGCCCTCCCCGGCAAACTGTTCAGTCACCTGCGCACGCACATCACAGGCATGCACATTGAAACCACTGCGCAACAGTGAGCGGGCAATGCCCAACCCCATCGCGCCCAGACCGACAACACCGACATTCTTGTTATTCATGGGGTACTCCTGAGGGAAGCAACGGCCTGTTCCACGCCGGTAAAGCGCAGGCGGCGGGCCGCGATGTAGAGATGGGCACCGGCGGCATGGCCAGCGGATCGCCCAACACAGTGGCAGCTACGATCGCTTGGCACTGGTTGAGCAGATAATCCATCAATGAACAGATTATGTGAAGTATTTTTTTAAAATAACATTTTTTAACATCGACTCAGATGCATCGATAGCCGCGACGCGCTTTTTTGTAGCAGCTGTCGAGCTCGCGAGGCTGCGTTCGGCTGCGCAGCAGTCGTAAAACCAGAACTCGCGGTGCATCAGGCAAACCACGTCAGCCGGATTCACGACGGCTGCGCCGCCGAACGCAGCCTCGCAGGCTCGACAGCTGCTACGGGTCGCGTTCACGCAGGTGAAAAAAGTCAGATCGCCATCAGGCCGCCTTGCAAAAACACCACGACCGTCTAAGTTCAGAACTATCTCTACAGGCGTAACCAAACCGTACATAAACCAGCCCCTCAGGCGAGAGAATCTATCGATCCAATACCAACCAGACGCTGCTTTTAATTACTGACACGGAATCAGTCATAAAAATAAAGAGGGATGCTTGATGAAGCGCAGCCATGGGTATCGTGCGTTCTCGCAACGGGGGCCTGCCGGTCATTTCTGGATTTCATTGCTTTGCTTCTCAGGCTTGGTGATCGCCAGCTTTCTGTTGTTCGAACAACAGATCCAGGACTTCCTGACCCATCTCAACCTGTACCAGCCTTCCACTCCCACCCAAAAACTAAACCTGGCATTGCTGCTGATTGCCCTGCTCGCGCTGGACGTGGTGCTGCCGGTGCCTTCGAGCATGGTCGCGCTGCTGGCCGTGGCCATGCTCGGCGCTGTTGGCGGCTACCTGGTGATTTTCGTGGGGCTGTGCCTGGGGGCCGGGCTGGGGTATGCGCTGGGGGCGGGCTATTTTCGGCTGCTGTCCGGCCGCCTGGGCCTGCATCAGCGCCAGCCGGGGCAACTGGCATACAAGCTGGGCACGCTGTCGTTGATCTGCCTGCGCGGCGTGCCGGTATTGGCCGAAACCTCGGTGGTGGCCGCCGGGATGCAACGTTATCCGCTGCCCGCGTTCGTGTTAGTGACCACCCTGGCCAATGCCGGTCTGGCACTGGCCTACAGCGCCATCGGCATCTACCTCGTCGAGCAGAACGCGCTGCTGGTGACCCTGCTCGCCAGCATGGTGTTGCCCGGGCTGTTTATCGCCGGGTACAGCCTGTTCAAAACCTTGCGCAAGCAAAACGCCGAGCATTCCCTGCACGGGCGTTTCGAGGTCCGTTACGACTACCCGGTGGTGTTCACCGATCACCTGTTCGAGCCGTCCAATCCGTGTCTGCATCACCAGCTCACCGCACGACTCACCCCACAGCACCGGGGCCCGGTGACGGTGCTGGTGTTCGCCGATGAACAACTGCTGCAAAGCGCCCCGCACCTGCTGGAACAGATCGACGCCTACTTTGCCGCCCATGCGGCGGACCTGCATTTGCAGGCCGCGCCGATTGCAGTGCCGGCCGGCGAACTGAGCAAGGACTCACAGGTGTTGCAGCAGCTTTACACCGACATGCTGCAGCATGGGCTGGACCGGCATTGCTATGTGCTGGCCCTGGGCGGCGGTGCGGTGCTGGATGCGGTGGGCTACGCCTGCGCCACCTTCCACCGCGGCATTCGCCTGATCCGCATCCCGAGCACCGTGCTGGCGCAGAACGACGCCGGCATCGGGGTGAAAAACGGCATCAATGCCTTCGGCCAGAAGAACCTGCTGGGCGCCTTCTACCCCGCCACCGCGGTAATCAACGACTTCCAGCTGCTGACCAGCCTGACTCGCCGCGACCAGATCGCCGGGCTGGCCGAGGCGGTAAAAGTGGCGCTGATCAAAGACCAGGCCTTCTTCCAATGGATGGAACAACAGGCCGACGCCCTCGCCCACTTCGATCACTCGGCCAGCCGCTATGCCATTCGCCGCTGCGCCGAACTGCACCTGGCACACATCACCGGTGCCGGCGACCCCTTCGAGCGCGGTAACGGACGGCCACTGGATTACGGGCATTGGGCCGCGCACAAACTGGAAAACCTCAGCCAGCACCGACTGCGCCATGGTGAAGCCGTGGCGGTGGGCATGGCCCTGGATGGGCTCTATGCCAATGCCCTGGGGTTGTTGAGCGATGCCGACACCGAACGGCTGCTGAACCTGTTGCTCAAGCTCGGCTTCAGCCTGAGCCCGCCGGAACTGACCTTGAAAGATGCACAGGGACGCTCGCTGGTTCTGCTCGGTCTGGAGGAATTCCGCCAGCACCTGGGCGGGCAACTCTCCATCCCCATACTCAGCCGGATCGGCGAGTCGGTGGACCTGCACGAGATCGATGCCGCGCGGATGGAACAGGCGCTGCAACGGCTGTCGACCCGCATCGATCCGGCGCTCACCCTCAGCGAGGGCTGCGCGCAATGAGCCAGACACCGCTGAACCTGAAAACCTGGATGACCCTCGGCCGGGTATCCAACCTGCCCACCGTGTGGACCAACACCTTGGCCGCCGCCCTGCTCGCCAGCAGCGCCGGTGCCCTGGCGCCGCCGTCGTCGCTGGTGTGGATCCTGCTGTTGGCCTCGCTGTCGTTGCTGTATTTGGCCGGCATGTTATTGAACGACCTGCTGGACGCCGACTGGGACCAACAGCACCACAACCCGCGCCCGATCACGTTGGGCCTGGTCAGCCGCCAGCAAGTGGGGCTGGCTACTGCGCTGTTGCTGATACTGGCTGCGGCCTCGGTACTGGGCCTGAGCCGGTTGATCGATCAACCGCACTGGTTGCTGGGAAGCGCCACCCTGCTGGTGGGCTGCATCCTCGGCTACAACGTGCTGCACAAGAAATACGCCCACAGCGTCTGGCTGATGGGCGCCTGCCGCTCGGCCCTCTACCTGACGGCGGCGGCCAGCCTGGCGGTGCCGCCGGAGCCGATCTGGCTGTGCGCCATGTTGCTTGGCGTCTACATCAGCGGCCTGACCTACCTGGCTCGTCAGGAGCACAACAACCAGTTGCTCAGCCGCCTGCCTCTACTGCTGATGTTGAGCCCGCTGGCGCTGGCGATCTATTCCGACAACGCCTGGTTCTGGCCGGTGCTGCTGCTCTGGCTTGGCTGGCTGGGCTGGCATTACTGGCACCACTTGGCCAACCCGCAGCAACGGCAAGTCCGTGCCTTTATCGGCGCTGGCCTGGCGGCTCTGCCACTGTTTGATGCCCTGGTGCTGGCTGTGGCCAACCAGCCGCTGGGCAGCCTGTTATGCGTTCTGGTGTTTTTCCTGCTTCCACACTTCCAGCGCTGGATCAAACCGACATGAACATGGACGTCACTGCATCGCCATCGGCGGCTCTCGAAATACGCCACGACTGCCTCGCCGAACAACACCAGGCCCTCACCCAACAGCTCGATGACACCGAGCTGCAGTGGTGGCGCCAGGCCCAGGAGCAGCTTGCCCAACGCCCGGACGGCAATACCGCGGCGCTGTTCAGCAGCCAGTGCAAGCGCAACCTCAAGGAGCAATCGCTGCCCCACAGTCCCGACTGGAGCAGTGTCCAACTGGCGCGGGCATTGTTGCTGGCTCAGGTCCTGGAGCAACAGCCCCTCGCAGGGCAACTGCCGTTGCTGCGCCAACTGTTCCTGTGGGGTGACGATCAAGAAAAAATCGCCACCCTGAAGGCCCTCGACTGGCTCGACAGTCGCGGGCTTTGCGTGGAACTGGCGCTGCAGGCCGGGCGTACCAGTAACAGCCAGGTGTTCGCCGCCCTCGCGCTCGACACCCTTTATCCATCGCGCCATTACAGCGAACGGGCCTTCCATCAACTGGTGCTGAAGGCGCTGGGCATGGGGCTCGATATACGACGCCTGATCGGCCTGACCCAACGACACAGCGTCACCCTCAACCAGCTGGCCCTCGACCTGCTGGACGAACAGCTCGCCGCCGAACGAACGGTGTCCGCCGGGCTGCCCCGAGTGATTGCCTTCGACCTGCTCAGCCCGGCGCAACACCAGCGCCTGGCCGGCCTGAGTCAGCAGCAACGCTTGCCGCCTGAGTGGCATGAGTACTTGGCCGGCACCTCACAGAACTGACACTCAACGACTCCTTTTCCTTGACGAGGATTTACCATGCTCAAGTACTTCGACCCGCATATTCATATGGTCAGCCGCACCACCGATGACTACCAGAACATGGCCGCCGCCGGTATCACGGGGGTGATCGAACCGGCCTTCTGGCAGGGTCAGGCCAGGACCAGCGTCGGCAGTTTCATCGACTATTTCGACACTCTGTTGGGCTGGGAGCGCTTTCGCGCCAGCATGTTCGGCATTCATCATTTCTGCACCATCGGCCTCAACCCCAAGGAGGCCAATGACCTGTCGGTGGCCAATGAAGTGCTGGAGATTCTGCCGCGCTACCTGGTGAAAGACGGCGTCGTGGCGGTCGGCGAAATCGGTTACGACGACATCACCCCGGAGGAAGATCGCTTCCTCGCCGCTCAGCTGGAGCTGGCCAGACAATTCAATTTGCCGGTGCTGGTGCACACCCCGCACCGCGACAAGATCGGTGGCACCAAACGCACCCTGGCAGTGATTCGCGAAGTCGGGATTGCCGAGCACCTGGTGATCATCGACCACCTCAACGAACTGACCCTGCCGCTGGTGCTGGACAGCGACTGCTGGCGCGGCCATTCGATCTACCCCAACACCAAGATGTCGGAACAGCGCATGGTCGCCCTGTTGCAGCAGTACGGCACCGAGAAAATGGTGGTCAACAGCGCTGCCGACTGGGGCATCAGCGACCCGCTCAAGGTGCCGAAAACGGGCGAAGCGATGCTGGCTGCCGGCTTCAGCGAAAGCCAGGTCGAACAGGTGCTGTTCCACAACCCCGTGGACTTTTTTGCCCAAAGCGGCCAACTGGACAAGACCCTGGTCAGCACCCCGCTACCCATCGACCAGCGTCGGCAGTGGCAGGAGAACTCTGCCCTGCGTGGCCAGGAACCGGTGATCAAATGAGTGCCGGCACGGGTTGGGCTGCCGCGCAGGTCGGTTATTGCAGCAATGTGCACCCGACCCGTGACCTGGCCGGGCTACGGTCATCCATCGAATGGCATTTCCGGGGTGTGCGCACCCTGCGCGGCCTGAACGAGCAAGACAGTGGGCTGTGGATCAGCGCCCTCGCCGCGGCCGAACTACAGCAGGCGTCAGCTCGCGCGGACTTCCTCAGCCTGCTGCAACGCAGCGGGCTGCGGCTGACTTCACTTAACGGCTTTCCCTATGGCCAATTTCATCAAGGCGCGGTGAAAGCCGACGTCTATTTGCCCAACTGGACTGATCCGAAACGGCTGGCGTACAGCCTGAATCTGGCCCGAATCCTGGCACACGCCCTGCCGTCGGATTGCCCCCAAGGCGTGATTTCCACCGTACCGCTGGGCTATGCCGCCGACTGGAACCCGCGGCGACAGCAGCGTGCCGAACACCTGCTGCGCCAACTCACGGCTTCACTGGCCAGGCTGCATCGGGAGACGGGCAAGAAGATCGTGTTCTGCCTGGAGATGGAGCCGGACTGTGTGCTGGAAAACACCGACCAGGCCATCGCCTTCTTCCACCGCTACCAAGCCAGCGATCCGCACCATGACTATCTGGCGCTGTGTTTTGATGTCTGCCACCAGGCCGTGGTTTTCGAACACTGCTATCAGTCGCTGGAAAAGCTGCGCCAGGCCCGAGTGCCTGTCGGCAAGATCCAGCTGTCGAACGCGCTGATTTGTCACCTGCCCGCTGAAGACCACAACCGGCGCGAACACGTGCTCAAGACCTTGAGCGACTTCGCCGAAACCACCTACCTGCATCAAGTCAAAGCCCGCGATGCACAGGCGCGGTTATCGGGCTGGGCCGACCTGCCCGCCGCCCTCGACGATTGCGCCAATAACCTGGGGCAGTACCCCGAACTGCGGATTCATTTCCACATTCCGCTGTTCAGCGAACACTTGCTGCTGCCTGAGCTCAGCGGCAGCCAGATCGCCCTGTCGCAGACTTTCGACTATCTCGCAGACCATGCGGATTTTCGTCCCGTGCTGGAAGTGGAAACCTACAGCTGGGGCGTGCTGCCCGCGCAACTGCGGCCCGACACCGAGCACGCCCAACTGCAGGGGATCGCCGCGGAACTGCACTGGGTCGAAGAGCAACTGCGCCAACGCCAATTGCTGCAATCCCAAACGCGGGAGGCGTACGCCGATGCCCTCTGAAAATCCGCGCCAAGCGCTGCTGCTGATCAACGTGGTCGGGCTGACCCCGGCGCTGCTGGGGCCGGCGACACCGCACATCAATGCCCTGTTGAAAACGGCGAAAATGGCCAGCCTGCAACCCGTGTTTCCGGCGGTCACTTCTACAGTGCAGGCCTCGATCCTCACCGGCGCGTCGCCGTCGGAACACGGCATCGTGGGCAATGGCTGGTATTTTCGCGACCAGGCCGAAGTGCGTTTCTGGCTGCAACCCAACGCACTGATCCAGGGAGAAAAGGTCTGGCAGGCGCTCAAGCGTGAGCTCCCCGGGTTCCGCTGCAGCCAGCTGTTCTGGTGGTACAACATGTATGCGGACGTGGACGCCGCCATCACCCCACGCCCGCACTACCCGGCCGATGGCCGCAAGATGTTCGGCCTGTATTCGTCACCGGCCTCGTTGCATGAGCATATCGAGCAGCAGATCGGTGAATTTCCGTTTCCGGGTTTCTGGGGTCCGGCGGCCGGCATCGCATCGAGCCGCTGGATCGTCGACTGCGCCATCGCCGAATTCCAGCTCGATCGACCGGACCTGCAGTTGGTCTACCTGCCGCATCTCGACTATTGCCTGCAGCGACTGGGCCCTGATCATCCGTCGATTGCCGACGAGGTGCGGGCCATCGACAGTGAAGTAGGTCGCCTGCTGGCCTTTGCCCAGGAGCAAGGCGCGGCGGTGATGCTGTTGTCCGAGTACGGGATCGAAGCGGTACAGCAATCCATATCGATTAACCGGCTGTTGCGCTCGGAAGGCTTGTTGCAGGTGCGCCAATCGCTGACCTGGGAGTTGCTCGACCCTGGCGCCAGCGCGGCCTTTGCCGTGGCCGATCATCAGGTCGCGCACATCTACGTGAAGCAGGCGCAAGACATTCCTCGCGTCAAAGCGCTGCTGCAGCGCCAGCCCGGTATCGAGCAGGTGCTGGATAAAGCCGAACAACGGGCCTGGCAACTGGATCATCCGCGCAGCGGCGAGCTGGTGACCGTGGCCGCGCCGGGTTACTGGTTCGATTACTACTACTGGTTCGACGATCGCAAGGCACCTGACTTTGCCCGCACCGTGGACATCCATCGCAAGCCCGGCTACGACCCGCTGGAACTGTTCATCGACCCGGCCATTCGCTTCCCGAAATTGAAAGTGGCGCGCCGCCTGCTGCAGAAGAAGCTCGGCTTTCGCTACTACATGGACCTGATTCCGCTGGACACCCGCCTGGTCCGTGGCAGCCATGGCCGCCTGCCCGACAGCGAGAAAACCGGCCCGCTGCTCATCACCAATTGCGATCTGCCGTTGCCCCAGCGTCTTGCGGCCACGGCCGTGAAGCAACTGCTCCTGGAACACTTCCTGGGGCATTCACACACCGACCCGGCCAATGCCAAGGAGCTTCCATGCGGCGAGCCATTTCTATAACAGTTCTGAGTGCCTTGGCCGGTTTGGCTCAGGCACAGGACACCAACAACTTCAACTGCAGCAACTTCCTGCAATTTGGAATCAGTGCCGACCAGACCCGTACGGCGTTCAACAAGCACCCCGAGACCATGGCCTGGAACTGGTTCGTCTGCCTGAACCAGCCCGACGCCCAGGGTTACAACCGCGTGTGGGAGTCGTTCAAGCCTTCCGACCAGGTCTACCTGGCCAATGGCGTCAACCCTGGCTCGTATGACAGCCGCATGAAGCCGCCGGACGAGGTGCTCAAGCAAGCCAAGGCCCTGGGGCTGGACGCGAACCGTCTGCTGCACAACCTCAATGCCACGCAGCAGGTCGACGGGATGAGCCTGGAAATGGGCGGTACCGTCGTGCCTGAGGCACAGCGAGGCCAAGTCGTGCGCTTTCAACTGCTGATGTCCCAGGACACTTATAACTACATCGTCAAGAACAATGTCTACAACGTAGATGGCCAGGAGGCCCTGACGAGCAACCTGAACTTTCCCGCCACGGCCTGGGAATTGAAAGCCGCCTGGCTGTGGATCGGCGCGGACATGGACTACAAGAAGAAGCTGGAGAACGACGGCTACTACACCGCCCAGGCCTATTACCAGCAGGGCACCGACTACAGGGTCGGCTATGCGGCGTTGAGTGGCTTGCATGTGGTCAACAAACTGGACTCCAGCTGGGTCTGGACCACCTTCGAGAACGTCAACAACAGAAAGTACACCGTGACCAAGGGCCACCCGCCCCGGCCGATGACAAACAGCACCGGACCGACATCGGATGCCATACCGGTCAATACGCAGTTCCAGGCCAACAACCCGACGCTGTCGAAATACGAGTTGATCGGCGTGGAATATCAACCCAAGACCCAGGTGCTGGCGAACTCGCAGCTGGAATCGGCGTTCCAGGACACCTCATCCTGCCTGGCCTGCCACGGCACCGCCGCCTACTCGAAGACCGACGGTTACTTCAATTTCGCCATCCCGACCCAGGGCGGTCTCACCTACCCCACTACACCGCTGCCGGACAAAGACTTCAACGGCTACAAAAAACTGGATTTTGTCTGGTCGCTGAAACGCGCCCAGTGGAAACGCTAAGGAGAGCACGACATGAGCGTATTGAATTTTCCCCGCATCTACCTCAACGGCCAGATGTTCTGGAACCCGCCAACAGCCAACAACAACGACATGTTCCCGCTGTATGACGCGGTGAACACGGACATCAACTGGTCGTTCATGACGCACTTCGGCATCGACCGGAACAATGCTCCCGACACCCTGATGCCATGGGCCATCTCGACGCAGTACATGGCTGGCATGCCGACCTATGTACAGCAGGTGCCAAACAATATCAATCCGAAGCATGACCCGTACATGCCCGCCGAATGGGATCTGTTTGGCGACAACGGTTGCGGCCTGGTGAACTACGGGAAAACCAAGTCGACCGTTATCGGCGGCGAAGTGCAGCCCAATAGCTACATCGATAAGGATGCACTGATCGGCGCGCAATACCACTTGCTCGGCAGCCCCCTGGGCAGCAATACCCCGACCGCGGCGCGCTTCGTGGATATCAGCCCATGGCAGAACACCTTCACGGCGCTGTACTTCGACAAACTGGTGTTAGGGGACGCGAACTGCGGCCTGACCCTCAACCGCAAGTACCGGATGATGGACCGTTTCCTGAACTTCAGTTGGGGAGCCCTGGGTGGCCTGGTGAACGTCAGCACCACCTGGCAGACCTGCTTCCCCAAGGAGAATCTGGAATGGGCGCTCGGCAACTCGTCCCTGCTGGCCAACCTGAAGCAGCAGATGGAGCAGCAAGGGGCACAGGGCCTGATGTTCCGCTTTTGCGTCTACCTGACCTGCTATGACAAGAACGGGATATTCAACGATTACCCACAGCACCTCGACACCCGTTCCAACAACCCGAACGTCATGGCGAAAGTGCGTGACCTCTACAGAAAGGGCTTGGACAACGTCAACGAGATTTTCTTCAATCCTGCCTACAGCCGCACCTCGGCGGTCCTGGGGCTGTGGTTCGCCGGTGAATACCCCACCGCGCCCGCCGGAAGGCGACTGGTGGCCAATAAGGCGGTGTCGATGAGCCAGCTGTATTCCCAGGAGACACAACAAGTCAAGTTGGGGGTGATTTCGGCACAGATCAACGACTACACCCTGTCACTTGACCTGGGCAATACCTTTCCGAGCTATCCCGTGGATGCCACGGCTGATATCCCCGTCCCGGAAAAATTCAATGCCGGTACCTACCATTTGGGTGCCGAGAAGGATGGAACATTCAAGCCGGCGGTCATCTTGAACTTCGCGGACTATCGGCAGTCGGCCTTCAACCAGCGCTCGGGTATCCTCGATGTTCCCCTCGATGACTATACCAAGGGTGTATTGGAATCCGGTCCCCTGATTCTACGTCGGTTGGGCCTGTACAGCGCTCCCCAGACCGTCGCCGCCACCCAGCAGACATGGACCGCCGAGGTGATCGAAAGCGGCAGCTTCATCGACGTCGGCGACTACAAGAAGCTGACCATCATGGTGCAGAACAATGGCCAGCCGGCCGCCAACACGACACTGTGGGTGGCCGAGTACAACAACCCCTACATGGTGACCAGCAGCGACTACTACCTGGCATTCAGCAACGCCGCCGACTTCACGCTGTTCTACGACAACCCGGCGGACCGCAGCAAGAACACGGCCGGTCTGCCGCAGTTCACCGACGCACCCTCGGTCGGCCTCTACCGCAGCACTGGCAGCGGCCGCCGACTGACGGACCTGCAGGACGTGCCTGAACCTTCTGGAACCCCAGTCGGTTATCAAGAGTTCCTCACTGTTTCCGGTAAACCGGTCGCGGTGAACCTGCGCCCCTGCCTGACCCTGGACAAGCCCATCGGTCGCACCGGTACGCTGAACGACGAGAAGGGCAACTCCGTCAATTACACCTATGCCGTCATCACCACCAACGCCCAAGGTATCGCTCAGATAGGCTGCAAGGCAGTCGCGCCAGGCTTCCCCACCCTGCGCTTCTTCGTGAAGGAAGGCGATAAGGATCCGACCATCCCCTTCAGCTTCCCGCTCTCCGAGGCCTACGTCGACTTCCTTGCCCCGCTGCGGGTCCTGCCGCTGGACATGAAGTTGCAACAGGACTTCATCGACACCTGGAACGGCATGTGCACCTCCACGCAAGCTCCGGAAGAAATATGGAACACGTTCATCTTTCCAAAGGTGCTGCAGTCGTTCTATTACCTCTACCCCATCATGAACAAGTACATGCCCCTTGATTCACGCACGCGGGTGGAGGGCGCCGTCGACCAGTTACTCATATTGATCAACAAGGACAACCAGGACGAAAGCACCCTGGCCATGCCGATCACCCGAGACCTGTCGCAAAGCCGCCGCGCCGTGCTGCAGCTGTGGGCCAAACGCCTGGTGAAACTCAACTTCCCACCCAGGAAACTCTCCATGAGCGACTACAACGACCTTTGACGTTTCACGCCGGATTACCGGGTGGCGAGTCCGCCACCCGGCACTTCACAGGAGGTGTCCCATGAAAATCATCTTGGACCGGTTGTTGCTGCTGATCCTGCTGCTCAGCCCGCCTGTTTTCGCCCAGGACAGCGAGGCCATCTACTTCAGCATGGGGGTGCACAACAACCTGGGGTGTAACGAAAAGAACGGCAACTGCATCGCCAAGCGTTCCGTGGGCGAGCCTTCCGATCCGTTTTTCCCGGCCTACTGGATCAGCGACTGGACCATGTACCGGGTGATGCACAACTACGAGAAAAACCCGCCGCCCTACAGCAATCCACCCACCACCCTGACCCCGGCGGACTACACCGTCTCTCGCGGCACCAGTTACTACGACACCGCCTACATCCCGCCGGATGGCGACGGCTTCGGCGCGATGATGGAACACTACGAGAAATACTGCCTGCCGATCTTCCCGATCAAGAACAACAACTACACCTGCTCCTTCGTGTCGCTGGGCAACAAGGCCTACTTCCTGACCTATCCCCAGGACCGTCCCAAGGACATGCCGGCCTGCTGCATGTTCTCGCCGATGAACCACCCACCACGGCAGGATTTCATCAAGCACCTGCCCTACAGTGCCGCGCGCAGCCAGAACCTCAATGGCAGCGTGCAAGCCTATGCCCTGGATGTCGACTCGCCACAAGGCCCGATCCTGTTCGGCTACGCCTTCTACAAGAACGTCACGGGACAACCGCCCTACCGGCATCCGCAATCGTTCTATTTCTCCGGTGATGCCAGCGTCGCCAACGCCCCCATCGTCAGCCAGAACTACACCAACTTCCGCATCGCCAAACCGGACCCGGCCCAGACCTGGGCGCAAGTGGCCGCCATGTGCCCGGCGAATCCACCGCCCTGCCAATTGTTCGAACCACCGGCGTCACAGAGCAACGGCCAAAAAGCGCAGTGGAACAAGCTCATGCAACGCAAACCCTGAATAACGATGAAGGATCGCCATGAAAACCACATTCCGTTTCTGCGTGATGTTAGTGGGCCTGGCCAGTCTGCCGGCCTTGATCCTGGAGCAGGCCCTGGCCCGAGAACAGGCCATGCCGTCGACGCAGGCCAGTAACCTGAGTTGCCAACCCCCCAGCACCGCGCCGGTCGCCACCGCCAGTCAGGACCAGTTCGATCAATACAGCTGGCAGATGTTCATCGCTTTGAACTGGCCCGCACAGGATGGGCAACGAGGTGATCCCGACTGCGCCAAACAGCCTGGGGACCCCGGCTACACCGTTTGGCAAACCTACAAGACCGTGGAGGAAATCTTCCTGCCGAAGGGGGCAGATCCTGGCCCGTGGAACACCCCGCAGACCGCCAAAAGCCTGGGCATCATCAACATCGCCGCGCTGAAGAACAGCACCCAGGTGAATGCCGTGGATCAGGCTGTCGGCGGCTGGCTGATCGACCAGGCCGGTAACCCGACCTACTACGACATTTCGGCCAACGAGACGTCCTACGACTACATCGTCAACAACAGCTTCTATAACGCCGATGTCGTTTCCAAAGCCAACAACATTAACTTTCCCAACGGGGTCATCGAGGTCAAGTCGAGCTGGCGCATCCTCACGACCAGTGACAACGCCAGCCGCTACCTGACCATGCTGGCGCGCGTGCCCACGTTCAACGACCAGGGCCAACGCACCGGTGTCACCGAGGCCTACCTGGGCCTGGTGGGCCTGCACATCATCACCAAGGTCAACGGCTATCCGCAGTGGATCTGGTCGACCTTCGAGCAGATCGATAACGTTCCGCCCAAGGAGTTGGTGCATGGCCAATGGGTCGATCAGCCAACAGCCGGCATGACCTACTCCTACTTCAACCCCGCGGCCCCGGCCATCACCCTCAACCAGTCACCCTGCGACTGGCAGACTCAGGGTACAAAACTGGTCTGCGTGCCCAAGCCCGGCACCACGTTCCAGACCCCGAACCCGCTGAACCGGGTCACCCCGATTGCCGAGATCACCAACGCCGTCAACACCAATTACCGCACCGACCCGGGCCTGCAAAGAAGCGTGCTGAAGTACTACCAACTCATCACCACCCAGCGCCCGCTGATGCCGGACAACCCCAGCAATCCACTGGGCCAGCCGACCCCGTCGCTCTCGGCCAACGTCACCATGGAGAGCTACATCCAGCCCAACAGCAGCTGCATGAATTGCCACTCCATGGCGACACCGGTCAAAAGTCCCTACAAGGCCGATTTCTCCTACATGTTCAAATTCGCCAACGCGCCTGTCGGCAAAACCACCAAGGACGAGGAATAGATCATGAGCATTCTCAATGGACCACGCCTGAACTTCTGGGGCGGCATCCGCACGGACGTCAGCCTGCCAAACAACTCCCCCACCATTCCTTACGACGGCAATGAGGAATGGCCGCTCTTCGACCTGACCACCTCGACCCTGGCACCGACTGCTCAGTCTTATACCGACGATCAGCTGAACAACATGATCAACGCGCCCGACGGCGACTACTACACCGCTGGCGGCTGGAATCACTATGGGCAGCATGTCGTCGACATGCAGAACGCCTTGATCAGTTCCCAGGGCAATCCGGGCAGCATCAGCACCACCGGCGACATGGTGGGCCAGCCGGTTTATCTGCTCGGCTCGGTGGATCCGGTGACCGGACAAGGCCCCGTCTCCGGCCCGATGATGGTGGACCTGGACCCCACCTCCTCAACGACCACCCAGATATTCGTCGGCGGCCTGCAGATTGGTGGTAACAGCGACATCCAGTTGCTGATTCGCAGTAATACCGTGTGCAGCAGTTTCGACGTGGCGGGACGTGTGCTGTTGCCCGCGAAAATGGATGCGCCGGGATCTTTCCACGCCAGCGGTACGTTTCAACTGACCTTCCCTTTGAGCAGCATCGTCAGCTGGAACCAGAACAGCAGTGGCCTGCGCTCGATCATCCAGGCACCGGGTGCGACCGGCATTGTCCTGCGTTTCGTCATGTTCGAAATGTGCCCCACGATGACCACGGAACAACTGGACGCCGATTATGCCGCCGGCCGATACACCCCCAACCCGAGCATCGGCAGGGTCATCGGTACACTGGCCCCGGCCTTCGCCGACGAGCCGCTGAACTGCCAGCCGGGCCGGCAACTGGTCAACCAGAGTACGGGGAATGCCGGCTATGCCGACCTGGGCGGCAACGGTTACCTGAGCATCGACATGGTGAACGTCATTCCGAAGCAAACCTTCAGGGCCGTCAGGGACGATATCACCAGCCCTATCGGACCGAACGCGAACTACGGCCCCGTCACCATCACCGCAGGCACCACTGAACTGGCCACCCTGGACCCGACCAACCGCTTTCTATTCGACTACTACGTGTATGGCGGCATCGTCGACCTGCCCCTGACCGCCAACCAGCTACAGGCAGTGCAGACCGCCGCCCTGGCGATCAACGCGCCCGGCAAGGTCGCCGGTACCACGTTGCAAGCCACCGAATCGACCTATCGGGTGTATGCCGATCAGCGCAACGTGTATCTGGAGGACTACCCCAATGGCCTGTCGATCACCTTGCAGGTCAGGTACTTGGGCGGTCCGGTCCCCAAAGCCACCGAAATCGACCTGCAGGCTGCTGCTCCTGCTGTGTACGATGAACCGCAATACTGGGATTTCCTCGATTTTCCTGCATCGCTGACCGTTAACCCTGGCCAGCTCGCGATCAGTTTCCCGGTCACCGTCAAAGCGGGTTCTGCCGCCCAGGCGGGTTTTGTCGCCTTGACCTACACAGCCAATGGCCTTCCAAGCAGTGGCTACTTCACCAGCTTTCGCAAATACGCACAGACCGACTTCGGCATCCCCGCGGGCACCCACATCACCTGGGAGCTGATGTACCCGAACGTCCTGCGCTTTCACTACCTGGCCTTCCCCGCCATGTCGCGCTACATCCCGCTCAATCAGCCCGACGCGGTCATGGGCGCCAAGAACCCCATCCTCGCCCGAACTTCGGATGCGTACAAAGGCACCACGCTGTTCATGCCTGTGGTGCGCTCGATGTCGCCCTGCCAGCGGGCGCTGCTCCGGGCTTATCTCTCCGGTGAACCGTGGCAACCGCCGCAGTAACCGCATCCATCCGTTATTCATGGAGAGAGCCCTATGCCCATTCCCATTAATATCCCTGCGCGGCCCAGCGAAACCCTGTGCCCGAGCACCATCATCGCCGAAGGCCTGCTGAACCCTCGGGGCATTTGCGTGCAGGCCGATGGCAGCCTGCTGTTGACCGAAGCCGGCTCGGGCCTGCCGGAGCAGCCCTTCAGCGGTCGTATCAGTCGACTGCGACCGGATCCGCACAAGCCCGGCGCCTATCTGCCCGGCGAGATACTGGCGCAAGGTTTTCGCGCCATGAACATGCAGGCCCGCATGCTGCGCGATGAAATCATGGGGCTGTCGGACATCGCCTGCGGTGACGGGCGCTGTCTGGTCAGCCAGACCGATTACGTCGAGGGTTCCAAACTGCTGGACCTGCAATTCACACCGCCCGAACCGGTGTTTCACAGCCGTGGCAATCTGAATGCGCTGTGTTACCACCCGACCCGCCGCAGTTGGCTGGCGGTCAAGCCCGATACCAATCAGTTGGTGGAATTCGCCAGCGGACAGGACGAACGCGTGCTGGTCCGGTTGCCCGAACTGGACCAGGGCCAGGAAGCCGTCCCGGTGACCCTGGTGTACGAACCGGCGACCGACGCAGTGCTGATCAGTCTGTTTTCCGGAGAGTTGCAGGGCGACCCGACGCGCAAGGGCGTCGACTTCGCCGAGAAGGCCGGCCAGGTGATTCGGGTCTGGCCTGACAGTGGGCAAATCGAGCTCCTGATTCGCGGCCTGCAACTGCCCACCGGACTGGCGCTGTGTCCGAAGGGCAACGTGTTGGTGCTGGAACTCTGCGATCGCCTGCAGCAACCCTTGCCACCCGACTGGAACGGCGAACCGCTGCACGGCGGCTTTACCCGTTTTACCGGGCGACTGCTGAGCTGCAATCTGCAAACCGCCCAGGTCGCCGTGCTCGCCCGCGACCTGGATACCCCTTCCAACTTGTGTCTGCTGGAGGATGCGGTACTGGTGAGCGAAGGCATGGGTTTGACCGGCCGGCCACTGCCCATGCCAGACAACACCGTCGTCCCGTTGAGCGGCAGGCTGCGGCGGGTGCAGCTCTGAAAAGGTGGGCCACACGTTGCCTGAACATTACCTGCCCCGAATTTGGCAGGAATGTTCAGGCTCGGTTCGCGTCAATCGCTTTCTGAGGCGTCTCGGATTCGAGCGGGTGACACGATGATTTTCACGTTGTGCTCCTTGTTGTTAACCAATTGCTCAAAGCCCTGCCCGACAATCTGTTCCAGCTGAATACGCCCGGTTATCAGCGGCGTGATGTCCAGCCGACCGTCGGCGATAAAGGCGATCACGTCTGCGAACTCCCCGTTATAGGCGAGTGCACCCAGCACCTGTTTTTCGGTGGCGACCAGCTCGAAGAAATTGAACTCGCTGGGCTCCTCGAAGATGCCCACCAATACACACGTGCCGGCCTTGCGGATCAGGTCAATGGCGAGCTTGGCCGTGTGTTTGTTGCCGATGCATTCGAAACTGACATCTGCCCCCAGCCCGCCGGTCAGCCGTCGCACCTCAGCCAACGCGTCACACTCATTAGGGTCCAGCACTTGGCTTGCCCCCACCTCCAGCGCCTTGGCCTTGCGCGCTCCCGACATTTCCAGAGCAATGACCTGGGCCGCGCCAGCCGCCTTGGCGCACATGATGGTGCACAGGCCGATGGTTCCCGCGCCAACCACCACCACATTTTTCCCCAGCAAACTCCCGGCCTTTTTCACCGCGTGCATGCCCACTGCCAGCGGTTCGATCAGCGCCCCGGCTTCGACTGGAAAGTTGGCCGGCAACTTGTAAAGCAGGTTGGCCGGCACGTTGACCAACTCGGCGAACGCGCCATTGTTCATCAGCCCGGTGAACGCCAGGTTCTCGCAAATGTTGTACAGCCCATGGGTGCAGTAATAACAAGTACCACAGTGCTGACAGGCATCGGCTGCCACCGGTTCGCCCACACTGAACCCCTGGACCCCGGCGCCGATTTCGACGATCTCGCCACAGAACTCATGACCGAGAATGCACTGCCCCTTGATGCCGGTCAGCGGGTGCGGCGCATCCACCGGAATGAACACTGGCCCGGCCACGTATTCATGCAAGTCGGAGCCGCAAATACCGCACCATTGCACGCGAATCTGCACCCAGCCCGCCGGTGGCGAGACGGGCAACGGCACATCTTCGACGCGGATATCGTGACGACCATGCCAGACAGCGGCACGCATGCTGCGGGTCGGATCAATTGGAAGGCTCATGTTGGAATCTCCTTGAAATCGTGGCCTTGGCGCCCGGCAAATGGCCGGCCGCCAAGGGAGGCATCAGTGTTGTTGGACAAAGTCCAGAATCAGCCGATTGACCTGCTCGGCCGCTTCCATCTGCACCATGTGCGCCTGACCCGGCAGGATTTCGACCTGAGCAGCCAGGCCAGCGCTGTGGGTCGCAGGAATGATCGCGTCGTCACTGCCCCAGATCAGCAACACCGGTTGCCGGTTTTCTTGCACCACGCCACGCAGATCGAGTTGTTGCCGCCCTTCTTTGAACAGCCCCGCAACCAGCAGGCGCAGGGCCGCATCCACCCCTTCCAGACGCTTGTACTTGAGCATGTCTTCGAGCATCTGCCGATTGACCAGTTCGGGGTCGGAGAACAGTTGCACCAATTGTGGCTTGAGGGCATTGCGGCTGGCTGCCTCGACAAAACCTTGCAGGTAATCGCCGTTGATTTCCGCACCCAGGCCGGCGCTGCCGATCAAGCTCAGGGAACGCACCCGCTGGGGAGCCAGGCGCGCCGTGTTCAGCGACACCGCCCCGCCCATGGAATGCCCCACCAGATGCGCCACGGGAACATCCAGATGATCGAGCAGAGCCAGCAGCACCCTGCTCAACTCATCCAGATCTCCGTGTTCCAACTGTTTGCCCGACTCGCCATGGCCCGGCAGATCCAGAGCTATCACCCGGCGCCCGGCGGCCAACGCTTCATGATTGAACATCCAGTTATTCAGGTCACCGCCAAACCCGTGCACCAGCACCAACGGCACCCCGCCTTCGCCACGCTCGAAGTAACGGATCAGTCGCCCGTCCAGTTCGACCTTCTGCGGCTTCGGCCCACTGTCTTCCTCGGCACCGTCACCTGGCACGAACGCGGCCTGGAACTGCTCGATCACCGCATCGATCTCGGCCTCGCTGGCTTCGCCGTCGACCACGATGCCGAGCAATGCACCGACCGCGAGGGTTTCATCCTGGCGCGCGATCTGCCGGCGCAGCACACCGGAAAACGGCGCTTCGACACTGCTGGAAATTTTGTCGGTTTCTACGTCGAGCACTTCATCGCCCTTGGCGATCGCCTGCCCCTCCTCCTTGAGCCAGACATCGACCCGGCCTTCGGTCATGGACAAGCCCCACTTGGGCATGGTCAGGGTATGGATCTGGCTCATGAACGCTTGCTCCACTCGATCAGCTTGAGCACGGCGTTTTCGATCTTCGCCGCGTCGGGGATATAGAGGTCTTCCAGAGAGTCGGAGAACGGCACCGGTGTGTGCGGCGCGGTGACCATCTCGATGGGCGCCTTGAGCGAGGCGAACGCTTTTTGCGCCACCAGGGCCGAGATGTCGGTGGCCATGGAACAGCGCGGGTTGGCTTCGTCGATCACCACCAGGCGCCCGGTCTTTTCCACGCTTTCCAGAATGCTGTCTTCGTCCAGCGGGCTGGTGGTGCGCAGGTCGATGACCTCGCAGTCAATCCCCCGCCCTGCCAGGCTGCGGGCTGCATCCATCGCCGTATTGACCGTGCGCCCATAGGAAACCAGGGTCACGTCCTTGCCGTCGCGCAGGAAGTTGGCCTCGCCGAACGGGATGGTATAGAGCTCTTCCGGCACCTCGCCCTGCATGCTGT
The DNA here is from genome assembly GCF_056400265.1 of Pseudomonas sp. 01L34. Taxonomy (NCBI): domain Bacteria; kingdom Pseudomonadati; phylum Pseudomonadota; class Gammaproteobacteria; order Pseudomonadales; family Pseudomonadaceae; genus Pseudomonas; species Pseudomonas sp. 01L34. Next base: position 974,489 of record NZ_JBFTSX010000001.1, read on the forward strand.
AGAGCAGTTTGTGTTCGCAGAAGATGACCGGATCGTTGTCGCGGATGGCCTGGATCAACAGGCCCTTGGCGTCATAAGGGGATGACGGGCAGACAACTTTCAGGCCGGGAATGTGGGTCCACAGCGACGTGAGCATTTGCGAGTGTTGGGCGGCGGCCCGCAGGCCCGCGCCGACCATGGTGCGAATCACCAACGGGGTGGAAGCCTTGCCCCCGAACATGTAGCGAAACTTGGCCGCCTGATTGAGGATCTGGTCCAGGCAGCAACCGGCGAAGTCGACGAACATCAACTCACACACCGGGCGCACGCCGCAGGTCGCTGCGCCTACCGCGGCACCGACATAACCCAATTCCGACAGCGGCGTGTCCAGCACGCGGCCGGGAAATTGGTGGTAGAGGCCCTTGGTCACGCCCAATACCCCGCCCCAGGCGTCGTTTTCACCGGGAGCACCGGCACCGCCGGCGACGTCTTCCCCCATGATGAACACGCTGGGGTCGCGGCGCATTTCCTGAGCCAGGGCTTCGTTGATTGCCTGCTGATAACTGATTTTTCTCGCCATGATAAAGGTCTCGATTCTTGTTATAGGGGGCGTTCAGGGATAGGAAACGTAGACGTCGGTGAGCAGGTCGGCGGCGCTTGGCTTGGGGTCGGACTTGGCCTTGCGCACGGCATTTTCGATCAACAGGTCCACTTCGCCATCGATCTGGTCCAACTGGCTGGCATCGATCAAGCCGGTCCGAGTGGTGCGCTCGCGAAACTGCATGAGGCAGTCGTTGTGTTCGCGGAAATACTTGACCTCGTCCGGTGCCCGATAGGTCTGGGCGTCGCCTTCAAAGTGACCGTAGTAGCGGGTCAGCTTGACCTCGATCAACGACGGTCCTTCACCGGCTCGGGCGCGCGCCACCGCGGCACCGGCGGCTTCGTGAACGGCGAAGAAATCGAAGCCGTCGACGGTGACCCCAGGCATGCCGAAACCGGCTGCGCGGTCGGCGATGTGATCGCAGGCCACCGACCAGTTGGACGCCGTGGCCTCGGCGTAACCGTTGTTCTCGGCAATGAACAGGCACGGCAGGTTCCACACCGAGGCCATATTCATCGCTTCGAACACGGCCCCTTCGTTGGAACCGCCGTCGCCGAAGAACGCCACGGCGACGCCGTCGGTCCCCTTGAGCCTGGCGGCCAGGGCCGCCCCTACCACCAGCGGTGCACCGGCACCGACGATGCCATTGGCACCGAGCATGCCTTTCTCGAAATCGGCGATGTGCATGGAGCCGCCCTTGCCCTGACAGACTCCGGTTTTCTTACCGTAGATTTCGGCCATCATCCCGTGCACATCAACGCCCTTGGCGATGCAATGACCGTGGCCACGGTGGTTGGAGGCGATACAGTCGTCATCCCTCAGGTGAGCCATGACACCGGCGGCCGAGGCCTCTTCACCGGCATAAAGATGGACGAAACCGGGAATCTCGCCGGTGGCGAACTCCACATGCAGGCGCTCTTCAAAGACGCGGATGGTGCGCATCACCCGATAGGCATGCAGCAATTGATCAGCAGTCAGCTGTGTCGACATTTTTATTCTCCAGGGTGTCTTGAGGCTCAAGTTTCAAAGTGCAAGGTTCAAAGGGTGTTGCGGGTGTTCACGACCGATGGCCAGCAGCCGCTCTTGCGCGGCATAGGCCAGCGCCGCATTGACATCGATGCTCAGCGGACCGCCGGAGTCGAGGGTGACGGTGGGCAAGTCATCGGCGTTGAATTCGATTTCCCGTTCGCCATCCAGGGCCAGGGTGCCGCTGCTCAGGCACAGGCGATGGGCAACACCGGGTTCAAGGCTGGCGGCCGCGAGTACGCCGCAGCCTTGCAACAGGCCGGGCGCCAGGGGCACCAGCAAGGCTTCGGACGATTGCGGATCAAGGCGCATCCAGGCACCGTTGGGGGCTTGGCGCGAGACCGGAAACCACAAGCCGCAGAGGGCCGAGATGCCAGTGGACTGAGGTTCCGCGAAGGTGACAAAGACCTCCGCCAGATCGATCCCACGGCTGATTGCACGGGCGCCGATGAAGGGCAGCGGGGACACCGCCACGTCCACCAGCGCCACTTCGCACAGGTCGCGGCTCGGAATCCGCACCAGCAGGCGTTTATTGCGACGCAAGGCAATTTCGGGTGGGATCCGGCCGCTGGCGAATAGCCCGCCGGCCAGCCCGGCGCTGGTGGCCTCACGCAGTTCCGGGAAGGCATTGTTGGTCCCCGTCGACAGGGTCAGCAATGGAATGTCGCCGACTTCGGCAGCCACCGCTTTGTGGGTACCGTCACCGCCGAGCACGGCGATCAGCGACACGCCGCGTTCAGCCATCCAGCGTGCGGCCTGGCGAGTGTCCGCCACGCTCTGGCGCAAGGTCAGTTCCAGGAACTCCAGAGTTGGCCAGTGGCTGTCACGCGCCTGGCGGCCATGACTGTTCTTCTTCACCGCCGCCGCGATGCCGGTCATGTCGGTGGGCATCAGCACGCGCTCGACACCGGTGGCGCCAAAAGCCGCCAGCAGCCGTTGGATCACCGAGACCTTGTCGGTGCTGGAAAACAGCCCGGCATTCGCCGTCAGGCGCCTTACGTCCCGGCCGGACGCCGGATTGGCAATGATGCCGACGGTCAGGGGCAAGCGACTCATGTCGCCACCACGGGTACGGCAAAGTAAAAGCCTCGGCAGGAGGACATAGGGCACCTCTTGTTATTATCGGGTTGCCAGTCGTGCTGGTTGCCAGGGTTAGAGCAAGGCCGGTGCCAGAATCGCAAAAGATCGCCGAAAAGCCCGTTCCAGAGCGGTTTTGACTACATTTCCAAGTGATGGGATCCCGCTCGATTGAGACGTCCCATGTCAGCCTGCACGGGTTAGAGGTCAGACCTTGAGACGTCGCGTCTCAGCTTCGCAGTGGGGTGAACCGATGCTTGTCGACCGTCCGTGAACGGCGCTTAATAGCCCGCACAACTAAAAGAAGATCGAACCGGAGGCCCTAATGCTTTCCGCACACTCGAAGGCGCATGTGGATTGCGTCAGCCGTGTTTTGAAGAACGCAGCGCACCTGCCGCAACTGCCCGTGCCGGACTTGATCCTGGATTCCTGGCGCCGTTCCATGGAGCAACACCACTTGGACCCTGGCTCATTACAAGGGCCGCGGATCCTGTCCCAGAACGTGCTGCAAGAGTGTCGAGAACGCTCCGAACTGTTCCTGCGCATCGCCAGCGAAGAAGTCGCCCGACTCCATGGTCGTGTGCGCGATGCCGACTACTGCGTGTTGCTCACCGACGCCCAGGGCCAGACCATCGACTATCGCGTGGAAACCTCCATCCGTAATGATTGCCGCAAAGCAGGCCTGTACCTGGGCACCTGCTGGTCAGAGGGCGAGGAAGGCACCTGCGGGGTGGCTGCGGTGCTGACCGCACGAACACCGGTCACGGTGCACAAACGGGATCACTTCCGCGCGGCTTTTATCGGACTCACCTGCTCCGCCGCTCCGGTCTTCGACCCTCGGGGGGAACTGCTCGGGGTGCTCGATGTGTCTGCGGTGCGTTCGCCGGACGACCGTCGTTCGCAGCATCTGATCCGGCAGATGGTGGTGCAGAGCGCACGGGAAATAGAACAAGCGTTTTTCATGAACAGTGCCCAGGGTTACTGGGTGCTGCGGGCCCACAACAGCCCAGGCTACGTCGACAGCCAGCCCGATTACCTGCTCGCCTGGGACGACGACGGACAACTGCAGGCACTCAACCCCGCGGCGCGGCAGTGGCTGTCGCAAAGTTGTGGCCAACTGCCGGACCACATCGGCCAAGTGTTCGATCAGCAGTTATTGCATCGCGCCAAAGACGAATCACTCTGCCTGTTTCACTGCCGGGGTGGCCGCCATGTCTTGCATGGGCGACTCAGCGCGCCACGGCAAGTGAAACGCAGCCCGGCTCGGCGGGTACTGTCACCCGCCGAACTCGACCCGCGACTGGAAGAAAGTTTGCGCCTTGCGGTTCGGGTCAAAGACCGTAATCTGCCGGTGCTGATCCACGGCGAAACCGGTTCCGGCAAGGAAGTCTTCGCCCGCCAGCTGCACCAGGCCAGTCTGCGCCGTGATCGACCTTTTATTGCGGTGAACTGCGCAGCGATTCCCGAAAACCTGATCGAAAGCGAGCTGTTTGGTTATGCAGCCGGCGCCTTCACCGGGGCTTCGAATAAAGGCATGCAAGGCCTGCTGGAACAGGCCGATGGCGGCACCCTGTTTCTCGATGAAATCGGCGATATGCCCCTGACCCTGCAAACCCGCCTACTGCGGGTTTTAGCCGAGGGCGAAGTGGCGCCCCTGGGAGCGTCAAGAAGCAAGGCGATAGACATTCAGGTGGTCTGCGCCAGCCACCGCGATCTGGAAGCCCTGGTGTCCAGCGGCGAGTTTCGCGAGGACCTGTACTTCCGCCTCAGTGGTGCGCGATTCCAATTGCCGCCGTTGCGCGAACGCAGTGATCGACTGGCATTGATCAACCGGATACTCGAGGAAGAATCGTCGGCCTGCGCGATGGCGATGCAACTGGGAAGCGCCGCACTGGAATGCCTGCTCGGCTATCGCTGGCCGGGAAATGTGCGCGAACTGCGGCACGTATTGCGTTACGCCTGCGCGGTGTGCGAGACCGACTTGATTCTATTGAGTGACTTGCCTGAGCATCTGCCCGGCCGTCGACTCAACGATCCGGCTTCAGCTGACACCATGGAACGCTGCGCCAGTCCGGAACGCGAGGCACTCATCGATGCCCTCGTGCGTCATCGCTGGAAACCCACCCCCGCGGCCAAGGCTTTGGGCATCTCCCGGGCAACGCTGTATCGACGGGTGCATCAACATGGCATCGACATGCCTGGCAGGGGCTGACCACGAGTTCATCCGGCGGCCCCGCTTAATGAGCGTTGGCCACCGGACAGCACAATGGACTTGCATCGATCACAGTATTGGTGAACGGCATCGAATAAATGTGGGAGCAAGCCCCGGCTATTAAAACCAGGTTTCCATCTGTATCCCGTATTGCCACACACCGCCGGCGTTGAAGTCGGTCTTGCCGAAGTTGTCTGTGGAGCTGTATCGGTCCAGGTCCGAAGACCAGTTCATGAAGCTGGCGAATACGCGCAACTCGGGGCGTGTGAGCAGGTCTCCAACGTCGGGTTTGAAGGTCGGGGCGATGGTGAATTTCCAGAAGTTGCCGTCCACCGCATTACGTTGCAGGTAACCCTTGGGGTCGAGGTTCATGGTTTGCCAGCTCATTTCGTAGGCCATCTCGAAATTGCTGTTGATTTCATTGGCCAACCGCATGTTCAGGGTCATCCAGCGGTAGTCGTCACCCTTGACGTAGCGATCCTTGCTTTGTTCGGCCAGCAGACTTGGACCGATGCGCCAGTGGGGTGCAATCGGTGTCTCGCCGTACAGCGCAAGGCGCAGCGCACGAGCGTCGTCGATCAGTTCGCCGTCCGAGCCAATGTTCTTGACCTCGGCCCCCAACCCTTGCCCGTAGAGCAGCGCCGTCTTGAAGAAGCCTTCCCTGCCGAAAAAGTTTTTCTGATGATTCGCGATCATGCTGTGCAAGCCGGAGTCCGCAGGCTTCAGGCCCGCTTCATTGGTGCGAGTGCTAAAGTCGTTTTTCTTTGAGCCAATGCCATTGAACATCCACTGCCACTGACCATTATCGAAGAACTGGTTGGAGGTGAGGATGTAGCTTTCCACATCGGCATTGACACCGCCCTCACTGAAATCCCCGTAGTTACGCCCGATCAACGAGTAATTCGAGCGCCAGTTCTTGTTCATCTGCACGTCGTAGATACCACCCCCGGTGCCGGCCAGAAAGACGACGTCCGAGTCCAGCCAATGGATATCGAAGTTGTCCCTGTCGAATCGCTTGCCTGCCCACAGGGTGGCGTTCTCGAACGTCGAATTGCCCTTGAATGCGGCGAGATGATCGAGTTCCGTAAATACCTGGCGCACATTCAGGTTACTTTCGGCGGCCGTCCAGTCATTGGAGCTTTCCACTCCATCGGCGATGGAAACCGTGAATTTGGAATGAGTGCCGTTCTGCGCATAGGCTTCTTTCGACAGGTCTATACGCATGTAAGTATCGTCTTCATTACCCAGTCGCCCGACTGCACCACCGACTGAACCGGCAGGCGTTGTATAAGGACCGCCCCGCCCGCCCCCCAGGCCATCGTTGATCAGCAATCCGGAGCGGGCGTAGCCCTTGAAGCTGAACCCGTCGGTGAGGTGTCCGGTACTGCCCTCCTTCTCCAGGCTTTGCTGACGGGCTTCGAGTTTTGCCAACCGCGTATCCAAAGTGGGCGCCGCAGTGGCGGTCGCAGTGGACGCAACAGGCTGCAAGGCGGGAGTGGACTGTTTGAGCTGCTGCAATTCCCTGGCGAGCGCCTGGGTTTGTTGTTCGGCGGCGGCTGCACGTTTTTCCGCAGCGCTGGCGCGGGCTTCAAACGCGGCCATGCGTTCTTCCAGAGTCGCGGCCTGAGCGGTGGCCGCCGAGGTGCCGAGTACACCTGCGAGTAGCCAGCTTGATGCTTTCTGCATGGGGGATTTCCTGTTTTGTTTTTATTTTTTGTCCTGCGACCGACCTTTTTTCGTGAATTGTTAATTGTCAAAATCTACGAAAAAAAGGATGCCTCATCGCAAATACGCTGCTACATTTGGCGATGTTAACGTTAACTTTTCTAAAAACAAAAATAAAGAGGGCTTTATGAAACAGCTCAAATCACTCTTTCCAGCAGCACTGCTTGCCCTTTGCGCCGGGCTTCCATCCCTCTCCAGCGCAGCCAATCTGACGATTTCCTGCGGTGCGGTGGGCGCGGAATTACAACTGTGCAAAGAGGCCGTCGAGGCGTGGTCTCAACAGACCGGCAATCACGTCGAGGTGGTGTCCACGCCTAACTCGGCAACCGAGCGGTTGTCGTTCTATCAACAGATCCTCAGTGCGCAGTCCAGCGACATCGACATCATTCAGATCGACATGGTGTGGCCGGGGATGCTGGCCAAACATCTGCTGGATCTGCGCGAGGTGCTGCCCGCCGACGCAACCCAAGGCTACTTCCAGGCACAGGTGGACAACGCCACGGTGAACGGACGGCTGGTGACGATGCCGTGGTTCACCGACTCGGGCCTGCTGTATTACCGCAAGGACTTGCTCGAGAAATACAACAAGCAAGTCCCCCAGACTTGGGAGGAAATGACCGCTACCGCCAAGGATGTACAACAGGCCGAGCGCAATGCCGGCAACGCCAACGCCTGGGGGTACATCTTTCAAGGGCGTGCCTACGAAGGCCTGACGTGTAATGCGCTGGAATGGATCAGCAGCCAACCGGACGGAGGGCTGGTCAATCCACGAGGCGACATCGTGGTCAACAGCCAGGCCTCAAGAGCGGCGTTGACCCTGGCCAAAAGCTGGGTAGGCGACATCTCCCCGCGTGGCGTGCTCAATTACACCGAGGAAGAAGGACGCGGCGTATTCCAGTCGGGCAATGCGTTGTTCATGCGTAATTGGCCTTATGTCTGGGCCTTGGTGCAAAGCCAGGACAGTGCGGTAAAAGACAAGGTCGGGGTCGCTCCCCTGCCCCGCGGCGGCAGCACCGGCACCCATGCCTCCACCCTCGGCGGGTGGGGTTTGGCGGTATCGCGTTACAGCGCCAACCCGAAGCTTGCCGCCGAACTGGTGAGCTACCTGAGCAGTGCCCAACAGCAAAAACATCGTGCGCTGATTGGCGCCTATAACCCGGTGATCGAGTCGCTTTACCAAGATCCCGAGCTGCTCGCGGCCATGCCTTATTACAGTCAGCTGCACAGCATTCTCAATGATGGGGTCATGCGCCCCGCTTCAATCACCGCCGCTCGTTATCCACGGGTTTCCAATGCGTTCTTCGATCAAGTGCATGGCGTGCTGGCCGGCGAGTTGCCGGTCGATCAGGCGCTGACCGAACTGGAAGGCGAACTCACGCGTATCAAACACCGGAACTGGTAAGCCACAAGGAAGAAAATCACCATGTCTGTCTCTATTGCCCATGCTCCCTGTGACGAGCTCCTGCTCACCAGGGAAACGCCGGTACAGCGTCGCCGAGTGCGCGCTGCCTGGCTATTTCTGACGCCGATGTTGCTGTGTCTGGCCCTGGTGGCGGCCTGGCCGTTGCTGCGGACATTCTGGTTCAGCCTGACCGACGCCAACCTGGCGGACACCGCTGGCGGCACCTTCGTTGGCCTGAGCAATTACCTGTTCCACAACGGTTCCAGCTGGTCGGGCATCCTGGTCGATCCGCAATGGTGGAATGCAGTGCGCAACACCTTGCATTTCACCGTGGTGTCGGTGGGGCTGGAAGTCGTGCTGGGGCTGCTGGTGGCGTTGCTGCTGAACATCCAGTTCGCCGGCCGTTCCCTGGTGCGAGCGTTGATTCTGATTCCGTGGGCGATTCCGACCATTGTCTCGGCGAAGATCTGGTCATGGATGCTCAATGACCAGTTCGGCATCATCAATCACCTGATGCTTAGCCTCGGCCTGATTACCGCGCCTCTGGCCTGGACCGCAGATGCCGATCTGTCGATGTGGGCGGTGATTATCGTCGACGTCTGGAAGACCGTGCCGTTTGTCACCCTGCTGATGCTCGCCGCCTTGCAGATGTTGCCGAGTGACTGCTACGAAGCCGCCAGGGTCGATGGCATTCATCCACTGAAGGTGTTCTGGCGGGTCACGCTGCCACTGCTGATGCCCGCATTGCTGGTGGCGGCGATTTTCCGCATCCTCGACTCCCTGCGGGTGTTCGACGTGATTTATGTGCTGACCTCGAACTCGTCGAGCACCATGAGCATGTCGGTCTACGCCCGCCAACACCTGGTGGAGTTCCAGGACGTCGGTTACGGCAGCGCCGCCTCGACCCTGCTGTTTCTGGTGGTTGCAGTGATCGCCATGCTTTATCTCTACCTCGGACGCCGTCAACTGGAGGTCCGGTCATGAGCCCTCGCCTATTGAAAAAAGCACTGTTGCGCTTCGGTTTCTGGTGCCTGATCGGGGTGTTGCTGCTGTATGCGGTGTTCCCTTTCTACTACGCCATCGTCACGTCGCTGAAGCCGTCCAGCGCCTTGTTCGAGGTGAGTTACTGGATCAAAAAACCCGACTTCTCCAATTACGCGGCGGTGCTTAACCAAGCCTCATTCCTGCGGGCTATCGGTAATTCACTGGTGGTCGCGCTTAGCGTAGTGACGCTGGCGCTGTTCCTCAGCCTGACCGCCGCTTATGCCTTGGGCCGGGTGAAATTCCGTGGGCGTGGCACGGTATTGATGATGGTCCTTGGGGTGTCGATGTTTCCCCAGGTCGCGGTGTTGTCGGGGCTGTTCGAGGTGATCCGTGCCTTGGGCCTGTACAACACGTCCTGGGCGTTGATTCTCAGCTACACGATTTTCACCCTGCCCTTCACCGTCTGGGTGCTGACCACGTTCATGGGTCAACTGCCCCATGAGCTGGAAGAAGCGGCAATCATGGATGGCGCCTCGCCCTGGGTCACGCTGACCCGGGTGCTGTTGCCGTTGCTCTGGCCCGCACTGGTCACCACTGGCTTGCTGGCTTTCATCGCGGCGTGGAACGAGTTCCTGTTTGCCCTGACCTTCACCCTCACCGACACCCAACGCACGGTGCCAGTGGCCATCGCCCTGATTTCCGGCGGCAGCCCCCATGAGTTGCCTTGGGGGTTGTTGATGGCGGCATCGGTGCTGGTCACCGTCCCACTGGTGATTCTGGTGCTGATCTTCCAGCGCCGAATCGTTTCCGGCCTCACTACCGGCGCGTTAAAGGGTTGATGCCCGACAACTACAAGGAACAGCATCGTGATCAAGTTGAAACTGGATAACGTGAACAAACAATTGGGCGGCGCGCGGATTCTGCGCGACGTCAACCTGGAGATCGCGGCGGGTGAGTTCGTGGTATTCGTCGGCCCTTCGGGCTGCGGAAAGTCGACCCTGCTGCGCCTGATCGCCGGACTGGATTCGATCTGCGCCGGCGACCTGCTGATCGACGGGCGTCGGGTCAACGACCTGGAGCCACGCGAGCGTGGCGTCGGCATGGTGTTTCAGTCTTATGCGCTGTACCCGCACATGAGCGTCTACGACAACATCAGTTTTGGTTTGAAGCTGGCCAAGACTGAAAAGACCAGCCTGCGCGAGCGCGTGCTGAAGACCGCGCAAATCCTGCAATTGGACAAGCTGCTGCAACGCAAGCCAAAGGAATTGTCTGGCGGTCAGCGTCAGCGTGTCGCCATGGGCAGAGCCATGGCGCGAGAACCGGACATTCTGTTGTTCGATGAGCCGCTCTCCAACCTCGATGCGTCCTTGCGGGTGCAGATGCGCAACGAAATCGCCCGGCTGCATGCCCGGCTGGGCTCGACCATGATCTACGTCACCCACGATCAGGTTGAAGCGATGACCCTGGCCGACAAAATTGTCGTGCTCAATGGCGGTCGCGTCGAACAGGTCGGCTCACCGCGCGAACTCTATGAGCGCCCGGCCAGTCGCTTTGTCGCCGGCTTTCTCGGTTCACCCAGAATGAACTTTCTGCCGGCGCGCTTGCAGGCGCCGGGCGAAACCAGCCTGGTCGACAGCCCCGTGTTGGGGATGACGTCCCTGCCCTTCGACAGTTCGAACCTGGCGGCGGGCACGCTGCTGAGCCTGGGCATTCGCCCGGAACACGTGTCGCTCAAGTCAGCGGAAGGAGCCGCCGGCATCGTGGTGACCGCGGTCGAATACCTGGGCAGTGAAACTTATGTGCACCTCGAGACAGGTCAGGACGAGCCACTGATCAGTCGTTGTGAGGTCCACGCCGGATGGCAGGTGGGCGACCGGGTCGAGCTGCTGCTGGACATCGACAACCTGCACCTGTTCGACGCTGACGGCACAGCCTTGAAGCGTCACCCACATGCCATTGAAACCGTCCCTCTGCGCCCGGCACGAGCAGGCGCCCTATGACTTTGTCTTTGAATACCATGAGCGATCCAATGCCTGACTCCCTTGACCTTGCGCAACAGGCGCTGAGTGACGGCCTGTCTCGGGTCATCCACGATTACCGCCCCGGTTATCACATTGCCCCCCCGACAGGCTGGATGAACGACCCTAACGGGGTGGTGTACTTCCGTGGCGAGTATCACGTTTTCTATCAACACCACCCCTTTGACGCCAAGTGGGGCCCGATGTATTGGGGGCATGCCAAGAGCGCCGACCTGGTCCATTGGCAGCATCTGCCCATTGCCCTGGCGCCCGGCGATGACTTCGACCGCGACGGTTGTTTTTCCGGTAGCGCGGTAGTGTGTGGAGACACCCTGGCGCTGATCTACACCGGGCACACCTGGCTGAAAGACGTGGGTGATGAAAGCTCGATCCGTCAAGTCCAGTGCCTGGCCACCAGTGTCGACGGCATTCGCTTCGTCAAGCATGGCGCTGTCATCGAGACCGCGCCGCAAGACTCGATCATGCATTTTCGTGACCCCAAGGTCTGGCAAGCGGACGACTATTGGTACCTGATTGCCGGCGCACGTCTGGGCGATCAACCGCTGCTGCCGCTGTATCGTTCCACCGATCTGCACACCTGGGAGTTCCTCGATTATGTAGCCAGCGGCAGCGAGGGCGATGGCTATATGTGGGAGTGCCCGGATCTGTTTCGCCTGAACGGGCGCGACGTGCTGCTGTACTCCCCTCAGGGCATGCAACCCCACGGTTACGAACGGCTCAACAAATACCAGACCGGTTATCGAGTGGGCCAACTCGACAGCCAATGGCACTTCACCGGCGGGCCTTTTATCGAGCTGGATAACGGCCACGATTTCTATGCCGCGCAAACGCTGGTGGCCGCCGATGGTCGGCGCCTGGTGTGGGCGTGGCTCGACATGTGGGAAAGCCCGATGCCGAGCCAGGCCCATCACTGGTGCGGCATGCTCGGTTTGCCGCGCGAACTTGAACTGCATGACGATCGCCTTTGCGTGTATCCGGCACGGGAGCTCACCGCGCTGCGCGAGGCGCCATTGCCGAGTACGCCTTGGCGGGATGAGTCGGGAACCTGCTGGGTACCGGAAGTGAATGGCGACCTGCTGGAAATCCATGTGCATCTGGATTTGCGCGGCTGCACCGACGGCCACCTGGGCATCGCCTTGCGCTGCAGCGACGATGGCCTAGAAGAAACCCTGCTCTATTACGATGCGGCATTACAGCGCCTGGTGCTGGACCGCAGCCGCTCGGGTGCGCAAGTCAGCGGCCAGCGCAGCGTGCCGATAGACCCGACACAAGAGCGACTGGAACTGCGCGTGTTTCTCGATCGCTCGTCCATCGAGGTGTTCGACGAAAACGGCCGCTTCAGCCTCAGCAGTCGCCTCTATCCGCGGCCCGACAGTCTGGGCGTGAAGTTGTTTAACCACGGCAGTGGTGGGCGTGCATCGATTCCCAAGGCGTGGCCTCTCGCTTCAGGTTGGGTATGAGCGCTGTCATTCGAGTCGCGAGAAACCCGGGCCCTGTGTCATGATTCTGCGTCAACCTGACCGGGCTCGCCTCGCATGACTTCAGTGAAAGACGTTGCACAGCTGGCCGGCGTGTCCTTGATGACGGTTTCTCGAGCGCTCAACAACCCGGAAAAACTGAGCCCCGAAACCCTTCAGCGGGTGCGTCGCGCCATTGATGAACTGCAATTCGTACCGAGCCTGTCGGCGCGCAAGATGCGCGGCGACAACCTCCAGTCGCGCACCATCGGCGTGTTCGCGCTGGATACCGCGACCACACCGTTCGCGGTGGAACTGCTGCTGTCCATCGAACAGACCGCGCAACAGGCCGGCTGGAATGTCTTCATCCTTAACCTGTTGAGCAACCCGCCCACTGACCAGAACATCGACCTGATGTTGTCGCACCGCCCCGACGGGCTGATTTTCAGCGCCATGGGCTTTCGCCACGTCAGCATTCCCGAGCGCTTGAAGAGCAAACCGCTGGTACTCGCCAATTGCCTGGCCGATGACAGTCGCCTGGTCAGTTACGTACCGGACGACGAAACGGGGCAGTATCGCGCCGTGCATCACGCGTTGAGCCAAGGCTATCGGCGCCCGCTGTGCATCAATCTGCCAAAACAGAGCCTGGCCTGGGGGCTGCGACAAGAAGGCCTGTTGCGCGCCTGTCAGGCATTCGGGCTGGCGCCTGACGCGCTTCTGCAATACGACCTTTCCGAGCATGACGCCTACGGTGAAACCGCAGCCATCCTCGACCGGCACATTGTTGAGGGTCGCCCACAATTCGACATTCTGATCTGTGGCAACGACCGGATTGCGTTTTGTGCCTATCAGCTGTTGTTGAGCCGAGGCCTGAAAATTCCCGGCGATGTCGCCGTGCTCGGCTACGACAACATGATCGGTATCGCCGAACTGTTCATCCCGCCGCTGACCACGGTGCAACTGCCGTACTACGAGATCGGTCGCCAGGCTGCCCGCCACCTGATCGAAGCCCTTGAGGTAGAGGGAGCCCAGCCGGTTGATTGTCCATTGGTGGTCAGGGCGTCGCTATGAGTGCGAGCGCCGCAGACCAGCCGGTGCACGAGGTGCCTCAGGATTCGGCATCGACACTCGCGAGCATTGCCTCTCCCAATACGATTTTCCCGCTGTCCTTGAGTGCCTGACCTGCACCACGGATGTCTCTCGCTTCCTTGTTCTGACCCAGCTTGAATTTACCGACCAGGCGAGTGATCTCGATCTCTACCCCAACGATCGCTTTGAGCATCGAGGCGATGTAGTCCTTCGGGGCGTCCGTCATTTTCCATGGCTCGGGCTGGGACGACTCGTGGGTTCGGGTCAGGAGCGCCACCAACCCACGGACATAGCGCTCATCATCGTGAAGGGTGATCCTCCCATGGGCGTGCACCACCTTGTAGTTCCAGGTCGGAACCTGCTTATGGGTTTCGTGTTTGCTCGGATACCAGGTGGGCGAGATGTAAGCCTCGGCGCCGCGAAAAACCACCAAGACTTCGTCGCCATTTTTAACGTCTTGCCAGACCGGATTGGAGCGCGCGACGTGCGCCTGAAGAACACCGAACTGCCCCTGCGCAGCCTTCAACTCGAAAGGAATGTGGTTGGCATCCAGTCCGCTTTCACCGTTGGTAAACAAAATGCCCAGTGGGTGCTGCACGATCAGTTCATGAAGGGCTTCGGCGCGAGGCTCATCAAAATGGGCAGGTACGTACATATCAACTCCTTCAATCGTTCAAGGGTGGGGACAGCGCGCCAGTGGTGAGGTGGCCTTCGTGTGAATTGTGTGGATGAACTGGCCCATGGTATAGAGCCAATATCCAACATAATCACTGAGCCAGAATTGATGGCACGTAAAGCCAACGTTGTTGAAATTCCATCGCTGGGCACGCTGGATCGAACCGCCGGTCAATTGGGACGACAACTTGCTCAAGCGCTTAGGTCCGCGATCCGCAGGGGCGACCTCAAGCCTGGTGAGCTGCTGCCATCGACGCGCACTCTCGGCAAATCGCTGACGATTGCCCGAGGCACCGTTATCGAGGCCTTTGAGCAGTTGATCGCCGAGGGCTTCCTGGAATCCCAAGGCAGAGCAGGTACGCGGGTGGCCCGCTCTTTGGCAGATGCGTCGCCAACCACCCGGCAGGAGCAAGGTCGGCCCACCGAAGCCAGGTCGTGGACGCCCTCTTCCCGAATCGAACGGTTCGCTCAGGTGGCCCAGCAATTTAGAGCGGCTGCGCAGATTCCGTTCTCGGTCTCGGTGCCGATTGGCAAAGCGGCGCCTGACGATATCTGGCGTCGCCTTGGCAATCGCATCAGGGCGCGAGGGGCTGGAGCGCCCTCGGGATACGGCGATCCACAAGGTGCGCTTGAGTTACGGGAAGCGGTAGCGGATTACGTGCGCAAGTCACGCTCTGTGCGCTGTGAAGCGAGCCAGGTCATCATTACATCCGGCACGCAACAGGGCCTGTATCTCGCCTGTCAGGTGCTGCTCGATGTGGGGGATTTTGCGTGGGTGGAGGATCCGGCCTACCGGGGTATCACAGGAATTCTGGAAAGCGCAGGCCATACAAATCAAATGATCCGCGTCCCGGTTGATGCCGAGGGGCTGAATGTTGAAAACGGCATAGCGCAATGCCCCCAGGCACGAGCAGCCTTCGTGACCTCGTCACATCAATATCCACTCGGCATGCCAATGAGCATGGCCAGGCGCGATGCCTTGCTGGCATGGGCCCGGGCGTCCGATGCCTGGATCGTCGAGGACGATTACGACAGTGAACTGCGTTACGCCGGCCACCCTTTTCCATCCTTGCAGGGGCTGGACCCCGACCGGGTTATCTACCTGGGGACGTTCAGCAAAATACTGTTCCCCTCGTTACGACTCGGCTACGCAATCGTTCCGCCTTATCTGGTGCAAGCCTTCTGCGGTGCGCGGGTCCTGATGGATCGGCATCCCGCCAACGCCGATCAGCACGTACTCGCAGCATTCATCGCAGAAGGACATCTGGATCGGCACATCCGGCGAATTCGCGGCGTATACGCAGACATCCACAGGCAAATCATCGAGGCGGTTGCCAGGCTGATTCCTCGCGAACTTGCATGGCTGGAACCGAGCGATCAGGGCATGCATCTGGTGCTTTGGCTGGCGGAAGGTATCGACGATCAGTGGGTCGCCGCCAAAGCTTCCGAAGCTCAGGTATCGGTACGTGCCGTGTCGCCGATGTATGCCGGTGGCAATGGCCGTTCGGGATTGATTCTGGGTTTGGGCGGTTTCAGTGCCGAAGACATTGAGTCCGCCACCCGGCGCCTTGCGCAGGTCATCACGTTGGCCGCGAACCCGTCGGGCCGCAGAATCATGCCAATTGCCATAAAACATTTTTAAAACAATTAGTTGGACAACCTTAATAACTTATTGGACAGAAGGCTATATTTTTGACTAGTAACATTTGACAGGCCACCTTGAGTGATCAATACCTAACAGGGTCGACACCTGACAAAGGCGACGATCTAGTGGATGAATATCCATTGCTGACTGCATTGCAAATAAGGCTTACGAACAAAAGTACTTATTTTTAAAGGGCCGAAGGTTCGGACCGTGCGGTAGCTTTGGCCATCGCAAAGTATCGGCTTCATTTCGTGCCTGAAGGCGACATCATGCACAGCGTTAATTAAGGTTTACACATTCCACTTTGCAATCACTTTGAAATCACTTTACCGTTTCCCTGGCGTTACATGCTTCATCATTGATACACCGTTTTAAAAGCTTAACACTTTCGCGACTTCCACAACCTCATTGCGTTCACTGGAAGGATAACGGCATCGCTGATACGCAACAGGCATGCTTAAACCAACGTTACGGAGCTTGCCAGTATGCTGACGACTACCCAAGCCTCTAACTGGTATCTTTTGCAGTGCAAGCCACGTCAGGACGAACGGGCGAAAATCAATTTATTGCGGCAAAACTATGTCATATTTTGCCCGCAAACCGTTAGCCAACGCAGGATACATGGTAGCCCCCATCAATCCCTTGAGCCGCTCTTCCCGGGGTACCTTTTCATTCAGCTAGGCCGTGACGACAAGTGGGCCCCTTTGCGTTCTACACGTGGCGTCAGCCGAATCGTCGATTTTAATCACGGCCCGGCAATGGTCCCTGACGATGTCATCACACACTTGCAAGAGCGGTGTTATAAACCACCGGAAATTCTTGCACCTCACACGTTCAGGCCCGGTGAAAAACTGCAAATAACCCGAGGACCGCTGTCGACACTCGAAGGTATTTTCATGACCATGTTAGGTGACGAGCGAGTTATGATCCTGCTTCACTTTCTGAATAGAGAGCAGCCGATTCGTATTCCACTGACTGATATTGAGCGAGCACGCCTCCATCTATAATCCCCTATTCAACTTACTTCAATAACAAAACCTGAACACATTCACCCAACTTTAAATTCAAACAAAAATTTATGCCTTTTTTTATTTCATGGATTGTTTCCAGGCGCGTGATTACTCACACTTGCGGACTCCATTCGCATGAAGAAATCACTGACATCAGCCGATATTACATCGCGCACATTCGGCCCTGTTTTTCCGGTCTATAGTCATTGGATTCATCCCCAAGGAGCAATGATATGACCCTTAAGACCCATGGCCCCTTCGCACTGATAGTGATCTCTCTATATCCCGGAGCGGCCTGGAGTCTCGACCCCCAGGCCATTAACATCTACGGATTCGACTTCACACCCACGTTGTTATTTTCAGAGAGCTACGATGACAACTTCCGGGAGCTAGATCGGGGACGTCAGTCTTCCATGGTGACCAAGGTGGCGCCCTCTTTCGAACTCAAGGCCGAAGATCGAAACAGTGCCACGCGACTTATCTGGCAGCCTACCCGCTACATTTATCGTGATCATCCGGACGCCTCGAATACGGCACAACGTGTGCGGCTCGACAGCATCATGGAGTTCACCGACCGCCATCGCCTGAAACTTGAAGGGGAAGCGCGTAAATACGAACGCACGACATCGACTGCTGTCGATGGCATCAATGACAAGATTCGCACTAATCGCGTCAATGGTCTCTATACCTACGGCGCCAAGAGCGCTGCCAATCAGATCGATCTGGGCGCAAGTTACGCTCAACTTCGTTACGACAACTCCGACGGCATCAATAAAGACAAAGAGCGCAATACCACCGGCCTGACCACCACCTGGTACCACCGTATAGGCAGCAACACCCGCGGCTTGCTGGAGTACGACCATACCGTCTTCGACTACCTGCTCTCCGACAGCCGTCTCAACAGCACATCCAATGCGGTCCTGGCCGGTGCCGAGTGGGACTTCACCGCACGCACCACCGGCAAAGTACGCCTTGGTTATGAGCGTAAGAACTTTGATGACAGCAGTGTCAAAGACCTCAGTAACCCGACCTGGCAGGTGGACCTGCGATGGAAGCCACGAACCTACTCGACCTTTTCGTTCGTTGCTCGCCAGGCGCTGGCCGAGGGCGACGACGGTGCTGACGCCGTCAAGACCAGCTCTGCGCTGTTCGGCTGGCGTCATGGCTGGACCGAGCGGATCACAACGGTGGCCGAAGCAGGGCTGGCCCGCTATGAGTACGAGGGGCAGAACCGCACCGACAACCTTCGCGACTACAACTTCGCCGTGGAATACCAGATGCGCCGCTGGCTGGATATCGAATTGGGCTATCGCCACCGCAACGACAATTCCGATGCCGACAACCATAGTTTTGAACGCAACATCTTCCTGCTCAGCTTCAACGTAAGTCTCTAAGAGGTTTCCCCCCATGAACTCGCGAATGCTTGCCTTGTTGTTCGTGCCGTGGCTGTTGCCCGTGACTTTTGCAGCGGACACCGGCGCCCAGTACAAACTGGCGGCCGGCGATGTATTGCGCATCACCGTATTCGGAGAACGGGATTTAAGCTTCGACAAAATCCGCCTCAATGACGCCGGTACATTTTCCTATCCGTTCCTGGGTGAGATCTCCGCCAAGGGGCTCACCCCCAATCAGGTGGAAAAGATCATCGTCGACGGGCTCAAGCAAGGTTACCTGGTCGACCCCAAGGTCAGCCTCAACCTGATCGTCTACCGCTCGTTCTACATCAATGGCGAAGTACAAAAGCCCGGCAGCTATCCATACGAGCCCGGGCTGACACTGGAAAAAGCTATTGCACTGGGCGGTGGCCTGACCGAACGGGCCTCGATCAAGCGAGTGACCATCGTGCGCGGCGATGGCTCACCACCATTGACCGATACGGTCACGCGCAGCACCGCCATCGCTCCCGGTGACACCATCTCCATTGCACAAGGCTTTTTCTAAATCATGGATAACAGCCCAAGCATCTACGTTGAACGTCCGCTCCAGGCGCATCTGCCTCAGCACCAGCAGCATGGCGAGGAGAAGGACACCATTGACCTGCTCAAATTCTGGAGGGTGATCTGGCGTGCTCATTGGAAAATCGCTTGGTTGGTGCTGCTTGCCTGTGCGCTTGCGATGGCCATTCTGTCATTCATTCCCGCGCAGTACATCGGCAGCGCCACCCTGCTGATCAAAGAAAAAACGCCACCACTGCTGACCTTCCAGCAAGTCACGGACTCAAGCTCCGGTACCGTCGATTACTTGCAGACGCAATTGGCGCTTCTGCAATCGCGGGACTTGGCCGAACGCGCCGTCAAAAAGCTCAACCTCACCACTAACCCGGTGACCGATCCCCGCCAGCAACCGCAGTCATGGTTTACGCCACGCGAATGGTTGGCAAACCTTGATCTTGGCCAGTGGTGGCCGGCACTGGACTTTTTGATACCCCAACAGGTAACGCCCACTGAAACCGACATTTTCAATGAGGTCACGCAGAACCTCATGAAGCGCACCGACGTCAAATTCGTCGGCAAGAGCCAACTGCTCAACATAGAGGTGTTGCTGCCCGACCCTGACCTGGCGGCCGCAACCGCCAATGCGATTGCCCAAGGCTTCATTGATAGCCAGTTCGACAATAGCCTGAAGTCCTCGCAGACCAACGCCAGTTGGATGAATTCACGCCTGGTCGAATTGCGCAATAACCTGCGCATTGCCGAAGACAAGCTTCAGGCTTATCGGGAAGAACAAGGCCTGGTCGATGTCGGCGGTGTCGCCACCATCAGCGCCAACGAACTGGAAATGACCGGCAACCGCATGATCGATGCCCGCCGTAACCTGGCGGAAGCCGAGAGCCGGTACCGTCAGGTCCAGGCCCTGAGCAATGGCGATCTGAGCAGACTCTCCAGTGTGCCCGCCGTCTTGAGCAACGCTTTGGTGCAGAAATTCCAGGCACAACAGGCCAAGGCTCAAGCCAAGGTCGAAGAATTGTCCGGGCGTTACGGTCCAAAACATCCGACCCTGATCGCCGCCCTCGCCGAGTTGCGTACGGCCACCGACAGTTTGCGTCTACAGGTTCGACAGGTGGTTGCCAGCATCGAACAGGATTACCAGCTAGCCAAGGCCAGTGAAAGCTCACTGCATAAATCATTCAACAGCAACAAGACGCAGATACAGGATATCTCGCGCAAGGAGTTCCAGCTGCGTGAGTTACAGCGAGAAGTCGACAGCAGTCGCGCGTTGTATGAGACCTTCATCACTCGCTTGAAGGAAACTGCGGCCACCTCAGACATGGATTCCACCAAAGCGCGTATCGTCGACCCAGCGATTGTGCCTTTGGAACCGAGCAAACCCCGTAAAACACTGATCATGGTGATTGTCGCCATCGCGGCCGCGCTGATCGGCATGGCGCTGGCATTAATATCCGAAGCCCGGAACAAAACCTTCAAGACCGACGAAGCGGTCGAAAGCATGCTTAATATCCCCCTGCTCAGTGTGGTGCCGCTGGTCACGAAGAGAAGCCGCCGGCAACTGGCGCGATTGTTCGACGACAACGAGCATCCGCGTTTTTGCGAGACCATTCGCAACTTGCGCACCTGGCTGATGTTGCACAGTGGAGAAAAGCCGTCACAGGTAGTGCTCGTTGCCTCGACCATGGCCGATGAGGGTAAAAGCACCATTGCCAACAACCTGGCTTACTCGCTTGCATTGCTGGAGCGGGTCCTGTTGATCGATGCCGACATGCGCCGATCCAGCCTTTCGCTCAATTTCGATTTTCCGGCAGACAGCCCGGGGCTGGCCAATGTCCTGGCAGGTACCGCCCGACTCGAAGATTGTATCCGGACTGTCGGCAATCTAGACATGTTGCCGGCCGGCAAGCTTGCGCCCCCGCCGCTTGATCTACTTAGCTCGCCGTGCCTGGCGCCCCTGCTCGAAGCGCTGAAGTCGCGTTACCAGCGCATCATCATCGACTCCCCGCCTGCGCAAATGGTCAGCGACGCGCTATTGCTGGCCAAGCATTCGGACGCGGTGATCTACGTGATCAAAGCCGAAAGCACACCGGTCAGCCAGGTGCAGAAATGCCTCGCCATTCTGCAACAGAGCCACGCGCCGGTGTTCGGTGTAGTGCTCAATCAGGTTGACCTGCGCAAGGCGCGCAAGCAGGGCTACAGCCATAGCGATACGTTCCAGAACTACGACTATCTGACCCGGTAAACCCTTGCGCCTGTCTCTTGAGTAGCTTCTTTCCAACAACCACCAAAAACTGCTTCATCCCAGTCGATCGATACCAGCGTGCGGGAACGAGGGCGTGCAGAATTCGACGCCGATGTCCAACCCATGCCTGGAGGTTGAGCCGATGACATCGCTATATACCGCTCAAATGATGCACCGGCGAGGTCTGACTTTCTGGGGCCAATGGGTGTGTGCGCTCAGCCTGGTCAACCTGCTATTGATATTGCTGGTGCATTGGAGGATCGGCAGCCTGACCAGTGAATACCGCATCCTGATGGTTCTCACTGTGCTCGGCTCGATTCCGATCTACAGCGTCATGCAGGTTTACCACAAGCGTCATGAATGGTTGTCGGGGCTCGGTCGTTTGCTGGCGGCCTGGCTGATTCTGCTGGCCGTTCTGATCAGCATCGCCTTTGTCACCCAGACCAGCGCGATTTTTTCGCGTCAAGTGATCATCGTCTGGACCGTGTTGGGTTACCTGATCCAGGCTGCAAGCTTCCTGCCCTTGCATTACCTGGCTCGATTGCACTCGCGCAAGCTCTGTAACGAACGCCGCGCGGTAATCATCGGTACTTGCCCGACCGCATGCCGGCTTGCAAGGAAACTGTCCAGACCGAACCGCGTACCCGTACTGGGGTTTATCGCGACCGCCGAACATACCGGCCCGGCACCGAGCATTTTGCCGCTGCTGGGCCGCATCGACGAAATTCGCGAAATCATCACCCACCTGCACGTACGCCGGGTCTACATCGTCCTGCCGTTGGCGCAGGCAGCCATCATTGAAGCCCTGTACATCGACCTTCTGGACATGAATGTCGACGTGGTCTGGATTCCTGATTTCGGCAGCATGGTGTTGCTCAATCAATCGATCTCGGAAATAGAGCGAATGCCGGCCATCTACCTCAATGAAAGCCTCATCAGTTCGCACCCCGGCAGCCTGCTCTGCAAAGAGCTGTTCGAACGTAGCCTGGCCGCCGTGGCCATTATTGTGCTTAGCCCCTTGCTACTGATCGTGGCGGCAGCGGTCAAGCTCTCTTCGCCCGGCCCGGTGTTGTTCAAACAAGATCGTTACGGCTGTAACGCCGAGGTGATCAAGGTCTGGAAGTTCCGCTCGATGCATGTGCATGACGACAGCGAAGTGCGCCAAGCCTCTCGCGAAGATGAACGCATCACCCCGCTCGGGCGCTTTTTGCGCCGTAGTTCGATCGATGAGCTACCGCAGCTCTTCAACGTGCTGTTCGGTGAAATGGCCCTTGTCGGCCCGCGACCGCACGCGGTCACTCACAATATTTACTACACCGGCAAAGTACGCGCCTACATGGCCCGTCATCGCCTCAAGCCAGGCATCACCGGGCTGGCCCAGATCACCGGGCATCGCGGTGAAACCCAGACGCTGGAAAAAATGCAGCAACGCGTCGCCCAGGACCTCAACTACATCAACCAATGGTCGCTGTGGCTGGACATCAAGATTCTCGTCAAGACCCCTTTCACGTTGTTCTCAAAGGACATTTATTAAGGAGTCAGCCATGATAGATCTGGAACTGATCGGGCATTTCGCACCGAACCTGCTGGACGCCAACAAAGCATTTTCCTTCATTAACTTTGCGTCCATCGGCAGTCTGTTCGATCGGAGTCCGACGTCCATCGCCTATTTTTGCGATGGAATGTTGATGTCTACCTTCATGTCGCGCATCACCGGCCGGACGATCGGTCGGGTCAGCTTCGACTTCACGTCCATCGCCGACGCTGTCTTCAGTTGTGCCGAGAAACAAGGCAAGCGAATCTATTTTGTCGGTGCCAGGCAAACCGAACTGGACCTGTTCATCAACAAGATCAAGGGGCGCTACCCGGCGTTGCTTATCGCCGGTCATCACAACGGCTATTTCGATGCACCGCAGGCCGCGTGCATTCAGGCGGACATCTGCCGCAGTGAAGCCAACATCCTGATCGTCGGTCTGGGCGCCGGGCTTCAAGAGCAGTTCGAACAGGATGCCCTGCGTGCCGGCTTCAACGGTGTGGCATTCACCTGTGGCGGCTTCATACGCCAAGAGGCGACGGCCACACACCATTACTACCCTGAGCTGATCAACCGTCTGCATCTGCGCGCGTTCTATCGGATGTACCGCGAACCCCACACCATCAAGCGCTACCTGGTCGATTACCCGACCAATTTTGTTCATCTGCTGGCGATGATCGTCCGGCGCCAAGTGACGATCCATATCACTTATCCCTGAGCGCCAACCATGCATATCCTGTTCATCCTCAAGGACTTCAAGCCCGATGGCGGCCTGGAGCGTGTCCAGCAGCGCCTGGCCCGGCAGTTTCTCAAGGATGGCCAGCGGGTCAGTTACTTCGTCATGAACGGCGATACCGCGGACGACGAAGAAGCGGCCACCTTCAATGGTGGCGGCAATGGATTCTTCGGTCTGCTCAAGTCGATCGGAGTGCTGCGTCGCCTTATCCGCCGCGAGCGTGTGACCCACCTTATCGCCGCCAAGGAACAGGCCAACCTCTGCACCTGGTTTGCCACCCTGGGTCGCTCATGCAAGGTCATCTACGCCCGTCACGCGGCACTGGATTGCGGCGAGCAGAGAATAGGCCTCACTACCCTGCGCCTGCTCTATGGGTTGTACCTCTGCGGCAACGATCAGGTGGTGGCGGTATCCAAAGGCCTGCATCAGGCCCTCGCCGATCTGGTGCCCTGGGGTCGCCAGCGTATCCGTTATTGCCCCAATGCGGTGGTCACCGAACAACTGCTCAGCGCCGCGCAGACGCCCCTGCTCAGAGGGTTGCCGACCGAGTTCTGGTTGGCAGTGGGCCGGCTGGTGGAACCGAAGGGCTTCCATTTGCTGCTCGATGCCTATGCCATGGCCTTGAGCAGCGCCGCGCTGCCGGATCTGGTGATCATTGGCGATGGTCCGCAACTCGCCGCGCTGACATTGCAGGCAAACCACCTGGGCATCGAGGACCGTGTGCATTTCACTGGTTTCCTGAGCAATCCCTACCCATTGATCAGGCATGCACGACTGCTGATCCTGAGTTCCTTTCATGAAGGCTTGCCGACCGTCCTGATCGAGGCCCTGGCGCTGGGTACGCCCGTGCTGGCCTGCGACTGCGAGACCGGGCCCAGGGAGCTGCTTGATAACGGCCGACTCGGCCAACTGGTCAAGGTCAATGATGTACCGGCGCTGGCCGAAGGAATGCTGCGCAGCCTGGCCTCGCAAGACCAGGCTGCGCCAAACGCACAAGTGGCCGCTGATGCAGTCCGCCAGTACACCAGTCAATACGCCGCGCAGGCGTATTACCAGGTATGGAATCAATGAAAAAATTGCTGATTATTCTGCAGGACTTGGGCGGAGGCGGTGCCGAAAAAATGATGGC
The DNA here is from genome assembly GCF_056400265.1 of Pseudomonas sp. 01L34. Lineage (NCBI taxonomy): Bacteria > Pseudomonadati > Pseudomonadota > Gammaproteobacteria > Pseudomonadales > Pseudomonadaceae > Pseudomonas > Pseudomonas sp. 01L34. Next base: position 999,000 of record NZ_JBFTSX010000001.1, read on the forward strand.
ACGCCTCGCTGGAGCGCTGACTGATGCTGGCAATGACGTGACTTTACTGATGCTCACTGGCGCCGGCGTGAACTCGGCGCACCTCGACCCACGGGTAAAACAGGTCGAGTTGCACAGCGTGCGCAGCTCCAGGGCCGTGCCGGCGCTGGCACGTTTTCTTCGCCACAATCGCTTCGACGCGCTACTGGCCGCCCTCACCCACGTCAACGTCGTGGCCATCGCTGCCGCCGCGCTGTCAGGTACGCTGGCGCGCCTGCATGTCAGCGAGCGCAACGCGTTTTCCCATGACAAATATGTCAACCCTGCGTTGAAGGTGCGCACAGCGTATCTGCTGGCACCATTGCTGTATCGACTGATCCCTAATCCGGTGATCTGCGTCTCGCGCGGCGTCGCCCAGGATCTGATCGACACCACCATAACCCGCCCCCAGGATGTCACCATCGCCGACAATCCGGTGCTCGACAACGATTTTCGCGACAAGGCACCGGCGCGTCCAAACCACCGCTGGCTGCAGGAAAAGTCCACCCCGGTGATTGTCGCCGTGGGCCGCCTGGCGCGACAAAAAGGCTTTGACGTATTGATCGACGCCTTCGCCCGACTGCCCGATCCCAGTGCCCGATTGATCATTTTCGGCGAAGGCGCGCTCAGGGCCCAATTGCTCGAACAAGCGGTTGCTGTGGGCGTGGCCGACCGGTTCGATTTACCAGGCTATACCAGTGATCCGATGGCAGAAGTGGCGGCGGCCGATTGCTTTGTCCTGTCGTCGCGTTTCGAGGGCAGCCCCAACGCACTGGTCGAGGCCATGGCCACTGGCACTCCGGTGGTATCGACTCACTGCCCCTATGGGCCGCAAGAGATTCTCGATAATGGCGCGATCGCTCCGCTGGTGGCCGTCGACGACCCTGACGCGCTGGCGCAGGCCATCACGATGCAGCTGACGTTGCCGCGTGATGTAAATCGCCAGGCCCGCATCGATGCCGCCGCCCGTTTCGTGAGCGCTTGCGCGGCGAAAACTTATCTCGATGCGCTACTCGGGAGCCAGTCGTCATGAACACACTGGAAGTCAGGTACAGCACGCTGCGCAACGCCTTCACGCTGTTCGGTGTGCTGTTCTACATCCAGGTGATCGGATTTTTTTCCGGGCTGGCGGATACGTCAAATCTGGACTTGGCCGAAAAAGACCTCGAAGGCAACGCGGTCAATCAGATTTGCGGTCTGATCACCCTGCTGGTACCGCTGTTCTTCTTCATCCGCAACAAGGTCTTCCTCAGCAAAAGCTTTTACAGGAACAACGCCTTCTTGCTGGTGTTCATGCTCTGCCTGGCGGTATCGATCAGTTGGTCCCACGACCCGATGTTAAGTTTCAAACGTTTTGTGGCGCTGATCAGCGTGGTCTTCTTTGCGGGTTTCATCGCCTACAACTACAGCCTCGAGAAAATCGCCTTCATGCTCGGCTGTCTCATCGGCGCCGCTGCGTTGTTCGGCTTGATACTGGCGCTTGTCAGGCCCGATGTCGCCTTCATTAACGGCGGTGTTCGCGAGGGTGCATTCAAAGGGATTTTCCCGGATAAAAATGCCGGCGCCCGGATCAACGCGATCGCCATTTTGCTACTGCTGCCGATGATCCGTCAGGGCAATCCCTGGGCCATCATCTGCTCGTTGTTCTCGCTGATCGCGATTGCACTGGCCCAATCCGCCACCGCCACAGCACTGATTGTTGCCGGCACCGTGAGCTACTGGTACTTCCTCACGCTGATCCGTTTGCACATCAACCGTTCATGGCCCGCATTCCTCGGCACGACGATCGTCTATTTGCTGATCTGTTTCTTTCTCTACGGCAACTACACGCTGCTGCTGGAGCTGACCGGTCGCGATCCATCACTCACCGACCGCACGTTGATCTGGGACCTGCTCACACCGCTGATCGACGCCGAGTTCCTCAAGGGTTACGGCTTCGGCGCCTTCTGGTCCAGCCCCAGCGCCGAGGTCTTTATCAGCCGCTGGGGTTACATCGGTAATGCCCACAACGGCTACATCGAAACCTTGCTGAACGGCGGTATCGTTCAGTTGATAGCGCTGCTCCTCATGCTGATCGAGGCACTGCTAAAACACTATCGGGCCGTGATGGCGGACCAATCGGCACGGTTTCATGTCAGCGCGATGGTCATCGTCGGATCATTCATGCTCACCAACTATGTAGCGTATGTCGTGCCCAACTACCGCTCGGCGGAGTTTCTGGTGTTCTGCGTCCTGGCCCTGTCCTTTCGGCATCACCACGCGAAATACCCCGTGTTGTCAGCAGCAACCCTGCGTCAGCGTCCGTCCGGCGAGGCATTGCCGCGCGATTCAGCCAAGGCGTAACGAAAGGAGAAATAACCATGCCAGACCAAGCCCACCCTTCACCCAATACCGTGTGCGTCATAATCGCGATGTACAACGGCGCCGACAGCATTGAGCAAACACTGGCGTCCGTGGCCGGGCAAACGCGACTGCCCGATCACGTCATCGTCATCGACGATGGTTCCACCGATGATGGACCCCAACGGGTCAGGGACTTCGCGGCGCCGTTTCGCCTGACGCTGTTGCATCAAGCCAACGAAGGCCAGGCCAGCGCCCGCAACCACGGACTGCAGCACACTGAAGAGACTCTTGTGGCGTTTCTCGATGCCGATGACAGATGGTATCCGCGAAAGCTGGAGCAACAAGTGGCACTGTTTGAAGAACTGGATCGTCAGGGACGGCCGGTGGGGCTGATAGATTGCTACGTGCATAACGACTACAGCGATGGCAGGCGAATACTGGAAGACCGGCAAAAAAACGGTAGGCATTTCGACGATTTCATCCGCGCCAACGTCCTCAATGGCGTGTCCTCCGCGATGGTCAAACGCGACGTGATCATGCAACTCGGCGGCTTCAATGCCAGCCTGCGTTACTCCGAAGACCGCTTCATGTGGACCCGGATCGCCGAACACTGGGAGGTCCATACGGTGCCAGAGGTGCTGCTGCAGCGCATGGTCAACAGCGCCAACATGACCGCGCAACCGACACGGTACTACCCGTACAAGATCAAGTTCATCGAAGCGTTCCTCGCCCACTTTGGCGCGCAGCTCAGCAAGCAGCAACGGATCGATTTCGCGCTGGGCAGCCTCTCCGACTTTCTCGAACTGTTTTCCCGCAGAGGCGAGCACACCCAAGTGATCGGTGTGTACCGGCGAATGCTGGAGTATTCCTGGCAAGCGCTGATCTTCAGGAACGGCAAACCGACATTGCGCTTCCTCTATGCATGCGTCCAATCATTGCGCAAGGCACCTGCGTCCACCACCGCTCATTGAGCCGGCATCCGCCATGGCCAATCATCGTCTGGTTAAATTGATCTGGATTTTCACCGAGAAATTCGGCCTGATTTTCCTGTCGATGATTACCTTTGTCGCGTATGCCAGGCTGCTGTCGCCCACAGAGTTGGGTGTGGGCACGGTCATCATTGCCGTCGTCGAGTTGATCGGGATGATTTATTCCTCGGTTCTGGAAGACCCGCTGGTACGACTCGAACGACTGGAAGACAAACACATCGCCACAGCCTTCTGGGCGTCGGTACTCGTCAGCCTGCTGTCCATCGTCGTCATCTCGGGCGCGGTAACGCTGTACACACCCGACCCGGTGCTGCGATGGATGACGGCGGTGGCCTCGGTGAAAATCCTGTTCACCATGATGGCGCGGGTCTATGTGGCGCAAATGCGCCGTAGCGGCAACTTCAGGATGTTGGCGTCGCGCACGTTACTGGGCAAAGTGTGTGGTGGCGTAGGTGGCATCGCTGTCGCGCTTTGGGGGTTGGGGGCCTGGGCGGTCATTGCCCAGGTACTGATCATGGAGTTCGTGTCCATTGTCGTATTGATGCGTGCAGACCCGCGCCGCATTGCCTTTTGCATTGACGGCCCGCTCCTGCGCGAACTGTTGAAGGCCGGCGCACCGGTTGCCATCAACGCGCTGAGTTCGCAAACGCTACAGCGCGGGGTCACCGTCATCCTGGGCATGACGGCCGGTAGCAACGCGGTAGGCATGTTCAACATGGCGATGCGCATCATCGATCTGCCGCGCACGGCGATCTATCACGGCCTGATCAGCTATGCGCTGCCGGTGTTTGCCCGGCGCAGCGCCGATCCCTCGCGGTTGCGCGCGATCATCAGCGATTCGACCGCCGTCAGCGGCTTCCTGCTGACGCCCCTGTTCATCGGCATCGCACTCACGGCGCATGACCTGATCCTGTTGATCTTCGGCGCCAAATGGACCGAGGCCATTCCCCTGCTGCAAGTGCTTGCGTGCACGGCAGCCATCGGCAATACCGCCATGTACGCCACAACCGCACTGGTCGCGGTCAATTGCAGCCACCTGACCATCAAGGCCGAAGTGGCAACCTCCGTACTGGCACTGGCGCTGGTCTATAGCTTCGGCAGCCTTTATGGCGGCATGGCCGCCGCCCTCGCCCTGCTAGCCCGGATGGCGATCATCACGCCACTGCAAATCCGCGGATTGAACCGCGCAATCGGCTATGACTGGCGGCTGTTTTTCGAAACCAACTATCGCAGCGTGGTTGCCTCGTTGGTCATGGCTGCGATCGTCCTGATGGTTTCTTCCCGATTGAGTGTTCAAGGCTACCTGCACCTGTTCTGCAGCATCGTGGTTGGCGCGCTGAGCTATGCCGTGGCGTACAGCGTGATGCATCCGCGCTGGCTGCAAGAATTCAAATCGGTTTTCACCACCCGCTGAGAGGACGCACCCGACAACCTTTCTCCTACCCGGACCACATTCTCCTGACTCGCGCAATTTCCTTGTGACAGGAACGCCTCATCATGCACAAAACCACGTTGATTACCGGCGGGGCCGGATACATCGGCTCGCATACCACCCTGACCCTGATTGACGCCGGTCAACAGGTGCTGGTCCTCGATAACTTGTGTAACAGCTGCCGCGAATCGCTCGCGCGCCTGGAGTATCTGACTCGCAAGCGAGTCGACTTCATTGAAGGTGATATCCGCGATAACCACCTGCTCGATGATATCTTCAGCCGCTACGACATCGATGCCGTGGTGCACTTTGCCGGTCTCAAATCCGTGGAGGAAAGCATTCGAAAGCCGCTCGACTATTACGCCAACAATGTCATTGGTACGCTCAATCTTTGCCATGCGATGGCCCGATTCGAGGTCTTCAAACTGGTGTTCAGCTCATCGGCCACCGTGTATGGCATTCCCCGACAGATACCGCTCATTGAAGATCTGGGCACAGGCAAACCGATCAATCCCTATGGTCGCACCAAGCTGCTGATCGAAGAGTTGCTCACCGACTTGTGCCTGTCCGATCCGCAGTGGAGCATTGCGGTGCTGCGCTACTTCAACCCGATTGGTGCTCACGATAGCGGGCTGATCGGGGAAAACCCCAATGGCAAGCCCAACAATCTGCTGCCTTGCCTGACACGAGTCGCGATGAGGCAAATGCCCGAACTCACCGTATACGGCAGCGACTATCCCACCGTCGACGGAACGTGCGTGCGCGATTACGTCCATGTGGTCGACCTTGCCGAAGGCCATCTCAAAGCGTTGCGGGCGTTGCAGAACAGAAACGGTATCCACGTCTGGAACCTGGGAACAGGCATTGGCCACAGCGTGCTGCAAATCATCCGCAGCTTCGAGGACATTACCGGTATTACCATCCCGTTCCGGTTCGCGCCGCGCCGTGTCGGCGATATCGCCGAATGCTGGGCCGACCCCACCAAGGCAGGGCGTGATCTGGGCTGGTACGCACAGCGCGACCTGATGCAGATGATCATCGACACTTGGCGATGGCAAATGTGTAATCCGCACGGATACCGCTCCCAACCCGGATTGGCCGCATCGATTGTGTTAAAGCAATGGGTATGAGCAGGTACATCCTTTTGGCAGCCCTGGTATCGGTTGTGTGCTACGCGTCGGGGGGCACTCCCCCGCCGCTGGCCAACGGCCTGGTGCTGTGGCTCGATGCTGCCGATGCTTCAAAAATGACCTTCGATGCCCAGAACCACCTCCTGCGGTGGCACGACAAGTCCGGCAAATCCAATGACGTTACCGTAGACGATGCCGCAGGCGCCGCACTTCCGCTGCGTGTGGAGGACGCCATGAATGGCCATTCGGTGGTGCGTTTGAGTGGCTCGTCAGCGTTCCTTGGCAAGACAATTCGTGCCGCAAAAGGCCCCATGACCTTATTGATCGTGTCACGCAGAGTGAACGGGCAAAGCGGCGGCGAGACCTGGCAGCGGCTGTTCAGCTCGCGCCCGTGGATCGCTGAAAACGACAACGTGGCACCGAATTTCGCGATCAGCGTGCAACAGCCCACCGCCTACGATCCAACCCTGTTTGTTCTGGAACTCAACGACGTACCTATAGGCCCGTTTGCGGTGGGGCGCAATGTGGTCGGTAGCACTGAAGACTTGCGTGGCGACATCGCGGAAGTGTTGGTGTATGACCGTCACCTGGCCTCTCTGGAGGAACGGCAGCGCGTGTTTCAGTATCTGGCGCAAAAGTGGTCCCTCGCTATCCCCAAGGCTGCCAATTCCTGGACCCGTATCGGCCCCCTGGACGCTGTACCGCAGCGGATCAATGCCGAACTGCCGTTGTCCGATCAGGCCAATGTCGGCCAATGGAGGGTGGACAGCCAATTTTCCGACGACTTCAACGGTGCGACCCTTAACACCAGTCGCTGGCACGTCAACAATGCTATGGGCACCGAATCGCTCGGGCGTAAACCGGCGCTGTTCACGCCGAACAATGCCTACCTGAGTGATGGCAATCTGAACATCGTTTTCCGCAAGGAAAACGTGCCGCAAAAGTACGTTCGGCTGGGTTACCAAGGCTATAGCTCGGCGATGGTCCGCACGATCGAGCGCAGTTTTTACGGCTACTACGAAGCCCGCGCCAAACCCATGGAATCGGCGGGTTCCAGCGCCTTCTGGCTAGCGTGGACGGGGCTTGCCGACAATGCCACGGAGATCGACATATTCGAGATCGGCGGCAAGACCAAGGGCGCCGCCTTCGACCGCCTATACAACATGAACGCCCATGTCTGGGCCACGCCACAGAGCACCGCCCACCTCAGCGACGGCAGCAGCTGGATCGCCCCGTGGCGCCTGGCCAGCGACTTTCATGTCTACGGTTTTGACTGGCAACCCGACACCTTGCGCTGGTACGTAGACGGCGTCCTGGTGCGAGAGGCCAAGAACACCCACTGGTTCTTCCCGATGCAAATCAACTTTGACAGCGAGGCCATGTGGAATTGGTTCGGCGTTGTCGACGACGCCGATCTGCCCTCCACTTTCAGCGTGGACTACCTCAAGGTGTGGCGGCGCGGTCGATAGCCGGGTCTTGATCCAGCGTCTTTGAATTTGATCCTTCCCCTTCCATCCTTGCTCAGCGGCAGATTCACTACATCAGCCATCGGATTCGGCCAAGGGATGAAGCCGATGGTTATTCGTGTTGCTCAGCGGACAAACGCCATCGGGCAGCACATGGGTGCCGGTCAGGCGTTTCGCCGCTACAATGCGCACCTTGACCGTGACAAGCCAGACTAAAAAAACATGTCCCTACCCAAGCATCACCTGGAATTGCTCAGCCCCGCCCGCGACGTGGCCATCGCCCGCGAGGCCATCCTGCATGGCGCCGACGCGGTGTACATCGGCGGCCCGAGCTTCGGCGCCCGCCACAACGCCTGTAACGAGGTGAGCGATATCGCCCAATTGGTGGAATTCGCCCGTCGCTATCACGCGCGGGTGTTCACCACCATCAACACAATCCTGCATGACAACGAGCTGGAGCCGGCGCGCAAGCTGATCCACCAGTTGTATGACGCTGGCGTCGATGCGCTGATCGTCCAGGACCTGGGCGTGATGGAGCTGGACATTCCGCCGATCGAGCTGCACGCCAGCACCCAGACCGACATCCGCACCCTGGCGCGGGCAAAGTTCCTCGATCAGGCCGGTTTCTCGCAGCTGGTACTGGCCCGCGAGCTGAACCTCCAGGAGATCCGCGCGATTGCCGACGAGACCGACGCGGCCATCGAGTTTTTCATCCATGGCGCGCTGTGCGTGGCGTTCTCCGGCCAGTGCAACATCTCCCATGCGCAGACCGGCCGTAGCGCCAACCGTGGCGACTGCTCCCAGGCCTGCCGCCTGCCCTACACCCTCAAGGACGAAAAAGGCGGTGTGATCGCCTACGAAAAACACCTGCTGTCGATGAAGGACAATAACCAGAGCGCCAACATCCGCGCGCTGGTGGAAGCCGGTGTACGCTCGTTCAAGATCGAGGGGCGCTACAAGGACATGGGCTATGTGAAGAACATCACCGCCTACTATCGCCAGCGCCTGGACGACGTCCTCGAAGACCGTCCGGACCTGGCTCGCGCTTCCAGCGGCCGCACCGCGCACTTCTTCCTGCCCGATCCGGACAAGACTTTCCATCGCGGCAGCACCGACTACTTCGTCAGCGAGCGCAAGATCGATATCGGCGCCTTCGACTCGCCGACCTTCACCGGCCTGCCGGTGGGCGTGGTGGAGAAAGTCGGCAAGCGCGACCTGCTGGTGGTCACCCACGAACCGCTGTCCAACGGCGACGGCCTCAATGTGCTGGTCAAGCGCGAGGTGGTGGGCTGGCGTACCAACATCGCCGAGCCGAAAGGCGAGTTCGAAGAGGACGGTGAAAAGCGCTACCGCTACCGTGTCGAGCCCAACGAAATGCCGAAGGGGCTGCACCAGTTGCGGCCGAATCACCCGCTGAGCCGCAACCTCGACCACAACTGGCAGCAAGCCCTGCTCAAGACCTCCGCCGAGCGCCGGGTGGGTCTGGCCTGGGTCGCTCGCCTGCGTGAGGATCGCCTGGAACTGACCGCCACCAGCGAGGAAGGTGTCAGCGCCAATGTCGCCCTCGACGGTCCATTCGGCCTGGCCAACAAGCCGGAACAGGCCCTGGAGCAACTGCACGACTTGCTCGGCCAGTTGGGCACCACGCAATACCACGCCACGGATATCAAGCTGGATGCACCGCAGGCGTATTTCATCCCGAACTCGCAGCTCAAGGCTTTGCGCCGCGAAGTCATCGAAGCGCTGACCGCGGCCCGCATCGAAGCCCACCCACGGGGTGGTCGCAAGGCCGAGACCAATCCACCACCGGTGTACCCGGAGTCCCACCTGTCGTTCCTGGCCAACGTCTACAACCAGAAAGCCCGCGACTTCTATCACCGTCACGGCGTCAAGCTGATCGACGCGGCCTATGAGGCTCACGAGGAGACCGGCGAGGTGCCGGTGATGATCACCAAGCACTGCCTGCGCTTCTCCTTCAACCTCTGCCCCAAGCAGGCCAAGGGCGTCACCGGCGTGCGCACCAAGGTCGCGCCGATGCAGCTGGTGCACGGTGACGAGGTATTGACGTTGAAGTTCGACTGCAAGCCTTGCGAGATGCACGTGATCGGCAAGATGAAGGGGCACATCCTTGGTCTGCCGCAACCGGGCAGCGTGCAGCAGGTTGTCGGGCACATCAGCCCTGAAGACCTGCTCAAGACCATCCCTCGCGCGCCCCACTGAGTGACGGGCGAGCGCGCCGCCACGGCGTCGCGCTCGCTGTTCACTTAATCCGTAATGCGATCTGTAGCAGCTGCCGAAGCCTGCGTTCGGCTGCGCAGCAGTCGTAAAATCAGGCACTGCGGTCCGTCAGGCGCACCGTGCATTCAGGGTTTACGACTGCTTCGCAGCCTCGCGAGCTCGGCAGCTGCTACAAGGAATGCGTCGCGGCTGAAATTGCTTAAGTGAACAGCATTACACCAAGAGGGGTATTTAACCGACACAAAAAAACGCCAGGCCGAATCGGCACTGGCGTTTCTCGTAAACACGACCATCCTGGACTCGCGCAATACTGCCGGCTGAGTCATATCTGGATAGGTGTAAGGAAAATGGCAGGGGCGGCTGGATTCGAACCAACGCATGGCAGGATCAAAACCTGCTGCCTTACCGCTTGGCGACGCCCCTGTAGCTGTTGCGATGAGTGCCTGGCACTCTCTTTCTGAATGTGCAGCTTGCGAGCAATATCGAGCTGCTGCGTCCCTACGCTGCAAGCCCCGTAAGGGCCTCTGCAAGAACGCGCGGAAATTTATCAACTTTCGCTGCATCTGGGAAGCCCAAAAACAAACTAATTTGTTTTAAAACAGAGATTTACTGTTGATCCAGGCTATTCGGGATATCCGGAGGGTGCCATGGCAGCCGTTACCGATACGCTGAAGCTGTTTCTCACCGGCGATGTCATGACCGCCCGAGGCATCGACGCAGTGCTGCCGCATCCTGGCGATCCACGGCTTTACGAAGACTACGTCAAGAAAGCCGGCGATTACGTCCGGTTGGCAGAACGACACAATGGCCCGATTCCCCGCCCGGTCGATTTCACCTATATCTGGGGCGTTGCGCTGGATGAGTTCGAACTTCGCCAGCCACACGCACGCATCATCAACCTGGAAACAGCGGTGTCCCGCCGCGGACGACCGGAGCCAAAGGGCATCAATTACCGCATGAGCCCGGAGAACTTCCCGGCCATCAGTGCCGCCGACATCGATTGCTGCGTGCTGGCCAACAACCATGTGTTGGACTGGGGCGTGCCTGGCCTGGCCGATACGCTGGCCACCCTGGCGAACAACGGCATGTGCAGTGCCGGCGCCGGGCTCAACCGACAATCTGCCGAAGCGCCCGCCGTGCTGCCGTTGTCTGGCGGACAGCGCTTGCTGGTGTTTGGCCTCGGCGCTCCCGACAGCGGCATTCCACCGCAGTGGGCCGCCACGGATAGCCGCGCGGGCGTCGCGCGGCTGGAAGATCTGTCGATGCAAAGCCTGCGCCCTGTGGCCGAACGGATTCTCAAGTACAAAAATCCGGGGGATCGGGTGCTGGCCTCCATTCATTGGGGCGGCAACTGGGGGTTCGAGATCCCGCAGGAGCAGGTCCGGTTCGCCCATGCCCTGATCGATGAGGCCGGAGTTGACGTGGTGCATGGCCATTCCTCGCACCACGTCAAAGGCATCGAGGTGTACCGCGAGCGCCTGATTCTCTATGGCTGCGGGGATCTGCTGAACGATTACGAAGGCATCGAGGGCCACGCAGATTATCGCGGCGACCTGGGGCTTCTGTACTTTGTCTCGCTGGCCCCGGACGGACGCCTGGAGACGCTGGAGTTGATACCCACTCGCCTGCAGCGCTTTCGCCTCTGTCACGCCGAAGGGGATGACCGTCAATGGCTGCAAGACACCCTTTCTCGCGAGTGCAAACGCTTGGGCAGCAGCCTCCAGACGGGCGCGCAAAATGCCTTCGAGTTGCGTTGGTAGGCTTTTTCATTTCTGCGTCGCTTTTGCATTTCTGTGCGACAGATCGCACTTCAGGTACTCCCGTACTACTCCCTCTTGGTGTTAGTTTGGAAAAGTTTCTGACTAATCAATCAGATATTTCCTACCAACCACCTGCAAAGGAATGCCCCCAGCAATGGACTTTTCACTTAAGCAACTGGCCGCGACAACCCTGATGCTGGCCAGCCTTTCGTCGTTCACCACCTCAGCGCACGCCAACATTACCCCGCAACAGAGCGCGACCATCCTCAAGACCTTCAGCGATGCATCGGTAACGGATTTCAGGCAGTTCCTGGAACGCCTGGCCAAGAGCGAGCTTGCCAAAACCGGCAACCTCGGCCCGGCAATCAGTGCTTTCCAGGGCAACAAGCCCCTTTCCGCTGAACAGCAGAACGAGATTCATCGCCTGCTTGGCCTCTATGCGCGGGTGAAGTACGGCAACGCTGCTACCGAGACCTTGCGCGAACTGGTGGCCATCCCGACCTTCCGCGTGGACGGCGTGGCCCAACACGACAACCCTGAATTCATCAAGATCGGCGACAAGCTCAAGGGCCTGGCCCAGGCCTTCAACCTGAACTTTCGCAATATCGACAACCGAGTCTATGAAATATCCCTCGAAGGGGCTGGCGACGAAATCGTGGGCATTCACGCACATGCCGATGTGGTGCCCGTGACGCCGGAGAACTGGGTCTTGAAAGACGGCACCCGCCTCGACCCGTTCAAGGTCACCCTGGTCGGCGACCGTATGTATGGCCGAGGCACCGAGGATGACAAAAACGGCATCGTGGTCGCGCTCTACGCCATGAAGATCATCAAGGAAGAGAAGCTGCCGCTGGCTCGCCATTTCAAGCTGCTGGTAGACACCACCGAGGAAACCACCGGCGACGCCATCCCCTATTACTTCGAACACAACCCGACACCCAACTACAACCTGGCGCTGGATGGCGGCTACCCGGTGGTGATTGCCGAGAAAGGCTATGGCACCGTCATGGCGAACTTTGCCCTGCGGAGCGCTCAGGGCAAGGGCGTCGAAATCACCTCAATGACGGGCGGCCTGGCAACCAACCAGATTCCGTCAACGTCGGTCGCTACCCTTGTGACTGACAAGCCCGCCGAACTGGCCGCCAGCCTGCAGAAGGCAGGTAGCGATTATGCCAAGCGCAATGGCGGCAACTTCGAGGTGACCGCCAAGGTCGTCGGCAAGGACGTCAAGCTCACGGTCACCGGCGTTTCCGCCCACTCCTCCGAGCCCGAGTCAGGCATCAATCCGGTGGCACGGATGCTGGGCTTCATCAACAGCCTCGACGGCAAGGTCGCGCTCAAGCGCAACCACATTACCGACGCCGCCCGTTATGCCGTCGACAACTGGGGACTGGACTACCTGGGCGGCAAGTTGGGGGTCGGTTTTTCCGATGCCTTCATGGGGCCGCTGACCACCTCCCTGACCTATGTCGGGATGGATGAAAAAGCCTTCAAGCTTGCGGTCAACCTGCGCGTGCCGAAGGGCAAGTCCCCGGAAGCGCTCAAGGCTGAAATAGCCGAAAGGCTGGGTGCCTGGAGCAAGAAGACTCACATTGCAGTGGCTTTCGACTACAAGATCGCCGAGCCGATGTACCGCAACCCCGAAGGTGAATGGGTCAAGGCACTGTTGGCGGTGGCCAGCGAGAACCTTGGCATGGAACACAAGTTCGGTACCTCAGCCGGCGCCACTTCGGTCCATGAGCTGCCCAACGGTGTGCAGTTCGGCTTGGCAAGGCCCGAGCTCAAATACACCGGCCACAACGACAACGAGTTCAAGACCGTCGACCAGTTCCTGCTGGACCTGCAGATCGTGACCGAGATGATGGGTCGCATCGGGCAGTTGCCGACACTCTGATCCCCCTTCCGGACCCGTCATACTGGCGGGTCCATCGTTTTTATCGTCTTGCCATGAACCGGCGGTTATCGCATAACTGACCTATTCTGAATCAACCGACAAGAAGTCAAACCCCACCTGATGTACCCGGACTCTTTACAGCAATGGAGGCTAGGCGATGAAGGAGCAATCGATTGAGTTCCGCCCTGGAGAGGGACACTTTGAAGAGGGGCACTCTGCGCTCCTCGCCATGACCCACGCCACCCAATCTTCCACGACCAATAGCCGCATCGAGCTCTACACCCAGGAGTCGATGGTCAACTGGTTAGGCCCGTTTCAGCTCATGCGCACGGGCATGCAATCGGCCGCGGCCACCACCATGGGTGCCTTCGCAGACCCACGCGATGTGTTGGCCATGCTCAACCCCCGGGACTCTAACCCGCCCATCCAGGTGGCTGCCGACGGTGACGTGTGGATCGACTATCTGGCGGATACCGGCGATGGCTGGGACTCCACCTATTCCATGGCGCTGTGCGTCAGCCAGGATGTCAAGTTGCCGAAGCTCACGCTGCCGCGCGGCGACGTGCTGCTGCTCGGCGGCGATCAGGTCTACCCTACACCGGCCCAATCCGGCTATCGCACCCGCTTCCTCGATCCCTTCCGCGCTGCCTTTCCCGCGCCGGTCCCCAAGGTACGCCCGAATGAGCAGGACCAGCCCGTGCCGCAGCCAGGTGCACCGTGGATAGTGGCGACGCCCGGCAACCACGATTGGTATGACGGCCTGCGCGGGTTCTCCCAACTGTTTTGCGAGCAGAAGCCCATCGGCGGCTGGGAAACCCGTCAACACACCAGTTACTACGTGCTGCAGCTGCCCAATGGCTGGTGGATCTGGGGCCTGGACCTGCAATTGGAGTCGATGATCGACCGACAGCAGAAGCAGTACTTCGAAGAGATGCGCGCCAAACTGCAGCCAGGCGACCGCGTGATCCTCTGTACACCCGAGCCGAGCTGGGTGGATGAGGCCGAACGACTCGCACGCGTGGGGCGCAAGACCCTGCCCTCGATCGAGACCCAGACCCTGCGCTTCAGCAGTCTGCGCGAGATCGAACAGCTCTTGGGTGACCACTTGGCGGTGGTCCTGGCCGGAGACTCGCACCACTACGCGCGCTACCAGCCAAAAGCCGGCAGCCAGGCACCGCAACGCATCACCTGCGGAGGCGGTGGCGCCTTCCTGCATGGCACTCATCAACTTCCAGATCCGCCGGAGCCGATCAGCGTCGGCGGAACGCCGCAGCACTACGAGCTGGCGGCAACCTACCCGGATAAAAAAACCTCCGAGCAGCTGCGTAACCGGGCATGGCGGCTACCCACCCACAACCTCTCGTTCTGCGGCATGCTGGCGATCTTGTACTTGCTGTTCGACTGGATGGTAGAAAGCGCCAGCAAGGTGCCCCATCCGGCGCGCGATAATCGCAGCCTGGTCGAGGTATTGTCTGGCCTCGAAGCCTCTATTCCCAACCTGCGCGAGGTATGGCGACAGCTGGTCCTGGTCCTGGCACACAGTCCTTCGTCGGTGATGCTCGCCGTGACCATTGTGCTGGGCTGCGCAGTGCTCTCAGCCGCCGGGGTCAAACGCACCCGAAAGCTTGCCTATGGCGTCGGGGCCGTTCACGGGTTGCTTCACCTGGGACTGGCGATCGGGCTGCTGTGGCTCATGGGCCGTATCAACATCCACTACTTGCAGTTCGAGGTAGAAAACCTGCTCCAGGTCTTGTTGTTCCTGGTGGGGACACTGGTGCTCGGTGGTAGTTTGGGAGGCCTGCTATTCGGTGCCTGGATGGTCATGGCCAACACTTTATGGGGGCTACATAGCGAAGTGGTTTTTTCCTCGCAACGCATCGCCGACCACAAATGCTTTCTGCGCATGCACTTCAACGGCGACCAACTCACCATCTACCCGCTCAAACTGGAGAAGGTCTGCCGGCGCTGGTCCGTGGCGTCGGGAGTCGCCAAACTGGCGAAGGTGCAGCGCACCTGGAGGTTGCGGGCAACGCCTGAAAGCACTGGCCCGCGCTTCGTACCGGCCTCGGGCGAGCTCGAACTGCGGCTGATCGAGCAGCCCATCGTGATTCGGCGGGGAGGAACCAGCTCATGAGTTCGCCTGCCTCCATGAACAAGGATTAGATTTGAATGACGCTGGCGGCATACCCGTGTCATTGCGTGATCCCGGCCGACCGAGCTGACTCAAACTCAGCTCGGCGCGCCCACGGTTAACGCCTGGGCGGCCTTAGAACGCCGCCGTCTTGTGCTCATTCACAAACGTAATATGCGACGCTACTCCTTCGCGCCCTCCTCCCCTTTCCCCTCCCAAGTAGTCTGAAACTCCCACTCCGCGTGGGAGTTTCGGACGATGCGCATTCCCCGGCGCTTCTCCATAGTTGCGACCAAAGGTCAACGGTCAGGCCTCGATGACCGCAATTGCTCTGGAGAAAGTCATGGCTACCGGCGAGCAAAATTCATCGCTAACGGGCGATCCGACCCCCCTATACATTCCGACCCTCGACTCAGTGGTCAACGCTCTCAGCGTTGTGACCTCTGGCGCGAGCGTTACGCTGGACGAAACGGCCGGGTTGCAAAACAGCACCGCCACGCCAAGCCCCGCGGGAGACGCTGACGACAATGACATTTTGCTGGCCTCCCTGCCCTCGACTTTCTCTACCCGTTTGACCGCACTGGGGGCAGGTACCGCAATGGGTGCGGCCTTGAGTGGCTATACCGGCGCCGTGGGCAATACCGGCAGCAATGCGTTCAGCGTCAGCGCTGACCCCGGAGCAACCATTACCAACGTCAGCTTCGTCGACAGCACTGGCGCACTGCTCAATGGTGTGGACAGCGGACTGGACACCCTCGATGGCACCAGCATCCTTCTCTATACGGATACGAGCAACGACAACATCCTGGTGGGCCGAGCCGGGAGCGCAACCGGCGCAATCGTGTTCGCAGCCTATATCGAAGAAACCGGGTCGCCGCTGTCGGGCGGCAAGATCTGGACCGTGGAGTACCAACCGCTCAAGCATCCAGATGCGACGAACCCCGACGATGCGGTCAATCTGCTGAACAAGGTGTTCATCGGCGCCGGTCAGGACGCGGAATTCAGTCTGGACAAAGCGCCGTCGGGCCAGCAGTTGTTCCTGATGTTCACGACCGCGGGCGCGACGGCCGATGCGAACGGTCGGATTCCCGGTGTCTCGATCGTCGTCACCGGCAGGGATCCACTGGATCAGTCGGCAAGCAGTGCTGCCATCACCAGCGCCGACACGGTCAACAGCAGCCAGGGCGGCGGCAGCACAACCCTGGGCACCAACAACCAGGCGATCACCGAACAGGAAGGCCTGCGCTTCAGCTTCGTCACCGGTGCCAAGGCGGACTTCACAGTCCCCAACCTGAGCCCGGGCGAAGCGGGTGTCGAACAGAACATCGACTTCACCCAGTACTTCGGCGCCCGCTCCGCGACCTTCAAGATCGTGCAGGAGACCGGCGGCACCACCGCGAAGCTCTTGCTCACCGCCGTCAAGAACGCCGACAACGTCAGCGGGTCGCAGAGCGGTGTCAACTTCGTCAACAGCTACGCCAACGACAGCACCGAAAAGGTCGCGATCATCAACGGCAGTGTCACCGTCAAGACGTTCGCGGGCGCCACCGTCAGCGGCGCCGTCATCACCTACAACGCCGACGGCACGGTGCTGATCACCGGTGTTCCGACCGACTCGCAGATCACCTACAGCACGGCGACCGACCACAACCGCGTGATGATCGAGAACGCCGGGTTGCTGACCGACAAGAACGGCGACAAGACGCATGCTGACTTCGACATTGGCGGCTTCAAGGTGCTGCAGTCCAGCACCTCAACCGCCGAAATCGGCTCCAAGATGATCTTCGAGGATGATGGGCCGAGCATCAGCACCACCGGCACGGAACCGACCCTGACGGTGGACGAAACGGTACTGGCGACCAACGATACCAAGAGCTTTGCCGCCAACTTCACCTCGGCGTTTGGCGCTGACGGTGCGGGCACGCTGACCTATGCCCTGGGCGTGGTCGCGGGTGGCTCCGGGCTGACCGACACGGCCACCGGTGAGGCAGTCAACCTGTCGCTCAACGGCACCGTGGTCGAAGGTCGCACGGCCACCAGCAACCTGCTGGTGTTCACCGTCAGCGTCGCCGCCAATGGCGACGTCACCCTCGACCAGATCCGCGCCGTGGTGCATCCCGACGCGACCAATCCCGATGATTCGAAGACCCTGACCTCGGACAGCCTGGTGACGCTGACGGCGACCAAGACCGATGGGGACGGCGACAGCGTCCATGCCACCCTCAATATCGGGCAGAACCTGGTGTTCAAGGATGACGCCCCCAGCATCAGCACCACCGGCACCGAGCCAACGCTGACAGTCGACGAAACGGTACTGGCGACCAACGATACCAAGAGCTTCGCCGCCAACTTCAGTTCGGCGTTTGGCGCCGACGGTGCGGGTACGCTGACCTACGCACTGGGCGTGGTGGTGGGTGCCTCCGGGCTGACCGATACGGCCACCGGTGAGGCAGTGAACTTGTCGGTTAACGGCGGCGTGGTGGAAGGCCGCACGGCCACCACCAACCTGCTGGTGTTCACCGCTAGCGTCGCCGCCAACGGTGAGGTCACCCTCGACCAGATCCGCGCCGTGGTGCATCCCAACACCAGCAATCCCGATGATTCGAAGACCCTGACCGCGGACAATCTGGTGACCCTGACGGCAACCATCACCGACAAGGACGGCGACAGCGCCCAGGCAAGCCTGAACATCGGACAAAACCTGGTATTCAAGGACGACGGTCCGAGTATCAGCACCACCGGCACGGAGCCTACGTTGACGGTGGACGAAACGGTGCTGGCAACCAACGATACCAAGAGCTTTGCCGCCAACTTCAGTTCGGCGTTTGGCGCCGACGGTGCGGGCACGTTGACCTATGCGCTGGGCGTGGTGGTGGGGGCCTCCGGGCTGACCGACACGGCCAGCGGCCAGGCGGTGAACCTGTCGCTCAACGGCGGCGTGGTCGAAGGCCGCACGGCCACCAGCAACTTGCTGGTGTTCACGGCCAGCGTCGCCGCCAATGGCGACGTCACCCTCGACCAACTCCGCGCGGTGGTGCATCCCAACGCCAGCAATCCCGATGATTCGACGACGCTGTCGGCGGACAACCTGGTGACGCTGATAGCGACCAAGACCGATGGGGACGGCGACAGCGCCCAGGCCACCCTGAACATCGGCCAGAACCTGGTGTTCAAGGACGATGGCCCTACACTTGCCTTCGGCAACCTGATCGGGACCGGTAGCATCCTTCCACAACAAGGGTACTGGGATCATTCAAACGGAGCCGACGGGCTGGGGGCAACCGGGCTGGATATTTCGTTGGTGAATAACCAGTTCACCCTCGTCCGGCCAGACAACACGACCACCACCGGGACCGGCACGCTCACCGAGCAGTCGCCCTCACCGGACGTCAATGGCGCCTACCATTTCGCAGGCACGTTGACCGGTGATTTCGACAACAACGCCGCCACCGCGAATACCAGCGTCGACTACACGCTGACCGCCTATACCAATGGCACCTATACACTGGATCTGGTGCAAGGCTTCAGTTCGCAGATCGTGCTGAGCAGTGCCGACGGCTCACTCAGTGCCGGCGGCCCGGATCCAGTGCGCACATTGTTGATCCCACCGCAGAATCCGCCGACCATTCCTTCGCCATCCGAGGAGATTGTGTTCTTTTCCGCGAAGGCGACGGCGTCGACTTCGGACATCCTGACCGGCATCGGGGTCGGGAAACCCGACCCCACCGAAGCCCAGCTACAGACCACCCCCCTGCCCTCGTACATCGACCCGGCTGCCATGAACGTCAGCACGTCCGGCATCGGCGTCGGCAATAACATTCTCCAGGGAGACAACCTGGTGGCCATCAGCGCTGCCGATGAAAGTTTCGTGATCAATCCGGAGACCCTGCTGGCGGGCATGAAGATCTTCATCGATAACTCCGTGGGAGGTTACAACACGGCAACCGAAGACCTGTACTACAGGGCCTACTACGAGGATGGCACGTTCTCGAACCTGATCGAGGTGAACACCGTGACACCGGAGGCCGGCGGACAGGTGTCCTTCCTCGTTCAGCAACAAGGCACGAAGTTGATTGACGCGGTTCAGCTCACGATGGGCCGAGGCGATGTCAAGATCCCGGTGATCGAGTTCATTCAGCCGACCGAAAGCCTGGCCAGCGATATCAAGCTGGCATTCAACGCGACGCTGACGGACAAGGATGGGGACTCGGCGACGAGTGGTTTCGACGCCAACCTGTTCGCCAACGACTTGGGCGCCACCTTCGACTTCACGCTGGTGGGCACAAGCGGTGAGCGGGATGCCTTCAACGTCGATTTGTCACTCACCCAGAACAAGTACCAGATCACCGGCTTCGATGCGAGCGCAGGGCTGCGCGACACGCTGGTGCTCAACGGCGACCAGAGCGCCGTTGTGCAGTCGATCGACAACAGCGGTGCCAACAGCGTCGTGACGATTGCCGAAACGGGCGGACAAATCACGACCATCACCTTGGTCGGGGTTGATGTTCTGAATACCGACATTGTCCATGGCAGCGCCTGAGGCAGCGCGTGCGCGTAAAAGAATGCGAGGGTGGCGAAAACCACCCTCGCATTGTTTTTGCAGTGCCAAAATGAGATCGGCACGGATCGAATTCGCTGTGGGCTCTCAAACACCACAAGGCTTAAACACGGCAGAAAACAACGAGAACGACATGCAGCAGGCCACCAACGAGGACAGCTAGGCCGAAACTCCTATCCCGCATGGGAGTATCGGCCAATGTTCAATCTCCAGCGCTTAGTCATAGTTGTAGAGGTCAATGGTCAGGCCTCGATGACCGTAATTGCTCAGGAGAACGTCATGACTATTCGCGAGCAAAACTCATCGCTAACGAGCGATCCGACCTCCCTCAACTTAACGTCGATTACAGCCAACGCCCTGAGCGTGACGCCCGGCGCAAACGTTACGCTGGACGAAACGGCCGGGCTGCAGAACCTCACCGCCACGCCAAGCCCCGCGGGAGACGCTGACGACAACGACATTCTGCTGGCGTCTCTGCCCTCGGCCTTCTCTACCCGTTTGACCGCACTGGGTGCAGGTACCGCAACGGGTGCGGCCTTGAGCGGCTATACAGGTGCCGCGGGCAACACCGGCAGCAATGCATTCACCCTCACCAACGCGTCCGGGGTTACCGATATCCGCTTCGTCGACAGCACTGGCGCACCGCTCAATGGCCTGGATAGCGGACTGGATACCCTCGATGGCACCAGCATCCTTCTCTATACGGATACGAGCAATAATAACATCGTGGTGGGCCGCGCCGGGGGCCCAGCCGGCGCGATAGTGTTCGCTGGCTATATCGAAGAAACCGGATCACCGGTCTCGGGCGGCAAGATCTGGACCGTGGAGTACCAACCGCTCAAGCATCCAGATGCAACGAACCCCGATGATTCGCTCAATCTGCAGGATAAGGTGTTCATCGGAGTCACTCAGGACCTGGGATTCAGCCTGGCCGGTGCGCCCTCCGGTCAGAACCTCTTCCTGATGTTCACGAAAGCGAACCCGACCGTTGTCAATGATGGTGGTGTCATGCGGATCACCGATCCCACCATCATCGCCACCGGCAAGGACCCCGCAGACGAGTCAAGCGGCGCCAAGATAAACACTGGCGACACGATCAATACCAGCCAGGGCGGTGGGCCGACCACCATCGGTACCAACAACCAGATGATTACGGAACAGGAAGGCATCCGCTTTTCGTTCGTCACCGGTGCCCGGCAGGATGTGACCGTTCCCAACCTCAGTCAGACCGAAGCCGATGTTGAGTCCAACATCGACTTTACCAGCGTCTACAACACGACATCGGCCAATTTCGACATCGTGCAGTTGCAAAGCGGCAAGAGTGCCGTGGTAAAAGTCAGCGCATTCAACACCGCAGCTGAACCTGGCGCGAATTTCGTCAACGGCTATGCGAATGACACGCCGGTTGCCATCACCAATGTTCAAGTCATCAACAATAGTACCGGGCTGGTGATCGAAAATTCCGACGGTTCGGTGAATGATCCGACCATCACCATCAGCATCACGGGTGGGGTTGCGACCATTACCGGCGTTAAAGCCGGCTACCAGATTGAATACACCACGACATCGGATCACAACCGCGTGCTCGTCGAGAACGGCGCGGCCCTCGACGCCAGAGGCGATAACCACGCCGATTTTGATATCGGCGGCTTCTCGCTGCGCCAAGCCTCTAGCGCGACCGCCGAAATCGGCTCCAAGATGATCTTCGAAGACGACGGGCCGAGCGTCAGTGCGACCGGAACGGAACCCACGCTGACGGTCGATGAAACAGTACTGACCACCGACGCCACCCAGAACTTTGCCGCCAACTTCAGCTCGGCGTTTGGCGCCGATGGCGCGGGCACATTGACCTATGCCCTAGGCGTAGTAGCAGGCGGTTCCGGGCTGACGGATACGGCCACCGGTGAGGCCGTCAACCTATCGCTCAACGGCACCGTGGTCGAAGGCCGCACCGCCATCACCAACCTGCTGGTGTTCACTGTCAGTGTCGCCGCCAACGGTGACGTCACCCTCGACCAGATCCGCGCCGTGGTGCATCCCGACGCGACCAATCCGGATGATTCGAAGACGCTGACCTCGGACAATCTGGTGACCCTGACGGCCACCATCACCGACAAGGACGGCGACAGTGCCCATGCCACGCTGAACATCGGGCAGAACCTGGTGTTCAAGGATGACGGGCCAAGCATCAGCAGCACCGGCACGGAGCCAACCCTGACGGTTGACGAAACGGTACTGACCACCGACGCCACCCAGAACTTCGCCGCCAACTTCAGCTCGGCGTTTGGCGCTGATGGCGCGGGCACATTGACCTATGCCCTAGGCGTAGTAGCAGGCGGTTCCGGGCTGACGGATACGGCCACCGGTGAAGCCGTCAACCTGTCGCTCAACGGCACCGTGGTCGAAGGCCGCACCGCCATCACCAACCTGCTGGTGTTCACTGTCAGTGTGGCCGCCAACGGTGACGTCACTCTCGACCAGCAACGGGCCGTAGTACATCCAGACCCAACCAATCCGGACGATTCGACCAGTCTGACCTCGGACAACCTGGTGACGCTGACCGCCACCATCACCGACAAGGACGGCGACAGTGCCCATGCCACGCTGAACATCGGGCAGAACCTGGTGTTCAAGGACGACGGACCGAGCATCAGCAGCACTGGCACGGAGCCAACCCTGACGGTCGATGAAACGGTACTGACCACCGACGCCACCCAGAGCTTCGCGGCTAACTTCAGCTCGGCATTTGGCGCTGACGGTGCGGGCACGCTGACTTATGCGCTGGGCGTGGTAGCCGGTGCCTCCGGACTGACCGATACGGCCACCGGTGAGGCCGTCAACCTGTCGCTCAACGGCACCGTGGTCGAAGGCCGCACCGCCACCACCAACCTGCTGGTGTTCACCGTCAGTGTCGCCGCCAACGGTGACGTCACTCTCGACCAGCAACGGGCCGTAGTACATCCAGACCCAACCAATCCGGACGATTCGACCAGTCTGACCTCGGACAATCTGGTGACCCTGACCGCAACCATCACCGACAAGGATGGCGACAGCGCTCATACGACCCTGAATATTGGACAGAACCTGGTGTTCAAGGACGACGGACCGAGCATCAGCACCACTGGCACGGAGCCAACCCTGAC